>CAZWEP010000004.1:91628-101312 GCA_964632565.1 uncultured Marinobacter sp. | reverse complement strand
TTGGATTCGCTGATGCCATAAATGGACTCCAGAACGGACACGGCGTCTGACTGACTGAGAATCGAGGTCAGATCGCCGACATCCACCAGGCCCGTGGCATCCGAGGGGCGATCCACCTTGGTCGGACGTGCGCCCGGATCAATCAGGCTCATGGGGGCCATGGAGTTGCCGCCGCTCTCGGAACTCTGGGAGCCCACCAGTGAAAGAAGCTCGCCATTCGCGCCAGCCCGTAGGATGCCGTACATGGGATTGTGCGGATTGTTGCCGGTATCGTTCTCGGAGCGCGCTGCGATGATAGCGCCATTGATGAAGGCGCGGGCTGAGACTGACACTGTGTCCTGCATGCCGCGCAGGAATCCGCTGTCGGAATGGAACGCCAGTCCAAACTCCTGATTCACGAACGCCGGGTCATTTGGAACCATATCGCCCGGCAGGCCGAGCTTGTTGTACCCAGCGGTACTCAGGAAATCGAGCTGCCCACCGGATTTGCCCATCAGCACATTGGAACCGGCAATGTTGGCGCCGCCGGCAAGATCAAAGCAGATGAAGGGTATTTTGCCGCCAGCGCCAACCTGAATGCCGCATTCCGCCTTTCGATCTTCCAGTTCCTGTGAGAGGGCATAGGCATTGCGCGGCGTCAGCAGGCTAAAAAGAGAGGCACCAGACAGGGTGGCCGCCCCAGCCATAAACCCCTGTGCGATGAATTCACGGCGGGTTTTGGGGCGCGCATGATCCGGATGCAGCAGAGGCTCTTCAAGGGACAGGGCGCGTTTGCGTGAGTTTTTGATGAGCATGATCGAAGTCCTTTACTGAATCAGTGTCACGGCGCTGCCGAGCAGCGCTGCGCAGCTGGCTTTCACGACGGTTTCCGTACGACCGGCTGGACAGCTGCCGCCACCACAAGCGGACAGTCCGGTCATCAGTTCGCCCAATTCCGTTTCAATTGCGAGATTTGTAGGCTGCGTATCGAGTCCTGTGCCCACAAAATTCGCCAGAAGCGGTCCGGTAATGTTGGCTTGTCCGGTAGCATCGAAGGCAGTGCTGGCGTTCTCGGCAAAATCGAAGGCCGGGAAAAAGTCAGTCCGACGGGTGGTGTCGGAGACCAGCACATCACAGTACTGGATGGCCATCTGAGTCACCGCCATCTGGTGGGATGACAGGAATCCTTCGATGTTTTCCACAGTCGGCAATTGTTGCCTGACTTTGGTGAAGGTGTTGCTGATAGCCGTCTCGGTAGTAGCGATACCGGTGACTTTGGACATGGTTGCGTTGACCTCGTCAAAGGTGCGCAGTCCGATCTCAGAGGCTGGCGGCAGGTCCGCAGGCGTCGGTTCGGGCGGCAGGGCAGCCTCCGTTCGAACGTCTTCCTCGCTGCCGAGTCGCTCGAACGTCAGGAAGAATTCGTCGATGTCTGGTCCCTGCTCAAGGCCGATAACAGTGCCCAGTCTCGATAGGGGCTGACCACTGCCGGGTACGTAGTCAGGTGTGCCCAGAGTCACATCCAGATTTGCAAATGCCTGACCAACCACAGGCTCCCGGCCGTTAATACCAATACGCATGCCTTGCAGCGGTATGGAGGAGGGCGTCTGTGTTTCGTCCAGACTGATGAAAAACGGGTTCGAGAAAAGGTAACCAAAGCTATCGAACTGGCTGACTTCAAAAACGATGAAGCTCTCTGGAATGTTAACGATGTCTGTGACCCCGAACAGCAGGTAAAACTTCTGACCCACCCCGACGTCGTAGTTGGCCTGGATCTGTTCGCTGGTCAGCGCGCGATTGTGAATCGCAACCATGCGAAGGGCACCCTCCCAGGGAGAATTGAAATCAGTTTCGTTGCCAAATACCAGCGCAAAGGTATCGTCCCAGTCGGTGAACAGACCGGGGGAATCCGGGTCAACATCACCGGTCGGTTCGCCGTTAACAAAGATCTCTCGTCCGCGATCCGGCGTGTAGTTGACCACAACGTGCTGGAGCGTTGCCTGAACCAGCATGGGATTGGCCTGAGTGAAGAAGGGCGTGTTCTGATCGCTGGTAGTTGTGCGGTGCAACACGTCGTAGCGTTGCAGTGTCTGACCAAGGGTAACGTTCCGGGCGTCAGAACTGCCGGAGTAGGTGATGATTCTCGCTTCTTCTTGCGAGATGTTGCCGGGCACCACCCAGGCTTCAATGGAGTATTCCCCCGAAGCTGTCAGGAGCGTGTGGAGCTTGCGACTGTTGGTTGTGGAACCCTGAGCCTTACCGCTGCGAACCGTCGCGCCTTCCTCATTCATGTAGGACGGTCCGAACTCGATACCCCAGCCGCCGACCCAGCTGACATTGCCGCTAAGCGTCATATCCAGAGCCGGCGAGACACCGCTGGTGTCGAATGCCGTCTGGCCTTCACCGGTCTTGAACTCATACAGGGCAATGACGTTGTCTTCGTAACGCCCGCCTGAGTTCGCCAGAAGTCCGTCAGCGGATAAGTTGAGAGCATCGCTGGTCACCAGGTTCGCAGGTAGTGGCTCTGGAGCACCCAATCCATCGATAAAATTCTGGATCGCGGCCAGCATGGTCAGCGCCGAGTCCGTGCAGTCTTCCGTCCAGCAGTTGTGCTGGTCGTCCCGCAGCCGCTCGACCAGACGGGATGAGGCATCGGCGAGAAGCGCACCGTCGTCGTTCAGGTCGATCCGGCTTTTGGACTGGTCGTAAGCGAGCTGTGGATCGGCGCTGGCGATATAGGGCGTCTGGCCAGAGCTGGTGTGGCAGTCGCTGCAGTAGGCAGTGAGGACGGGATAAACCGTGCTTTCAAAAAGACTGGAGCTGGACGGGAACGAGAGGGTGTCGCCGACGTCTTTGCTCTCGGGTGCCCTGAGCTCAACGGTTTTTACCGATCCTTCAGACCCGCCGGCCCAGTTTGCAATATAGGTGGTCAGAATGTCTGCACAGGCGGATGTGCTGGATAACCAGCAATTGTGGCCCCCGGCCACTTTGGTCACCATTTCCGACTGCGACGGATCGGCGAGGTTTACGATGGTGTTCGCCTGGGCATACGCCACATTGATGTCATTTTCGTGCACAAACTGGGGCGACTGTCCGCCCGCATTGTGGCATGCACCACACTTGTCGGCTGTCGCCAGGTTGTCCCAAACGCTGCGTTTGAAATTCAGTACGTCATTGGTCGCCGGGGCAGGGCCGGAATAATTGACGGTCGAATTCGTATCGGAGGTATTGGGTAACGCCTCGGTAGATTCACCGCCTTTGCAGCCCGCCAACACCAGCAGTGACGCGAGGATCAGAAAGGATGCCTTGGCGAAGGTACTCACGAATCGGGTCTGCATTGTTCAGTCTCCCTTGCAGTAGGCAGCGGTTTCTGCAAACACGTCTTTCAGACGGTATCCCTGTGAACTGAACAAGGTCTCAATGCGGTCCACCTCAGCGCGGTCTGCACTGTCGGAAGGTTCCCGCAAACAGATGTTGCGGAATACTTTTTTGACCTGACACTCGGCGAACGCATCCGAATTGGCGAATTCCTGACCGAGGCTCTTCGCGCCGTTTCCGGAACCGGTCAATCCTGAATCCCAACCCAGCCGACGGTTCGCACCGGAACGCCAGTAGTTGTCCCAGCCGTCGTCGGGGGTGATGTATCCCTGTTCAAAGGTGGTGGCGTTGATGTGATATTTCCCCATCACCCGGGTACCGGTATCCGGGTCTGTTTCGCCGGAAGCGTTATAAACCAGACGTCCCAGATTGCCATCCGGGTCGGCGTTGGCATCATATTCGTAATCGTAATAGGCGAAGGCCTGGGCCATCGGGTCCATCCCCGTATGGCAACCAACGCAGTTGTTGAGGAATACGCGGCTGTCACCGCCGGGGCTGCGGGAAACGTCCTGGCGTATCCGGTCAGGTGGCAGAGAAACGTCGGCAACTTGCTCAAGGTCTCGGCACATATGGTTGAGCAGGGTAAAACGGAACATCGCGCGATTGGTGCCGGCGCTGAAAAATGCTCTGGCAGCGGCGCGGGTGGTCATGACGCCAGCGGTGGCATCAGCAGACAGCTCAGAGTTGAGACTGGACTGAGTCCGTCTGACCAGAACGTCCGGATCACTCAGAGACTCGCCGGATGCCTCAAGTTCCTCGTAGTGGGTGTTGTTGCTGTTGGAATAGCCGGTCAGCCCCAGCGAGCTGTCGCCCACGTAAACGATGTCTGCGAACAGTGCCTCCCGAAAGTCAACGTCGTCCCGCACCATGCCGATGACCGTGGCGGTGTAGTCGTTGAGCGAGACAAAGGGGGACATGGCCTCATTGGTCCAGGGCGCGGCGAAGTTCTTCAGGGTGACGTCGTAGAAGGCAGGGTCGTTCATTGCTCTCTGAGCGGCAGCTACAGCGTCGCCTGCGAGGATATCTGCCTCCATGGCATCAAGGACCGAAGCTGCGGGGGGAACACCGGCGATGCGGTCGTGAATTCGCTTGGCCTGTTCGCGGGCTCCGGCGTGAGCCAGGTTTGCCTGAAGGCTCACGAATGCCAGCAGCATCAACGCCGTTAAACTCCCTGAAACCAGTTGCCTCATTGCGTGAAAGGCTGTCATGATCGGGTCCCTCGATGTCGTTGGCATTCGCGCAGTGTTTGGATTTTACATTGGTTCAAAGTTTAATCGAGCCAAACTCTGGGGTTTTGAGTGCCACTCCACGTTATTACATTGCGTTACCGAAAAGGTTTGGAACGCAGGTAAGCGCTGGAATTAGGTTAGGAAAAGGAATTCGGGCCATATAAGGTTGCTGCCAGTGACGGTCGACAATGTATCTTTCATTTGCGGATGCTCTGCCATTCGCCGCCTCGCGGGAAAGCGGGCGGGAGCAGGGTTTCTGGTCATTGCTGCAACGCTTTTGAGCGGTTGCCTTGCCGGCACCGGTGGGGACTCCACCGACCCTGTTGTGGTTGAGAACGCCGTTGCCTTCGTCAAGCGCCCCCTCCTTTTCGATGAAAACAACGGCATGCTGATAGGGGACAATGTGGCGGAACCGGCGGCGTTTCGTCCCGGCGCAAGGCTTTTTCTGAAGAACCGGGCCGCGCCGACCGCTCCCGCCCGCGACATCTCATCCTCAGCCTTTTCCGGCAGCGAGTTTCTCAATGAAGCCGGCCAACTGCGTTACGACGTCAAGGATCTCAGCGTGTCCTTTGATGGCGAACGGATCTTGTTCGCCATGCGTGCTCCGGAGATCGAGGGTGCCGATGAAGAAGATCAGCCCACCTGGAACATCTGGGAATACAGCATCCCCACCGACAGTTTGCGCCGGGTTATTTCGTCCGATGTCACGGCCGAAGCAGGACAGGATATCGCACCAGCCTACCTCCCCGACGGCCGAATCGTGTTTTCCTCAACCCGCCAGAGAGCATCGCGAGCCATTCTTCTTGATGAGGGCAAGCCGCAGTACGCGGGCCTGGAGGAGAACCGGGACACCAGGGCCTTTGTGCTTCACGTAATGAGCGACGATGGCAGCACCATTGAACAGATTACCTTTAACCAGAGCCACGATCTGGACCCGTTAGTTCAGGATGACGGCAGTATTCTGTTCAGTCGTTGGGACAACGCCGGCCAGACCAGGAACAACGGCTTTAATCTATACCGGGTCAATCCGGATGGAACGGCTTTAACCTATCAGTTCGGTCGTCATTCACATGGCTCAATCGCGGGTGAGGGCAGTATTGAATATCTGCGACCCCGTTTGACCGATGGCAGTCGTATCCTGACGGAATTGCGGCCGCTGCAAAGCGACAATTTCAGCGCCATCCCAACGACGGTCAATGTCACTGGCTATGTTGAGTTTAATCGCACTGTTGAGGGCACCAACGGCTCCGGACAAGCGCCTCTTGTCAGCGGGCTGAGTATCGGCGACGGCATTTCGCTGAGTGGCAACTATGGAGCCGTCTCGCCGCTGCTGGATGGGAGCAACCGATATCTGGTGAGCTGGAGCCCCTGTCGTCTGACGCTGCCCGGTTCGTCCATCATCGTGAATTGCACCAGTGATCGGATTGCCTCGGGTTCCTACGAGGCTGCCGTGCCCGTCTATGGGCTCTGGTTGCTGGACACATCGACCGGAACCCAGCGCCCGATTGAGTCGCCCACTGAAGGACAGCAGTTTGACGAGGCGGTACTGGTCAAAGCCCGTTCCCTGCCAGCGTTCCTGAATGAGTCCCAATACTCCGGTGAGGCCGCAACCCTGGCGGACGACGGATACGGCATCGTTGAGATACGCAGTGTTTACGATATTGATGGTGTCGATTCCTCGCCTCTGGGCATTTCGGCGACTGCCGATCCTGTTCAGTTGTCCCCGGACGACCTGCCAGTTCGGTTCGTCCGCATTGAAAAGCCGGTCTCCATTCCAGACGACACGGTTCAGGATTTTGATAACACGGCATTCGGCCGAAACGCTGGCCAGTCTATGCGGGAAATTGTCGGCTATGCGCCCATCGAACCCGACGGATCGGTGCGCATTGCAGTGCCGTCGAACATTGCGTTCGCTATCAGTGTGCTGGATGACCAGGGTCAGCGACTTGGTGCCCGACATCAGAACTGGCTGAACGTGCGGCCGGGAGAAACCCTGAGCTGCAACGGTTGCCACAATCCTGCCAGCGATGTGGCTCACGGGCGTCCGGATGCTTCGCCGGAATCTGTATACGACGGAGCGCCGACCACCGGACTGGAATTTCCCAACACCGAGCCGGCCCTGTTCGCCGATATGGGCGAAACCATGGCCCAGACCTGGGCACGCATCAACGGCACTCGTCGACTCGTTCCTGATCCCGCCTATGTCGACGACTGGACGGATGATGCCATTGTTGCCAAGGGTACTTCATTCACCTTGGCCTATGGCGACCTTGAAACACCTGTCCCGATTTTCCCGGAGTGCGCGGCAGACTGGGCCAGGGCCTGCAGAATCGTCATCAACTACGAGCAGCACATCCATCCATTGTGGGGGCTAGACAGAGGCGCCAACACCTGTACGGACTGTCACACCAATCAGGATGCCGTCAGTGCAGACCGTGTCCCTGATGGCCAGCTTGATCTGACGGACGGTCCGTCAGACCAGGAACCGGATCACTTTAAAGCTTACCGCGAGCTGTTGATTACCGATAACGAACAGGAACTGGATGCGGGCGGCATGCTGATTGACCGTATGGTGGATACCGGCGAGTTTCTACGGGACGACGTGACAGGCGAACTGATCCTTGATCAGAACGGCGACCCCATTCCGATCTTTGCGCCCGTGCCGGTTGAGCCCAGCATGTCGGTTGCTGGCGCTCGTCAGAGTGACGTTTTTCTTGATCGGTTCCGCCCGGGTGGCACACCGGTGGGCGCGACTGTGAATCACGAAGGATTACTGAGCCCGTCAGAGCTGAGGTTGCTATCGGAATGGCTGGACATCGGCGCGCAGTACTACAACAACCCGTTCGATGCTCCGGCGAACTGATTGGATAGATTGGCGCCTCACACCATGCGTTTAGTTCTTTTACTTATGTTTGTGGTTTTGCCGGCGAGTGCCTCGGCCGACTGGCCCTGGAGTTCTGGTGAGGAGCCTGAAGCACGGGTGCAGGTTGTCGAGCCATTTATCCAGTGGCGAACCGGGCCGGCCTCCGGTTACCCGGTATTTCACTCCAGCGAAAAAGGAGAGTGGTTAACGCTGTTAAAGCGCAAGACCGCATGGCTGAAGGTAAGAGACACAAAAGGCCGGGAAGGGTGGGTACACGTGGATGATGTGCTGCTCACCGTCGATGAGACCGGCGAAACCGTGGCGCTTGACGAGCCACGGTTCGACGATTTTGGCAGTCGTCGCTGGGAAACCGGGCTGATGATGGGGCAATTCGAGGAAGCGGCCTCTACTGCGATTTACGCAGGCTACTTACTTACCGAAAACCTTTCGGCGGAACTCTGGGCCACCCAGATTCTCGGAAGTGCCTCGGAGATCCAGATGTACAACGCAAACATCGTGCATCAGCCGTTTCCGCAGTTGCGGGTGTCGCCATTTTTCACCCTGGGCGTCGGGCACATCTTTATTGAGCCCAAGTCCACACTGGCGGTGCCAGAGGACCGGGACAACACCATCGGACATGCCGGCATTGGCGTTCGCGCCTATGTGACCGACAACTACTTTATCCGGGCAGAAGTGAAGGACTATAAGATTTTCACCAATCGGGCAACCAACGAAGAAGCCATCGAATGGAAACTTGGACTCAGCATCTTTTTCTAAAATCACTGGCCTTTCTGGCGGTAGCGCTTACCGGGCTGTCGGCCAGTTCAATGGCGTTTGCGCAGGACGGCGAGCGCCCTTTGATTGAGCCAGACGTGCGACCACAGAAGGTCGACGAGGCGTTGATCGATACCGAAAACTTCGAAATTGGCGGTTTCGCCGGGATCCTCAACATTGAAGATTTTGAATCTTCATTTCTCTGGGGCGGCAAGCTTACCTACCACCTGAGCGAGCGCTTTTTCTTTGAGGCAAACGTCGGTTTCGCCGAGGGCGGCGAAACCAGTTTCGAGAAGCTGGCGGGGAATGTTCAGGTGCTGTCGGATGAAGACCGCGATTACCGCTATTACAACGTCAATATTGGTGTGAATGTGCTTCCGGGTGAAGCCTTCCTGACAGAAAACTATGCCTTCAATACAAACTTTTTCCTGATTGCCGGCGCGGGCGCCACGGATTTCGCCGGAGATACCCGGTTTACGGCAAACGCTGGAGCTGGCTATCAGGTTCTGCTGACCGACAGCCTCGCTGTTCAGCTCTCTGTGCGAGAGCACATGTACCGGATCGACGTGCTTGGTGAGGAAAAAACGTCGATGAACACGGAAGTAAGCGCCGGCTTGTCCGTGTTCTTCTGACCTTTGACCCTGGGAGACCTGCAATGACAACAAAGATGGTTCAATTCACGCTGATGCTCAGTCTGGCCTTTGGCAGCGCGCTGTCTTCTGCCAAGGAAATGAACGAGCCCGCGCCGGATTTCACGTTGAAAAGCCGACAGGGCGAGAATCTGCGTCTTGAAGATTTTCGTGGGCAGGTGGTGATGCTCAATTTCTGGGCCTCGTGGTGCGGCCCCTGTCGCCAGGAAATGCCTTTGATGGATGCCATTTATGAGCAGTACAAGGATCTGGGATTTACCGTGCTGGCGGTGAACGTGGATGAAAATCGCGAGGAAGCCCACCGGTTCCTGGACAAGGTTCCCGTGAGCTACCCGATTCTTTACGACCCGGAGAGTGAGGTGAGTGAGCGTTACAACGTTCAGGCAATGCCCACCACCGTGATGATTGGGCGCGATGGCAATGCCCGGTTTATCCACTACGGCTACAAGCCCGGATACGAAGATGAGTATGAAAAGCAGATCAGGCAGCTGGTGCGGGAATAACCGCGGCACCGGCACGGAGACAGCGATGCAACTGATGAAACTGGTTGCTCTCGGAGCCTTTTGGGTTGTGTTGGCAGCATCAACCAGCGGATGCAGCGACATAAAGCCCTGGGTGAAACCGTATGAGCGCGACAAGCTGGCGGATCCGGTGATGAGCCTCAGCCGTCACGGCAAGGCAGACTCCTACATGCACCATGTGTATCAGGCCAGAGAATCCTCGAGGGGTTCTGAGGGCGGTTCCGGAGGTGGATGTGGTTGCAATTGACCGACGGCTGCCGAATTTGCTTGCAGGCGCGCTTGTCTTTTTG
>CAZWEP010000004.1:65335-91528 GCA_964632565.1 uncultured Marinobacter sp. | reverse complement strand
ACCATCGGTATGAGGGCGGCGGCATGAAGATTGATGGGCCTTCGGTGCTGGTGCGAAAAAGTGTGGGGCCTCAGGTCTCTGTGTCGGGACAATACTATGTGGATTCAGTGTCCGCGGCGTCGGTCGACGTGCTGGCAACAGCCAGCCCATACACCGAGGAGCGAACCGAAGTTACCGCGGGTGTTGATTACCTCTATGAGAAGTCGATCTTGAGTCTGGGGTATACCAACAGCTCAGAAAACGATTACGAGGCCAACACTGTTTACTTCTCCATAAGTCAGGAATTTTTTGGTGGGATGTCCACAATCACTCTGGGCTATGCCAACGGTTGGGATGAGGTTGGTCAAATTGGCAACGCCTCATTCGAGGAGGAGGCAGACCGCCGCAACTACCAGTTTGGCCTGAGCCAAGTGCTGACTACTCATAGTTTGGTGGGGCTCGATTTTGAGGTCGTCACCGATGAAGGCTTCCTGGAGAACCCTTACCGGCAGAATCGATACATCGATCCCAACGATTCCACCAATACCCTCCCCCAGCCGGAGCGTTACCCCGATACCCGCACGAGCTATTCCGTCGCACTGCGTTCGTTGCTCTATCTCCCTTACCGAGCCTCTGTGCGGGCAGAGTACCGCTACTTCAGCGATACCTGGGGCATTGACGCGCACACCTATGAGCTCGCCTACGTGCACGCCCTGAACCCCCGCTGGACGCTCGAAGGCAAAGTTCGTTTTTACGATCAGGATCAGGCTGATTTCTACAGTGACCTGTTTGCCTTTGAAAATTCCCAGACTCACCTCGCACGGGACAAAGAAATGAGTGCCTTTTCCGGGACCACGTTTGGCGGGGGCGTGGTTTATGAATGGAAACAGACGTCGCTGCCCGGCATTGACCGGCTTCAGGCAAGCCTCCTGGTGGATTATCTGGACTTTGATTACGACAACTTTCGCGACGTTACTGCACCCGGCAACTTTCTCCCCGGGGAAGAGCCTCTTTACTCATTCGATGCCTTTGTGACCCGGGCATCTTTGATTCTTGAATACTGACTGGTTGGGACTGCTCATGAATAGGACGTCAGGAATCCTGATAAAACAATTGCTTATCTTGGTGTCGCTTTGCCTGATGGGGCTTTCCGCCAATGCTCAAAAGGCTCCGGAAGGCGAGCAGAGCGATGGCTCGGTCGCGTTGAGTGTGGAAGAGCTCAAGAAACAGGTAATCAAACTAAACCGGGATCTCTTCATTCTCGAGGAAGATCTTCTGTTTCCTGCGAACACACAGTTCGCGGTTTTTCTGACACTGGAGACCGGTGAGTTTCTCAAGCTCGATGCCGTGAAACTGAAAGTGGATGATGAAATTGTTGCCGCGCACCTTTATACGGAACGTCAGTTGCGGGCTCTGCGGCGGGGCGGCATGCAGCGACTGCACATCGGAAATCTGAAAACCGGTGTGCATGAGGTGACCGTGTTTGTCGAGGGCATCGGTCCGGACAACAGGGCCTACAAGCAGGCTGCGAGTCTGGACTTTGAGAAAGGCACCGGGACAGCATCACTGGAAGTCCGTATTCGCGATCGCTCGTCCAATTACCAGCCGGAAGTGGCCATCGTCGAATGGGATTGAAGACGCCAATGGTGAACTGCTTGCCGCGCATTCAGCGAGTCCGTTACCTGCCCGGATTGTTATTCGGCACGCTCCTCTTCGGATATTCGACGCTGGCGTCTGGCGAGGACTGGCCGCAGCGGGCAGCCGATACCGGGTACGGTGTTGCGCTTTATGAATATCATCAGGGGAATGCGTTCGCGGCGCTGACACGACTGAATCTGGCCAATTCCGGCGACGGCATTGCCGGCCACGGCGATCACCCTTTGCTGGTGGAGGGTGGCCTCATGCTGGCCTACGGCATGACCCGCGAAGCCCGGAAGCTGTTCAATGAATTGCTGGCAGAATCGGACGTGTCGCCTGAAACGAGAAATCAGGCCTGGTTTTACCTCGGCAAAGTGTTCTGGCTCGAAAGGGATTTTGAGGCCGCCAGTGATGGGTTAGGACGTGTCGATGGGGAGTTACTGGAAGAGAGTGACGAGGCACTGTTTCACGAGTGGGTCTATCTGAGGGGGCAGCTAGCATTGTCTGCGGATCCGGCCCGGGGCGCAGCCGTCCAGGAAGCCCTGGATCAGTTGCCGCCAACCTCTCCCTGGCGCTGGTACCTGGAATACAACTCGGCGGTGCAGCGGCTTTCGGAAGGTCAGGCAGAGAAGGCCATTGACGATCTTCAGAGCCTTTTGAACGATGAAACCGAACTGGAAGGCCTGAGTGAAGAGGCAAACGCGGAAAGAGGCGCTCTGGAGCAGCAGGCAAGACTCACTCTGGGACGGTTGTACCTCGGACAGGACCGGTTCGACGCGGCGATGAAGGTTCTTGCAGACATTCCGCTCAACGGCATGTTGTCAGATCAGGCGCTGTACGATTATGCGGTGGCTGCGTCGCGCCTGGAACAGCATGGACTGGCACTGCAAGCCCTGAAAACGCTGGAGGGGAGACCGCTGTTCACACCCTGGCTTCAGCAGATTCCATACGCCAGGGCTTTTACGCTGGAACAGATGGGGCGCCGTGCGGACGCATTCGAAGCCTACCGGCAGGCATCGGCGCGTTACGCGGAGCTGGATCGACAACTCGCGGCCGAGCAGCAGGGCCTGACAGAAGAGCGTTTAATCAGTGCGCTTCATTTTCTCCGTGAAGGCATCGAGGCCGGTTCCGAACCGGCGACTCAGCCGGCCCTGGGTCAGGCTGCCATGCTGACGGACGCTTACGGCCGTGTTCGGGTGCGCCCGCAGAATTTCAGCCTGGCCGAATTGCTGGCTCAGGAGCCTTTTCAATTAACGCTGCGAGACCTCCACGAGCTTTATCGTTTGAAGCGCTCTCTTGGCCAGTGGCGTGATCAGCTGGACTCATTTGAATTGATGCTGCAGACCCGGCAGACCCGACGAGAGGCTCAGATAATCCAGGCAAAAACTGCACTGGAGGAGCAAAAAGCGGACCAGTGGATTTCAGAGCAACAGAGATTTCGCCGTCAGATAGAGGCCGCCTCGACCGCCGAGGATGCGGCTTTCTTCATGACCGATGAGCAGCGCCAACTAAAAGCAAAATTGGACCGGATAGAGCAGACCCTGGCGACCTTGCCGGACGATGAGTCGACCCAATCTCAGCGGAGAGCCTACCGGCGAATGCGCGCCTATTTTACGTGGCAGATCGAAAACGATTACGGCATCAATCGCTGGGCCGCAGTCAGTCAGCTGCGGGAACTGGACGATGCCATGTCGACCTTTATCGGTCAGCGCGAAGCCATCGAAAAGGAAATGGCTTCGGATGCGAGTATCGCCTCTTTTCAGCG
Organism: uncultured Marinobacter sp.; assembly: GCA_964632565.1. Classification (GTDB taxonomy): domain Bacteria; phylum Pseudomonadota; class Gammaproteobacteria; order Pseudomonadales; family Oleiphilaceae; genus Marinobacter. The sequence goes on along the minus strand of CAZWEP010000004.1, from coordinate 88,146 downwards.
GCGGCTGGATCTGAAACGTGACGAACTCGACCGTCTTGGCAGCCGCCTTTCCCAGGCACTGGGGCAGGCCAGGGACGATCTGATGTCCCTGGTTCGTGATGAACTTGCGAGCCAGCGGCGGCAGGTAGCTGGTTACCTGCGCGCGTCGCGGCATGCTCAGGCAAGGTTGGCGGATGATCTCTACACCCAAGTCAGATCAGCGACACCGGAGGCGCAGAATGAATAGTCGGCGTCGGTGGTTCGGAGTGTTGTTGGCGGGTTCGGTGGTGTCGTCCCTGGCCGGGTGTCAGTCGCTTTCTGGTATCTTTATTGAGCCGGACGAAGATCAACCGCGGCCGGGCACACTGGCGACTCTCGAACCGGCAGCCTTGCCTTCAGGGTCGGGCAATACCGGTTCAGATCCCATCAGCCGGGAAGATGTGATGGCCAGCTATCGCGACCTTTTGCCATTGCTGCGGGAGCCCGGCAAGCGGGTAGAGGTCAGGCATCGCTTGGCGGATCTTGAGTTCGAACGGGCTGAAACCGAGTTGGCAGAAAACGCGGTGGATGAGATGAGTGGCGCCATCGAAGCGTATCAGGCGCTACTGAGTGAATATCCCGAACGCGAGCGTAATGACCAGATTCTCTATCAGCTTGCCCGAGCCTACGACCTGCGTGGCATGCGTGATGCTCATCTCGCAACCCTCGATCAGTTGGTCACCCAGTACCCCCAATCGGAATTCTGGGTCGAATCCCAGTTTCGCCGCGGCGACCTGCTGTTCAGCGATGGCCGCTATGAGGCGGCTCAGGCTGCTTTCGATACCGTCATAAAATCGGACCAGCCAGAAGCGGAACGGGAGTCGTTTCTGGTGAATGCCTATTACATGCGAGGTTGGAGCGAGTTCAAGCAGACGCAATACCGGCAGGCGCTGCAAAGCTATCTCAAAGTTCTAGATCTGGTGATGCCGGAGACGGATGACATCGCTACCGTCGACCAGCAATACCAGACGTTGACCGAAGATCTGTTCCGGGTTTTTGGACTGTCCCTGTCCTACCTCGATGGCGCCAATACCCTCCAGGCCCTGTTTGCTCAGGTAGGTGAGCAACCCTACGAAGTTCTGGTCTACGACCGGTACAGCCAATTGCTTCTCGAACGAGAACAATATTCCGACGCGATTGATGTCTATGAGCGATACATTGAGTCCAGGCCGTTTTCTACCTGGGCGCCCCGGTATCACATCAAGATCATCGAGACGCTTCAGTTAGCCGGTTTTTCAGATTCCATCGTTGAGCGCAAAGCTGACTTTGTAGCGGATTACGGGTACTACAGTGCCTACTGGCCTCAGGCGGATGACAAGACGCTGAGCTTCATCGAAACGCAACTGTTGCAGCTGATTCCGGAACTGGCCAATCGCGAGTATGCTCTGGCAACGGCCGCAACAGCGAATCAGTCATGGCAGCACTATGAGTCTGCCGCCAACTACTATGAAGAGTTCGCGGACACCTTCCCGACTCACCCGAAATCACCCGAGATGTTGTTTTTGCTGGGTGAATCCAGGCTAGCTTTGCAACAGTGGCCAGAAGCCATCGCAGCGTTTGAGCGGGTTGCCTACGACTTCCCCTATAAAGGCCCAGCACCTGAGCAGGCCCGTGAAGCGGGCTATGCGTCTGTGCTTGCGTTTCGTGAGTACGCCAAGACATGGCCTCGCGAGCCAGCGACGACTTATCGAGATTACGCCGAATTTCAGCAGTTGAACCGGTTACGTTTCGCCAACGCTTACCCCGAAGACCCGCGATCTGATGACGTCCTGTTCATTGCCGTTCAATACCGGTTTGATCAGGCCGAGTACCAGCGGGTTGTAGAGCTCAGTGAACAGCTAATCGAGCGTCAGCCACGAGCTGAACTGCTGGCAGAGGCGCAACTTTTGAAGGCGCACAGCCTGTTTGAACTGGATGAATTTGGTTTGGCCGAATTGGCTTATCAGGATGCAATGGCCAGGCTGCCCGCAGATGACGCACGGCGGTCCGGACTTATAGAGAACCTTGCCGCAACGGTATTCCGGCAAGCGGAAGCCCTGGCCGATGCTGGCCAGACAGCCAAGGCTGTCAGCGAGTTCTTGCGAGTGGGAGTTGTTGCGCCGACGGCCGCTTTGCGAGCAAACGCCGAGTACGACGCCGCCTCTTTGTTGATGGAGTTGAAGCACTGGCAGGATGCGATTGATGTGATGGTCTCATTCCGCGCCCGGTATCCGGAGCATGAACAGGCGGATGCACTTCCCGCAAAGCTGGCGCTCGCCTACCGTGAAACGGAACAGTGGGAGAAAGCGGGCGACGAGCTGAACCGGATGTTTGCGCTTGCTAAAACAGACGAGGAACGTCGGGAGAATCTGCTGATCGCGGCAGAACTGTTTGAACGCTCGGGAAATCTCGGCAAAGCGATCGACACCTGGCGGCGCTACGCAGAGACCTACCCGCAACCTCGAGATGTATACGCGGAGGCCACAAAGAGCTTATCGACCTTGTATGCGCAGACGGGTGATGCGTCCCAGAGAGCCTATTGGTTAGAGCAACAGATGGCTGTTGTAGACGAGTCTCCGGAGCAGGCTGACGACCGTATGCGGTTTCTGGCCGCCGAGGCGTCTGCCATTCTTGCCCGTGAAAAGCTCGAGACCTACAACGACATTCGCCTGACTCTGCCGCTGACCAGCAGCATGCGCGCCAAAACGGCCGCTCTGGAAGATGCGGTGGCGGCGTATCAGAAGACTTCCTCGTACGGAGTCGCGACTTTCTCGACGGAAGCCGGTTTCCAGATCGCTCATATCTACGGTCGTTTGGGCAAGGACCTGATGGACTCCGAAAGGCCGACAGGGTTATCCGAACTAGAGCTGGCCCAATACGAACTGTTGCTGGAAGAACAGGCCTATCCATTTGAAGACAACGCCATCGACATCCATGAGCAGAACGCCAGCAGGACACAGAACGGCATTTATGACGAATGGGTCAGACGCAGCTTTGAAGCTCTGAAAACCCTTCTTCCCGGGCGTTACGACAAGCCAGAGCTAACGGTGGAGGTGGTTAATGAGCTGGGCTAGCAGACAAAGGGGCCGTGCTTTCTCGCTGGCTCTGATCAGCTTGTCCGTCGTGCTGGCAGGGTGCGCGTCCCGATCGACGTCTGATGATCAGGCAGCGGCGGCGGAAGCCGCGGCGCGGGAAGACGCCCTGAGAGTGGAATTTCAGTCGGCAGTACAAGCGATGGAAAACGGAGACCTGTCCGCTGCCCAGGAGCGATTCGAACGGCTTCATCAAGACAATCCGGAAAGGACCGGGCCGCTGGCAAACCTGGGGATATTAGCGTTTGAGGAAGGCGATCTCGAGAAGGCGAAAGCTCATTTTGAACAGGTCGTTGCGCTGGATTCAGCGCATGTGACGGCATTGAATTATCTTGGCGTGATCGCCCGAGAGCAGGGCGAATTTGACGTTGCAGAGCAGTATTACCGGCAGGCGCTGGCGTCGGAATCAGATCACTTGCCGGCGATGATGAACCTGGCAATCCTGCTGGATATCTATCTTGGGCGGCCCGCCGAGGCGCTGCCGCTTTACGAGCGCTATCAGGATGCGACAGGCGACGCTAATCCTCGTTTGAAAGACTGGATTTTCGACGTGAAGAATCGGATGTGATGAACAATGGGCAGTAAAACGATGATACGGCCAAAAGTTAAGCGATGGCTCGCCAGCGTTCTGGTGTGCTGTGCCTCTGTGAGCGCCAGCGCACAGGACAGGATTGTGACATTGGAGGGAACCCGTATACGCGGCGACCAGGAGGTGCCGTTGGTGCTCTACCTGGTCCCCTGGAAAGCGCCGGAAGCCAGGTCGCTGAACCGTGCGGACGAACCTCTTATGCTGACTCGCCCGATCCGTCCTATCGCAAGATCGGAGTTTCGGCGTTTGATGGACTACCACAATACTTTCAAAGCGTTGAATGCAGTGCTGGATACCGCCGAGGAGTCCGGGCAGGACCCAAGATGAGACATTCATCACAACTGTTCTGTGCTTCGACGCATGCAAACACAAACCGCAACAAACACTTTCTGTTACTTACCCCGTTTCCGGCGAATGCCGCATAGACTAACCACAATCAAGACCAATGGAGTGCCTGACAAATGATTGAAACAGCCATTCGTTTTTTCCAGGAAGGTGGCTTTTTTATGTATCCCATCGCCGCAGTGCTCGTGGTGGGACTCATCGTGGCTGCTGAGCGTTACATCTATCTGTCGGCACAGAAGATGACCAATCGCCGTGATTTCAACCGAATTCACCATCTGATTTCCAAAAAGGATCTCAAGGGAGCGCTGAGTTACGCCACAGAAGCAGGCAGTGCCATGGCGTCCATGATTGGTTTTGGTCTTCAACGTCTGGCCCGTCGTCAGTCGCGGGAAGAAATCGAGTATGCGATGGAAGAGGGGCTCCTTGAGGTTATGCCCCGTCTTGAGAAGCGAACCCAGTACCTCGCAACACTGGCTAACATCTCAACACTGCTGGGATTGCTGGGCACGATCATTGGTCTGATCGCCGCGTTCACAGCCGTTGCGTCCGCCGACCCGTCCCAGAAAGCCAGTTTACTCTCCCAGAGTATTTCGGTGGCGATGAACACCACAGCATTCGGTTTGATGGCGGCGATTCCGCTGCTGCTGATTCACTCTGTCCTGCAAACCAAAACCAACGAGATCATCGACAGCTTTGAAATGGCCGGCATCAAGGTTCTCAACCTGATCAATGAAGGGTCGACCGGCGCAAAACCTGCCCCCGGGGCCCCTCGCGCGCAACAGGAACCGTCTACTGCCGCCGCAGCCGGCACCATGGCCTGACACTGACTGCAGGGAGCACAGTCCATGAGGCGAAAGCATCGTCGGCTAAAAAGTGACGCAGATCTGGACATCACACCGTTCATGAACCTGATGATTGTTCTGGTGCCGGTCCTTCTGCTGAATATGGTATTTGCCCACACCAGCGTGCTGGAATTGAACTTTCCAGACGTTGATGGCAGCTCCGCTGAGGAGCAGAAAGAGCTTCAACTCCAGGTGATGATCTTTGATGACCAGTTGGTGGTTTCTGATAACCAGGGCGGTGTGATCAAGTCGATCGGCAAACCTCAATCCGATCACGACTATGAAATGCTCAGCACCGTGATGCAGCAGCTGAAAGCCCGACTACCGGACAAGCGCAACATCACCATCATGCCCTCCAGCGACACGCCCTACCAGACACTCATCTCGGTCATGGATTCCGTTCGCTCGTATGAAGCGGTGGTCGCGGGGGATGTTGTGGACGCGGAATTGTTTCCGGACATTTCGTTGGGCGAAGCGCCAGAGCGCATCAAGCAGGAGGCGGAGGGCTAATGAAAGAATCTGCCAGAGCCAAACGCCTGAAGCGTCATTACGGACGGGGCAAGCAGCAAAGCAAACTGAATCTTGTCTCACTGATGGATATTTTTACCATCCTGGTGTTCTTCCTGATGGTGAATTCGTCGTCGGACGTTCAGGTACTGAACCAGGAAAATGCTATCAAACTGCCGGAATCCAGTGCTGAAACGCCACCGGCCGACGTCCTGGCTCTGACTGTCACGGACAGAGACATTCTGGTAAACGGGCGGGTTGTGACGGAACTTTCCAGTTTCCAGGCATTCGATGGCGATGTGGAACCGTCTTTAAAAGACGAACTAGCCTACCAGGCAAGCCGTTCAACAGTGCCTGCTCCTGAATCGGGTCGACCGATCACCATTCTGGCCGATCGTGAGCTTCCCTATAATTTGCTCAAGAAAATCATGTCCACCTGCGTGGACGCCGGCTACGCCAGCATTTCTCTGGCCGTGAACCAGAAAGCAGAGCAGGGGGCCTGATCGTGTCTCAGTTTCGACAGGGATTGCCATGGAATCCAGAGCGGGGGGAGCGCAGGCGCCTTCTTGCCATTGCGTTTCTGATTGTGCCGCTGTTCGTAGCGTTCGCAGGGTACATTACCTGGGTTGAGTTGCCGGAGATTGATCGTAAAGAAAAGGAGGCCCTGCCTCCTCAGTTGGCAAAGCTGATAGTCGAAAAGCAGGAGCCACCACCTCCGGAAATGAAAGCGCCGGAGCCGGAACCTGAAAAACCCGAAGCGGAAGAGCCAGAGGTTGCCGAACCGGAGCCGGTGACACCACCACCGCCTCCCAAGCCTGAACCGAAGCCAGAGCCGCAGGTGGCAGAAACGCCAGAGCCCACCGTCGAGGAAGTGGAAAAAGCCCGGGAAAAAGCCCGCAACACCGGCATTCTGGCGATGGGTAATGAATTGTCTAAATTAGCCACCCTGGGTAAATCCGTGAAGCTGGATACGCCGTCTGCGGTCACCGCAAAAACAGTGGCTCGTAACACCGGCGATGCTCTGGCCGAGCGTGCCGATACCGGTCGCAGCGCTGGCGTCGATGAGGAAACACTGACCCGTGAAACCCGTCAATTGGCGTTGGCTGAGCGGCAAAAGACTGAAGTGGAGCAGGCAGAACAGATTGTGGCAGAGGCCAAGCGTGCAGAGCGTGAACGACAAGTTGCGGCAGAGACACGCAGCAAAGAAGCCGTCAGGCGCACAATGGACGCCAACAAATCTGCGATCTACAGCATTTATAATCGGGAGCTCCGGCGTCAACCGTCGTTGCGGGGCAGTGTGACACCCGAGTTGGTTATCGAAGAAAGCGGCGCCGTGTCCAGCTGCTCAGTTGTCGAGTCGACCCTCAACGAACCGACCCTGGAGCGTAAAATCTGCAACCGCCTTCGGTTGGTCAATTTTGGTGAGCGGCCCGGGGTAGAGCAAATGCGCCTTCGTTATCCCATCGAACTCTTGCCAGGCTGAGATCTGAATTCTTTGGGCTCCGGAGCGCGAACCGGAGCCTCGCTTACTGTCAGTCCCTGTTTCGCGTTAGCGCAATGACTACGGCAACCGCCGATGATGCGACCAGTGCACCCACGAAAGGCCACAAGGTCGGTATTGCGCCGGGGAAGCTGGCCGCTTCCAGGCCTCCCATCAAGGTGCCCGAACTTATCCATCCGGGGGCGATAGCGCCCACCAGACCTGCCAGGCAGCCAGCAGCGGCGGCCGAGGTCGTCATTTTCCTCCATAATCCCATCAACACCGGCACAACTGCGGTCGCACACAGCAGGTCGGCGATCAAAAACAGACGCAAAACGGATATGCCCTGAAGCGCAACGATCACCACAGGAATCATCAGGGCAACGGTGATCCAGCGTGCCGAGACTATGGAAAGTCCCTCTTTCTCCGTCACAGCCAATGAGGCGAATGCGTTCTGCAAAGTGTCAACAGAGGACGCAACGAGAGTGGTTGCCAGAATCAGAGCCGGGATAGCCAGCCATTGTGGGGCGGTTGATAGGGTGGCAAAGAAAGGAATTGGAGGCTGCCCCAGATCCACGGTGCTCATTGCCGCGACAATTCCGAGGCCGCCAACAACGGCAACCACCGCCACGGTGATCAAGCCACCCAACATTGCCCCACGTCTCAAGGAGGCGGTATCTCTTGCTGACCAGAGCCGCTGCCAATACCCCTGGTGAAACAGGTTTGCGGCGGTCACGGCTATGATCAGCGTCAGTGCAACGCTCAGGGCGCTGCCAACGGGTGCTGAGGGCAACTCAGTGGTGCTGATTTCCGGCAAAGTGTCTACCGCAGCGAAACCCACAATCAACAGTAGGGCAATCAGCAGGTATGCCTGCCACTGGTCTGTCACGATGCTCGCTCTGAGACCGCCCCAGGCGGTGTAGACCAGTGTAGTTGCGGCGACCCCAAGCACGACATAGCGACCGTCCAGATCAGATAGCAACGAGGTAATAGCGCCAATGGCGGTGAGCTCTGCCGTCACGAAACAGAGCATGTAGAGCGCTGAAATCAGAGCGACATAACGCCGGATGGTACCGCCATAGCAGGCCTGAGCGAATTCGCCGATGCTGCGCCCTTGAGGCAGAAAACGACGCACGGCGGGGCCGCAAAGGGCAAACACAAGGAACGGTAAGGCGGCCCCAATGGCATAACCACCCAACGCCACGGGCCCCACCAGCGCGCCGATTTCCGGGGGAGCGAAGAGGATCCAGCCGCCCATCCCTGAAGCTAGAAACGACAAACCCAGGGCACGGGCGCCCTGTGAGTCCCGCGCGGTAATAAAGTCGTCCAGGCCGCCGTCTGCATACCGGGCCCGAAGTCCGAGCCACATAAAAACAACGAGCGCAGCCGCCAAGGCTGCGACGGTTGTGTAGGTCATAAAAGGTCTCTCCGTCGGCAGGTCATGAACCAGTTCTCAAAACGAAATGGCACGGCCCCTTCTGCACCGGCAGATTTGAGGCACAGTTATCTTTAAGGGATCAGCGATTTCGGTATCTTACCGTAACAAGATGTAACTCGGAAAAGGCCATGTCTAATAATAACAGGGACTTCGCTACGCCATGATTCTGGTACTCGCTGGATCTGCCCTTGCTTTCACAATGGTTCAGGAGGCTGTTGTCGTCGAGCCGTATGAAAAGGGAACGATCGTCATTCAACAGGACGTTGATAGCAGTCCAGTCGAATTGCGCACAGACACCCGTGTCGAGCCTCTCGTAGAGCAAAAATTCCGGAATATCGTTCGCCAGGCATACGACTACAGCTGCGGGAGCGCCGCCCTTACGACTGTGCTTCGCTTCTATCTGGGTCGGTCTCTCGGCGAGCGCCAGGTTATGGAAGGGCTGCTTCATTACGGCGAAAGCGAGCGCATTGTTGAACGCCGTGCGTTCTCGATGCTCGACATGAAGCGTCTCGTCACCGCGTTGGGGTATCCCGCCGGTGGCTTCAGGGCCACGATTGATGACCTCATCGATCTCGACCATCCGGCGATCGTTCCTATCAATCATGCGGGATTCAAACATTTCGTCGTGCTTCGGACTATCCGCGAGGGGCGGGTGTTCGTGGCGGATCCTGCAGTCGGCAATATCTCATTTACGTTGGCCCAGTTCGAAGAAAAGTGGGACGACAACGTTCTGTTTATCGTTTTTCCAGGCAGCGACAAGCCGCTGGATTACCTCGAGCTAAAAGAAGAAGACCTCCGGTACGTGGATGACCAGACACTGAATCTGTTCGCGATGCAGCAGATTCCGAAATTCCATGAAGCGACCGAGCGGCGCATCCAGAACCTGTTGGAGCGCCAGAAGAATAATCCGGATGGCAGTGTAGAGAACACTCGTAAAGAGCTTTTCTATCGTCGTCATTAACGTATCCGGATTATCCGGGGTACGGCAACCAATACTAGGAATGATAAGGGAGTCAGGATGAATCGTTGGGTTGTGCGAGGTTTTATCCTTTTTTCCGTGACCAGCCTCTTGCCAACTTTGGCGCTGTCGCAGGAAGGAACCGTGGATGATGCGAGGGAAGCGCTTGCCCGTCAGGAAGGAGACGAGGATTCCTCCAAGCAGCTTGAAGAAGTGTTCCAGGCGGCTGAAAAGAGCTATTCACTCCAGAAGAAGGGCAGTCACGCCCTGAACTATTCTCTGGATTACTCTTACACTGCGGACCAACGTCTGGATATCGAAATCACGGACGGTTCTGTAAGACAGTTGGATGTCATTCCAAGCGCAACCCACAGTTTCACCAACAGCTTCTCTTACGATTACGGCCTGCTAGATAACCTGACCGTGGGCGCCCGAATTCCGCTGGTCGTCAAGTACGATACCCAGGACGAACTCAGCGTTTATGACGTCGGCGATGTGTCGACGACTGCGCGCTGGCAACCTTTCGCATACGTGCCCGGCAAAATGTCGACAACGTTGTTTGGTAGCTTCGGAACCAAAACCGGTGTCAGTCCCTACGAAATCGACATCAGGGAGCAGCTCTCCACGGGAAGCGGCTATTACTCCGTGTCTGGCGGGGCCAGTTTTTCGAAAGTACTCGATCCGGTCGTGGTGTTCGGTTCGACCAGCCTGAGTTACAACTTCGATGCGGAAGATCTCGACCAGGCCCGTGGCGCACGCCGCCTGATTGAGGTGGATCCCGGGTTTGGCCTGTCTGGCTCCGCCGGTTTCGCCTACTCGCTGTCCTACGACATTTCCCTGAGTATTTCCGCGCAGTTGAGCTACAGCGATGAGACTATTCTGCTCTTCAGCGACGGCACTCGGGCTGTTGCGCAGGACCAGATGACAGGGTTTCTGAATATGTCTCTCGGCACGCGTATCAGCGACACCACAATCATAAACACCAGTCTGGGTATTGGCCTGACCGAAGACGCACCTGACTTCTCCCTTGGCTTGTCCTTCCCGATACAGTTCTCGGGTCTTAAAGAGTGAGTTCAGCCTCTGACGTTTTACGGATAGGGAAGATTTCATGGTAATCACCAGCCAAAAGAAACGGATTTTAGGTGCAATGGCTGCTGCACTTATGTCCTGCAGCGCTGAAGCACAGCTGGCGCAGAACCTGACGCTTTCACCCAAGGCATTGGCATTGGGTAACGCAGTGACGGCGGATCCGCCCGGCATCATGTCGATTCACTACAACCCGGCGGGTCTAACTAAACTGGATGGTCGCCAGTTGGAAGTCACGCTGATGAATGTCTATCTCGATATCGATGCAGACTTCTTTGCACCAGACGGCTATGAGATCTTCGGTATTGATGGATTGGAAACCGATCCTTTGACGGGTGATCAACGCGATCCCGTGGCCAACAGTCATAGTCATACCAACAACCTTGCGCTCTATGTGCCGGGATTTGGCATTCTGCGCTTGCCACCCGGTCCGGGCGTTGCACCCTCTGCTGGCATCAGTATCAAGCCACCGGGTTCCAAACTGACGTTTGGCAACCTGTTTTATTTACCGCTGGCCGCTGGTTATTACCGTGACAAGGACGATCCCGGTCGATATCTGCCACAGGCTCAGGCCTTGCAGCGGACCACCTACCTGTCGCCGACCATAGGCTACAAAATAAATGACAAATGGTCGGTTGGTGCCGGTATTCACCTGTCCCACATGGGGCTTGCGGTTGACCAGTTTATGCGTGCTCCCAACCTGCTCTTGGGCGTCGGCGAAACCCTGCAGGATGCGTTTAACTGTGAGAGCGGTGAGGAGCCGCTGCAACCCTGGCTCGCTCTTTGCGGTGGTAATATCGGTCCCTGGGATGATATTGGTGCGCTTAGCCTGAATGTTCAGGAGACTTTGTCTCCAACCTACGCTTTGGGCGTGCTGTGGGAACCGACGGAATGGTTCCGGTGGGGTGCCAGCTACACCTCTGAAGCTGACATGAACATGAAGGGCACCTTCGAGATTCAGTACACTGACGACTGGTCCGGCTTCTGGCAGCGCCTGAATAATTCGGTTCTGGGCGCCATTTCGTCAGCTATTCTCAGCCTGCCCTCCGGCGCACCCAGGGAAGCGGGCAACGTGTCTATGAACATGGTGTATCCGCAGCATTTCCAAACCGGGATCAGCGTTGATGTGCACCCCAAGCTGACCCTGAATGCCGATGTCGGCTGGACCGATTACAGTCAATGGGACGCTTTCACGTTCCGTTTTGATCGCGCCCTTGAGTTTCTCGGTGCTGCCAGAATCCTCTCTACCAATGCCACCGAAACTACTTTAAGCCTTCCCGTTGGCATGGAGGACGTGTGGAACTGGGGGTTTGGTGTGGAATTCCATGCGTCGAATCGTCTGGATCTCCGTGCCGGCATTGAAATCCGTGACTCGGTTATCCCGGATGATCAGCGTCAGATTCTGGCGCCTTTTGGCGATGCGAACCTCTACAGCGTTGGCATGGGGTATCGCTGGGACCGCGATACGGAAGTCGATTTAAATCTCAGTTACATGCAAAGCATCGAAAACATTCCTGCCAATGGCAGTTGTAACCTGAACTGCGATAACATCACCAACATCATCTATAACCCCTACGCAGGTCTGGATGTGAAAACCTCTGCACGGGTTGTCATGGCGGGATTAACCTTCCGGACCAAGTTCTGAAGCTATTCCCCTGTATGTGGAATGAGTAGGTCTGAATGCGGATTAACACCGTTGTTGTGATCCTGGGGCTGGCGCTGGCTATGTCCGGCTGTCAGCTCTCGGGAAAGAAACCTTCCGGCGCGAAGGAAGGTTACTTCTCCTGGGTGGATGAGCAGGGTCGCGTCAGGTACTCCCCAATTCCCGAAACGGACGCCAGCGAAGAAGACCAGCGCGTTGAAAAGCTTATCACTGGTGGTTCAGAGCCCACCGCTGTTGCCCAGGATGAAGATTCTGATACGCGTTCCGAGACCTCCAATCAGCCTTCCGGCACCAAACGTCATAGTGAATTCAATCTGGAGAATTATCCTGACGGTGTCGAGCTTGAAAAGCGTGGTCACATTCGTCCCGGAGATCCGGAGCCGTATTTCACCTGGCGGGATGCCCAAGGCAATGTCCGTGTCAGTTATTACCGGCCAGATCTCAGAACGGCCGTTGAAAAGGGCGATATTAAACCTCCATTAGAGCTTACGGAAGCGACCATCTATCTTGCAGACAGGCAGACCGAGCAGGCGGAATTGCCGGCAAATGCGGATCCCGTTGCGGCCGCCGTACTTGGACTTACTGAAGCGGAAGAACCCTTTCTGAGGCGTTGGCAATCGTTCTGCTGTGAGTCTCTGGATCGAGCGATATTTGCTGACTGGGAAGCGGGTCGCGAGTTTGGAGTCGAGATAGACGCCGAGTCCGTGGTCCATGAATTCGCGACCGGAGACAGCCACTATGGTTTGGTGCGCCTTCCGAACGGTTCTGACGTTGATGATTTCATTCTGCAAGTGCGCTCATTCGATCAGAAAGGGGTCTTCGTACCAACCTTTGCTTTTCTGGACGCGGAGTTCCATCCCATAAGGCTCGTAACTGATGTGGTGGCTGAGTTCATTCCCGAGTCCTGGCACAGTCTCGGGCATCTTCAGGCATTCGTTCCTGTTTTCCCTGGCAAGGGCGAGCGTTGGCTATTGATCTACACGACGACCGACGATCTGCAGGAACAAACGGTCATCGATACCCGATTTGGCCCCAAGGCTATCCCGCATGTCGGTACCGGACAGTTGGGGCTTCAGAAAACCGAGCAGTAGTAACGTCAGTCCTCAGGTTGGCTGAGGTCCAGCCACTGCTGTGAAAGCCAGTAGTAGGCGCCATTTCCGGCAGGATAGGTACAGTTGTAGCGGAAGCGTCGGCTATTGAATGCTGAAGGCGCCATAACTGACACGCGATTATTCGCGGTAGCCGAAACATCAATTCCTCCCTGGCCAGAGGCAAAGCAGCTCAGGCGATTCGAATCCATATTTTCGGGCAGGGTAAAAGTAAGGGTTGGCGGATTCTCCTCAATAATGCCGTCGGGAAGCGCGTTGCCGTCAATGGGCATGCCACGGCTGGTCAGTTTGGTTTTCAGGGTATCCAGTTGCCCGTAGGCATCTGCCATAGGAAATCGCGGAAGTCTTGTGGCGCCGGACTGGGCGCCAACCGCTCCAGATTGCTGGCCATAACCATACCAATCACGTTCTTTCAGCAAGCGTTCCAGTTCTGTGCTGAACTCCCCGTAGGGATAGGCAAACAACGGTGGTGCGCTTCCGAGTTTGTCATCTAATATGTCCTGTGCCGTGTCCAGGCTGACTTCCATGCGCGCCCGCCAACCCTGCTCCGACTCTCCCGGTTTGCGAACAAGATGTTGATGATTGTGGCTGTGATTGGCCAGGGTCACCCCTTCTCTTTCATTCAGTTCGGCAAGCTGTTTCCAGGTCATGTATCCATTGCCGCCAACCGCATCGGTGTTCACAAAAACCGTGTAGGGATACCCCTTCTCCGCGAGCTTGGGAGCCGCCGTGGTGTAAACGGATGACATTGCGTCATCAAAGGTGATCGCAACAGTGGGTTTTTGCTGCAGTTCACCATCCAGCGCGCGCCGGGTGGCCGATTCCAGCGGTTCGACATCCAGCTCGAGGCGCTCGATCATTGCCAGTTGGTCTTCAAAGAGTGACACGGTGGTACTGGTCGACGGCGGTGTGGAGTCGCTCACGTGGTGATATTGGAGGATTACAAGGTCAGCACGGGCGGTGAGGGCCAATGCTCCTAAAAATAGGGCAAGGGTTGCTTTAAGGCATCTGAACACGGTTGGCTGCTCCTTAAACATAGGACGTTTCAGGGACTTTGACGCTTCAAGGGATTATTGAAATAGGCCTTGAGAACACTGAACGCGCGGTTCAGGTCCTGAATGGCTTCTGTTTTACCGCCTCTGTCTGGGTGGGCGCGCATCACGGCCCTGCGAAAGGTCTGTTTGACGTCAGTAAACCTGGCTGGAATTTCGGGGAAGCCAAGCGTTTTCGCTGCGTCCTGCGCGTCTGATTCGCCCGGATGTCTTCCTGAGCGGCCGGCCCAGAAGTCATCCATCATCTGCGAGATAGTCTCCTCGGAAAGCTGGACGTTCGACAGGTCGAGGTAGAATTTTCTGAGTTCATCGACATGGCCTGCAGGGCCTGAACCGCTGACGACGGTCTGCTGGGAAAGATGGATGCCGAGTGGCGAGATGTCGACCTGAATGCCTTCGTTTGCTAACTGGTCCCGAAGGCTGTAGAGCACATGGAACAGGAGGAAATGAACCGGGTAAAGCTGGTCCGGTTCGGAATACCGGACCTCTCCAATCAGTGTCCAGGGTGGGCCTTGCAGCGTTTTGATCAATTCCAGTTCGGTGACGGGACGATCCAAACCTCGCAGTATGTGTTCCACTGCGACCGACAAATGCTGTATCTGAGGGTACAGCGGCGCGAGCGGGTCATGAGTGTCCAGGCTCGTGCAGGATTGTTTGGCCTCGGGGCGTTTGGATTCCAGCATGGGTACATCCTAAGGTACCTTCGTCCATCAGGAAAGCTCGAGATCCAGTCCTTTTGCGAAAAGCTGTGTCGCGAATACCGAGGCCTTGTCAGCTTCACTGCTGGCTGTGTCGGGACTGGATTTGGCGCGCTGTGCAAGCCGGAGGCTTAGCTCGTAGCCAACCCCGGTGAACGCAGCACACAGATATTCCTCATCCACATTCGGCAATAGGCCCCGGGACATGGCACGTTCGATGTCATCCTGGAGAGTGAGCAGGGCGAGGCCGAGAATGTCAGAGCCAAAAAGCTCCCGAATCGCTCGGTCGTTATGATGAGCAAGTTCGTAAACCAGGGGATCCTGGGCGGTGGTCTGGAAGAGTGCATGGTAGGTGGCCCGGATGACGTCTTCCGGGGAAGAATTTTGCACGCGAGCTTGCGACAGCCGGCTGTTCAATTGATCCACAAATTCGTTCAGCAAGGCCGCAAAAATATCCTGTTTGCTGGAGAAATAATTGTAGAAAGTGCCGGCAGCCAGGCCAGTTTGCCGCACAATGTCGCGAATGGTGGTGTTTTCATACCCTTTCAGGCGAAAACATTCTCTGGCAGAGAAAAGTATGAGTGACTGATTACGGCGGCGATTTCTTTCCCGCTTACCGGTCTGATGTGTCTTTAACTCTGACTCTTGGCAATCCGTAGCCATATCCTGTCCCTAGGTCTTTTGCATGGGTATAATCCACCCTTCATTCATTCCCTGAACGATTGGTTGTATGTCCGAAGCACTCTCTGCAAACCCTGCATCTGCGGCCATGTCTGAGGCTGAGCGGAAGCAGAAACGTGAATTCAACAAACTGCAGAAGCGCCTGCGGCGAGAAGCCGGACAGGCCATTGCTGATTTCTCAATGATTGAAGCTGGCGATAAGGTCATGTGCTGCTTAAGCGGCGGCAAAGATTCTTATGCCATGCTCGATGTGCTGATGAGTCTTCAGAAAAGCGCGCCGGTCGATTTCGAGCTGATTGCCGTTAATCTCGACCAGAAACAACCCGGGTTTCCGGAATCGGTTCTTCCCGATTACCTCTCTGCTCTGGGTATCGAATACCACATCATTGAGAAGGACACCTACAGTATTGTTAAGGAAAAGGTGCCGGAAGGGAAGACTACCTGCGGGCTTTGCTCACGTTTACGACGTGGCATCCTCTACAATTTTGCCGAAGAGCACGGAGTCACCAAAATCGCGCTAGGTCACCACCGTGATGACTTGCTCGAAACCCTGTTTCTCAACATGTTTTACGGTGGCAAGCTCAAATCCATGCCTCCTGTACTGCATAGCGACGACGGACGAAACACGGTTATTCGACCGCTGGCCTACAGCCGTGAAAAAGATATTGCCCGATATGCGGGCCTTCGGGAGTTCCCGATCATTCCCTGTAATCTGTGTGGTTCTCAGGAAAATCTTCAGAGACAAGTCATCAAAGAGATGTTTCAGACCTGGGACAAGCAGCACCCAGGGCGGCTCGAAACCATGTTTCGTGCAATGTGCAACGTCACTCCGTCACACCTGGCAGACCCGAAGCTACACGACTTCAAAGCCGGGCAGCCGGATCACGATGCCGACGGAGCTGTGCATCAGGCGACGCCAGACCCCGAAGAGTTCGGCCGCCTCAATGTATTAAATGTTTGAGAGGAGCGGACAGAGTCCAAAGGCCATAGATGATCAACAGCAGGCCTGCGATCTGTCGAAACCGGATATGGCCGCGAAGTTTTTGGATCCAGCTCGCGGCGTACCCGGTTGCTAACATGGATGGCAGTGTACCCAGGCCAAAAACGAACATCGTTGTAGCCGCACTGCTGACCGTCGGCTGCAGCGCAACCCAGCCCAGAGTGCTATAAACCAGTCCGCAGGGTAACCACCCCCAAAGTCCGCCCAGAACAAGGGCTTGCCAACCGTGCCTGATCGGCATGACCCGTTGGGTTAACGGCGACAATCTTTTCCAGACCGGTGTTCCGATCCGCTCGACGTAACGAATACCCTGCCACCAGTGGGCCATGGACAGCCCCATCAGGATGAGCAAACCGCCGGCAATGGTTCGCAGTACCGGCCCGAGGCTGGCCCACTGCTGGGTTGCGGATGTGCTAAGCAGCGCGACCAGTGTCGCAATCAACACATAGCTACCAATCCGACCTCCATTGAAGGCCAGAAGCATCAGAGTCTGCTTGCGGCGATAACCGTGACCCACGGGCAATGCCATCGATAAGGACGCGCTGATGCCGCCGCACATTCCCAGACAATGGGTGCTGCCCATCAAGCCGATCAGATAGGCACTGGTGTAGCTCAGGTAAAGTTCATTTTCCATCAGGTGCGGTCTTGATTCCTGGAGGCTGAAGAATCGGCTTCAGATTCGCTCTTCTCTTCAGTTTGACGAGCATCTTCCGGAATCTTGTCTTCATCGTCGTCGTACAAAATCCGATGGGCGGGGCCTTCCAGATCATCATACTGTCCGTTTTTAACTGCCCAGGAGAAAAGCCATATGCCGAGGGCAACCAGAATCAGCATGACGGGAACCAGAATCATCACGATTTTCATGGGGCATCCTGCAGGGGTGGCGAAATTGAGGTTGGGTGCGGCCGTTTGATGTCTTTTGACCGGCTTAAACGGAGCGCGTTCAGCACGACGATCAGAGAACTGACGGACATGCCAATGGCCGCAAGCCATGGTGGTACAAGGCCTGCCGCTGCGATTGGCAGGGCGATCAGATTATACGCCAGCGCCCAGCTCATGTTCTGCCGTATGATTCGGCGAGCCGATTGGCTCAGGGTCAACGCTTCCGGCAGAGCCGTCAAGCGATTGCCGAGAAGAACGGCATCGGCGTTCAACTGTGTCAGATCTGCAGCCCCGCCCATCGCAACCGATACCCGGGCGCCCGCCATGGAGGGAAGGTCGTTCAAACCGTCGCCCACCATCATGACCTGCTTGCCGTTAGCCATGAGTCGTTGCAGCTCTGCTAGCTTTTCTTCCGGAGAAGCTTCGCCAATGGCCCTATCGAGGCTGAGTTTGTCAGCGATCATTTGCACGTGACCGGAGCGGTCACCACTCAGCAACACTGTATCAATGCCTTTCTGGCGAAGGGTTTCAATCGCTTCTGCCGCCTCCGGACGTACTTCATCATCCAGGCTGAAACGAGCAAGCCATTGCTTCTCGGATGCCAGCCAGACAACGATCCCGGGACCATCGGATAGATCGGGGCTGTTGCAATGGATTTGATCTTCAATGAATTGCCGGTGCCCGATAAAAAATTTCTGGCCGTCCACCAGGCCAGAGAGGCCTCCACCGAGGTGACTCTGAACTTGCTGAGCCGATCCGCTGGGCAAACTTTGAAAGGCTTTCGCGACCGGATGTCCGGAGTGTTTTTCGAGACTCGCTGCCAGCCAGTTGCAACGTTCTATGGCAATGTCAGTCAGTGGTTCGGCATCGGTGATTTCCAATTCGCCTCGGGTGAGGGTGCCTGTCTTATCAAAAACCACGGTATCAATGTCATTCAACGACTCAAGGGTGTGCCCCCGCGTGGGCAGTAGTCCTGATTTGCGCATTCGGAGTGTTGCCGAAGTGATCGCTGTGGGTGTCGCCAGGGACAGCGCACAGGGACAGGTGACCACCAGCACAGACAACATGATGTCGAATGCGTTGCTGGCGCCCGCATACCACCAACCCAGGCCAATGACTGGGGTGATAAGCAGGACTTGAGTGACGAATTTCCCCGCCAGGCGATCCGCGAGCTGAGCTACCTTTGGCTTTTCTGCCTGCACCCGGTCCAGTATCCGCAGAATGCTGGACAGTCGTGTTTTCGCGCCAGCCCGGGTGATACGGATCTTCAGTGAGTTCTCACCGTTGACACTGCCGGCATGGACCGTATCGCCCGGAGCGCGAGTTTCCGGAAGGTATTCACCCGTCAATGACGCTTCGTTCAGCGTCGAGTGTCCGTCGATAATAACGCCGTCTGCCGCGAGGGTTTCCCCGGGCCTAACGAGGATTTCGTCGCCGGGATTCAGCGACGCGATAGCGACCAGGTCAGACTGGTCTCCCTGCAGTCGGGTGGCGACTCTCGGCTGATGTCCTGCCAACGCATTGCCTGTGAGTCCTGTGCGATAGCGGGCCTGCATTTCGATGTAGCGCCCCAGCTGGAGGAAAAAGGTAAACATGCAGACGGACTCGAAATACACTTCTTCGCCGCCAAACACGGTCACCCAGGCGCTGGCGACGTACGCTGAACCGATGGCGAGAGCAACGGGCACATCCATCGTCATGTGTCTGGCCCTGAGATCTCGCAGCGCGTTCGAGAAGAAGGGGCGCGCGCTGTAAAACACCACGGGTGTTGCTACCAGCAGGCTGAACCAGCGAAAGAAATCTACGAATTCGGCTTGAAGATCGCTGATTAACTCGAAATACAACGGGAAGGCCAGCATCATGCTCTGAAAAGAGCCTACCCCCGCCACTGCCAACCTGATCAGGGCGGATCTGTTCTCTGCCTTGAGTGCTTGTTCGGCTTCGTCGGCTTGGTAGGGGCGGGCTGTATATCCGATCTGGTGGATGGCAATCAGAAGATCACTGAGTCGGCTGACGGTCGGATCCCAGACCAGTCGGGCTCGTTGGGTGCTGTGATTGACCGAGAAGGACAGAGCGCCACTCTGTTTTGCCATGTGACGTTCCAGAAGCCAGATACAGGCCGCGCAGGTGATGCCGCCAATCAGCAGCGTTGCCTCGCTGCCACCTTTAACTGGAGACACAAACGAGGCCTGAACCAATGGATGGTCCAATTCCCTGAGACCGTCTGTCTCTTGCCTGGTTAATTCTTTTGGGGTGGCGGCAGCCTCTGTGCGGAAATCGTAAAAGCCGTCCAACCCTTCATTCTGAATCAGGGAGCAGACAGCTTTGCAGCCTTCACAGCAAAAAAAGTGTTCCTGGCCTGAGAGTTGAAGAGTGATTGCGGGCTCGCCCTGAGCAGGCTCGCCGCAGTGAAAGCAGTCCACCTGGATCACCCGCGGTCGTTCGATCCATAGCCAAGCACCAGATTACTGGTTGCCGGGAGGTTTGCTTCGCCTTTCAGACGCCAATCGTTGTCCGGGCCGCGCAGATCGAAATACCAGCGCCCCTCGATGGGTTGATTCAGGTTGGCGGCGTAATCGCCGTCGTCGCTGATCGGGCGAAACTGAACAGTTACGTCCTTGCTTTCCAGCGTCGGGTGGTAAAGGTTCAACACCAGGTAGGGGAAGTTGATCGTCCCGTTGTTTGCGTCCATCGAGAGCCCAACGGTTTTTTCGCCAAAGTCCAGACTGGCTTGTAGGCCCATCGCCTTGGCTTTTTCATCCCGTGCAATCTCCATGTTGATGCCGCGGCCTTCTTTGGCGTAGTCATCCGAGACCATCGAGTCGTCGATGCTGACAGCCACGGTAATCATGAATATGCACCAGATGATGGCGGCTCCGGGGAAAATCAGCAGAAACCAGAACCACGGTTGCCGGTACCAGGGGCTAATGGGCTCTTCATTTGACATAGCGAATTCTCGAAAAATTGTGATGGAAATAGGCAGATCTAGCGATTCGGACCGACAAATCGGCTTTCCGTTTCCAGCTTAAGAGGCGGCTTCGAGTCTGACTCAATCTGGAAATAGATCGTGTTGTTGGAGCTTTCAATCGATTCGGGATCCACGTCGACGACCGTTGGCAGAGCACGGTTCTCATTGCTCTCAACGGTAAGAGACTTGTCGGTCAGAATGCGAAGCCCCGGCATACCTGATACTGAAATATCAAAGGTCTGGCTCACTTCCGTCATATTGATGATTCGGAGCGTGTAGGTATTCTCAACCCGACCTTCGCCATTAAAGTTGAACAGTGCGCCCCGATCTCTTTCCACATCCAGCTCTGCGGGGACCCGTGTGATGATGGTGAAGGCAATCGAGCCGATCATCAGAAGCAGCGCAAGACCGTAGCCAAAGGTTCTCGGGCGCATAAACTTCGACGGCCTGCCGTCGAGTTCATTCTCGGTGGTGTATCGAATGAGGCCCTTGGGATAGTTCATCTTTTCCATGACTTCATCGCAGGCGTCGATGCACAGCGCGCAGCCGATGCACTCGTATTGAAGCCCGTCTCGAATATCGATGCCGGTAGGGCACACCTGCACACATTGACCGCAATCGATGCAATCACCCAGTCCATGTTCCGCCGGATCCACCCCTTTCTTGCGGTGCCCACGTGGCTCGCCTCGATTGGGATCGTAAGACACCACCCGGGTGTCAGGATCGAACATCACCGATTGGAAGCGCGCGTAAGGGCACATGTACAGGCAGACCTGCTCTCGCATCCAGCCCGCGTTCAGGTATGTGGCCGCTGTAAAAAACGCCACCCAGAAGTAGCCCCAACCGTTCGCCTGCAGGGTGAAAAGATCTGCGATGAGGTCCCGAATTGGATAGAAGTACCCGACAAATGTCAGGCCGGTGGCGAAAGCGATGAGGAACCAGGCGCCGTGCTTTGCCGTCTTCTTGGCCATTTTGCTGCCGGAGTTTGGAGACTGATCAAGTTTCATCCGCTTGTTGCGGCTGCCTTCGATTCGCTCCTCAATCCACATAAAGATAAATGTCCACACGGTTTGAGGGCAGGTGTAACCACACCAGACGCGCCCAAACAGTGTGGTGATGAAAAACAGGCCGAAGGCGCAAACAATTAAAGAGCCGCTCAGAAGGATAAGATCCTGAGGGAAGAAGGTCAGACCGAAGAGGTGGAATTCCCGGGCAGGGAGATCGAAGTGAATCAGCGGTTGTCCATCCACGGTGATCCATACGAACAAGAAATACATGCCCATCAGGGCTGTCAGGCTGACATTTCTGATTCGCTGGAAGAAGCCTTTGACTTCTTTGACGTAGATTTTCTTTCGACTGGCGTAAAGCTCGACGTTTCCGCTTTTGTTGTTATTGGAGGTGCCAGAGGATGGGTCAATCTGCTTGACCGGGATCTCACTGCTCATCGTTACCTCCCGATGATGCCGGGTTGTATCCGGCGTTCGGATCTGTTCAAGCCTGAACCCGCGGCGGCAGGTTCAGGGTTGAGCAGACCAGGCCGGGGCTCGAAGGCCCCGGCTGGGACTCATTTGGACAAGCTGTATACGTAGGCGGCCAGAATCTGAATCTGGTCTTCGGACAGGCGTCCGCCTTGAGCTGGCATCTGGTTCTGGCGACCGTTCATGACGGTTTCCTTGATCCAGTCGTAGGTTGAGCCATACAGCCAGACGTTGTCAGTGAGGTTGGGCGCACCGACCGCCTGATTTCCTTTGCCATCGGCTCCGTGACAGCCGGCACATGCCTGAGCAAAGACTTGCTCGCCTTTCTCGGCTGCCTCAGCGTCCTTCGCGCGATCACTGTAACTCAGGACAAAGTTTACCACCTGGTCAACCTGTGCGGGGGTCATGTTTGGCATCAGGCCCATAGCAGGCATGGCGCCGTTACGACCATTATGCAGCGTTTTCAGAATATTTTCCGGCTCGCCACCATACAGCCAGTCATCGTCAGTCAGGTTGGGGAAGCCCAGAGAGCCCCGGCCTGCAGACCCGTGACAGACCGCGCAGTTGTTGGCGAACAGACGCTGGCCCATTTTCAGGGCGTCTTCATTTTCCGCAAGCTCCACAACAGGTGTGTCACCGTACTTGGCGTAGAGTTCACCATAGCGGGCTTCTGCCTGTTGCACTTCTGCCTGCCACTGATTTTCCTTGGTCCAGCCGAGCAGGCCTTCGTAGTTACCCAGTCCGGGGTAGAGTGCCAGGTACCCGAGACTGAACACGCAGGTGGCCACGAACAAATAGAACCACCACTTCGGGAGGGGGTTGTCCAGTTCTTCAATGCCATCAAAGGAATGGCCGGTTGTCCGGTCTGTTTCGGTATCGGTTGTCTGTCCCTTGCGGACTGCGTAAAGCAACCACCAGCAGCCAAACACGGTACCGAGCACGATCA
>CAZWEP010000004.1:51646-65235 GCA_964632565.1 uncultured Marinobacter sp. | reverse complement strand
TTGCGGACTGCGTAAAGCAACCACCAGCAGCCAAACACGGTACCGAGCACGATCACACTGATCCAGATGCTCCAGAACGTACTCATCGTTTTTTCTCCGTCTTTTCCTGTTCAAGAGTACGCTTGTCCACCTCGTCATCGTCGAAAGGAAGGTGGGATGCTTCTTCGTTCGGTTTCTTCCGGCGGGCGCTGTAAGCCCACCAGATGATGCCGAAGAACATGGCCATGATGACCAGCGTATGGAAGCCGCGTAGCTCATTCAAATCCATAGGAATCACCGCTTATCTGACAAAACCGTACCTAGCTGCTGCAAGTACGCCACCAGAGCTTCGATTTCAAATTTACCTTTAACCTCATCTGCGGCACCCGCAATCTGCTCGTCGGTGTAAGGCACGCCGAGAGCCTGGAGGGTTTCGAGTTTGTCCGCAGTTTTGGTGTGGTCGACCTGATTCTCGAACAGCCAGGGGAAAGCCGGCATGTTGGATTCAGGCACGACGCTCCTCGGGTTATACAAGTGCTGGCGTTGCCACGCATCGGAATAACGCCCACCTACGCGCGCCAGGTCTGGACCTGTTCGCTTGGAGCCCCAGAGGAATGGGCGGTCGTACACGAACTCGCCTGCAACGGAATAATGGCCGTAGCGCTCTGTCTCTGCGCGGAATGGGCGAATCTGCTGGGTATGGCAGACGTGGCACCCTTCACGGATGTAAATGTCCCGGCCTTCCAGTTCTGTTGCCGACAGTGGCTCAAGGCCCTCAACTGGCTTATTTGTCTCATCAATAAAGAAGAGGGGAACGACTTCTACCAGGAAGCCACCACTGATCGTCAGAATGATCAGGATGATCATCAAGCCGAGGTTCTTTTCAACAATATCGTGTTTCATTAGCCTCGCCTCCCGTTACGCCGTCTGTGCCACAGCAGCGCCTTCGGCCTCAGCCTCTGACTTCTGCTTGATGGTCATCCGGACGTTGTACGCCATGATCAACATCCCAGAGAGGAAGATCACGCCGCCAAAGAAACGGACCAGATAGCCGCCCATGGAGGCTTCTACGCCCTCAATAAAGCTGTAGGTCAGGGTGCCGTCTTCGTTAACCGCTCGCCACATCAGGCCCTGCATGATGCCGTTGACCCACATCGCGACGATGTACAGGACGGTACCGATGGTGGCCAGCCAGAAGTGAACGTTGATCAGTGATGTGCTGTACATGGCCGGCACACCCCAGAGTTTCGGAACGAGGTGATAGATCGCCCCGATGCTGATCATGGCTACCCAGCCCAGTGCACCGGAGTGAACGTGACCGATTGTCCAGTCTGTGTTGTGAGACAGCGCGTTCACTGTCTTGATCGCCATCATCGGTCCTTCAAAGGTCGACATGCCGTAGAAGGACAGAGAGACCACCAGGAAGCGCAGGATCGGATCCGTACGCAGTTTGTGCCACGCGCCGGACAGCGTCATCATCCCGTTGATCATGCCGCCCCATGACGGTGCCAGCAGAATCAGGGACATCACCATGCCTGCGGTCTGTGCCCAGTCTGGAAGTGCCGAATAGTGCAGGTGGTGACCGCCGGCCCAGACGTAGGTGGCAATCAGCGCCCAGAAATGCACGATGGAAAGACGGTAAGAATAAACCGGACGTCCCGCCTGTTTGGGCACAAAGTAGTACATCATGCCAAGGAAGCCTGCTGTCAGGAAAAATCCGACCGCGTTGTGGCCCCACCACCACTGCATCATGGCGTCCGTTACACCGGCGTAGGCTGAATAGGATTTGAACATGCCGGCGGGTAGCGCCAGGTTATTACCGATGTGCAGAACCGCCACGGTGATGATGAAGGCGCCGTAGAACCAGTTCGCGACATAGATGTGCGGCGTGCTTCGACGCATCACAGTGCCGAAAAACACCAGGGCGTAAGAGACCCAGACCAGCGCGATCGCGATGTCGATTGGCCACTCCAGCTCGGCGTATTCTTTTGAAGACGTGAACCCCATTGGCAGCGTGATGACGGCGGCCACCATGATTGCTTGCCAACCCCAGAAGGTAAATGCTGCAAGCCCGTCAGATATCAGCCTCGCCTGACAAGTCCGCTGGACAACGTAATAGGAGGTCGCGAAGAGCGCGGAGCCACCGAAGCCGAAGATAACCAGATTGGTATGGAGGGGACGGAGACGACCGAAGTGCGTCCAGGCCATATCCAGGTTCATGGCGGGCCAGTAAAGCTGGGATGCAATCAGCACTCCCATGCCCATGCCCACAATGCCCCAGACCACTGTCATGATGGCAAATTGTCTTACCACCGTGTAGTTGTAAGTCAGGTTTGCATTTACTGTGCTCATAGCTTTACCAAGTGAGTTCAGACTGAGAAAAGATGCGGGCGCAAGTATGGAGAAACGCGCCGCTGTTTGCAATCGCGTAGTTCAATTAAGAAAAACTGTCAAATGCGGTCAAATCAGTAAGATGGAAACGCTTAAAATTGTTATTAAAGCACATCTCAGTGGTTATGATTGATCGACAAAAGTTTAAAGCCGTCAATATCAGCGAGGACGATTTGAAGCACCCAGATTTGATTTACACATCGCCCAACAAGCCTGGCATTCCAGCAACGTTAATTCTTGCGCATGGGGCTGGCGCCCCGGCCGATTCGTCCTTTATGAATCTGCTGAGCGATGCACTGGCTGATCGAGGAGTCGCGACAGTCAGATTCGAATTTCCTTACATGGCCAAGCGTCGTCAGGATGGCCGCAAGCGCCCACCCGACCGTCAACCCGTTCTACTGTCCCATTTCCGGGATGTGATTGCGGATGTGCAGGCACAAACCGGCGATGCTGTGTTTATCGGCGGCAAATCCATGGGCGGCCGAATGGCCAGCCTGTTGGTCTCTGAGGAATCGGTGTCGATCTCTGGTTGCTGTTGCTTTGGCTATCCGTTTCATGCCCCGGGTCGAAAGGACCGGTGGCGAACAGAGCATTTTCAATCTTTGCAATGCCCGGTACGGGTCATTCAGGGGACCCGAGACACCTTTGGGCGGCGGGAAGACGTTGAAGTCCAGCCCTTCGCGACCAGGGATAATCCGCGTATTGCCTGGCTAGAGGGCGGAAACCATGATTTTAAACCGCTGGCGAAGCAGCCAGAGACTCAAGAGGATTTGATCGCCCGGGCCGCACAGGTGACTGAAGCGTTTATTCGGGACGAGTTGTCTTTCAGCCAGTGACTGATTGAGACTGCAAGGTCTGGTTTCTTCCATTTGCCTTGGCTGAATAAAGCGCCTCGTCTGCTCGCCGAAACAGTGACTTATCGTCCTCGCCGTTTTCCAGAGTGGCTGTGCCGGCGCTCATGGTCAGGAAAACCTCCTCGCCAGTCTCGGTGACAATCGCTGTCTTTTCCATGTCTTCAAGAATGTTCTGGCATAGATTGAACGCGCCCACCGCGTCGGTGCCGGGAAGTAAAAGGGCGAATTCCTCGCCCCCAAACCGAATGGCTACATCGCGCGGGCGTTTCACGTGTCGGCTGAGGATTGAGGCGATGTGGCGTAGGCAGTTGTCGCCAAAGTCATGTCCCCATTTGTCATTGATGTTTTTAAAGTGATCGGCGTCGAGCAATGCCAGAGTGAGAGGTTGGCTGGTTCGGCGAGCTTCGGCGCAAAGTTCTGGCAGCAGGTTGTCCATGTGACGTCGATTGTGAAGTCCGGTCAACGCATCATTGAGGCTCAAAGTCGCAAGTTTGCGATTGGCCTGCTCCAGTTCTCTCATGGTCGAGCGCAGCTGTGCTGTCCGTTCGTGGACTTTCTGTTCCAGTTCTGTGCGCGCGTTCTGTTCAACATCGAGAAGTTTCTGGTTCAGAAGGCGCCAGCGCTGCACGATGGCATAGTTTAGCAATAGAACCTGAGTGCCTACCGCTACCTGCATGAAGATTTCTCGCGCGAGAAAATCTGAGATGTGTCCAAACGCAGCCAGCGCGTAGATCAGGGTGCCCGCAAGCATGCCGGACCATGCTAATACGTACCATTTGGCCGGCATGTAGCCCTGCCGCCAACGAATGAGACCGGTCACGAAAAGGCTGGCAATGATGGCCAGAGCGACAACGCTATTGACCACGATCGACAGGCTGTAGGGCAGGATGAAAGAGAGCACCAGCAGCGCAACACCGGCAAAAGCCTGGAATTTGAGCAGTTTGTCAGCGAGCGTATTGGCCGATATGTCGAGGAACGATCGCCCGAATAAAGTAATGGCCAGGGCGCACAGGGCAATGAGAACCGGAATCGACGTATTGGCAAAGCCGGTGCTGTTGGGCCAGAAGTATTGATTGGCGAATCCGCCCATGGCAAACAGGAACATGGCCAGAGTGGCCATATAAAAGGCATTGTGAAAGTAATAAACGGTGCCAGATGAAAAATACAGAAGCAGATTGAAAATCGAAAAAATCAGCAAAGCGCCGTAGAACAGGCCGTGAGCAAGAGTGAGGTCGTTGCTTTCCTGTATGATGACGTCCGGTGTTGCGAGTGACAGTGGTACGTTCAGCGCGCCGTCACTCTTGATCCGAAGCGTCAGAGTTGCCTGATCGCTTGCACCGAGCGTGACGGGAAACAGGAAATACCGGTAGTCTACGGCCCTGTCGTTAAACGGGTGCTGATCTCCAGTCTCGATCAGCTCGGAGGTGCTGCTATCGGACCGCCAGAAACTGACGTGGTCCAGAAGAGGGTAGTTGAGTTTCAGGTACCAAAGCTTCCTGGTCGGCGAGTTATTTCTGACTTTCAATTGCACCCAATAAACCGATTTGGTGTGGCTGAACACAAGATCATGCCCATCTGCGCGCGTCCAATCGACGTCGTCCGGCAATGCGCTTGGGTCGGTCTGGTCATGGGCGGGGTGCCCGGGCGGAGCGGCTATAAAACAGACATAGTCCATCAGTGCCATGCGCTGACTGACATCGCTTGCATCCAGAACGGGGCAGTGGCTCGTCTGCACGCCTTCAGCAGCGACCAGTCCGAAGACCAGCAGCAAGATCAGTGCAAGCAGACCACGCAGGTGGGGCATTAGGGGTTTTCCTGCCTGTATAAAAGGCAAGAGTGTAGCCAATTGAGGGGCGTTCGTTTGTTAAACAGTTTCAAATTTAACCGTTATGTGACGTTGGTCAAACCGGACTCGAACCTATGGAACAACTGATTGCTTTTTGTCGGCCCGGATTTGAAGTGGATGCCGGCCGCGAACTCACGGAAGCCGCGGCCAGCGCTGGGATCTTCGGGTATTTTGAACCGGGAGCGGAGCCGGGGTATCTGGCCTTCAATCTGCCGGGTCCGGCGTCTGCTGCGAACCTGCTATCAACCCTGTCCCTGGATCAACTCGTTTTTGTTCGCGACTGGTTCATTGTGCTGGCAGACATTGCGCTTCCCGAGTCGGATAGGGTCGGCGCTGTCATTGAGTCGCTTCGAATCAGTGACTCAGCGCTTCCCGATTGCAGTCGTGTTGAGATTCGACTGACGGAAACCAACGAGGATCATGATCTGGGGAAATTTGCCCGTAAATGGGTGTCTCCCCTGTCCAAGGGGCTTCGGGGAGCTGGATTCTTATCTGGCGGTCCAAATTCCGAAACGGAAGTTCGCATGGAAGTTCTGCTCCTATCTTTTGAGCGCGCGGTGTTGGGTATCAGCTTTGCCTCGAACCGGGCCCGTTTCCCCAGTGGCATTCTGCGACTGAAGGCCTCTCCCAAAGCGCCAAGCCGGTCTGCGCTGAAACTTGAAGAGGCATGGAAAGTATTTTTGCCAACTGAGCGGGCGCTTGATTATCTGGGTGGCGGGAAGTCGGCCGTGGATCTTGGCGCAGCACCGGGCGGCTGGACCTGGCAGTTAGTGGAGCAGGGGATGAATGTAACCGCTGTAGATAACGGGCCCATGAATCAGGAACTCATGGCGACCGGACAGGTGACTCACGTTCGCGCAGATGGCTATCAATGGGAGCCCAAGCGGGGTGTTGACTGGATGGTGTGCGACATTGTGGATCACCCGCGCCGGACGGCACAACGCATGGTGGAGTGGCTAACAGGCAAGTTGTGCCGGTACTCAGTTTTCAATCTGAAATTGCCGATGAAGAAGCGTTATGATGAGTGGACAATTTGCCGTGACATTCTTGAGAAGGGGCTTGCGGCCAGCGAAATGAATTTCAGGCTCAAGGCACGCCATCTTTACCATGATCGCGAGGAGATCACCTGTTTCGTGGAGCGGCTGGATTGATATCAGCCGCCGCCCGGGAGGTGTTACTCGGAATGTTGCAGGACGGTGATTTTTTCGTCCCGGTCCATCATTGGGATCAGTTCGGCCATCAGGGATTTCCGCTCGTCAGACAGATACCAGCGTTGCCAGTCAGACTCGGATCGCCAGTTGGCAAGGGTGAATCGATGGTTGGCGTCCTGTGAATCGACAAGGGTCTCACCTGAGACAAAACCGGTAGCGCTGACGGCGCTCTGCAGTACTTTTCGAGACCGTTCCTCGTAGGCTGTTTCCAGAGTTTCGGCGATGTGGCGTTCAATCAATACCCGGATCATTGTTTACCTCAGTTTATTAAGATACTTATAAACAATAATTTAGCAGGTATCTGGCAAATTTCAGCGTTCTGATGGAGAGAGCATTGAGCGAACAGACATTTGACGACGTGTTAGACGCCCGCGGCCTGTTCTGTCCCGAACCGGTGATGCTGCTGCACACCCGAATTCTGGATGTCGCCGAAGGTGGTGTGCTGAAGGTGATTGCCACTGACCCGTCCACAACCCGGGACATTCCCCGTTTCTGTCAGTTTCTGAATCACGAGCTTCTGGAGAGTCAGGAAGAGGACGATCTCTACCTGTATTTCATCCGACGCGGAGGCTAGATGGACTGCCCAATCTGTTGCACCCGTTGCAGGTGCAGCAGAAACTGGTTTTTATCCATTTCGCCGAGTACTCGAGACTGCGTCAGTTCCTTGCCGTCGACGCCATAGAACAGGATGGCGGGAGGGCCGAAGAGCCCCAGCTCTTCCAGCAGTGCCTGCTGCGCTGGGGTGTTGTCAGTCATGTCCAGTTGCAGCAACGTAAATGTCCCCATCACCTGTGCTACCTGCGGATCACTGAAGACATTCCGCTCCATGACTTTGCATGAGATGCACCAGTCGGCGTAGAAATCCAGGATGACCGGCGAGTTGCTCTCGCTCGCCCGAATGATTTGCTGGCGTATCTGATCGGGTGACTGCAGTCTCTGGAAGCCGGCATGTTCAAGATTCGGCGCTTGTTGAGTCAGCCCGGCCGAACGGTCGGCGACCAGGGGATCCAGCGGCCGAAGAGGGTCGGTGGCTCCTGTCACCGCGCCGGCAAGCAGGGCAAGACCGTAGGCGAAAAACACCAGGCCAAAGCCTTTGCGCGTTCGCTCCCAACCGGCTCGCGCGGCGTCGAAAGCGCCCAATTGAACACCGGTGATGGCAATGAGCAGTCCCCATAGGGTCAGTGCCATCCAGGCGGGGACCAAACGTTCCACCAGCCAGATCGCCACAGCCATTAGCATCACGCCATAGAAAGCCTTGACCACGTTCATCCAGGGCCCTGTCGTGGGTAAAAGCTTGCGTCCACCGACAGCGACCAGTATCAGTGGTATGCCCATGCCGATACCGAGTGAAAACAACGCAACGCCACCGACAACGGCATCCTGAGTCGTGGAAATGTAGAGCAGGCTTCCGGCAAGGGGCGCCGAGACACAAGGTGACACGATTAGCGCCGAAATCGCTCCAATACCAAAAATGCTGAACAGCCGTGTGCCCGTGAGACGGTGGCTGGCATTATCCAGCGGCTCCCTGATAAACCGCGGCAGTTGTATTTCGTACAGGTTGAACATGGACAGGGCAAATATGACGAACAGCCCGGCAAACACGCTCAGCACCCAGGGCGACTGAAGCTGCGCCTGCAGGTTGAAACTGGCGCCCAACAACCCGGTGATCACGCCCGCCGCCGCGTAGGTCAGTGCCATACCCAGCACATAGCTGGAAGACAGCATCAGAGCGTGGCCCGTCGTTTGGGTGTTTCGGCCAGACACCAGAGACGAAATGATTGGCACCATGGGCAGGACACAGGGAGTGAAGGTCAGCCCCAGGCCCAGAAGAAGAAAGAGTCCTGCAATGACCAGGGTAGACTGTTCGGCAAGAAAGCCAGCGAGTCCGGTGGCTGTCTCAGTGTCGGTTCCGGAGCCACTACCGCCCAGGCCCGTTGAGTCTGCTGAAGTGGACGCAGGAACGCCGGTTTCGCTACTTGAACCGGAAGCCGGGTAAAAAAGCACGTCCCGGGTCTGCGGCGGATAGCAAAGCCCTGCCTTCGCGCAGCCCTGGTAGGTGACGCTCAGCTCAGCTTCGCGAACCCCTTCAGGTAGCGAGATAGGGAATTCTGCCCGAACGGGCTCATAAAAAACGGTCACCGGACCGAAGAATTCGTCCTCGGTGTCCGTGCCTCTCTGAGAGAACTCGGGTTCACCGATGGACACACCCTCGGTCTGGCTGGACAGATTAATACGTCCCTTATAAAGATAGTGGTCCGGCGCCACATTCCAGCTGAGAATGACGCCGGAAGACTCAGTGGTGTAGGAGAATGGCAGAGCCTCATCGACCGGGAGAAAATCGGATTTGCCACCGAAGAATGAGCTGGAGGAGCTTTGGCCAAAGGCAGATACCGACAGAGTAAAGGACAGGGCAACAAGAAGCGCCCGGCATGCGCCGAGCGCAAAATAACTGGTTCTGAACGCTGATTTGCCTTTCTTCATCAATAAGATACCGCGTTGCCTGTTCGATTGGCCCGGATGCTGGGTTGCGCCGGGGATGTCAGCCTCTTTCCCGAATCCACAATGACAGAGAATCCGGGGTCAAGTTCCCTCTGGTATTCATTGGTTTAAAGCCGCACAATGGCGATCCCATGAAGCACGACCCGAATGATCTTATCATGCTGTTCAATGACTTGTTTCGCGAGTCCTGCGAAACCATTCTGGTCAGAGGCAGCGATGAGCCTGAATACCTGCCAAAAGCGGCCACAGGCAGTTTTGCAAAGATTATCTTTGCTCACGGCTATTATGCCAGCGCTCTGCACGAAATAAGTCACTGGTGTATTGCAGGTGAGCACCGGCGCACATTGCACGATTATGGCTATTGGTATTGTCCGGATGGCCGGAGCCTTTCTGAGCAGCAGCAATTCGAAAAGGTTGAGGTCAAACCACAGGCGCTCGAGTGGCTGTTTTCCGCCGCGGCCGGATCGCGATTTCACATCAGCGTCGACAATCTTTCGGGACACGGCGCCAATAACGAGTCCGCTTTTCGAAATAACGTGCGAAAGCAGGCGGAACGATATCTGAGAGATGGCATGCCAGCCCGTGCCGAGCTTTTTTTCAAGGCGCTCAGGACATTTTACGGAACGGATGGGGATTTCAGTTCGGTGTGGCGAGAAGAGACCGGCGACGATATCACCCGACAGAATCCGCACAGACATGAAGGCAGACAAGAGAATTATGACCTCAGACGGTAAAACGCTTTTCAAAGACCTGAATCTGGATCAGCGTGTACTGGACGCGATTACAGACATTGGGTTTGAGCACTGCACACCCATCCAGGCGGAAACCCTGCCTTACACGCTTGCTTGCCAGGATTTGATTGGCCAGGCCCAGACCGGTACCGGTAAAACCGCTGCTTTTCTGATCACCGCTATTCAGAGCATGCTCGAGACACCGATTCCCAAAGAGGCGCGCTTTGCGTCAGAGCCAAGGGTGCTGGCCCTCGCGCCGACACGGGAACTCGCCATGCAGATCGCAAAGGATGCCGAGCAGCTCTGCGGATACACCGGCCACAATGTGGTCACGGTGGTTGGCGGCATGAATTACGACAAACAACGCGACCAGTTGCAGAATGAGATCGTCGATATTCTTGTTGCAACACCCGGTCGTCTCATTGACTTCCTGGGTTCGCAGGATGTATTTCTTGACCAGTTGGACATGCTGATTCTGGACGAAGCCGATCGCATGCTGGATATGGGGTTCATCCCGGACGTGAAGCGCATCATTCGTAAATGCACTCCGAAGGACGATCGCCAGACGCTGCTGTTCAGCGCGACTTTCAATCAGGACGTTTTGAATCTGGCCTCCATGTGGACCAAAAACGCCGAGTTCGTGGAAATTGAGCCCGAGCAGAAAACCGCTGAGAGAGTTCAGCAAACCGTCTACCTGGTGGGTGAAGACGAGAAGCTTCCGGTGTTGGTCAACTATCTGAAGCGTCCGGAAGTGGACAAGGCAATTGTATTTGCCAACCGCCGTGATCAGTGCAGGGATCTGGAAGAGGATTTGCGTAATCAGGGTGTCAAAGTAGCTCTGATGTCTGGCGAAATTGCCCAGAACAAGCGGCTCAAAACCCTGGATCAGTTCAAGAAGGGAAGTATTCAGGTGCTGGTGGCGACGGACGTCGCCGGGCGCGGAATCCACGTTGACGGCGTGACTCATGTCTTCAACTATAATCTGCCGGACAACGCGGAAGATTATGTGCATCGTATTGGTCGTACGGGCCGTGCAGGTCAAAATGGTGTGTCTGTCAGTTTTGCCAGTGAGGACGACTCGTTTTCCCTGCCTTCGATCGAGTCTTACATCAGTCAGAAACTGACGACGGCCGTGCCTGATGAGGCGTTGATGATGGAGCTTGAGAAGCCTCCGATCACCCGGAAGCGGGGGCGCAGGCCGCAGGGCAACCGTGGTCCGAACAATCGCACTGGTGGTCAACAGACGAGACGGCGATAACGGCACGGTGAATTGAGGAACGGAAACCGGAATCATGTTAATCGTAGCTGACGAAAATATACCGCTTCTGGAGTCTTTCTTCGGGGACATCGGAACCATCCGGCAGGTGCCGGGGCGCAGTATGAGCGCTGAGGATGTCAAAGATGCGGATATCCTCCTGGTCCGTTCTGTGACCAGGGTCAATGAGGCCCTGTTGGCAGACAGCCGCGTGCAATTTGTTGGCACCTGCACCATCGGCACGGATCATGTCGATCAGGATTTCCTCAAATCTCGGGACATTGCCTTTTCCGCCGCCCCGGGTTGCAACGCTAACAGTGTGGCTGAGTACGTGCTGTCGGTGATTTCACTCCGGTCGGAAAAGCTTTGCCTTGATGATTGGTCCGAACTGAGTGTCGGTATTGTCGGCGCCGGAAACGTGGGCGGTGAACTGGCCCATAAGCTTGAACGTCTGGGTTTTGACGTTGTTGTCTGCGATCCGCCGCGAGCGGACGCCGAGGACGAAGAGGGTGAGCCGTCCCGGTTCTCTTCGTTGGAAGAAGCTTTGAAATGCGACGTGGTGACCCTCCATACCCCGCTGGTTCGCGATGGTGATTATCCAACTTACCATCTGCTCAACGAACAGAATCTTTCAAACCTGACTCCTGACCAGTTGTTGATCAATACCAGTCGAGGCGAAGTAATCGAAACCTCGTCCCTGATTGACCGTCTATCCGCGCCCAATGCACCGACAGTGGTTCTCGATGTCTGGGAAAACGAGCCCCGAATCAATGACGAATTGGCCGAATTGACCTGGTTGGCGACGCCTCACATTGCAGGCTACAGCCTGGAAGGGAAAGTGCAGGGGAGTGAGCAGGTCTATCAGGCTCTGAGCCGATTCCTGGGCTTGCCGGTACGAAAAAAGTCAGGCCAGTTCCTGCCAGAAGCCGCGTTGAGCAAGCTCTCATTCACCAGTGCTGCAGACGAACTGGACGCGGCGAACATAGCGATTCGTTCGTGTTTTGATCCTCGTCGGGACGATGCGCGATTGCGCCGAACCCTGGATCTCTCTCCCGAGGAACGCGGCCACGCGTTCGATCGTCTGCGGCGCACCTATCCGGTACGCCGCGAGTTCTCCAGCCTGAAAATTCAACTCAAGGGCACCAGCAAATCCACCCAGGACACTTTCCGCGCCCTGGGGTTCAAACTCAAGCTTTGATGCGCATCAAAGCTGCGCTGTGGTCAGGGCCTGGATGCGATCATCAAGAGGCGGATGGGTCATGAACAGTGCGCTGAGACCGCCCCGCGCGCCACGGTTGATACCAAAGGCCTGAAGGCTGTCCGGCATCTGATCCGGCACTTCACTTTCACGTTTCAGGCGAGCCAGAGCGTTGATCATGGCTCCGCGTCCGGCTAACTGGGCCCCGGCGATATCCGCCCGGAACTCTCTTCGTCTTGAAAACCAGAAGACAATGGTGCTCGCCAGTATGCCCAGAACAAGTTCTGCTACGAGGCTGACCACAAAAAAGCCAATGCCATGACCGCTCTCATTTCGGAACACGACGCGGTCAACCACAGAGCCGATGACACGGGATGCAAAGATGACGAAGGTGTTCACCACACCTTGAATCAGTGACAGCGTGACCATGTCGCCGTTAGCCACGTGACCAATTTCATGCCCAAGCACGGCCCGGATCTCGTCCTTATCGAAGCGGGTTAACAAGCCTTCGCTGACAGCAACCAGGGCATTGTTCTTGTTCCAGCCAGTGGCAAAGGCATTGGATTGTGACGCTGGAAATACCGCCACTTCCGGCATCCCGATGCCCGCTTTCTGCGCCAGATCCGAAACTGTGTCCACCAGCCAGCGCTGTGCTGGCGTTCTGGGAGCATCAATCACCACAGCTTTGGTGCTCCACTTGGCCATCGGTTTGGAAATCAGCAGGGAAATGATCGAGCCTGCAAAGCCAAAGACGGCAGCGAAGGCCAGCAATGAGCCGTATTGGATGCCGTTTTGAGTGAGGTAAGAATCGACGCCCAATAATTTCAGGGTAACGCTGGCAACTGCAATCACAGCCAGGTTAGTGGCGAAAAACAGCAATAAGCGCATAGAAAATCCTTCCAGGAGTGCCTGTTAACTCGGTAGATACCGTTCTTAGCGAGTTATAAGGGCTAGGTGCCCAGGATCAAGCGCCTTACACCGATTTAATAATCGCTGGCGTCGCGGAAGAAAATGGACTGGATGACACGGCTGATTTCGACGGAGCTTCCGTTCTTTAATGCGGAACGAATCAGGTGGATGTGGGTCGAGAAATCCTCTTTCACCGCAGGCGGCAGGGATTCCGCAGATTCCGGAAGGTCGGGTTTCAAGTCGTCCCTGGCGGGCGCGCTTAGTCTCACAAAAGCCTGCTGGGTCAGTACTGCCTGGTCGAGAGCTTCCTGACGAATGGTGTCAACGTACCTCAGGTAACCTTCCTCAGCGAGCCAAAGCAGCGTGCCGAAGCACGCCATGTGCCGCTTGCTGTGGAGCCCGAACTCGTCCGGCTCGTCGGGTCCGGCGATGTCCTCGACGAACACGTTGATGCGCCTGGGGAACGCGTTGTAAAGCTGAACTAATGTGATAGCAGCGTCTTTGTAAAACTCTTCAACGTGGATATCAGCCACGGCGACTCCTGATCAGGCCTGATAAGACGTAAGGAAGTGTGCCAGCCGCTTCATGGCGTCTTCAAGGGCATCTTCGCGCGGCAGAAAGACAACGCGCAGGTGCTGTTTATCGTCGATATTGAAGGCCGATCCCTGTACCAGCAGGATTTTTTCCTGAATCAGCAGGTCGAGAACCAGCTTCTC
>CAZWEP010000004.1:13298-51546 GCA_964632565.1 uncultured Marinobacter sp. | reverse complement strand
GTAAAAAACAGCACATCGTCGGCGAGGGAGGCTGTTGGGATATGCTGGGTTCCGTCGTACAGAATCTTGTCGTAAATCTCATCTGAGAGGATGATCAGATTGTGCTGTCGGGCCAGTTCAATGACCTGTTCCAGCAGCTCTTTCGAGTACACCGCTCCCGTAGGATTATTCGGGTTGATCAGCACAATGGCACGGGTGCGACGGGTGATTTTCTTTTTGATGTCGTCGATGTCCGGGAACCAGTCCTGCTCCTCGTCGCATCGGTAGTGAACAGGCTTGCCGCTGGAGAGCGTTACTGCCGCAGTCCACAATGGGTAGTCGGGTGCTGGAATCAGCACCTCATCGCCAGTGTTCAACATGGCCTGCATCGACATGACGATCATTTCGCTGACGCCGTTGCCCAGGAAAATGTCGTCAATATCCACTTTGTCGATGCCGATTTGCTGGCAGTAATGCATAACCGCTTTACGGGCAGAGAACAGGCCTTTGGATTCCACGTAACCCTGCGCGTAATGCATGTTATAAATAACGTCTTGCTGGATTTCCTCAGGCACATCCAGTTCAAATGCAGCAGGGTTACCAATGTTCAGCTTGAGTACTCGGTGTCCCTCCTCTTCAAGGCGACGGGCCTCGCGCAGAACAACGCCACGAATTTCGTAGCAAACGTTGTCCAGCTTGGATGATTTTTGGTAACTCTTCATACGCCCGTTAATTCCCTGATCCGATGACACTTTTGGGCCTCGCAATTTGGAGGCAAGCCTGTATTCTAGCGGAGCGGGCCCGCGACACAACAGGCTAATTATGATGAATTGTGGCACAGGCGCAGCGATTTAACGCGTTTTTCTCATGAAGCTTGTGAACAGAGCCGTGACACAGCATGAAATTACCAGGGGATGGCTATGACAAAGCAAAGCGTATATGAATTTTCGGCGGTTGATATCAAAGGGCAGGAGCAGAGTCTCGAGCAGTATCGGGGTAAGGTATTGCTGATCGTCAACACCGCCAGTAAATGTGGTTTCACGCCTCAGTTCGAGGGACTGCAGGCACTTTATTCAGACCTCAAGGATCAGGGGCTTGTGATACTGGGGTTTCCCTGCAACCAGTTCAGGAATCAGGACCCGGCAGACGATCAGACCATCAGTGAATTCTGCAGCCTGAACTACGGCGTCGATTTTCCCATGTTTTCAAAAATTGATGTAAACGGGCCGGATGCTCATCCGCTCTTCGACTTTCTCAAGCGGGAAGCCAAGGGTTTGCTGGGATCAGAAGGCGTGAAATGGAATTTCACCAAATTCCTGGTTGATGGAGAGGGAAAGGTGATAGGTCGTTATCCGCCGACGACGAAACCAGCCGCCATTCGTTCGGACATTCAGAAGTTGCTCTGAGGGAATTGAGTTGCATCAATCTTCCTGGGACGACCATCGTTCGATGATGGTTTTCAAGTCAGTTCGGTTGTATGGCTTGGTGATGTAGTCGTTCATGCCCGATTCAAGACAGTCATCGCGGTCTCCCTGCATGACGTTAGCGGTCACTGCAATGACTGGAAGGTCGAGCCAGTCAGGGTTCTCACGGATGCGACGAGTCGCTTCGTATCCATCCATGACTGGCATCTGGCAATCCATGAGGACCATGTCGAAGGTCTCATCGCGGGAAAGCTGCTCCAGTGCCTGCTCTCCATGATCAGCGACAGTGACCTCGTGGCCGAATCGCCTGAGCATGCTTTTGGCGACAAGCTGATTTACGTGGTTGTCCTCCACGAGAAGAATGCGCAGAGGCTTCTGGAAATGGTCAGTTTCTTCTGTGTTATTGACCGCGCTGTCCGGTTCCTCAATCAACCCCGCTGCGGAGCAGAGAGCGTGCAGGAAAGGATCGCGTCGGAGCGGCATCGAGGCGACGGTGTAGGGTGTCTGAACTGACGATTTTCCGAATCGGTCGATCAGCAGAACGCCATGCCCCGCCCACGCGACCGGGTCGATGTTGTCGACTTCCTGAATGGATTCGATGGGAGCGATCAGCACGCCGTCACTGCCATTGTCGGGATGTGAAACCGGAATCCCCCAGGCGTGAAGCAGGTTTTCAATCGGTCCCCTGTGCGGGTGTTCCCTGGGTAGGGCCAGGGTAACACCGAATTTTTTTAGCGGCTCCGGAATCCGCACTTCCAAGAGTTTATCGAGAGGCTCATTCTGGACCGGGAGTGGCAGATTCACAGTAAAGTGAGTGCCTTCTCCCGCCTCGGAATCGACCAGGATCTGACCGTGCATTCTTTCTACTAACTGGCGGCAGAGCGTCAGTCCCAGACCCGTGCCACCGTACAAGCGGGTGGTGTCCGAGTCAGCTTGTGAGAAGGGAGAGAAAATACGGTGCAGCCCCTCTCGGGACATGCCGATGCCGGTATCGATGATCTCCAGCCGCACGCTACCGCTTTTACGCGTAACCATGACAGTGACGCGACCTTGATCGGTAAATTTGATCGCGTTGCTGAGCAGGTTGTTGAGTACCTGACGGGTGCGAGTTGGGTCGCCCATGAACGTTTCAGGAAGATTCGCATCGATATCGACCACCATGTCGATGCGTTTGTCCCTGGCGGGTTGGGCATGGAGCGTCGTGCACTCCTCGACAATCTGTCGCACGCTGAACGGAATGGTTTCAAGGTTCAGTTTGCCTGCTTCCACTTTAGAGATGTCTAGAATGTCGTTCAGCAGACCCAGCAGGCTCTGGCCGGCATTCAGGGCGATCTGCAAGCGATTGCGCTGTGCCGCATCCGGATTATTTTCCAGCGCGAGGCCCAGCATGCCAAGAACGCCGTTGAGCGGCGTGCGGATTTCATGGCTCATGCTGGCAAGAAAATTAGCTCTCGATCGGGCGCGACGGACGGCATCTTCTTTCGCCCTCACGAGTGCCCGGTTGCCACGCTGTAGAGCTTCGTTCTTCTCCGAAATTTCCCGGGTCCGGTCTTCGACTTCGCGCTCGAGTTTGCTGGAATAATTCTTCATCGCGCTTTCAGCGTCCCGAAGTTGCGCCAGGCTGTAATCGATCGTCTCGAGATGCCGATTGATGATGCCAACCATCACCCCAATTTCATCTTCGCGATGATTGTGGGGGACCGGCAAACGGGCTTTTTCGGGTGTATCGGCTTTTACCCGGCTGAGTGCACTGATGACACCGAGCATTGGGCGCGTCAGTGTGAAATAGAATATGCCCAGCAGAGCAAGCGTAAGGATCAGGCTTTTGAACAGGCCGCTCAGCAGTGTGTAGGCGGCTCGCTCCAGGAACAGTAGACCATAGTGATACGTGTCGATGGTAATGGTCAGCTCTCCGAGCGTAAGGTCAGTGAGCTGAGGCACTTTGAGCACTTCGCTGAACGTCCGGCTTTCGCCGAAGAGCATGTCACTGATCCAGCGATAGCGGGATTCAGGGCTGCTACTGCTGGCGGCGGCCATCGTCTGGCCATTGCTGTCAGTGATGCGCGCATCAATGGTGGCTGGATGTCGAAGCAGGCCGTCCAGCAGTTCCTCCGCCAGACGGATATCAATGTTGTAGGCAATCTGGGAGGCGGGGCTGTTGCTAATATCAATCAGCGCGCGAATTTCCTGCTCCATGCTGTCCCGCGCACTGAAAAAGTCCAACGCCACCTGGACAATGTTGAGCACAATGCCCAGGGACATGGCTATCAGAACGGTGTCTCGGGTAAGCCTGAAAGAGAGTCTTTTCTTAAATGGAGTTGTCACTGCTCAAAGAAGTCCCTGCTTGACGCTTGATTCTGTCCGTCGATGACCGCTGTCAGTCGTCGTAATCCGCTTTCTTGCGCCATTCCTCATCATGCAGGAAGGTGTCCCATTCACGATCCAGCTTGGACTGGCTTCCTTCCGCCTTCTCTTCTGGCATATTACCTTCCAGGGCTTCAAGTTCCTTGATCCGGATCCGAAAACTCTTCACCGCTTTAACCGCAAGAGGATTATCCCTGGATTTGCCCATTTCCGTGCTTGCGAGATGGTAGGCGTGAATGGCCTTGCGAATCTG
The DNA here is from genome assembly GCA_964632565.1 of uncultured Marinobacter sp. Lineage (GTDB taxonomy): Bacteria > Pseudomonadota > Gammaproteobacteria > Pseudomonadales > Oleiphilaceae > Marinobacter. The sequence continues at coordinate 47,526 of CAZWEP010000004.1, read as the reverse complement.
GTTCTGTTTGACGAAATCCCGTGCCTGAAAAACATGCAGGTCAGCGTGGGTCTTGTGTACCAGAAACAACACAAACTTCAGGTTTTTCTTCGCGGTGGGTCCATCAATCTGTTTTGCCTTGTGCATCGCTTCAATCATCTTGAAGAGGCTCTGCAACAGCTCCTGAACGTAATTGGACTTGTCCGGCGAGTCGATTTTGACAGGGGGGCGCTGGTCGTCGTTGTTCTGGATTTTATCGCGCAGTTGTCTGACGGAGTCGAGCCATTCGTTGACCGGCAAATCTGATTTCAGCGCGATCAGCTCGCGGCACGCATCTTCCATTCTGCGAATCAATAGCAGCTTGAGGTCCGCGGTCAGGTATTGCCCTGGCAGTTCGTCGAGGAGGCGATAGGCGCGTCGATAGGTGTCCTCGATGGCCGTCATCTTTCTGACTCGCTCTATTCGGGCACGCTCACGCATCTGACTGACCACAATAATGACAATCGAGAGAGTGACGATGGCTGCGAGCAACAGCATGATCATTGTGGTATCCATGGTCGTTGATCAACTCCAGCTAATGGTTGAACAGCACAACAGGGAAGGCGGAAAGGCCCGGAAATCCAGCAACTAACAGCAAGATTAGCAGAAAATGGACAAAGAAACTGATTCGGAAGGCAAATCATTCCCTCTTCTTATCAATTTCATGAATTGTTAAGATGCAAATAATTGATCTCGTGAATACTGCGGGATTCTCGGTTCTTTGACGAAGGGTACGATCATTTGGATATTTCACGGGTTGACCTGAATCTTCTGGTGTATCTCGATGTGCTGCTACGGGAGCGAAATGTGACCAAGGCTGCCAACCACTTGGGGATAACCCAACCAGCGATGAGCAATGGTCTGAGGAGGCTGAGGGATCTGTTTGGCGATCCGTTGTTAGTTCGCACCAGTGAGGGAATGACGGCCACAGAGCGCGCGACGGAACTCCAGCCTCTGGTCAGGGCAATTCTTTCGGATATAGAGCAGGCGGTTCATGAGAAGACAGCCTTTGCGGCCCGCGACAGCCAGCGTGTGTTCAGGATCATGGCCAGTGATTACGCGGAATCCTGCCTGATGCCGCGAGTGCTACGGCGAATTCGCCAGGAGGCACCCCATGTCACACTCGACGTGTTGACGCCCAGCGACGTCAGTTTTCTGGATGTGGAGCAGGGCAGGTTGGACATGGCCATCAACCGTTTTGACAAGATTCCCCAGTCATTTCACCAGAAAACCCTCTGGATCGAGTATTTTGCGTGTCTGATGAATGCCCGGAATCCGCTGCTCAAAGAGCCTTTCACGCTCGATACCTATCTCGATGCCAGCCATATCTGGGTCAGTAAGACGGGTTTCGGTGTCGGTGTCGGCGTGAATCCGAAAGACGTCCAAAGGCTCGGTTGGGTCGATGAGGCCCTGTCACTGATGGGGCGGAAGCGGCAGATATCGGTCTTTACCCGTCACTATCAGGTGGCAATGCTGCTGGCTGAACAGCACGATTTGATTGCTACGCTGCCGTCCAGAGCGGCATGGCTTCAGAAGGACAACGCAAACCTGGTGGTTAAGGTGCCGCCGTTCGATATACCGCCTTTTGAACTGAAAATGGCGTGGAGCCCGTTGCTTCAGCACAACACTGACCATCAATGGTTGAGACGAGTTATTGCCGAAGTGGCGGAAGAGGTGGATGCCGAGTTTGCGCCCTTCGGCGCTGAGTTCGAGTCAGCAGACGTTGCCCGAATCCGGCATTCAGAGCGGTAACTCGCGAAGTTCCAGAGAGCTGCGCCCACCGTCCCACATGCGTTGAAAGGATTCTTCAAGAAGTTTGACTCTTCCCCGGTCCGAAAATTTGGCAAACCCGTTTGGTGAGTTGAAATCATGCCGGTAAACCACACCGTCACGATCGGCCACAACAAAAGGTTGGTCTTCAATCGGGTAGTCCTCGCTTACCAATCGCAGCTGGATGTGGCTTGGCAGGCGTCGCATCAATTCAACGAGTCGATGCCGCCGCTTGATCAGAGGCGAGTCGTCGTGAATGAGCAGGCGGATTTCGCTCAACCGATGTCTGCGCGCCAGGGCCGAGAGCAACTCTTTGAAGCGTCGACGATCGTAAAGGTCGTGGGCCAGGTAACGGTCATAGAGCCAGACCCGCTGTTGGGCCTGACCCACCACAGAATCCAATAGATTGATCAGGTCTCGCTCGGAATCAAACAGCCAGGCGTCGCTGTCCTCCCCGGCAATCAAGGGCATTGAGCGATTGCCTTCATCTTCCATCAGTCTGGCAGCGCAGAAGGTGCGCATATCAACGTGCGGGATGCCGGCGTCATCATAAAGATCCGAACAAACATGAAATCCGGCCCGCTGGTAGAAGGGAATCGCGTATTCCTGGGCTGAAAGTCGGAGCTCCGGATAATCTCCAGAGGCTTCCTGCATCAGATGCTTCAGCAACTGCTCCCCGTATCCCTGTTTGCGATAGGCAGGAAGGATGGCCATGCGTCCAATGTGAGCCACTTCATCCAGCGTTGAAAACATGCGAGCCACGCCAATCGGCGTGTTCGATTCTGGCAGCACCATCAGGTAATGGTCGGCAATCTCGTCGGTGTCGTCCCACTCAAGGGACTCTGGCACTTTTTGTTCATCGATAAACACGGTCTGGCGGATGTCCCGGATGTCCCGAGGAGCTAATTGCCAGCTGTATTTCCGGATTCGTGCGTTCATTCGAAGTACAGAGAGCCCTGGTTGACCAGTGTGCAGAGAAGACCGCAAATAGCCTCGTCCTCTGCAATGCCTGACAGATCCGGATGAGAACCTGAGCAGATCAGGGGAGCGAGCGGTCGCGCATCTCCTCGAAGCAGGTACTGTTCGCCATCGACGAACAGCGCTGTTTCATCCTTAAACTCATAATAGGCAAAACGGGAGCCTTCATTCCAGCGCAACAATTGATTGCCCCGAAGTTGGTCCAGGAATTCGTCCGTGGAAATCGGTTCTTCTGCGGGTACCACAATTCCGAGGTGCTTGGGCGCTGTTGAATACTGCCCGAACCAGAGTGCCAACTGTTGGCGATCGTCCAGTTTGCTCTTCAAGATCTGATCGAGCCGATCGATTACGTCGGGATTGATGGCGCCCGGGTTTTTCTGGGGCTTCAGATCAGGATCTGGAAGGGGAGAGGCAACATTTGTTTTGCTGCACAGAAAGTCCGTAAAGCCGGTCAGGATGTCGTCAGTGGACGGCGCCCTGAAACCGATCGACAGCGTGACACAGTCATCGTCCGCAACACCAAAATGCCCTATGCCCGGGGGAAGGTAGAGCATGTCGCCGGGGCCCAGTGTCACTGTTTCTGAACCCTCCCAGTCTTTCAGGATGCGAAGTGGAGTTCCCTCCACCCGCGGTGACTCGTTGTCGCAGGCACCCCCAAAATGCCAGGTTCTGTGCCCTTGAGCTTGCAGCAGGAAGACATCGTACTGGTCGAAATGCGGGCCAACACTGCCTCCAACCGGTGCATAGCTCGCCATGATGTCATCCAGGCGCCAGTTGGGGATAAAACGAAAATGTTCGAGAAGGTCTGCGACTTCCGGAACCCAGTGGTCCAGGCCCTGAACTAAAAGGGTCCAGTGGCTGGCGGGTAACTGGCTGAATCGTTCCGGTTCAAAAGGCCCGTTGTGGACCTGCCAGGGCTTGCCTCCATCGTTTTCAATCACGATTCGAGACTCGACAGCCTGCTCACACGCAAGGCCGGCCAGCTCGTCAGGAGACACCGGACTTTCAAAGCCGGGGAATGCCTGTCGGATGACCTTGGGTTTTTTCTGCCAGTACTGCTGCAGGAATTCGGCCGCCGGTTGTCCGCCAGGTAAATGCATGAGTCAGAGGTCCTTGGCCTGCTGGGCAGCGTTGCCCACATAGGTGCCCGGTGTAAGGGCCATCAGCTCCTCTTTCGCAGACTCCGGAATCTCGAGCGTCTGCACGAACGCCTTAATCACTTCCGGCGTCATGGCCTTGCCGCGGGTCAAATCCTTCAGTTTTTCGTAAGGCTTCTCGATGTTATACCGACGCATGACTGTCTGGATGGGCTCGGCCAGGACTTCCCAGGCATGGTCGAGGTCCTCATCAAGGCGTGCAGGGTTGATCTCGAGTTTGCCAAGACCTTTGAGCGTTGCCTCATAGGCGATCAGGCTGTGGGCAAAACCAACACCGAGATTGCGGAGTACGGTCGAGTCGGTGAGGTCCCGCTGCCAGCGGGAAATCGGCAGTTTGGCAGACAGGTGGCTGAAAAGGGCGTTTGCGATGCCCAGATTGCCCTCTGAATTTTCAAAATCGATGGGATTGACCTTGTGGGGCATGGTAGAGGAGCCGATTTCACCCGCAACGGTTTTCTGTTTGAAATATCCCAACGAAATATAGCCCCAGATATCCCGATCGAGGTCGATCAGGATGGTATTGAACCGCGCTACCGCATCATAAAGCTCTGCAATGTAATCGTGAGGCTCGATCTGAGTGGTGTACGGGTTCCAGTCGAGCCCGAGGCTCTCGACGAAGTCTTTGGCGTTCGCTGCCCAATCGATTTCCGGATAAGCGGAAAGGTGAGCGTTGTAGTTGCCCACGGCGCCGTTGATTTTGCCCAGCAGCTCAACAGACCCGATCTGCTTGATCTGGCGGCGCAGCCGATGGACCACGTTGGCCAGTTCCTTGCCGACTGTAGACGGTGATGCTGTCTGTCCATGAGTGCGCGACAGCATCGGTTGCTCTGCATGCTCCTTCGCAAGTTCGGCGAGTCGATCAATCACCTTGTTCATGGCAGGTAGCATGCCGTGGTCCAGCCCCTCACGAAGCATCAGCGCGTGGGAGGTGTTGTTGATGTCTTCCGATGTGCAGGCGAAGTGAACAAATTCGGTGACAGCGTGCAGTTCGGGCACTGCAGCAATTTTTTCCTTGATGAAGTATTCGACCGCTTTGACATCATGGTTGGTGGTGCGTTCGATGTCTTTGATACGTTCGGCATCCGCAAGGCTGAATTCCGACACCAGAGTATCCAGAACCCGATTGGCTTCGTCCGAGAACGGGGGTACTTCGCTGATCTGGGGATGAGAGGCCAATTTCTGCAACCACCGGATCTCCACCGTGACGCGGTTTCTGATGAGCCCATACTCGCTGAATATGTCACGAAACACGCTGACTTTGCTGCCGTAGCGTCCATCAACCGGGGATATGGCAGTCAGGGCGGTGAGTTCCATGTAAAACCTCTCAAATCATCTGGAATCGGAAGAAAATAGGGGTGCTAATAATACACGAGCATGACGGGCAATTCAGTCGTAAACGGATCGGTTTGCCTGCTCTGCGAGTTCTTTGGCCATTCCGATGACTTTGCGACGATTGAAGATCAGCTTCCATCGGCGTCCGCCGCTCTGGTGCCATAGCACGGAGGATCGGATTCCTGCCAGGAGCAGGGCCCTGACTTTGGCGGCATTTTCGTCGCGCTGCAGAACCGTGGGCTGACCACTGACCTGGATTCTCAGTCGGAAGGTGCTGATCGTGTCGGTGTAGATCGAAGCCAGATTTGCGATCAGATTTGGATGGATGAATCCGAAATGACTGGCGGTGTGGCGCGCCTGCTCAATACGGTTGCCAATGATGTCCAGCATGTCTTTATTGGACCTCAGTTTAGCCTCCAGATTGATCAGGTTCAGGGCGTACCTGAGGACTTCAATATCTTGCTGGCGGCTTTGTTGGCTGAGCACTGACGCCAACGTGGAAAGGCCTTCTCTGAGATCTTTCAGCTCGCCCCCATAAACGTCGAGGGTGGTCGCCGGATCTGTGGCGAACAGCGATCGCATGCAGGTTTCCAGACTTGAGTCCGCACACTGCCCAGAGTGAGCAATCTGCTGAACCAGAGCCGAGGCCTGGAAGACACCGGCTAGGGCGAGAGTCTGGTCTTTCAGGGATCGGCTCATGCGTGGTGTTCCTCGGTCTTTTGGCTCGACGCAGCCTCTGGCTCACCGTCTCTCCAGGTTGTTTCGATCACGCCACCTCCCAGGCAAACTTCGCCGTCGTAGAGGACGACCGATTGGCCAGGGGTAACGGCTCGTTGAGCATCATCGAATACGACACGCACGCCAGCACCTTCGACCGTCACATGGCAGGCCTGGTCCGGCTGGCGGTAGCGAGTTTTGGCGGCACAGCGGAAGGAGATCGCAGGGGGCGTTCCAGCGACCCAATCAACAGGTCCACTTACCAGGCCGCGAGAGAACAGCAGCGGATGCTGCTTGCCCTGAACGGCGATTAATACGTTTCGAGATAAATCCTTCTCAGCAACGTACCATGGGTCGTCGCCGTATTTTGCCAGTCCACCAATTCCAAGGCCCTGACGCTGGCCGATGGTGTGATACATCAGGCCTTGATGTCGGCCGATCACCTCACCCTCCGGCGTTTCAATGTCGCCTGGCTGCGCCGGTAGGTATTGCTTCAGAAAATCACTAAACTTTCTCTCGCCTATAAAGCAGATACCGGTGGAATCTTTCTTATCGTGCGTGACAAAACCCTGCTCGGCAGCAATGCGACGCACATCCGGCTTGTCCAGTTCGCCCACCGGGAATAGCGTGCGAGCAATTCTTTCTCCAGACACCGCGTGAAGGAAGTAGCTCTGATCCTTATTGTTGTCGAGGCCTTTCAGAAGACGCGCAGACCCGTCATCAACGCGGCGCCGAGCGTAGTGGCCCGTCGCGATATAGTCAGCGCCGAGAGTAACCGCATAGTCCAGAAACGCGCGGAACTTCACCTCTTTGTTGCAAAGAATGTCCGGATTGGGCGTCCGTCCTGCCTGATATTCGGCGAGGAAATGTTCAAAAACACGATCCCAGTATTCGGCGGCAAAACTGGCGGTATGAAGTTTGATACCAATGGCATCGGCGACCGCCTGTGCGTCGGCAAGGTCGGTCATCGCCGTGCAGTATTCCGTGCCGTCGTCCTCGTCCCAGTTTTTCATGAACAGGCCTTCCACACGGTAGCCCTGATCTTTCAGCAGCCATGCGGCAACCGAAGAGTCGACGCCGCCGGACATGCCGACGATCACGTGGGTTTCTGAAGGTGCTTTGGTCATGATGTGCCGTAGTGAGAAGTCTTAAACGGGCCGAATGGTAGCATTTCAGCGTTCGGGCGTCTGCGGCTCGACGATGATATCCAGAGGAAACTGTCGCCCATTTCGGAAATCTTCTATGCACCTCAGCACCAGGGGGCTACGCAGTTGATCGGAGCGCTCCTTGAGCTGGTCGAGTGTCAGCCAGTGCGCGGCAATGATGCCATCGTCCAGCTCTTCGGTTACCCGTTTAATTGCCTGAGCCGCAAAACAGAAGCGGTAGTAGGTGACACCGTTTGCAGGCGCTTTGTAGGTGTAGAGGCCAACCAGGTGTGACAGTTTGATGTGCCAACCGGTTTCTTCCAGTGTTTCGCGAAGGGCTGCGTCAAGAATCTTTTCATTTTCCTCCACGTGACCGGCAGGCTGGTTGTAAACGATGTCGCCATTGCTGTGTTCTTCGACCATCAGGAATTGTCCATTGTCATCTTCCACGATGACGGCGACGGTGGCGTGAGGTGTCCACGTCATAGTCACGATGCACTCCGTTTTTTGTTCGCGGGGGCGGGGCGTCTCGCCGGTTTTTGCCGAGATCGGCGCTTGGGTTGGGTAGGGGAATGAACTACAAGCTGACGATATTGCCCGGGAGCAAGTTGATCAAGGGTCCAATCACCTACAGCGTAACGGATCAAGCGCAGCGTGGGGAAACCCACAGCAGCCGTCATGCGTCTGACTTGCCGGTTTTTACCCTCCCTGATGGTCAACTGAAGCCAACTGGTCGGGATCCTAGCCCTGTATCGGACAGGCGGATTTCGCGGCCAGATGTCCGGCTCGTGCATTCGTTCCGCTAGTGCCGGACGGGTAATTCCGTCTTTCAGTTCGACGCCATTACGAAGCATTTCCAATGCATCGTCATCAATGACACCTTCCACCTGAACCCAGTAGGTCTTGGGCATTTTCTGCTTCGGCGAAGCAATGTGGTGCTGGAGCGCACCATTGTCTGTCAGCAGGAGCAGGCCTTCGGAGTCGTAATCAAGACGGCCGGCGGGATAGACAGAGGGAAGGGTGATCCAGTCTGCCAGCGTTGGCTTCGGAGGTTTCCCATCCGGTGCAGGTTCGCTGGTGAACTGTGAGAGAACCTGGAAAGGTTTGTTAAACAGAATGAGTGTGGCCATACAGGATCGCGAACTGCGGACGCCATTAAAGTTCGACCGCAGTATCGCACATCGACATGCGAGCTACGAACCGCGAGGCATTAAACCACCCTGAGCCAGAGTGTCCCATGGCCCGACCTGGGAATTTCGTAGGCAAACGTCAATCAGCCATTGGCAGCTTGAGGATGCCTTTCGAACCCCTGTTCTGATGAGGCCTCATTCGCCTTCTCGACATCGGGCTCCTTGCCCTGAGCCTGTTCCGTCGGAACGATATTTACCGCGTGAATACCTTTATCACTCGGCTTTTTGTCGAAGGTGACGGGCTGACCAGCCTTGAGGGTCTTATAACCCTCCATCTGCACCGACGAAAAATGTGCGAAAAGATCGTCGCTGCAGCCGTCCTCAATGATGAAGCCGTATCCCTTGGCATTATTGAACCATTTGACCTTGCCTGTAGGCATGATGAACTCCCCTGTTCTGTCGTTTTCGGACGCTTATTATTTGTATGTTTTCTTCAACATCGACTTGTCAGGTCGAATGCACTTGGCGCCCAGTTACAGTATGGTTACGCCAGTTAACAAGATTTTACATTGCTTTGTAGGAGTTGGCCAATATTCGTTCAACTCAAAATGCGAACCGATACGTATCTATGGTTGAACAGGGGTCTCACGCTGTATCATTAATTAACGATAAAAGACGGCCCCGCTGGAGCGTAGTGCTTGAAAAGCGCGTGGGTCATATCCATGTTTGTGAAGAGGCACCGATTTCCGGTAAAGAATCATGCGGACTATCCAAAATTCTCTACTAGTATTTAATCAAGGGGACGACGAAGAACCCGGTCGTGAAGACGGGGTCAGTGTTGCTCCCGAGAAGCCGGCGCTGAAGCGCCCTGCGCGCTTCCGGGTTTTGCTTCTAAACGACGACTACACACCGATGGATTTTGTAGTCGATGTACTGATGAAGTTTTTCGCAATGAACGAAGAAAAGGCGACGCAGGTGATGCTGCTCGTCCATACCCAGGGAAAGGCGGTATGTGGGGTATATTCCCGAGACATCGCAGAAACAAAGGCGGCACAGGTGAACCAGTATTCTTCTGAATGCGAGCATCCGCTCCTTTGCGAGATTGAACGTGCGGACTGATAGACCTTGGGGTGGCCCATGCTGAGCAAAGATCTAGAAATTACGCTGAATTCGGCCTTCAAAAGCGCTCGCGACAAGCGTCATGAGTTCATGACGGTTGAGCACCTTTTGCTGGCTCTGCTCGATAACGAGTCGGCTGTCGGCGTGCTCAAAGCCTGCGGGGCGGACCTGGACCGCCTGCAGGAAGAGCTGGTGGAGTTTGTCGATTCGACGACTCCTTTAATCCCCAGCAACGACAGCGAGAGGGAAACCCAACCCACGCTTGGCTTCCAGCGTGTGCTGCAGAGGGCTGTTTTCCATGTACAGTCTTCTGGGAAGAAAGAGGTTACTGGCGCCAATGTACTGGTCGCGATCTTCAGCGAGCAGGAGAGTCAGGCCGTCTATGTCCTTAAAAAGCAGAGCATTGCGCGAATTGATGTCGTCAATTTTGTGTCCCATGGAATTTCCCGGGTGCAGGGCGCTGAGGAAGAGGGGCACGACCAGGCCTCCCAAGAGGACATGGGCGAAGAAGGCGGCGCTTCCAAGCCGCTGGAAAATTACGCAACCAACTTGAATGAGCAGGCGCGTCAGGGTCGGATCGATCCGCTGATCGGGCGTGAGCATGAAGTAGAGCGGGTCGTTCAGATCCTCGTTCGCCGCCGTAAAAACAACCCTCTGCTGGTTGGCGAAGCGGGTGTCGGCAAGACGGCTATCGCCGAGGGCTTGGCCAAGCGGATTGTTGATGGCCATGTTCCCGACATTATCGCTGATGGCGTCGTGTATTCATTGGATCTGGGCGCCTTGCTTGCGGGAACCAAGTACCGGGGTGATTTTGAGAAGCGTCTGAAGAGTCTGCTGGCCGAGCTAAAGAAAGAGGACCACGCAATTCTCTTCATCGATGAAATCCACACCATCATCGGCGCAGGCTCGGCGTCGGGTGGTGTTATGGATGCGTCGAATTTGCTGAAACCCATGCTGAGCTCCGGAGAAATCCGCTGCATCGGTTCGACCACGTTCCAGGAATTCCGCGGTATCTTTGAGAAAGATAGCGCCCTTGCTCGTCGTTTCCAGAAGATCGATGTGAACGAGCCGAGCGTGGAAGATACTTTCAATATCCTGAAAGGTTTGAAGTCCCATTTCGAGAAGCACCACGATCTGGAGTACACCGATCAGGCTTTGCGGGTCGCTGCCGAATTGTCGGAGCGGTACATCACCGACCGCCATCTGCCAGACAAAGCCATCGATGTAATCGACGAGGCCGGCGCGCATCAACGCCTTCTGGACGAGTCGAAGCGCAAGAAGACAATTGATGTGCCAGAAATCGAGGACGTGGTGGCGAACATTGCCAGGATCCCACCGAAAAACGTTTCCAGCAGCGACAAAGACTTGCTGCGCAATCTTGAGCGCGATCTTAAGATGGTGGTGTTTGGTCAGGATCCTGCGATCGAGTCGCTGTCTACGGCAATCAAGCTGGCGCGGGCCGGCCTCAAGGCACCGGAGAAGCCGGAAGGCGCGTTCCTGTTTGCCGGTCCTACCGGTGTGGGTAAAACAGAAGTCACCAAACAACTGGCGAAGGTGCTCGGGATTGAACTGGTACGGTTCGACATGTCCGAGTATATGGAGCGGCACACCGTCTCCCGCCTGATTGGTGCGCCTCCCGGCTATGTGGGCTACGACCAGGGCGGTCTGCTCACGGAGTCTGTCAGCAAGCATCCGCACTGCGTGTTGTTGCTGGATGAGATTGAGAAAGCCCACCCGGAAGTGTTCAATCTGCTGCTGCAGGTCATGGACCACGGCACACTGACTGACAATAACGGTCGCAAAGCGGATTTCCGTCATGTCATTCTGGTGATGACAACCAACGCAGGTGCCGAGAGCATGGCAAGACGCTCCATTGGCTTCAGTGAGCAAGATCATAGCAGTGATGGTATGGAGATCATCAGCAAGACCTTCACCCCGGAATTCCGGAATCGCTTGGACGGTATCATCCAGTTTGGCGATCTGCAGCCGGCGACCATCACCCATGTTGTGGACAAGTTCCTCACAGAGCTGCAGGCGCAACTGGACGAGAAGCATGTGGTTCTGCACGTTGATGATGAGGCGAAGGTCTGGCTCGCGGAGAAAGGGTACGACGTCACTATGGGGGCTCGACCGATGGCCCGCTTGATTCAGGATAAGATCAAGCGTCCACTGGCAGAACAGATCCTGTTTGGTCGTCTCTCGGAGAATGGTGGTGACGTCTACATTCACCTGAAGGATGAAGAGCTGATCTTCGAATACGAGGACGAGCCGGCGGAAGCTGTCTGACGGTAAGGTCCTGAACAAAAAGGGTGATAAATGAAAAAAGCCACACGAGATCGTGTGGCTTTTTTCGTTTCAGATGGCGAGGCAAATCAGCGGGCGCGGTATACGATGCGGCCTTTGCTCAGATCGTAAGGAGTCAGCTCTACTTTAACCTTGTCGCCTGTCAGGATGCGGATGTAGTTCTTTCGCATTTTGCCCGAAATATGAGCGGTGACAACATGGCCGTTTTCCAGTTCTACTCGAAACATCGTGTTCGGAAGGGTGTCAACGATGACGCCTTCCATTTCAATGACATCTGACTTCGCCATCCAGAAAAAACCTCGTAATGTTGCTTGGGGTGATTTTAAATTGCGCAATTCTGCCTGAATTAACGCGTCATGGCAAAACTCAGTCACTTACCATGGTGCGCCATTGGCCGTCTGTGAGGGCCTCGATAGGGCGGAAACGGTTTTTATAGTTCATCTTCTTGCAGTCGGCAATCCAGTAACCCAGATAGAGGTGGGACAGTCCTCGTCGCTGCGCCTCCTCAATCTGCCAGAGGATCGCAAAGGTTCCAAGGCTGCGCTGCTCATAATCCGGGTTGAATACGGTGTAAATGGCGGACATTCCGTCTTCCAACTGATCAACGGCAGCAAGTCCAATCAACCTGTCTTCACAAAGAATTTCCACGAACCAGGAGTCTGTGGCGCCTTCCACCAGGAAGGACGTGAACTGTTCCCTTGAGGGCGGAAACATGTCCCCGTCAGCATGGCGCTGCTCTATGTAATACTCGTAAAGTTGGTAGTAGCGCTCGGTAAAGCTTGCCCGAACCATACGGCACGTTAGATCCTGGTTTTTGGCCAGCACCCGTCTCTGGTTCCGATCAGGCTTGAAATCAGCGACGGGAATCCGGACTGGAACGCAGGCATTGCAGTTCTCGCAGTGTGGGCGGTAATAATGGGAGCCGCTGCGACGGAAACCAAGAGCGGTCAGTTGACTGTAAAGCCGGCGGTCTACCTGCGCCCGCGGATCGACGAACATGGTGGTCGCCATGCGGTCCGGCAAATAGCTGCAATCGTGGGCAGGGGTTGCGAAGAAAACCAGTGTTCTGAGGTTGCTCATTCACTCCTCCGGGCCTGGCCAGCGCCAGGTGAATTCCCAGTTCTCCTGCTGTGGCTTTTGCGTCACGACTTCCCTGAGTATAGATAAAAACCGATTTCTCGGAATGCTTGTGGCACCCATGCGCAGCAGGTGACCACTCTCGACCTGACAATCCATAAGCTCATAGTTCCAGTCTTTGAGCTGTCCGGCAAGGTGTACCATCAGAACGCGCGATGCGTTGGTTTCGAGGGAAAACATCGACTCGCCAAAGAAACAGCGGCCTATAGCGACGCCATACATCCCGCCAACGAGCTCTCCATTCGGATTCCATGCTTCGATTGAATGAGCCAGTCCCGAACGATGCAGGGCGACGTAGCTGTCGATCATGTCCTCTGTTATCCAGGTCCCCTCGGCTCGGGTCTTGGCGCATAGCCGAATAACCCTGAAAAATGCCTGATTCGCTGTGATCGTGAAGTGATGACGATTGAGGGTTCGACGCAGGCTGCGCGCAATGTGAATGTCGTCTGGGAACAGAACGCAGCGAGGATTGGGTGACCACCACAGAATAGGCTGATCATCGCTGAACCAGGGAAAAATACCGCTTTTGTAGGCAAGAACCAGACGGTCCGTGGACAAGTCACCACCGATTGCCAGCAGGCCGTCTGGGTCATCCAGGGCCTGTTCAGGGTCGGGAAACCAGAGGTCTTTGGTGTCGAGCCATGGCAACATTGTCATGTCTGTACACTTGTCCAGCCTGAAGGAGAGGGGCGGCGCCCGCACTGATCGAGCGCCGGGTCTGGATTCTCTGATCAGTTCTGATCCAGAAACTTCTCCGCGTCAAGGGCGGCCATGCAGCCGAATCCAGCGGACGTCACGGCCTGGCGATAGACGTGGTCAGCCACATCACCGGCTGCGAACACCCCCGGAACACTGCTCTGGGTAGCCATTCCTTCCAGACCAGACTGAATACGGATATAGCCGTTTTCCATGTTCAGTTGTCCTTCAAAAAGGTCTGTATTGGGTTTGTGGCCGATAGCGATAAAGACGCCCGCCAGATCCATTTCCTGCGTTGCGCCGTCTTTTGTGCTCTTGATTCGCATGCCGGTCACTCCAGTGCCGTCCCCCAGCACCTCATCCAGAGTGTGGTCCCAGATAATTCGGACATTGCCGTTTTCGGCTTTTTCAAACAGCTTGTCCTGGAGGATCTTTTCAGCGCGCAGAGAATCGCGCCGATGCACCAGGGTTACCTCATCGGCAATATTGGATAGATACAGCGCTTCCTCAACGGCAGTATTTCCGCCACCAATGACAGCGACTTTCTGCTTTTTATAGAAAAAGCCATCGCAGGTTGCACAGGCTGATACGCCCTGGCCTTTAAATTTTTCTTCCGATTCCAGCCCCAGATACATAGCAGAGGCTCCTGTCGCAATGATCAGGGCGTCGCAGGTGTATTCTCCGTTGTCACCCTTGAGGCGGAAAGGACGATTCTGCAGGTCGGCTTCGTTGATGGTGTCATAAACGATGCTTGTTTCGAATCGCTCCGCGTGTTTCAGCATTCTTTGCATCAATTCCGGACCCTGGACGCCGTCATTGTCGCCTGGCCAGTTGTCGACATCGGTTGTGGTGGTGAGCTGGCCACCCACTTCGATGCCAGTAATCAGGGTTGGATTCAGGTTGGCGCGCGCAGCATACACAGCGGCGGTGTAGCCGGCAGGGCCTGACCCGAGGATGATCAATTTGGAATGCTTGGTCTCACTCATAGGTGTCGCTCGCTCAGAAATAAGATGGTCTCAGTGTGATGTGTCAAACTGATGTTTTGCGGAAAAGCGCAAGGCTACCATGATAGCGCGCCGATGCCAGTTATTTTGCGCAATCAGGACCATTGATCGGGGTTATCTATTCGATCACCGAGACGGCTGTCATCAGGCTGCGGATGCGCTCCTGACTTTTCCCCGATTCTCCCTGTTCCAGTCTATGTTCCGCCACTGCTGGCAGGACCGCTTGAATGTCATCTGGTAACACGTGCTTGCGTCCGTTCATCAAAGCCCAGGCCTTGGCAGCCCGAAGCAGTCCGAGTCCGGCTCTGGGTGACAGTCCATACACCAGCCCCGGCATTGTCCGGCTGTGTTCAAGCAGCCGCTGGAGGTAATCCAGCAGGGCGGCGCTGGTCGTGACTTCGCCAACCTGGTTCTGCAGTTCCAGGAGTTGATCGCCATTGAGCAACGCCGGCAGGCGCTCTGTTAGCGTCCGTCGATCTTCACCTTCCAACAACTGGCGCTCGGCGCGGGGGTCTGGATAGCCCAGTCTGATTCGCATCAGAAAACGGTCGAGCTGGGATTCCGGGAGCGGGTAGGTGCCGCCCTGTTCAATTGGGTTCTGCGTTGCAATGACGAAAAATGGGTATGGCAGTGGCCGGGTTTCACCCTCGATAGAGACCTGCCGCTCTTCCATGGCTTCGAGCAGGGCGCTCTGGGTTCTGGGTGATGCACGGTTGACTTCATCGGCCAGGACAATCTGCGCGAAGATCGGGCCCGGGTGGAAAACCAGGCTGCCGGCTGCTTTGTCGTACATTGAAAAGCCAAGAACGTCTGCCGGCAAAAGGTCGTTTGTGAACTGAATCCGTTGATAGGTCAGCCCCATTACTTTGGCCAACGCATGGGCGAGGGTGGTTTTGCCCATGCCAGGAATGTCTTCAATGAGCAGATGACCTTTTGCCAGCAGACCGCACACGGCTAACCGTACCTGCCGATCCTTGCCCAGAAGAATACGGTTCAGTTCCTCGATAACCTGGTCCGTTTTTGCCGACATGGATGGCCTAATCCCTAACGCGTTTGAGTATGTCGCCGTAGGCGTCAATGCGCCGATCTCTAAAGTACGGCCAGATGCGACGAATCGATTCGCTGCGGGAGCGATCGATGTCGGCGCAGAGAATGGCTTCTGATGAATCGTCGGCTCGCGCCAGAAACTCGCCCTGAGGCCCGCAGATAAAACTGTTTCCCCAGAACCGGATGCCGTCGGTCGCGCCGGCGGGATCTGCCTCGGTGCCAATCCGATTGGGTGCTACCACCGGCAGGTTGTTGGCGACGGCATGACCCCGCTGCACGGTGACCCAGGCGTCAAGCTGACGGGACTGTTCGTCCGGGTTATCGGTGACGTCCCAGCCGATCGCGGTTGGATAGATCAGAATCTCGGCACCGGCGAGCGCCATCAGGCGAGCCGCTTCCGGATACCACTGATCCCAACACACGAGGACTCCGAGCCTGCCAATGGACGTGTCAATCGGGGTGAACCCTGATCCACCCTCATTCCGATTCGCATCTCCGGGCGTGAAATAGAATTTCTCGTAGAAACCGGGATCATCCGGGATGTGCATTTTCCGATAGAGGCCTGCAATTGTTCCATCGGCTTCGAAGACGACCGCAGTGTTGTGATACACGCCGTTCATCCTTCGCTCGAATATTGAGCCGACAATAACAATGCCAAGCTCGCCTGCGAGTGCGGAAAGACGATCGCTGGTCGGGCCGGGAATGGGTTCGGCAAGCTCAAAAACGTCAGTGTCTTCGGTCTGGCAAAAATACGTTGTTGCATGAAGCTCTTGCAGAACAACAAGCCTTCGTCCGCGCTCAGCTGCGTCTCGGATGAGACGCTCTGACCGATCCAGATTCTCTGCCTTGTCTGAACCACAAGTTTGCTGAATTGCGGCAACCTTGAGTGGTTCCTGACTGGCTTCGTCCGACAATGTCATGAGCCAACAACTCCTTCCGGAATCTGCATGGTGACGCAATGAAGGCTGCCGTGTTGATTGATCAATGGTCGGCAGTCGATATCGATAATGTCGCGATCAGGAAACAGTCCCGCGATGATCTCAAGGGCTTCACCGTCCTGTGGGACACCATAGACCGGCACGAGTACCGCA
Source organism: uncultured Marinobacter sp. (assembly GCA_964632565.1). Classification (GTDB taxonomy): domain Bacteria; phylum Pseudomonadota; class Gammaproteobacteria; order Pseudomonadales; family Oleiphilaceae; genus Marinobacter. Next base: position 30,881 of record CAZWEP010000004.1, on the reverse strand, counting down.
CCATTGATAATCAGGAAGTTTGCGTAGGTGGCAGGCAATCTCTGCCCGTCATCGTCATATATGGCGTCGGGGAAGGGCAGCGCAGTCAAGCGATAGGGTTTGCCATCTGCCTGGCGAAAGTGAGCAAGGTCCTCTTCCATCGCAGCCAGGGCACTGTAGTGAGGGTCACTGACGTCCGGGCAGCCGACGTAGCAGATATGATCCGGAGCGCAGAAGCGCGCCAGGGTATCAATGTGGCTGTCGGTATCGTCGCCTTCCAGGAAACCGTGGTTGAGCCAGAGAACGCGGCTGGCGCCCAGAGTCTCTTTCAGCACCGACTCCACACCCGAGCGGTCAATGTTTTCATTGCGCGATGGGGTTAACAGGCATTCGCTGGTCGTCAGCAGAGTCCCCTGGCCGTCCGACTCGATGGAACCTCCTTCCAGAATGAACTCGACCGGCACGAGGGGCGTTGTTCCGAAGCTGCCAAAGTTTGCAAGGTGACGATTCAGCGCATCGTCTTTTTCCCAGGCAAATTTGCCGCCCCAGGCGTTGAAGCGGAAATCGAGCAATTCGGTCTTGCCTTCAGAGTTGCGAAAGCCGATTGGCCCATGGTCCCGGGCCCAGGTGTCGTTCGCAGGCGCAGGGACTGCCGTTACGCGGCCCGGCAGCTGATTTGACTCGGCGAAGGCGTTCAGTTCTTTTTCAAGAGTCTGGAGCCGAACCACGTGCTCACAGCTGAGTAACAGGTTTTGGAATCGGAGGACGGCTTTTGAAATGGCAAGGAAAACCGGCTCAACCTCATCGAGGATAGCACTCCAATCGGTTCCCGGATGAGGCCAGGTCAGCATCACAGCGCTTTGCGGTTCCCATTCCGCGGGCATCACAGGTCTGACAGTCAAGATAAGAACACCTTAGCCAAAAAAATGTGATTCTATCGAACAGGCTGCCCGGAGTCAGGCCGAATCGAATAATTTCTACTGGTTGGGCCTGAGAACGGAATGAATGACTTTATTGCCTTCAAAGTACACGGTGAATGTGTCGTAGTGCCATTGCGAGATGGGCGGATCACCCACCGGGCCAGACATAGATCTTGGTTGGCCCCAGCCATTGCGCACTGATTGCTCGCTGAGGCCGTTTCTTGGCAATTCCGCCTGTTGGCTTCGCTCCGCCTGTTGAGTCACGGGAACGCGTACTTCCTCGGCTGTTGCAGAGCCGAACGGCGCCAGAAATACGGATGACGCGAGGGCTGCCGCGCAGATGGTCTTGATGGTTCGGATTTTCATCAGTGAGTCACTCCCTGGGCTGAATCGTCCGGTGTTATTGAAATGATTCCAGACGTTGATAAAACGTAATGTGCGATAGAACGTAGCAAAAAACCACCGAAAATCTGTGACATTTGGTCAATTCAGTCGTTCTGACGTTGTCGAATCTGCCACCGCATAACGTGCCGGGCGATCATCTGCCGGTCACTGTCTTGGATATCGATGAACTCTGTGTGAACGCGGTCATCGCCCTGTTCTGCGGCCTCAACGGAGATGACCTTTGCGACGGCAACGGGCTGAAAGAGTTCCGGCGGCAAAGTCAGGCGCATGGATAAGGCATCGCCGACGCTGTACATTTCTGACACGGCATTGAATGCCAGGCCACCCTCGCTGAGTGTGACGTCCTGCCAATCCTCTGGTTGCAACGGATTTTGCTCAAAGGCCATAATGCGTGCCAGCGTATCGAGCTTGCCGTTAAGCGATTTGATCAGAGACGCCAATAACCGGTCCCGTTCAGCCAGGGTGCCAAGTTGAGAGCGAATATCCTGATCGAGCCGTCGGAATTCTGACCGAAGCGTTTCCAGATGATGGTCGTCAAACAGATCTGTCGGCTGACCGTCTTTGTCATGGCTTCGGATTTCTAGGCCTATGTGGTCCCGAATCCGGAAGAAATCCCTGCGGTCAGAAGCTTCTGGCTCCGACGCCGGTTCTGGATATTGAGCGGCCATCTGGGCTCCATCGTGCGTTTTATTGTTTATACAGAATAGTTTAGCAGCTTCCCGCTGATCGTATGGGCGGGAATTTCGACACACTTCAAGGTATCGACAGTTTCTCCCCAATGTTCAGACCACTATCACTCTATATAGGCCTGAGGTACACCGCGGCGAAGCGGCGTAACCACTTTATATCCTTCATCTCACTGACCTCCATGATCGGTCTTATGCTGGGTGTGGCGGTTCTGATCATCGTGCTTTCGGTCATGAATGGTTTCGACCGGGAACTGAAGCAGCGCATCCTCGGTATGGTTCCCCATGCCGTCATTCAGGGCAACCCGGAATTAATGGACTGGAGAAAGGTGGATCAACAGGTTGAGGAGGATCCTTCTGTGGTCGCCGCCGCCCCCTTCATTAAAGGCCAGGGCATGGTCACGGGAAGCGGCAGCGTTCGTGGGGTACTGCTGAATGGGGTTCTCCCTGAGGAAGAACGCACCGTTTCGATCATCGAGCAGCACATGTTGTCAGGCAGTCTGGACGATCTGAAGTCCGGCGAATTCGGCATCATTATCGGTAAGCAGATGGCCGCAGCGTTGCGACTTCAGATCGGGGATCTTGTGACGGTGGTATTGCCTGAAGCGTCGGTCACGCCGGCGGGCGTTCTGCCGCGGCTCAAACGTTTCACGGTGAAGGGTGTGTTCAGCGTTGGTGCTGAACTGGATGGCAACTACACGCTGGTTCACATGGATGACGCGGCCAAGCTGATGCGCACTGGCGGTAAGGCACAGGGCGTGCGCTTGCTGGTGGATGACCTGTTCAAAGCACCGGCTGTGGCAGAGAGCGTTGCCAGTCGGCTGAATGGTCGCCATTACATTTCGGACTGGACGCGCACCCATGGCAATCTTTTCCAGGCCATTCGTATGGAAAAAACCATGATTGGCCTGCTGTTGATGTTCATCGTGGCGGTGGCCGCTTTTAACATCGTCTCCACGCTCGTGATGGTTGTGACTGACAAGACGGCCGATATCGCCATTCTGCGGACTATGGGCGCAACGCCCGGGCGCATTATGAGGATCTTCATTGTTCAGGGGGCGGTGATCGGCCTAACGGGCACCATTGTTGGGACGACGCTTGGCATACTGGGCGCCTATAACATCAGTGCATTCATCGCCTGGCTGGAATCCCTGCTCAATCATCAGTTCCTCAGTTCGGATGTCTATTTCATCAGCTACCTTCCGTCTCAGCTGATCTGGCAGGACGTCTACATCATCAGTGGCGCAGGTCTTGCCATGAGTCTGCTGGCAACTCTCTATCCGGCCTGGCGCGCGTCGCGGGTCGATCCGGCGGAGGCCCTGCGATATGAATAATTCAGATCTGGATACTCAAATGGACCAGTTTGTCATCGACTGTGACAGAGTCACCCGAACCTACAGCGAAGGGCCGGGTGAATTGACCATTTTTTCTGATATTTCCCTCAAAGTGGGTGCCGGCGAAACTCTGGGCATCGTTGGCAGCAGCGGTGCGGGTAAAACCACGCTGCTGAATCTTCTGGGCGGCCTGGATCGTCCGTCCTCCGGCCACATTTCGATTTGTGGGCAGGATATCCACCGGATGAGCGAATCGTCGAGAGCCCGGTTCAGAAACAAGCATCTCGGTTTCGTTTACCAGTTTCACCATTTACTGCCTGAGTTTCCGGCTCTTGAGAACGTGATGATGCCGTGCACCCTGGGTGGTCTGTCGGTCCGGGAGGCTTCTCAACGAGCGCGCAGTATTCTGGAGAAAGTTGGTCTTGGCGCACGGTTGGAGCATAAACCGGGCGAACTCTCGGGTGGTGAGCGCCAACGTGTTGCGATTGCCCGGGCGCTGGTTAATGAACCGGAGTGCGTTTTGATGGACGAACCGACGGGTAACCTGGATGAGCAGACTGGCAAAGGGGTTCAGGAACTGATCGAGTCGCTCCGGGATGAGATCGGCATTGCGTTTGTGTTGGTGACCCATGACATGGCCATGGCGCGTAGCCTGGGCCGTGTCTTGCGTCTGGAGCAGGGACGATTGATGGACGAATCCTGAGGCTCAGGTTTCAGCGGATACCTACTCGGCTGCGGCTTGGCGCTGTGCTCGACGATTCTGCCAGTCTTTGCGGACCTTGCGGCGCCACAGAAACTGCACGACGAGGTAGCCGAGGCAGGCCGCTATCGTTGATATCAGCAACGATCCGAGATAGAGGGGGATGCCGATATCGACCAGTCTCTCGCTTAGCCAGGACCACGTAAGCTGGAATTCAAAATCGAGGACCGGTCGATCAAGGAGCCAGGCCCCGACCTTATAATTGAAATAGAAAAGTGGTGGCATGGTGACCGGGTTGCTTATCCAGACCAAAACCACAGAAAGCGGCAGATTGGCATTGAACCAAATGGCAAAGAAAGTTGCCGCAACCATTTGAAACGGCATGGGAATAAACGTGAAGAAGAGGCCGATCAGAAAGGCCCTGGAGACACAGTGCCGATTGATGTGCCACAGGTTCGGTTCATGAAGAATATCGCCAAGAAAGTGAAGGGCCTGGATCTGGCGCACTTTCTCGGGGGTCGGTAGATACCGTTTCATGAACTTCTTTGGCATCGGGAAGCTCTGCCTGTTCTGAAAACGAATGTCGGATTTCCCAAGCCTGCAGATCTGACTTGCGACAAGGGGACAAGGATTGTCCGGAAACGTCATGGCCAGGATTGGCCTTGCCTGCTTTACGTGCGGCGTTATCTTACTGTATCAACTGACAACTTTGCCACCTTCAATCTGGTTGATATTTGCGACCGGGTTGGCGCTTCTGGCCGGCAGAGTGTTGAAACGGCCACCCCTCTGTGTCCTTTGCTGGGCATTGGCTTCACTGTCTGCTGGCTTGGCTTGGTCCAGCCTACATGCACACTCTCGCATGAACGCCTCGCTTCCAGAAACCCTCGAGGGTATTGAAGTGGATGTGTCCGGCACTCTGTGCAGTGTTCCGGAGCCGGGAGAGTACGGCAGTGTCCGTTTCGCTGTTTGCCTTTATCAATGGCATCTCACTGACGCCAATGGGCCAATCCCGGCAAATCTACCCCAACGTTTGAGACTGACCTGGTATGGGGACGAGGCCACTCTTGAAGTGCCCAGCAGACTGAGGCTGACTGTGCGACTCAAGCGACCGCACGGTGCTGTAAACCCCACCGGTTTCCGATATGAGTCCTGGTTGTATCGCCAGGGCTTCGGTGCAACCGGAACGATACGCCATCTGGTTGCCAGGGAGGATGTTCCCTGCGACCTTGCCTGTCATTTTCATCAGTGGCGGGCCGGTCTGGTTCGCAAGGCTTCAGCCGGGCTTGAAGGTATGGAAGCCGGTCCTTTAATTCTGTCACTGATGCTGGGCTATCGCGGAGAGCTGGGCCCTGATCATTGGTCGACGCTCAAGGCGACCGGTACTATCCACCTCGTCGCTATCTCCGGCCTACATCTCGGCCTGATTGCCCTCGGGGCGGGGTATGTTGTCAGGCGTGTCCTTGTCTGGTTGCCAGAGCGTTGGCTGTCACCAGCTGCACATCGGAAGCTGCTGTTTGTCGCGGTGTGTTTGGCCAGTCTGGTGTACGCGTTGGTGGCTGGTTTCACGGTGCCGACGCGTCGTGCCTTGATCATGGTCTGGTTCGTCGCATGGTGGTTACTCACATCAAAACGGGGACAAGCATGGGACTCGGTCTTGTTCGCGGCAGCACTGGTGCTATTGCTCGATCCTTTTTCGCCCCTGGATCAGGGGTTTTGGTTGTCCTTTTCTGCGGTGTTCGTCCTCATATTCGTTTTTTCAGCCCGATTGAGACCTCTGGGCTTCCTGCCTGGGCTTTTGCTTGCTCAGATCGCTGTTTTTGCCGGGCTTTGGCCCATACTGGCGGCGTTCGATCAGTCCCAGCCCCTGACAGGTCTGGTGGCTAACTTCATTGCCATACCCGTGGTGTCTTTCGTCGTAATGCCACTGATAGCGCTAATTGCCGTTTTTCTTGTCTGGGCGCCGGAACTCTGGTCTTTGATAAAAGCCGGCGTTGACGGATTGTTGAGCGCTGTTTGGGATGGATTGGTCTGGATGTCCCAGACGAGTGTCCCAGAGCTGACGGCGAACGGCCTGGAGCTCGTCGGTTTGGCGCTGGTGGTTGTGATAGCAATCGTGGTGCCTATGATTCAGGTGCGCCGGCTGGCATCGTTTATCGTTTGCGTCTGGGCATTGTCGGTTTTTGTTCTGCCAGAACGAGACTCCTCCAATAACTCGGTTGTCGAACATCCCGAACTCTGGCTTTGGGATGTGGGGCAGGGCTTGGCAGCCATGATCCGGTTCGAAGACCACGTTGTGGTTTATGACACCGGGCCTGAGCTGGAGGGCGTTTATTCGTCAGTGGAATCGGTCCTCATTCCCAACATGCGGGCGCTGGGTGTTCAGCGCATTGATCTGCTCGTGATCAGTCATGGCGATAATGACCACTCCGGTGGTCTCAGGCAGCTGGCGGATGCTTTTGAAATTGACCAATTCGTGTCAGGTGAGCCCGATCGTCTGCGCGAACGACTTCCTCAAGGTTTGTCCGGGATTCTCAGACCCTGCCGCGACCCGATAACGTTCGAACCAAGGCGGGTCTTTCGCTGGCAATCCGATCATCCGGTGCAAGGCAACGATGCGTCTTGTGTGATCCAGCTGGTTCTGGATAACAAGTACGAAATACTGTTGCCTGGAGATATCACCGATTCGGTGGAATCAGAGTTTGTCAGCGAAGCTTTACAGGCTGAGTCGGGAGAGGGACGGCGACGCATACTGGTCGCACCTCATCACGGAAGCAAGACGTCCTCATCCGATGTATTTCTTCAGGCATTTGATCCCGGCCTGGTGCTGTTCAGTGCGGGATATCAACATCGTTATGGTCATCCTCATCGCGATGTGGTTGCGCGTTACCGGGAATTGGGCACAAACCTGTTCAACACGGCCCGCTCGGGAGCCATCAAAGTGGTGTTGCACCCCGAGGGTATGCGGCTTTCAGAAAGTCGTGCCATGTCGCCTTTCTGGATCCGCAACCCTGAGACAGTGCGCTAGTCCAAAAAACAGTGGTAATGCGGGTGTAGCGACAAACGGCAGCTATGCTAAAGTAGCGCGGCTTGTTACTAATCAGGGAGACCAAGCGTGTTCGAGCTTTTGAAAGCTGGTGGCATCCTCATGGTGCCGATTCTTGCCTGTTCAATTATTGCCCTTGCGATCATTCTCGAGCGGTTTTTCACGCTCAGGCCATCACGGGTCACGCCGGAACACACCATTAATGAGCTCTGGCGGTGGATCAAAAAGAAAGAGCTGAATGGCCGAAAGCTCAAAGCACTGCAGGCTTCGTCGCCACTGGGGCGCATCCTCGCCGGCGGGCTCATGAATGCCAAACATGGTCGCGAGATCATGAAAGAGAGCATTGAGCACGAGGCCAGTCAGGTCATCCACGACCTCGAGCGTTTTCTTAATCCGCTCGGTACGATTGCCACGATCACACCGCTGCTTGGGCTCCTGGGCACCGTCATCGGTATGATCAAAGTGTTTGCCGAAATCCAGCTGGCAGGAGTCGGCAATGCCGGGAATCTTGCCGGTGGTATTTCTGAAGCGCTGATCACAACGGCGTCTGGATTGAGCGTTGCCATTCCCGCGTTAATTGCGCACCGTTATTTTATTCGCCGTGTGGACGAGCTGGTGGTTGGCATGGAACAGGAAGCCATCAAACTGGTTGAGGTCGTACACGGTGACCGTGAAATTGACGTGGAAGGAGCCTGAACACAGTGAAGTTCAAGCGCCAGAGAAGTCAGGAAGTCGGTGTCGATCTGACGCCTCTGATCGATGTGGTCTTCCTGCTGTTGATTTTCTTCATGGTGTCGACCACGTTCACCCGTGAGAACCATCTCAACATCGAGCTTCCGGAGGCCAATGGTGAACAGTCAGAGCAGCAGGCGGAGCTGATTGACGTCGTCATCAATGCTTCTGGGCAGTATCGCCTGAATGATCGGGCGCTGGTGAATAACCGGCGTGAAACGCTGGAGCGAGCGGTAAAGGAATTGTCAGGTGGTGACACAGCGCTACCTTTTATCATTACTGCCGACGCTCAGACACCTCACCAATTTGTTGTCCGCGCAATGGATGTGGCCGGCTCACTCGGTTTTGGCAAACTCAGCATTACCACCGAGCGTCGAGGTGAGTCCCAGTGAGTGAAGCGGAGGACATCACGCCGACGGCAGTTTCCCCCGAGTCCAATTGGGAGACTTACCGTCGGCTCATTGGTTATACCAAGCCGTTTCTAGGTGCTTTTGGTCTTGCGGTGATCGGAAACGTTATCTATGCGGCGGCGTCGACCGGCATGGCGGCGGCCATGGAATACGTGATCAAGGCGCTCGAAAATCCAACTGATGAAAATCGAATTCAGCTGACTCTGTTAATTGTCGGCGTGTTTGCGCTGAGAGGCGTGGGCACCTTCATGAGCCAGTATTTCATCAGCTACGTTGGCCGCCAGGTAATCAATTCACTTCGCAGGCAGGTTTTTGATCGCCTGTTGTCACTTCCTTCTCGCTATTTTGATGAAAACGCCTCCGGTCGTCTGGTGTCGAAGCTGACCTTTAACATCGAACAGGTGGCTTCTGCGGCGGCAAACGCCGTTACGATCGTCCTGAGGGAGGGTCTAACGATCATTGGTCTGCTGGGCTTTATGATTTACACCAACTGGAAGTTGACGCTGGTGTTCCTGGCCGTTGGGCCAATCATCGCTTTCGTGGTGAATTATGCGAGCCGGCGGTTCCGCAGAATCAGTAAACGCATCCAGTCATCCATGGGCGATATCACCCATGTTGCATCGGAATCCATTGTCGGCTACCGGGTTGTCAGAACCTTTGGGGGCGAAGGCTACGAGCGTGAGCGCTTTCGTGAGGTCAATGACAAAAACCTCCGGCAGAGTCTGAAAATGGCGTCTACCCAGGCCATCAGCGTGCCAGTGGTGCAGGTGTTGGTGGCCATCGCGATAGCGGCGCTTGTTTGGACAATGCTCGCACCGGAAATTCGTGGAGAGATGACCACCGGTCAGTTGGTGGCGTTCATCACGGCCGCCACGACGATGGCGAAACCGATCCGCCAGGTAACGTCCGTCCACGCAAAGATACAGAAAGGGATCGCAGCCGCTCACGATGTATTTGCCACGATCGATGAAAAACCTGAGGTCGATAAGGGAACTTATGCTCCCACTCGAGTTGAGGGCAATCTGGAGTTTAACTCAGTCTCCTTCAGATACCGCGACCAGTTGGATGACGTTCTCAAGGACGTAAATCTCGAAATCCCGGCAGGGCAAAGTGTGGCTCTGGTGGGCAAGTCCGGCAGTGGCAAGTCGACGCTGGTGAGCCTTCTGCCTCGGTTCTATGAATACACCGGCGGCGATATCAAGCTCGACGGCCACTCGCTTTCAGAGTATACGCTGGCGGCTCTGCGAGAGCAGATCGCCCTGGTCACGCAGAACGTCGTTCTGTTTAACGACACCATTGCAGCAAACATCGCCTATGGCATCCTTCGTGATTGCTCTCGCGAACAGATACGCGAAGCCGCCGCTAAGGCCCACGCTCTGGAATTTATTGATCGTATGCCGGAAGGTCTGGATACGATGATCGGTGACAATGGCGTGATGCTGTCTGGCGGCCAGCGCCAGCGCCTGGCCATCGCCCGTGCGTTGTTGAAAGACGCGCCGGTACTGATCCTCGACGAAGCGACCTCAGCCCTGGATACAGAGTCTGAGCGTCACATTCAGGAAGCGCTGGAAACCGTCATGAAGGGAAGAACCACCCTGGTGATTGCACACAGGCTTTCCACCATTGAGCAGGCCGATCGGATTCTTGTGATGGAGGCGGGTCAAATCGTTGAGTCAGGAAAGCACGAGGAGTTGCTAGCCAAAGGCGGAGCCTACGCTCAACTCCATCAGATGCAGTTCAGCGAGCGAGCATGACCTCCTGGGTCGATCGTCTCTGGTACAGTCAGCGCAAGCCCCTTTGGCTCTTGTATCCGCTGACCTGGCTTTACAGGGCGATTTCGGAAAACCGTCGACGAAAAGCCTGGAGCAGGAAAGACGACCCAATTCCGGTGCCCGTTGTGGTAGTGGGAAATATCACGGCTGGCGGCACAGGAAAATCTCCGTTGACGGCCTCACTGGTCCGACTCCTGAAAGACAATGGATGGTCGCCTGTCATTCTTACTCGCGGCTATGGCGGCCGATCGCAGAAGTACCCCTTACTGGTGGAAGCTGATACCGGCGCGGCAACAGCAGGCGACGAGCCAGTTATGCTGTTCGAGCAAACCGGTTGCCCAGTGGTCGTGGATCCCGATCGTCGCAAAGCAGCGTTGTGGGCGCTGGAGAGGAAGCTCGGGACCGTCTTCATCTGTGACGACGGCCTCCAGCACTACCGACTGGCGCGGGACATCGAACTCGCCGTGTTCGACGGTCAACGAGGTATCGGAAACGGGGCATTGATTCCAGTCGGTCCGTTGCGCGAAGACCTCGGGAGGCTTCGCTCGGTTGATTTTGTGTTGGTTAATGGCGGTACCTTGGACGTAATCAAGCACGATCAACAATACACCATGAATCTGAAGCCAATCAGGCTGAGAAATCTTGCCACCGGCGAAGAGCGTTCAGTTGATGATCTCTCTGGACAAACCGTTGTCGCCGTCGCAGGCATTGGTAATCCTCAACGTTTCTTCAACACCTTGCGCAGGTTGGGTGCTCAGGTCATTGAGCGTCCAAAGCCTGATCATCACCGGCTGAGTCCCGATGAATTGGTCCATGAACCCGGTCAGTGGCTCCTGATGACGGCAAAAGACGCCGTTAAGTGCCCTGAAATTGCATCTGCGGATGCCTGGGTGCTTGAGGTTGAAGCCGAATTGCCCGAGGATTTCAATAATGCCTTTCTGTCTGCTGTGAGCCATTCAAGGGAAGCTCTGGCAACGATATAAACAGTGTGAAAATAACTGAGAAAACTATGGACAAAAAGTTGATGGCCTTGCTTGCCTGCCCCGTCTGCAAGGGGGAGCTTAAGTTGAACGATGAAAAGACAGAGCTGCTCTGCTACCAGGATGCAATGGCATTTCCAATCCGTGAGGGCATACCTGTGATGCTGAGCTCAGAAGCCCGCACGCTGTCTACCGACGAACGGTTGGATAAACGCTAGGGGTTTCTCAATGTCGTACACGGTTGTCATTCCCGCTCGCTATGCCTCCACGCGACTGCCAGGCAAGCCGCTGGCGGATATTGGCGGCAAACCGATGGTGCAGCATGTTTACGAGCGTGCGTGCGAGAGTCGGGCAGGGCGCGTTGTTATCGCAACAGATGATGCGCGCATCGAGACCGCGTGCAAAGCTTTTGGCGCTGAAGTCGTCATGACTTCCCCGGATCATGCCAGTGGCACCGATCGCCTTGAAGAAGTTGCGCGCAAACTGGGTTTCGCTCCTGACGATCGGGTTGTGAATGTTCAGGGGGATGAGCCGTTGATTCCGCCGGCGCTGATAGATCAGGTGGCGGATAATCTCGAAGCTTTCCCGGATGCAGCCATTGCGACGTTGTGCGAGCCGATCAGTGATATCGACAATGTATTTAATCCGAACTGCGTCAAAGTTGTCACCGATGAGCGCGGTATGGCCCACTATTTCAGTCGGGCGCCGATTCCCTGGGCTCGTGACCAATGGTCCGCGCTGGGTCCTGCCGAGTTGCCCACGTCGTTGCCGGATGGTGTCGATTTTTACAGACACATTGGTATTTATGGGTATCGTGTCCGCTTGCTGACCGACTTCGTCTGCTGGAGCCCTGCGCCAACGGAACAGGCGGAATCGCTGGAGCAATTGAGAGCCCTGTATAACGGTGCCAGGATTCACGTCGCCGAAGCTTGCAGGCGTCCTCCTGCCGGCGTCGATACAGAAGCGGATCTGGAACGTTTACGAGCCCAGCTGAACAAGGTTGAAGCAACATGAGTCATTCCGTCAGCGTTCTGTTTGTTTGCCTTGGCAATATTTGCCGGTCCCCCAGCGCCGAGGGGGTTTTCCGTAAGGTCGTCGAGCAGGCCGGTTTGTCTGATCAGGTCCGTATCGATTCCTGTGGCACTGGAAACTGGCATGTGGGCAAGTCACCTGACAACCGGGCGCAACAAGCCGCGGCTCGACGAGGCATTGATATTGGAGGCCTCAGGGCGCGCCAGTTTGCCCCCTCTGATCTTGAAGATTTTGATTATGTTCTGGTCATGGATCATGCCAATCTGAGAGATGTAAAAGAAGTGTGGCAACGACACGGTGGCAACGAGCCGGAGCTGTTTCTGAGCTACGGAACCTCAGATGAGCTGGAGGTGCCGGATCCCTACTACGGCGGGCATCAGGGCTTTGAGATTGTGCTGGATCTGATCCAGGAAGCCAGCGAGGGGCTTCTGGAGAATATCAGGGGGCGGTTGGCTTGAGTCAGGCCCCATTCGTTCAGAAAAACGTTGATCTGGCGGGAAAAAACAGCCTGCGGGTTTCCGCCCGTGCTCACTATTTCGTCTCTGCCAAGTCTGCTGGAGAGTTACGGCAAGCCCTGCAATTCGCAGAGGATCAGTCTGTAGAGGTCCTGATTCTTGGCGGTGGCAGTAACCTCGTGTTTGCAGGCGATTTCGCCGGCCTTGTCATCGAAATATCAACCACGGGACGGCGCTGGCAGGATATCAATGGCGATGAGGCCACGCTGGATCTCGGTGCCGGTGAGAACTGGCACGACGCTGTCCTTTATGCCGCCAAGGCAGGATACAGGGGCATTGAAAACCTGGCGCTGATACCGGGAACGGCGGGCGCCGCACCCGTGCAGAATATCGGCGCGTACGGCGTAGAGCTCAAGGATTCATTGGTCGATGTGACCGCCTTCGATAGAAAAATTAATGAAGAAGTGTCACTGTCGGCCGGCCAGTGTGAATTCGCCTACCGTGACAGCCTGTTCAAGCGCAATCCAGGTCGCTATGTCATTCTGCGAATAAGACTTCGGCTTTCGCGCAAGCGTCCACTGAATGTGAGCTACAAAGATCTCAGCGAATATCTGGGTGATTGCAAGGTGGAAAGCCTATCGCCCTTAGACGTCGCTGAAGCTGTTATGGCGGTGCGCCGCCGCAAATTGCCCGATCCCGTTCAACTCCCCAATGCCGGCAGCTTTTTTAAGAATCCCGTTGTCTCACGCAGTGCCTGGCACTCTCTGGCAGCCGACTACCCGGATATGGTTGGGTATCCGATTGGAGACACTCACGTCAAACTGGCTGCTGCCTGGCTGATTGATCGGTGTGGCTGGAAAGGCTATCGAACGGATCGGGTAGGAGTCCACAATCGTCAGGCGCTAGTCCTGGTGAATCATTCCGGCGGCAGCGGGAAAGACATCCTCGCATTGGCCAGTATGATCAAAGCAGACGTGAAATCCCGGTTTGGTGTTGAACTGGAAATGGAGCCCGGCGTCGTTGGCGGTTGAGTCGCTCTTGCGTTACCGCCGACGACGCCGGTTTGCCTTTATGGATTGTTGCGCTTAAACGGTCAAAGGCCGCCGCGCGGTGATCTGTTGATCAGGAACGGTAGGGCCTCGGCCAGTGGGATGTCCTGTTTTTCGTCGTCGCTACGTCCTTTGTATTCGAGCGTTTCTGCAGCCAGTCCCCGGTCAGACACGACAAACCGATGGGGAATGCCTACCAGCTCAATATCGGCGAATTTCACGCCCGGTCGGTCGTTACGGTCATCCAAAAGCACGTCATATCCCGCCTGCTTGAGCTGAGCGTAGAGCCGCTCGCCGGCTTCCTGAACCGTTGGCGATTTGTGGCCATTCAGGGTGACAATCGCGACTTCGAAGGGGGCAATCGCTTCTGGCCAGACAATGCCTTTATCGTCGTGATTCTGCTCAATGGAGGCAGCGACGATTCGGGAAACGCCGATACCGTAACAGCCCATTTCAAGAATGGCAGCTTTTCCGTTTTCATCCAGTACGGTGGCGTTCATGGCGGTACTGTATTTGTTGCCCAGTTTAAAAATATGGCCAACTTCTATACCGCGACGGATCTCCAGAGTGCCCTTACCGTCAGGACTGATATCGCCCTCGACCACGTTACGGAGGTCCTCAACCCTTTCCAGCTGGACGTCACGGTCCCAGTTGACGCCCGTCAGATGGACGCCCTCTTTGTTAGCGCCACAGACGAAATCCGCCAGGTGGGCCGCACTCTTGTCCACGATCACTGGCAATGGAAGGTTGACGGGGCCGATCGAACCGGGATTGCACCCGGTTGCTTTCAGGATTTCTTCGTCGCTAGCCATGGTCAGTGGTTCACCAACGCCTGCCAGATTTTCGGCCTTGATTTCGTTCAGCGTGTGGTCGCCCCGCAAAACCAGAGCGACCAGGCCAGCTTGACCGTCTTCGTCCGTCTCACCTTTCACGATCAGCGTTTTAACCGTCGAGCTCGCGTCTACTTTAAGGAGATCCGCGACCGCCTCTATGGTCTTCTGAGTCGGTGTGTCGACGGATTCCATCGTCTTGCTGGGTGCAGGTCGCTCGCCCTGAGGCGCTTGCGCCACTGCCTTTTCGATATTCGCGGCGTAATCGCTCTCAGTGCTGAACACAATCGCATCCTCGCCGGAGGAGGCCAGAACGTGAAATTCGTGCGAAGCACTACCGCCGATGGCACCAGAATCCGCTTCCACCGGGCGGTAGTCGAGTCCGAGGCGGTCAAAGATAGAGCAGTAGGTGCGATGCATGACCTGATAGGTTTCGTGAAGCGACTCCGAGTTTAAATGAAAGGAGTAGGCGTCCTTCATGATGAATTCACGGGCGCGCATCACGCCAAACCTGGGGCGGCGTTCATCACGGAACTTGGTCTGGATCTGGAAAAAGTTGGCAGGCAGCTCTTTATAGCTTTTAAGCTCGTTACGGATCAGGTCCGTTATGACTTCTTCGTGGGTTGGTCCAAAGCAGAAGTCGCGACCGTGCCTGTCCTGAAGCCGCAGCAGTTCGCCACCGTAAAGTTCCCAGCGACCAGATTCCTGCCAGAGTTCTGCGGGTTGTACCGCAGGCATCAGAACCTCCTGCGCGCCGCTCTTATCCATTTCCTCCCGTACAATACGCTCGACTTTGCGCAGAACTCTCAAGCCCAGAGGCAACCAGGTGTATAGGCCCGCAGCGAGTTTTCGAATCATGCCGGCCCGAAGCATCATCTGATGGCTAATGATTTCGGCGTCGGCAGGCGTTTCTTTCTGGGTGGCGATTAGGTAACGGCTTGCTCGCATGTTGTTTTCCGTAGGCTGAATAGTTAGCGGGCTGTGGGGGATCCCTGCATTCCGCTTTCAAAGTTTCGAGGTGCCGGTTATTGTACGGAGCAACCGGAACAAGGTACAGATTTAGGAGACGTGTGAATGGGATTGACTGCAGAGGAATTGGGCGCGGTGATTCGTGCAGGCGTTCCCATGGCCGAGGACATCGGTTTTACCGTTGATGCAGCAGGTGACGGTTTTGCGCGGGCGCGCCTGGTGTTCTCAGAGCGCCTGATCCGTCCCGGGGGAACCTTGTCAGGACCGGTCCAAATGGCACTTGCTGACGCAGCCATGTATGCGGCTGTGATGTCTTCGATCGGACAGGTAGAAATGGCAGTTACCAGCAATCTGTCGATCAACTTCCTTGAAAAACCAGCGCCCGCCGATCTGATCGCAGAGGCATCGGTGCTGCGTCTGGGGCGCAGATTGGCTTTCTGCGAGGTGCGGCTCATTTCCGAGGGCGATGAAGGTGAGCGTCTGGTGGCCCATGTCACTGGAAGTTATGCGCTGCCGCAATCCCGCTAGCGCCAATGCGGTCAAAGGTCAGCCCAGATATCCGAGAGGCAGGGCGGTGCTGTCAATCACTCGTCTCAGTACGAAGCTCGAGTGGACACCACTGACACCCTGAATGCGGGTGATCTTGTTCAGCAAAAAATGGTGGTAGCTGTCCATGTCGGGCACGACCACTTTCAGCATGTAGTCCGCATCCTGTCCGGTGATCAGATAGCACTCCTGAACTTCCGGGTATTCGCCGACCCTCTCTTCGAATTCGGCAAATCTTTCCGGCGTGTGGCGGTCCATGCCGATCAGAATCACCGCTGTCAGAGACAGGCCCAGTTTTTTGTGATCTAGAATGGTCACCCGGCTGACGATAACGCCGGCATCCTCAAGGGCTCTGACCCTTCTCAGGCAGGGGGAGGGTGACAGGCCAACCTTATCTGCAAGCTCCTGATTCGTGAGCGACCCATCTTGCTGCAGTTGCTCGAGTATTTTTCGGTCGGTTCTGTCAATTTTGACCAGTGATTCATTTTTGGGTGACATAAAAATCCAATAAACATAGTTTTAAGGCAATTTAATGCCAATTAATCAGATAATTCAACCAAAATAGCAATCATTAGCCCCTCCTCAGTCGTTACACTGTCGGTATTGGAAATCCGCTTCACCGATTCGAGCAGGAATACGACTATGACTTTCGATCATCGCAAATACATTCCTTTCAAGCCCGTGGCAAAGACGGATCGTCGCTGGCCAGACAAGGTTATTGAAGCCGCACCCAGATGGTGTGCGGTTGATCTTCGCGATGGCAATCAGGCGCTGGTCAAGCCCATGTCGGTTGCTCAGAAGCAGCGTCTTTTTGATCTTCTGGTCAAAGTTGGCTTCAAGGAGATAGAAATCGGATTTCCGGCTGCAAGCCAACCCGACTTTGATTTCTGCCGGAAGCTGATTGAAGAAAACCGGATTCCTGATGACGTCACCATTCAGGTGCTCACCCAGGCCCGTCCGGAGCTGATCGAACGGACTTATGAAGCCCTGGAAGGAGCGAGGCAGGCGATCGTCCATGTCTACAATTCCACTTCCACCGTTCAGCGCGAGCAGGTTTTCGGGATGGATCGTGAGGGCATCCGGGACATCGCAGTGAATGGAGCAAAAACGGTTAAGGAGATTTCCGAGCGATACCCGCAAACTGACTGGACCTTTCAGTATTCTCCCGAGAGCTTTACGGGTACTGAGCTGGACTTTGCGGCCGAGGTGATCGACGCCGTTAACGATGTATGGCGTCCTGATATGGGCCAGCCGGTGGTGATTAATTTGCCTGCAACCGTGGAAATGGCGACTCCCAACGTGTTTGCGGATCAAATCGAGTGGATCTGCGATCACGTTAAATATCGCGAGCATTTCGCCATCAGCGTCCATACCCACAATGATCGCGGTTGCGCTGTTGCAGCGGCGGAACTGGCAGTGATGGCCGGTGCGGACCGTGTGGAAGGAACGCTGATGGGCAACGGAGAGCGCACCGGAAACATGGATCTGGTCACCATGGCCATGAATTTGTATTCCCAGGGCGTCGATCCGACGGTTGATCTGTCAGGAATGGCAGAGATCACCGATGTAGTAGAGGCCTGTACAGAAATCTCGACTCATCCCCGGCACCCGTATGCTGGCGAACTGGTGTTCACTGCGTTTTCCGGCAGTCATCAGGATGCGATTCGCAAATGTCTTTCCAAGCGCTCCGATGACGATCTCTGGAACGTAGCGTACCTGCCAATTGATCCCAGGGATCTCA
>CAZWEP010000004.1:0-13198 GCA_964632565.1 uncultured Marinobacter sp. | reverse complement strand
TCCGATGACGATCTCTGGAACGTAGCGTACCTGCCAATTGATCCCAGGGATCTCAATCGACGCTACGAGGAAGTGGTGCGGATCAACAGCCAGTCCGGCAAGGGCGGAGTCGCTTACGTGCTGGAACGAGATTACAACATCAGCCTGCCACGGTGGTTGCAGATTGAATTCAGCAAAGTGGTGCAGCGAGAAGCGGAGACTAACGGCGGCGAAATCGACTCACTGACGATTCACCGGCTGTTCGAGGATCGATACCTCAAGGTGAATAAGGCTTGGGAGCTCCGCTCTTATGACTTGCATCGTGATGATCGGGGCGTGAACGCGACGGTGACCCTTGGCACTGAAGGGTCCCCGACGACGATTACCGGGCATGGTCTTGGCGCAGTTGAAGCCGTTTCCGAGGCCCTGGAATCGATCTTTGACATCAAAATTGCGGTCGAAGCCTACGATGAGTTTGCGCTGAGTGAGGGAACAACTGCCAATGCGCTGGCCTGTATCCGGGTGACGGCCAATGGGGAGCACTGCAGCGCGGCGGCTCTGGCGGAAGATACAACCTCGGCCACATTGCAGGCACTGTTTTCCGCCGTCGCTCAGGTGATCAAAAGCGAGCCCGCCAGAGTGGTTTCGGCTCAAGTCGGGTCCGCGGATGCGACCGCCTGAACAAAAAAAGGCCGGCAATAGCCGGCCTTCTTGATTCCCTTTGCCCGTGAGGGGCAGAGGGCGAAAAACGTCGTCGATCTTGATCAGACCGGCGTCACGTTCTCCGCCTGCGGGCCTTTCGGACCCTGCGTTACGGAAAACTGCACTTGCTGACCTTCGGTCAGTGTGCGGAATCCGCTTGCGTTGATTGCGCTGTAGTGAACAAATACGTCACTGCCGCCGTCCTGAGCAATAAAGCCAAAGCCTTTGGACTCGTTGAACCACTTTACGTGGCCGGTTTTGGTATCTGACATTGATCTTTCCTGTATTTCTGCAATTTTCCCTCACGGGACCGTCGATGTTCCGTAAGAACAGTCGCTGCTGCAAAAATTCAGGTAGTACTGAGGAAGGGTCAACACTAAGCTCCAAGGCAGGACGTTGAAACGCATTCGACAAATACCGCTGTCTTTTCACAGCTAATTTCAGTATAGACCGACTTCTTGGGGCGTCAACGCCTATTTAAGGCCTTTTGTCTCCTGAAATATTATTGCAAAACAGGGCTCTAGCGTTTTTCAGAAAAAACCGGGGCAAACAGCTGTGTTCTGCCCCGGTCAATTTCTGTATCGCTCACTACGGGCGTTGAAATTGCTCGCTGATTTCTTCAAGTATGGAGGGGTCATCAATCGTGCTGGGTACGGCGTATTTTTCGCCGTCGGCGATCTGCCGAATGACGCGACGAAGGATCTTGCCCGACCGTGTTTTTGGAAGTCTCTCGACAACCATCGCGCGTTTAAAGCAAGCAATTGCGCCGATTTTGTCACGGACCATTTCAACCAGCTCTTCCTCCAGCTCGTCAGCCCTGATCGTTGCCCCATCTTTAATCAGAACGAGTCCAACGGGCACCTGGCCTTTCATCTCGTCGTGAGCGCCCACCACGCAGCACTCCGCAATAGCGGGGTGGCTGGCGACAACTTCTTCCATTTCACCCGTGGATAGGCGATGGCCGGCGACGTTGATGACGTCATCGGTCCTGCCCATCACAAAGACATAGCCATCCTCGTCAATAAAACCGCCGTCCCCGGAGCTATAAAAGCCTTTTACCGGGTCGAGGTAGGTCTTGCGGAAGCGGGCATCATCGCCCCAAACAGTTGTCATGCAGCCGGGTGGCAAAGGAAGCTTGACGGCAATCTGGCCCTGTTCGCCGGCTGGCACCTGGGCACCTTCGCTGTCGATAACCTGGACGTTGAAGCCGGGCGAGGGGACAGTTGCCGAACCCGGTTTGGTTTTCATCGTTTCCAGCCCCACCGGATTGCAGCAAATGGCCCAGCCGGTCTCTGTTTGCCACCAATGATCAAGTACTGGCAGCCGCGTGTGTTGCTTGAGCCACTCATAGGTAGGAGGATCAAGGCGCTCTCCGGCGAGGAATAGTCGTTTCAGAGAGCTGATGTCGTACTGGGCAAGCAGGTCTGCCTCAGGATCTTCTTTGCGAACCGCTCGGAAAGCCGTCGGTGCCGTAAACAAAAGGTTGACGCCGTGATCCTGGACCACTCGCCAGAAAGCCCCGGCATCCGGGGTTTTCACCGGCTTGCCCTCGTAAACGATGGTCGTGCATCCGGTGAGCAATGGGGCATACACAATATAGCTGTGGCCGACGACCCAGCCAACGTCCGACGCTGCCCAGTAGACATCACCGGGTTTTGCGTCGTAGACCAGCTCCATACTGTAGCGCATGGCCACGGCATGTCCGCCATTATCGCGAACAACGCCTTTGGGTTTTCCGGTGGTACCGGAGGTGTAGAGAATGTAGAGCGGATCGGTGGCGGCAACGGGCACTGGGCTCGCCGGCGCCGCATTTCTTACCACATCGTTCCAATCGAAGTCCCGGCCATCCGTCAGGTTGGCCGTCACCTGATCCCGCTGGTAAACCACGCAGAACTCGGGTTTGTGATTTGCCTGCTCCAGGGCTTTGTCCACCAACGGTTTGTATTCGATTACTTTCTGTATTTCGATGCCGCAGGAGGCGGTGAGCACGGCTTTCGGCTTCGCGTCATCAATTCGAACTGCCAGTTCATGAGAGGCGAAGCCCCCAAAGACCACTGAGTGCACGGCGCCAAGTCGGGCGCAGGCAAGCATGGCGATGACGGTTTCCGGGATCATCGGCATGTATATGATGACGCGATCGCCTTTTACGATGCCTTTATCTTTTAGAGCGCCGGCGAACAAAGAGACCGCCTCGGTCAGGTCGCTGTAGGTGTATGAGCGCTGCGTGCCGGTGACAGGTGAGTCGTAAATCAGGGCTTTCTGGTTGCCGCGGCCAGCGCGGATGTTCGCATCGAGGGCTGCGTCAGATGAATTCATGATGCCGTCTGGAAACCACTGTCCATGACCGTTTTCGGTTGCCTGCCAGATGGTTTTGGGTGGTTCCATCCAGCTCACTGCTTTGGCTTTCTCTTGCCAGAAGTCTTCAGGGTTGTCTATCGAGCGCCTGAATTCCGAGAGGTAACTCATCCAATTCACCTCGCCATCTCTTGTTGTTTTGGTGTTCCAATCAACTTTAGGCGCTTTGAAATTCTGAACTAGTAGACCATCGGCTAAGACTAGGGAGTAGGGGGATCCCCGGTTGAGGCTGCCGCGTTCGTGACGGTTGCGGAAATGCGACCTTTCGCGACTCTTGCGGTGATGGTATCGCCGGTTTTGAGTCGCTCAGCCTCACGCACAATGTCGCCGTCAGCGTCTTGAACAATGGCGTATCCGCGGCTGAGTGTTGCTAACGGGCTGACCACGTTCAATGTCTGTGCAGCATGGCCAAGTCGCTCATTCTGTCTTTCCACCAGCCTTGCGATACTGGTTGTCAGGCGGGTGTTCAGCGTTTGCACCTGATCTTGGGCAACTTGCAGCGACTGCCGGGGAGACTGCAGTGTCAGTCGGTGGCTGAGATGGTCACAACGAGTACTTGCAATCTGGGTGCGCTGGGTCATGGTTTTGACCAGGCGCACCTCAAGCTCGTCCATGCGCTGGGCTTTCTCCATCAGTTGCCGTCGCGGGTCTTTCAGTCTTGACGACAGGTGGCCCAGCGAGGCGTCAAATCGTTGCAGCTGGCGCCGCACGGCGCCGGCCAGCCGGATTTCACGTTCTTCGAGCTGCCGCGCCCAGGTTGCCTGATCCGGGGAAATCTTTTCGGCGGCTGCCGACGGTGTCGGGGCGCGCAGGTCAGCGACAAAATCGGCGATAGTGATATCCACCTCATGGCCCACGGCACTGACGGTGGGTATGCCTGAAGCATGGATCGCCATGGCGACAGCTTCTTCGTTGAAACACCACAGATCCTCAAGCGAACCACCGCCGCGCCCTATAATCAGTACATCTGCTTTGGCATGTCGGTTGGCTCTTTCGATGGCGCGCACGATGTCGTTTGTCGCGGCTTTGCCCTGAACAGCGGTTGGATAGAGTGTCACTGGAATGGAAGGGCACCGACGGGCCAGGACCGTCAGAATATCGTGAATCGCGGCGCCGGTCGGCGATGTGACGACGCCGATGTGTCTCGGGAGGGTGGGTATTGGCTTTTTGATGGCAGCGTCGAACAGGCCCTGTTGTTGCAGCCGTGTCTTCAGTTGCTCGAAGGCCAGTTGCAATGCACCAACGCCGGCAGGCTCAAGGTGCTCGACAATGATCTGAAAATCGCCGCGATTCTCATAAAGGGTCACTTTGCCGCGGATTCGTATTTGATCCCCTTCTTTCGGAATTTCTTTGAGGCGCTGGTTGAAGCCGCGGAACATGGCACATCGGATCTGGCACTTTTTGTCCTTCAGGGAGAAATACCAGTGACCGGAAGACGGGCGCGATAAACTGGAAAGTTCGCCTTCCACCCAGACCTGCAAAAAGCTTGTTTCCAGCAAGTGGCGGGCCTGATGGTTCAGCTCACTGACAGTGAGCGCACGAGGACGGGAATCCTGAAAGCCGGTGGTCAAATACCTACTCCCTTGTACTGTATACGCAAATGCCGAAAAGAGGTTGGCAAAAATAACGGAATTTCAAAAAGATGCAAACAGATGCGGTAGTGACGCCGGTTTACTGAATCTGGCGGCGCATTTATAATAGATCGATTAAGAATTTTGCTTTGCCGCGCCGGACCGGATGCGGCATCGGAATTCTCCAATCTAGCATGTTCAAAAGGCGGATCCCAATGCTGCGAATTGCCGAAGAAGCCCTCACGTTTGACGATGTTTTGCTGGTCCCTGGACGCTCCGAAGTGCTGCCTCACGAGGTAAATCTGGAGACCTGGTTGACCAAGGACATCAAGCTGAACATACCATTGCTGTCCTCGGCAATGGACACAGTTACCGAAGCTGAGCTGGCAATCGCCATGGCGCAGGAAGGCGGTATCGGCATTATGCACAAGAGCATGTCGGTAGAACAGCAGGCAGCTGCAGTTCGCAAGGTGAAGAAGTACGAAAGCGGCGTGGTAAAAGATCCGATTACCGTGTCACCCACCACGACCGTGCGCGAACTCGTCGACATCACCATGGCGAACAATATTTCCGGCCTGCCGGTTGTCGATGGCCGGGATCTGGTGGGTATTGTGACCGGTCGGGATATTCGCTTCGAGAGCCGCATGGATACTCCTGTCAGCGAGATCATGACCGGAAAAGAGCGGCTGGTAACGGTCAAAGAAGGTGCAGACCTTGAAGACGTGAAAGAACTGCTGCATCGCAACCGCATCGAAAAGGTGCTGGTGGTGAATGATGACTTCGAGCTGCGTGGACTGATCACCGTAAAGGACATCCAGAAAGCCAAGGACTATCCGCTGGCCTGCAAGGACGATCAGGGCAGGCTCAGGGTCGGTGCTGCCGTCAGCACGGGTGGCGATACGGACGCCCGTGTGACCGCTCTGGTGGAAGCAGGCGTGGATGTCATCGTTGTCGACACGGCCCATGGCCATTCGAAGGGCGTCATTGAGCGAGTCCGTTGGATCAAGAAAACCTACCCGGATGTTCAGGTCATTGGCGGCAATATCGCCACCTCTGAAGCCGCTATCGATCTGGCCGATGCCGGCGCCGACGCCGTGAAGGTTGGTATTGGTCCGGGTTCAATCTGCACCACGCGCATCGTTGCTGGTATTGGTGTGCCTCAGATCTCCGCAGTGTCCAACGTGGCAACTGCTCTCAAGGATCGCGGTGTTCCGGTCATTGCAGATGGCGGTATCCGATTCTCAGGTGATATTTCAAAGGCCATCGCCGCTGGTGCCCACAGTGTGATGATTGGCAGCCTGCTGGCTGGTACAGACGAGGCGCCCGGTGAAGTCGAACTCTTCCAGGGCCGTAGCTATAAAGCCTACCGGGGCATGGGCTCCATCGGCGCCATGGGTCAGGGATCGGGCGACCGTTACTTCCAGGATGCCAGCAAGGGGATCGAAAAACTGGTGCCTGAAGGGATCGAAGGTCGAGTAGCCTGCAAAGGCCCCATGCGGAACATTGTCCATCAGTTGATGGGCGGTCTGCGGGCTTCGATGGGCTACACCGGTAGCGCGAACATGGAAGAAATGCGGACCAAGCCCGAATTTGTCCGCATCACCAACGCGGGTATGAGAGAGAGTCACGTACACGATGTGACCATTACCAAAGAAGCCCCCAACTACCGCATCGGCTAATAGATGTCTGACGAGCGCGACCCATCCGATGGGCCGCGCTTTTTTCTTTTGGATCTGAGGAATACATGGCTCACAACATTCACGATCACCGCATTCTGATTCTCGATTTCGGTTCCCAGTACACCCAGCTGATTGCGCGTCGTGTTCGGGAAGTCGGGGTTTATTGCGAAATCCGCGCCTTCGACATGACAATTGAGGAACTGAAAGAGTTCTCGCCTAAAGGCATCATCCTTGCTGGTGGTCCGGAGTCTGTGACTGAGCTAGGCGGCCCGCGTGCTCCAGAGGGACTGTTCGATCTGGGGATTCCGGTGCTCGGCATTTGCTATGGCATGCAGACCATGGCTGAGCAACTGGGTGGTCGAGTGGCCAGTTCAGAGAAGCGTGAGTTTGGATACGCTCAGGTCAAAGTGAGGGCGGAAGGTCCGCTGCTTAAAGACATTACAGATCATCTGACCGCAACTGGTGATTCCCTGTTGGATGTCTGGATGAGCCACGGTGACAAAGTGGTTGAGATTCCATCCGGCTTTGAGCTTCTGGCCTCCACCGAAAGCGCGCCCATTGCAGCTATGCAGGACGTCAGCCGTCACCTGTATGGCGTTCAGTTCCATCCAGAAGTGACCCACACTCTCCAGGGCAAACGCATCCTGGAGCACTTCGTCTTGAATATCAGCAACTGTGATGCGCTATGGACACCGGCCAAGATTGTTGATGACGCGGTTCAGCAAATCAGAGATCAGGTAGGTAGCGACAAAGTTCTGCTGGGTCTGTCCGGCGGTGTGGACTCGTCCGTTACGGCGGCGTTGCTTCACAAGGCGATCGGTGAGCAACTGACCTGCGTGTTTGTGGACAATGGTCTGCTCCGCCTGAACGAAGGCGACCAGGTGATGGACATGTTCGCCAGCAACATGGGCGTAAAAGTGATCCGGGTGGACGCTGAAGAGCGGTTTCTCACGCGTCTTAAAGGTGTTGATGATCCGGAAGCCAAGCGCAAAATCATCGGCAACACCTTCATCGACGTGTTCGACGAGGAAGCGGCAACCATCACTGACGTGAACTGGCTGGCTCAGGGCACGATCTACCCGGACGTGATTGAATCGGCTGCTTCCAAAACCGGCAAAGCCCATGTCATCAAGTCGCACCACAATGTGGGCGGGCTTCCGGAAACAATGAAGCTGAAGCTGGTGGAACCGCTCAGGGAGCTGTTCAAGGACGAGGTCCGTCGGATCGGTCTGGAGCTTGGGCTGCCTTACGACATGGTTTACCGTCATCCGTTCCCGGGGCCTGGTCTCGGTGTGCGGATACTTGGTGAAGTCAAGAAAGAGTACGCGGATATTTTGCGTCGCGCAGACGCCATTTTCCTGGAAGAATTGCATCGCGCCGATTTCTACCACAAGACGAGCCAGGCTTTTGCCGTCTTTTTGCCGGTCAAGTCAGTTGGCGTTGTAGGAGATGGGCGTCGCTATGAGTATGTGGTGGCGCTGCGAGCCGTGGAAACCATTGATTTTATGACCGCACGATGGGCTCACTTGCCCTATGAGCTGCTGGAGACGGTATCAAACCGCATCATCAACGAGATCTCCGGTGTGTCGCGGGTCACTTACGACGTCTCGTCGAAGCCGCCTGCCACTATTGAGTGGGAATAGTGCCAGCCAGATGATACCGGGCACTTGTAATGGCCAGTAAAGACGACGAATTCTGGATGGGCCGCGCACTGGAACTGGCCGCCATGGCCGGTCAGCGAGGCGAGGTGCCCGTTGGCGCTGTTGTTGTGCTGGACGGCAAGGAAATTGGCGCCGGATTCAATGCGCCTATTTCGGGGTGTGATCCGACCGCCCATGCCGAAGTTCGGGCGCTGCGAAATGCGTCAAAGCGCGTCGGCAATTACCGGTTGCCGGGTGCCACGCTTTACGTCACGCTGGAACCTTGCATCATGTGCGCTGGCGCACTGGTGCATGGGCGTATAGGCCGATTGGTATTCGGCGCCCTCGAGCCGAAGGCCGGGGCCATCGAATCGACGCGTCAGACTCTGCAGGAAGAACAGCTCAATTGGGCTGTTGATGTCGAGGGCGGTGTTCTCTCGGAAGCCTGCGCGGAATTAATACAGGGTTTTTTTGCCGAAAGGCGAGCGTTGAATCGTCTGCGAAAGGAGCAGGCGTCAGGGAAGGAGTAGTTCACGCATGAAAGTACTGGTCACCGGCGGTGCCGGATATATTGGCAGTCACGTCGTTCGCCAGCTGGGAGCGGCGGGGCACGACGTTGTCGTATTCGATAACCTGTCTACCGGCTATCGTTGGGCGGTGACCTGCGGCGAGCTGGTGGTTGGAGACCTCGCCGACGAAGACGCCATCGAAGCAGTATTCGCCGCCAATCAATTCGAAGCCGTTCTGCATTTTGCCGCGAACATTGTCGTTCCGGAGTCCGTTGCGAACCCCTTGAAGTATTACAGCAACAATACCCGCAACACTTTGAATCTGCTCAAAGCCATCGAGCGTCATCAAGTGCCTTACATGGTCTTCTCGTCCACGGCTGCGGTGTATGGCATGCCGGAGGAAACCGTGTTGACGGAATCGCTCCCGCTCAACCCGATCAATCCCTACGGTGCTTCAAAAATGATGAGCGAGCGGATGATCATGGATCTTGCTGCGGCGAGCTCCCTGAATTACGTCATCCTGAGGTATTTCAACGTGGCCGGAGCAAACCCTGACGGTCTTCTCGGTCAGGCAACACCCGAAGCCACGCACCTGATCAAAGTCGCCTGTGAATGTGTGACCGGTAAGCGGGACGGCATGAGCGTATTCGGAACGGATTACGACACCCGCGACGGCACCTGTATCCGCGATTACATCCATGTTGAGGATCTGGCGAAAGCCCATGTGATGGCCCTGGATTACATGGCAGAAGGAAACGAATCGCAGGTTCTGAATTGTGGTTACGGGCGTGGCTTTACCGTGCGCGAAGTCATTGATGTGGTAAAAGAG
Organism: uncultured Marinobacter sp.; assembly: GCA_964632565.1. GTDB lineage: Bacteria > Pseudomonadota > Gammaproteobacteria > Pseudomonadales > Oleiphilaceae > Marinobacter. The sequence continues at coordinate 3,934 of CAZWEP010000004.1, read as the reverse complement.
CAGTCCGGAAAGGATTTCCCGGTCACTGAGACGGAGCGCAGGGCAGGTGATCCTGATGCACTGATGGCCGACAATAGTCTCATCCGAGAGGTGCTGGGGTGGAAGCCCGATTACGACGACCTTACCACCATCGTATCCACCGCCCTGGCGTGGGAAAAGAACTGGATGAACATGCAGTCGTCTTGATTGACACTTGCAGACGCGAATTTTGACAACTGATAACTTGGGATTTTAAGGATGAAGATTACGATTTTTGGCACGGGATATGTGGGCCTTGTGACGGGCGCATGTCTGGCAGACGTCGGCCACCACGTGCTGTGCATGGATGTCGATCATGGAAAGATTGAAAAGCTTAAGAACGGTCAGATTCCCATTTATGAGCCGGGGCTGGAGCCCATTGTGAAGCACAATGTGGAAGCCGGTCGACTGACTTTTACCACCGACACATCCGAGGCAGTCGCCCACGGAGTCCTGCAGTTCATCGCTGTTGGCACGCCGCCAGATGAAGACGGGTCTGCGGACCTGCAATACGTGACAGCGGTTGCCCGCTCAATCGGTCAGTACATGGACGACTACAAAGTCGTGATCGATAAGTCGACGGTTCCCGTCGGCACGGGTGACAAGGTCAAGGCGGCGGTACGCTCGGAGCTGGACAAGCGCGGCCTGGAACTGGACTTCGACGTTGTGTCGAACCCGGAATTCCTGAAAGAGGGCGCGGCAATTACCGATTTCATGAAGCCCGACAGAATCGTCGTAGGCACGGACAGCGATCGGGCGATGGAGCTTCTGCGAGAGGTTTATTACCCGTTCAACCGAAATCATGATCGCATGATCTTCATGGACATTCGGTCTGCTGAACTTACGAAATACGCCGCCAACTCCATGCTGGCGACCAAAATCAGTTTCATGAACGAGATTGCGAACCTCTCTGAGCGCCTTGGTGCAGACATTGAAAATGTCCGCCGAGGGATCGGTTCCGATCCCCGTATTGGCTACCACTTCATCTATCCGGGTTGTGGTTATGGTGGTTCCTGTTTTCCGAAAGACGTTCAGGCACTGACCCGCACAGCTCGCGACTGCGACTATGATGCGACGCTGCTGAACGCCGTGGAGGCCGTAAACCACGCCCAGAAGCACGTTCTGTTCGACAAAATCAGTCATTACTTCAATGGCGACCTGAAGGGTAAAGTCGTGGCGCTCTGGGGGTTGGCGTTCAAGCCAAACACAGACGACATGAGGGAAGCCTCATCGCGCACGTTGATGGAAAATCTCTGGAAAGCGGGAGCCCAGGTGCAGGCGTTCGATCCGGAGTCGATGGAAGAGACCCAGCGCATTTACGGCGAGCAGGATGGCTTGACCTTGTGCGGCACCAAAGAGCAGGCGCTGAAAGGTGCGGACGTCCTCGCCATTTGCACTGAGTGGAAAGAATTCCGTTCGCCGGATTTTGCAATGATCGCTTCGACGCTCAAGGAAAAGGCAATTTTTGACGGCCGGAATCTGTACGAGCCGGAAATGGTCGAGCGCCATGGCATGATTTATTACGCCATTGGTCGCGGGCGGAATCAGTTCCACGGGGTATGACCATGGTTCCCGATGATGTGGACTATGCTCTGCACGACCGACTTGCCGCAGATACCGTTCACCTGGGTCGAAGTCGGTTGTGTGACATTCAACTGATGAACGACCGTCAGTGGCCCTGGGTGTTGCTTGTGCCCAGGGTCGCCGGCATACGCGAGGTGTACGAACTTTCTCGGAAGCGTCAGGCGCGTCTCGCTGAGGAATCGTCAATCCTTGGTGAAGGCATGATGCGAACGTTTAGCGGCGATAAGCTGAATGTTGCAGCGCTCGGCAATATGGTCCCACAGCTTCACGTGCACCACATCGTCCGTTTTGAGGGGGATCCGGCCTGGCCAGGTCCAGTCTGGGGAAAACTGCCGCCTCAGCCGTACAGCAACGATGAGCTTTTGGCTGTGCGTCATCGCCTTCAGGCAGTGCTCGACGCCCTCACTTAGACGCTCGTTCGCGTTCAGCGATGGTTCGAGAGCCGACCAAAACCATTCGCAGCTCTGTTTTGAGCTTGTCTTTCAGTAACGCCTTTTCCGCATTCGTCGCGTCCAGCGCTTCGGCTCCCTGATTAAACACCAGCGTGACCATGGCCTCGGCTGCCAGCCTCGAGTTGGAAAGGGGCTTGTCTTCTTCCTCCGCAATGCGCCTGAGATCTGCTTCCAGTTCCGTTACAAAATGATCGATCTCAGCTTTGATGGCCGTTCTGAAGGGCTTGGAAACGCCGGTACTCTCGCGAAGCATCAGTCGGAAAAGGTTCGAGTTGTTACCCAGATACTCCATGAAGGTATCGACAGAGGTGCTGATCGCACTGCCATTGCGAGCGATTCGCTTGCGGGCCTGGCGCATCAGCTGGCGCAGGGCAACGCCACCTTCATCCACCAGGGCGAGACCCAGTTCATCAAGTTCGGCGAAATGGCGATAAAAAGACGTTGGCGCAATTCCGGCTTCTCTTGCAACCTCGCGAAGGCTCAGGCTGCCGAATCCACGATCAGCACTCAACTGGGCGAGGGCGGCGTCCATGAGTGCGCGTCGAGTGCGCAGTTTTTGCTCGGCTCTGACAGACAAATGACTGCTCCGGTGTTTACAGAATCGGCATATTCTAGCGGGCAAAGGTTTTAGCGTCATCCACCGTGATGGGAGCCTGATTTTCAGCCTCATTGTGTTTATAATGGGCCGCTTTTGCAGTAGGGTCCGCCAGATCCGGTATTGCAGCTTTTTCGCACACATCTGAAACAACGGGAAACGGTATGCGCAGTCATTATTGCGGTGGGATCAACGAATCCCACATCGATCAGGAAGTCACCCTTTGCGGCTGGGTTCATCGCCGCCGCGATCACGGTGGGGTGATCTTTTTGGACCTCCGCGATCGGGACGGCATGTCCCAGGTGGTGGTCGATCCTGATACTCCTGAAAGTTTCGCGTTGGCGGAAAAAGTGCGCAGCGAATTCGTGGTTCAGGTGACTGGACGGGTTCGCCGCCGGCCCGCAGGGACAGAAAACGAAAACATGCCCACGGGGCAGGTGGAAGTGTTGGGCAAGGCGGTCACTATCCTGAACGCCGCAGCGACACCGCCATTCCCGCTGGACGAACACGTCGACGTTGGCGAAGACGTTCGATTGAAGTACCGTTTCGTTGATCTGCGCCGCCCTGAAATGATCAACCGTTTGCGTTTCCGCTCCCGGGTGACCAGTTATCTCCGTAACTTCCTCGATAGCCGTGGGTTTATGGATGTTGAAACACCCATATTGACTCGTGCAACGCCAGAAGGCGCCCGGGATTACCTGGTTCCAAGCCGTACTCATGAAGGTTCTTTTTTCGCTTTGCCACAGTCGCCGCAGCTGTTCAAACAGTTGTTGATGGTGTCCGGGGTCGACCGCTATTACCAGATTGCAAAGTGCTTCCGTGACGAGGATCTGCGTGCGGATCGCCAGCCTGAATTCACCCAGGTGGACATCGAAGCCTCGTTTGTGGATGAAGAGAGCCTGATGTCTCTCAACGAGGAGATGGTGCGCTCGCTGTTCAAGGACGTGTTGGATGTGGAGCTTCCTGAATTCCCTCGCATGCCTTACGCCGAGGCCATGCAGCGCTATGGCAGCGACAAGCCCGACTTGCGCATCCCGCTTGAGCTTCTGGATGTGAATGACCTGGTCGCGGGTGTCGATTTCAAGGTGTTTGCAGGTCCGGCCAACGATCCAAAGGGTCGCGTTGCCGCCCTGCGTGTGCCCAAGGGCGGCGATCTGACTCGCAAGCAGATTGATGACTACACCAAGTTTGTCGGTATCTATGGCGCCAAAGGTCTGGCCTACATCAAGGTCAATGACCTGTCCAAAGGGGTCGAAGGCCTGCAATCGCCCATCATCAAGTTCCT
>CAZWEP010000003.1:118725-130400 GCA_964632565.1 uncultured Marinobacter sp. | reverse complement strand
GGTTGGTGAAGTGGGTCTTCTCGGTCGGCAGCATGGCGCCGCCGCCTTCGAACACTTTGCACTTGCACTGGGCACAGGTGCCGCCACCGCCACACGCAGAGGACAGGAAAATGCCGCTGTTTGCCAGAGTGCCCAGGAGTTTGCCACCCGCTGCGGTCTTCAGCGTGTGCTCCGGGTCATCATTGATTTCGATAGTCACATCACCGGTGCTTACCAGCCTGGACCGTGCCGCAAGGATGATTGCGACCAGGGCCAGCACGATAACGGTGAACATGACCACGCCTAGAATGATTTCAGTATTCATGGTCTCGCCTTTTCGTTAAATCGAATCACCGGGTTTCTTACAGTGAAATGCCGGAAAACGACATGAATCCAAGCGACATCAGGCCCACCGTGATAAAAGTGATACCCAGTCCACGCAGACCCTCTGGCACGTCACTGTATTTGAGCTTTTCACGGATGCCAGCCAGGGCAATGATAGCCAGGGCCCAGCCCAGACCTGCGCCGAAGCCATACACCACACTCTCGCCAAACGTGTAATCTCGTTCAACCATGAAGAGGGAGGCGCCCAGAATCGCGCAGTTCACCGTGATCAGCGGCAAAAATACACCCAATGCGGCATAGAGCGTTGGAATGTATTTATCCAGAATCATTTCCATGATCTGGATCAAAGCCGCAATAACTCCGATGTACGACAACAAACCGAGAAAGCTCAGATCCACATTTGGCAGACCAGCCCAACTCAGGGCTCCTTCACGGAGAATGCCGTTATAAAGCAGGTTGTTTACGGGCACGGTGATGGTAAGCACCACAATAACAGCGATACCCAGACCCGTGGCGGCCTCAATCTTCTTGGAAATTGCCAGGAACGTACACATACCCAGGAAGAAGGCCAGCGCCATGTTCTCGACGAAAATCGCCTTAAGAATCAGGCTGATATAATGTTCCATTAGAACGCCTCCTTGGCCACGTGGCGGGACATTTTATAGTCCTTCTCCTCAACCTGCTCCGGCTTCCAGGTTCGCAGACCCCAGATCGCCAGACCAATGATGAAGAACGCACTCGGCGGCAGCAGCAACAAGCCATTCGGAATGTACCAGCCGCCTTCGTTAACCACCGGCATGATGGAAATACCGAACAGCGAGCCTGCACCGAGAAGCTCACGGAAGAAGGCCACAAAGATCAGCAGCACCGAATAGCCCAGGCCGTTACCCACGCCGTCGAGGAAGCTCAGCCAGGGACCGTTCTGCATGGCAAAACCTTCGGCGCGACCCATCACGATGCAGTTGGTGATGATCAGGCCGACGAATACAGACAGCTGCTTGCTGATCTCGTACGCGTAAGCTTTGAGCACCTGATCCACCACGATAACCAGTGAGGCAATAATGGTCATCTGAACGATGATCCGGATGCTGCCCGGAATCTGGGAACGCACCAACGACACGGCCAGGTTGGAGAACGCGGTAACGGCGATAACGGCCGCACACATGACCAGCGTGACGTTCATGCTGGTGGTCACCGCCAGCGCAGAGCAGATACCGAGGATCTGCAACGCGATAGGGTTGTTACTGAATATCGGTTCGAAGAGAACCTGCTTGGCGGATGCGTCTGCCATGATCAGACCTCCTCTTTGTCGCGCAGTTTTTGCAAGAATGTGGCGTAACCGCGCTCACTCATCCAGTAATTGACCAGATTCTGAACACCGTTACTGGTCAGCGTCGCACCTGACAGAGCATCCACTTTATGCTCCTTTTCGCGTGCATCGGCGCTCACACCGCCCTTGACCAGGCGAATTTTCGGTTCGGCACGTTCGCCATCATAGACTTTCTTGCCGACCCACTGCTTTTTCCAGCGAGGATTGTCGACTTCACCACCCAGGCCTGGGGTCTCAGCATGCGCATAGAAACCCAGACCTTCCACAGTGTTCAGGTCACCTTCGAGTGAGATGAAACCATAGAGAGTGGACCAGAGACCATACCCGTGAACCGGCAGGACCACACGAGTGATCTCGCCGTTTTCACTCATGGTGAAAATCTTGGCCACGTTTGGACGGCGCTTAATGCCAGCCTTGTCCTCGGAGGAAGGAATGTCGATAGACATAGACGGATCCGAGGCCGCTTTGTACATGTCGTACTTCATCGGGTCCTCGACGCCAACAGCGCTGGGCTCGACATATTCACCGGAATCCAGATCGAGCAATCGAACCTCAAACCGGGAGAAAGCCTCCTCAATTTCGTCGGCGCTCGCACCTGGCTCCAGCATGCCTGCCGCAGCCAGGATGTTGGAACGAATGTCCAGATTCTGGTTCTTGACCTGGGCCGGACGCAGCAGTACCGCTGCGGTAGAGACCACCACGGAAAACGCGATGCTCAATACCAGAGCAACCATCAGCGTTCTGGAGACAGTTTCTTTTGCTTTAGCCACGTGCAAGCCTCCGTTTAATATTGGCCTGAACCACATAATGGTCCATCAGCGGAGCGAACAGGTTGGCAAACAGAATGGCCAGCATGATGCCTTCCGGGAACGCCGGGTTGATCACTCGGATCAGCACCGTCATCACGCCCACCAGAATACCGAAGCACCAGCGTCCTGTGTTGGTCATCGCGGCAGATACCGGATCGGTCGCCATGAACATCATGCCAAAGGCAAACCCACCGATTACCAGATGCCAGTGCGCGGGCACGGCGAACATCGGGTTAGTTTCAGAGCCAACAACGTTGAGCAGCACCGACATACCGATCATGCCGATCAACACACCACCAACAATCCGATACGAAGCAATGCGCATCATCAGCAAAACAGCGCCGCCGAGCAGGACCGCAAGTGTTGACGTTTCGCCCATTGAGCCCTGAATAGATCCCATGAACGCCGACATCCAGCCAATCTGGCTTTCGAGGGCTTCAACACCACCGCTCGCTGCCCAGCTCAATGAAGTCGCGCCACTGAAGCCATCTACAGCCGTCCAGACGGTGTCACCCGAAATTTGCGCCGGATAGGCAAAATACAGGAACGCCCGACCAGTGAGTGCAGGGTTGAGGAAGTTTTTGCCGGTTCCGCCGAAGACTTCCTTGCCGATAACCACACCGAAGGTGATACCCAGGGCAACCTGCCAAAGCGGTATTGTCGGCGGGCAGATCAGAGCGAACAGCACCGACGTCACAAAGAAGCCTTCGTTCACCTCGTGACGACGCACGGTGGCAAATAGCACTTCCCAGAAACCGCCGACAATGAAGGTTACGGCGTACACCGGTACGAAATAGGCCATACCGTAAATGAAGTTATCCCAGATGCTTGACGCGTCGTTGCCCGCCAGAGCACTGATAAACGCTGTCCGCAATCCACCATCACCCATCAGGGCATCAGGATTGCTGGCCAGGAAGCTGTTGGCCTGAAAGCCGATGTTCCACATGCCAAAGAACATCGCCGGGAAGGTACACAGCCACACCGTGATCATGATGCGTTTCAGATCAACGCCATCACGAACATGGGACGTGGTGGAAGTGACTTTGCCAGGCGTGTAGAAAATGGTATCGATTGCCTCGTAGAGCGCATACCAGCGCTCGTACTTGCCACCTTTTTCAAAGTGGTGCTCGATGCCATCGAGAAACTGTCGAATTGCCATTGTTTAGCCCTCGATCTCGATGCGTGTCAGATTCTCGCGAAGAATCGGACCGTATTCGTATTTACCCGGGCACACAAAGGTGCACAGCGCCAGATCTTCTTCGTCCAGCTCAAGCGCTCCCAGCTGTTGTGCCACTTCTGTATCGCCAACAATCAACGAACGCAGAAGTTGCGTAGGCAGGATGTCCAGAGGCATCACCTTTTCGTAGGCACCGACAGGCACCATCGCACGCTCACTACCATTGGTGGTGGTCGTGAAATCGAAAAGTTTGCCCTTCATGAGCTTGGACAGATAAATGTTCAGTACGGAGAAGCGGTTCGGTCCCGGAGACAGCCATCCCATGAACTCGCGCTTGTTACCCTCTTCCAGCACGGAAATCTGATTGGCGAACCGGCCGAGGTAGGCACAGGGGCCATCGCCCCGACGACCACCAAATACCGAACCGGAAATCATGCGAACTTCGCAGTCTGTCGCTACCTCGCCGTCCAGCAGTTCGTTCAGGCTGGCACCGATACGGGTGCGAATCAGCCGAGGCTTGGTTGCTTTCGGGCCGCCCACGGCCACAATCCGCTCAACCGGGAGTTCGCCGGTCTCGAACAGCTTGGCAATGTCGATGACGTCCTGGTAACCAATACTCCAGACCACCTTGTCGCCAACGATCGGGTCGAGGTAGTGGATGTGGGTGCCGACGTTACCGGCAGGATGGACCCCGTCGAACTGCTGCACTTCTACAGAGTCGGACTTGGGAACCGGCACATCTGATCCCGGCTTGCCAGTGACGAATACCTTGCCCGTCGTCAGCTTGGTCAGAATGGTCAAACCGCGCTCGAATGCGGCCTTGTTCTCACCAATAATGACGGTGGGATCGGCAGCGAGGGGATTGGTATCCATCACGGACACGAAAATAGAGTGCGGCGCCGAATCGATTTCAGGCACCTTGCTGTACGGCCGCGTCTTGAACGTGGTCCAAAGGCCCGACTCAACGAGATTGTCGACAACCTGCTGGCGCTCTAGCGACGGGATGTCAGCCTCACCGTATCTGGCGAAAGTCTCCGCATCGTTCCCGTCAATCTCTACCACGACGGATTGAAAGACACGACGCTCACCACGGTTGATTTCTTTCACCACACCGGCGGCCGGTGAAGTGTAACGCACGCCCTCGGTCTTCTTATCCGTAAACAGCAGCGTACCGCGCTTAACGCGATCTCCTTCCTTCACAGCCATTGTTGGCTTCATGCCGACGTAATCGAAACCGATCAATGCCACGTGGCGAACGGATTTGCCGTCGGTAATGGTCTGCTCAGGGGCGCCGCTGATAGGAAGATCCAGGCCTTTCTTGATCTTGATCATTAGCCTCATCCAATCATCAGAACTGTTCGATGGATTTGAACGCCTGCCCCTTTTGACCACGACCATCGTTGATGTAATCCGATGGCGGCACAATGGCGACGAAAGCACCGGCATTGGTGCGGACTGCTGTCGACGGCATAAAGCTATGGGATGAGGGTCCAGACGTACCCAAAATCGCGCCAATTATAGAGATTAAGGAACGCCATTTCCACCAGAAACCCAGTCTAGTTTGTCGCCAAACGTAATCGGTGAGGGTAATTTGCAGGCATAAAAAACCCCGGCCAAAACTGACCGGGGCCTATCAACCGTGAGACACAGTTGGCGATTTAACCGCGAACCCGTTCCGGGAAGATGGGGTATTTGACACCCGCCATCTGATTCACCAGACGGATCACCTGGGCACTGTATCCTGCTTCGTTGTCGTACCACACATAAAGAATCAGGCGCTTGCCGCTGGTGATGGTCGCTTGGCCATCCACAACACCCGCATGACGCGAACCCACGAAATCGGTAGAAACCACTTCAGGTGAATTCACGAAGTCGATCTGCTTTTGCAGCTCCGAATGCAGCGCCATGTCCCGCAGGTAGTCGTTTACGCCCTCAACATCGACTTCTTTTTCAAGATTCAGGTTCAGAATCGCCATCGAAACGTTAGGAGTCGGAACGCGGATCGCGTTGCCGGACAACTTGCCCTTCAGCTCAGGAAGCGCCTTTGCAACCGCCTTGGCCGCACCAGTTTCGGTGATAACCATGTTCAGCGGCGCACTACGCCCACGACGGCTGCCCTTGTGGTAGTTGTCGATCAGGTTCTGGTCGTTGGTGTAAGAGTGAACCGTTTCAACGTGGCCATCCACGATGCCATATTCATCTTGAATCGCCTTGAGAACCGGCGTGATGGCATTGGTGGTACACGAGGCAGCGGAGAGAATACGATCCTCTTCAGTAACCCAGTCGTTGTTGATGCCGTGAACAATATTTTTAATGTCGCCCTTGCCCGGCGCCGTAAGCAGAACGCGACTGACGCCCTTGGACTTCAAGTGCAGCCCAAGACCGGCCTCGTCACGCCAGATACCAGTGTTATCGATAACAATTGCGTTTTTGATGCCGTACTCGGTGTAATCGACCTGATCCGGACCCGGCGAATAGATCACTTTAATAAAGTTACCGTTAGCAACCAGAGCGGAGTTCTCTTCGTCTACCGTGATGGTGCCGTTGAAAGGACCGTGAACAGAATCGCGCCGCAGCAGGCTGGCACGCTTCTCGAGATCGTTGGACGCACCGCCCTGACGAACCACAATTGCTCTCAGGCGAAGGTTGTTACCACCACCCGCTTTCTCGATCAAAATGCGGGCCAACAGCCGACCGATACGGCCAAAACCGTAGAGGACAACGTCTTTGGTGTCTGATTCTGCTTCTTCCTCAGACTGCGCCTGGAACTGACCGACAATCGGGCCAATTTCCTGCTTCAGGAAATCTTCGAGTGAGCCGCCGACTTCTTTGAACTTCACAGCCAGCTTTCCAATATCAACGTGACCACGACCCAGATCCATCTTATCCATCGCTTGCAAAATGGGCAGCGTGTCATGAACCGAAAGCTCGCTGTCCTCCACCTGTCGCACGAAACGATGCGCCCGGATGATGTCGATCACCGACTGGTTGATCACAGCGCGACCATAGACGGACGTCACCACGTTGTTCTTACGGTAGAGTCGACCGATAAGCGGAATCATCGCTTCCGCAGTGGATTCTCTTTCCGTCCAGTTAGACAGGTGCTGATTGATCTGCTCGTGACTCACGCTTGAACCTCTACTGTTGGAACCTCGAAAAATGGGCGCATATTATCCAACGTTATTTGCCCGACGGCAAATACGAGGTGTCCCCGACTTAATAAACTCCGGCCCATTGTGTCATGACAGTAACCCATCGGCCCGTTAGAATGGCCCGTCCTCCGCACCGGACTTTGACATCAGGAGCAATCAGGCGCCCATGAACGATGGTTCGCGACAGCTAAATCCTTCCGACAATCTAATTGCACCCGCCTACCCGGTAAAGCCAGCCGATCATCGGATCTGGGGGTGCCTCCGGGGCAGCAGTGGCGCCCTGGCGATTTGTGAAAGCGCGCGCTCCCACCGAGGCCTGACACTTGTCATCACGCGTAGTACGGAAGAAGCAATCCGGCTCGAACAGTCCATGCGGTTTTACCTGGGGCTGCCCACGGATGAAGACCAACCAGCGATAACCAGAGACGGCCTTGAACTGCTGTCGCTGCCAGACTGGGAAACCCTGCCCTACGACCTTTTTTCTCCGCATCAGGACATTACGTCCCGGCGGATACGGGCGCTTCACCGGCTTCCAGCCACGCAACACGGGGTGCTCGTTGTGCCAGCCCGCACCCTGATGCATCGCCTGCCACCGGTCAGCTACCTGCAGGGCAGTACTCTTCTACTCGAGGTCGGCCAATCGCTGGACATCAACAGCTGGCGAATGCGGCTGGAGGCAGCCGGGTACCGTCACACTGACAACGTCTACGAGCACGGCGAATACGCGGTCCGCGGAGCAATTCTCGACATTTTCCCCATGGGCTCCGCCAATCCTTACCGTATCGACCTGTTCGATGACGAAATTGAAACCTTGCGCACCTTTGATCCAGAGACCCAGAGATCAATTGATCGCATTGATAAAGTCGAGCTGCTACCGGCTAACGAATTCCCGTGGCACAAGGAAGCGCGCTCTGCCTTTCGCGGACGATGGTTCGAGGCCTTCCCGCACGCAGACAAAGAGGCGCCGATTTTTCAGGATGTGACCCAGGCGATCACACCGCCCGGCATCGAATACTACCTGCCGCTCTTTTTCGATCAGACGGCGACCCTGTTTGACTACCTGCCAGCAGAAACCCTGGTATTTACGGCAGATGGTCTGCCCACCGCGGCAGAACAGTTCACCGCGGACACCCAGGCGCGCTACGAGGATCGTCGGCACGACCGCCTTCGCCCGATTCTCCCACCGTCCGAGTTATTTCTTCGGGACGAAGAGCTTTTTCGTCAGCTGAAATCCTACCCTCGCGTCACGATTACGGCCGAGGCCACGGACGCCAGCGGCTCGGTGAATTGCGATTCCGAGGCGCTGCCCGACATTGCCATGGACGGACGTGCCGCCGATCCCGCAGGCAGGCTCAAGCGCTACCTGGGCGAATTTCAAGGACGCGTGCTCATTTGCGCTGAATCGTCCGGCCGTCGGGAGGCTTTGATCGACAACCTCGCTGACCACCAGCTTTCATTGACCACGCAGACCAGTTGGCAGTCCTTTCTTTCAGACCAGCACTGCAAACTGGGAATCACCATTGCTCCTATGGAACAGGGGCTGGTGCTGCCAGGCCGGAACATAGCTCTGATTACCGAAACGGCTCTGTTCGGAGAGCGGGTGCTGCAGCGACGCCGAAGGCAGAAACCTACAGAAACCGACGATTCCGGGTACCGTGATCTGTCCGAGTTGAGAATTGGAGCGCCTGTCGTCCACATCGACCACGGGGTGGGCCGCTATCAAGGACTTGAAACCATCACCGTGGAAGGCGACTCCAACGAGTTCCTGATGCTGGAGTACGCAGGCGGCTCAAAGCTCTACGTGCCTGTTTCCAGCCTGCATTTGATTTCCCGTTATACCGGCTCTGACGTCGACCATGCACCGCTTCACAAACTGGGCACCGAACGCTGGAGCAATGCGAAACAGAAAGCGCTGGAGAAGATTCGCGACACCGCCGCAGAACTGCTGGATGTATACGCTCGTCGCGAAGCCAGGAAAGGCTTTGCATTTGAAGATCCGAAGGAGGCCTATCGGGCGTTCGCGGCGGGCTTCCCGTTTGAGGAGACCCCGGATCAGCAACTGGCCATTGAGTCCGTGTTCGAGGACATGGTCAGCGAACGCCCCATGGACAGGCTGGTGTGTGGCGACGTGGGATTCGGGAAGACCGAAGTGGCCATGCGCGCTGCCTTTATGGCGACTTACTCAGGCAAACAGGTCGCGGTGCTGGTACCCACTACCCTTCTGGCTCAGCAGCACTACGAGTCCTTCCGCGACCGCTTCTCCGACACTGCGGTCCGCGTAGAACTATTGAGTCGCTTCCGGAGCGGCGGGCAGACCACCAAAGCCATGACCGCGCTGGAGGAAGGAAAAGCCGACATAGTCATAGGTACCCACAAGCTGCTTCAGGGAGACGTCAAGTTTAAAAACCTGGGCCTCGTGATTATTGATGAGGAACATCGGTTCGGCGTTCAGCAGAAAGAAAAACTGAAGGCTTTGCGGGCGGAGGTCGACATGCTAAACCTTACCGCAACGCCGATTCCCAGGACCCTGAACATGGCGATGGGCCACCTGCGGGATCTGTCCATCATTGCCACGCCACCGGCACGACGCCTGTCCGTTAAGACCTTTGTCCGCCAGCGCGACGACGCCATGGTCAAGGAAGCCATCCTGCGGGAAGTTCTGCGGGGCGGTCAGGTTTATTTCCTTCACAACGATGTCGCGACCATCCAGAAAGCCGCCGAAGATCTCCGGCGGCTGATACCGGAGGCCCGGGTCGGTGTTGCCCATGGTCAGATGCGCGAGCGTGAACTCGAACAGATCATGTCGGACTTTTACCACAAGCGTTTCAACGTCCTGGTGTGTACCACGATCATTGAAACTGGTATCGACATACCCAGCGCAAACACCATCGTTATCGAACGGGCGGACAAGTTCGGCCTGGCTCAGCTTCACCAGTTGCGTGGACGGGTTGGCCGATCGCACCATCAGGCATACGCTTACCTGCTGACCCCACCGCCAAAATCAATCTCCGCAGACGCGCGAAAACGGCTGGACGCAATCTCCGAATCCCAGGACCTGGGTGCTGGGTTCATGCTCGCGACACACGACCTTGAGATTCGCGGTGCCGGGGAGCTTCTGGGTGAAGAGCAAAGCGGACAGATTGAAAGCATCGGCTTCACACTGTACATGCAGTTATTGGATGAGGCGGTTCAGGCCATACGGGAAGGCAGAACCCCAAATGCAGAACTTCCGCTCAGTCACGGTACCGAAATGAATCTTCGTATTCCGGCACTGATACCAGAAGACTATCTGCCCGACGTTCATAACCGACTCATGCTTTACAAGCGAATTGCCAGCGCTTCCGACAAGGAAGCATTAAAAGAACTTCAGGTTGAAATGATTGACCGGTTCGGTTTGTTGCCCGAACCTGCGAAAAATCTGATGCGTCAGTCGGAACTCAGAATCAAGGCCGAAGCGCTGGGAATCAACAAGGTCGATGCCGGTCGCGAGTGGGCCGGCTTCGAATTTGGCAGTTCCACGCCGGTCGATCCGCTGGTTCTCGTTAAAAAAGTGCAATCCGCACCCAACGATTTTCGACTGGAGGGTGCCAACAGTTTCCGTTTCCGGCTGAAGGATGCCTCAACCAGTGGTAAACTCGACAGCATTTCCGACATGCTGCAGCAACTTACGCCGTCGAACGGCTGAGAACAGCGTGTTTTGAACGTCAGGAATAGTGGAGCACAACCTTTGCCAACGAATGGTCCAATCACCGCAGTCACCAAGGGTCTGATCCTCGCATCGGGGATGGCACTGGCTTCGCTCGTACACGCTCAGGACAATCCCGGAGCAGGCGCTGCGGGCAATACCAGCGCACCGGCAGGCTCTGCTCAGAGTCTTGCCTCCCTAACGCCGGAACAGCAGGTCCTTGCCAGTGATTTCTATCGCGCTGAACTGGTGATTCTGGAACGAAAAGTAGATCCCCAGTCGATCAACGAAAAAATGTCCGGTCGCCTGCCGGATCCGCCAGACCTCACGCTAAGCAATGTGCTCATGGCGATGGATGCCCAGGGCGGAAGCACCTCGACGTTCAATCTTGTGCCACAAAACCAGCTCCATTTGCAGACGGCCGCCTCTCGCCTTGCAAACAGCGGTCGCTTCCGGGTTCTGCTGGCCGAGGGCTGGTATCAAGCATTCCCGCCCAATTATGAGGGCGAGCCGATGTGGGTCACGATTGGAGATTGGCTTCCCAAAGCGGAGCACACGGATGTTCAGGGGCAGATCACCATTGATCGCCAACGCTACCTTCATGTGAAAGTAGAACTGAATCATTGGCAACCGAAATCCCCGACGGGAAACCTATTGGGCCTCGACCTGAACAGCGAAACCCCGTCACGGCCTCGGGCCTCGCAGACCAGCATTCAGCCGATGGGCCCCGCGCCAGTTGATCTTTCATACCCGGGGGAAACAGACCAGGGCGTGACTACTGGTGGCGAAGGATCTCCTCTGATTACCGGAGAGAATTGGCCCAGGGCCGAACTGATCACCTGGATTCGGGAAACCCGCCGGATGAGGAGCGAGGAAGTCCATTTCCTGGACTCGCCCACGCTGGGCGTGCTGGTCTTCTTCAAAAAGATCGAACCGGAAGACGCAGCACCTCTGATTCGGGAGTTGGGGCTTACCGGTCTGCCGGAGAGATAGCGCCGAGCGGCCCCATCGACACTTCGAGAATACGTTTAACGCCGGCCATGCCCTCGTCAATCGCTGCTTCGATATCAGCCATGGTGATGATTTCGTCTGTCTTACCTGCAGCCCAGTTCACAACCAGAGCCAGGCAAACGTAGTTCATTCCCAGTTCTGCCGCCAGCACGGCTTCTGGCATACCCGTCATGCCCACCAGGTCGCA
>CAZWEP010000003.1:90669-118625 GCA_964632565.1 uncultured Marinobacter sp. | reverse complement strand
ACAACCGTCTTCACACCTGAATCGTGAAGCGCTTTGAGGTTGGCCCGATAATTCACCTGGTGCGGCGGAATTCGATGAGGGTTCCCATGGCGAGACAGAAACAGCGCCCTCTGGCCGCCAATCGTGCCTTCAGACAACTCGGAAGACGGTGCACCCCAGGAGGTCTCGGCTTGACGCTGCCCGGTGATCTTCAAACCTGACAAGGTAGTCAGCCCGGTACCACCAATGATGCCCACGGGGGCCGATGAGTTACTCGTTGTCATCTTGTGCCTCCGGGTGTTCGCCTCGGGTCTCTCTGTTGTCAGCGGTCGTTGTACTGGCGGAGGTGCTCTCTTGTGGCGCCCGTTTACTGGAACTGGACGCTGCCTCAGATCTGGAATCGGAAGACGGCTCCCGGTTGACCTGGTCAGTGCGGCTTTGACTTCCAGCCAACACTGCATTGTCCGCCAGATGCAGAGTCCGTGTTGGGAAGGCAACCTCAGCGCCCTGCTCTTCAATAATGTTGCTGATTTTTAGCAGCACATCCTGCTTCACCTTGTGATACAGAACCCAATCAATGGTCTTCGTGAAGGTGTAGACCATGATATCGAGGGAAGACGGACCAAAAGACTCGAAATTCACGATCAGGGTCTGGTCCATATCCAGGTCCTCGTGACTTTCCAGCATCGAGCGGATATTGGCGACGATCGTTTCCATCTGGCTGACATCGGCATAGCGGATGCCGACGGTTTCATAGATCCGTCGATTGAACATGCGGGATGGGTTTTCAACGGCGACATTGGTAAACACCGCGTTGGGTACGTACAGCGGCCGCTTGTCGAACGTCCGAATCGTCGTCAGACGCCAACCGATGTGTTCAACCGTACCCTCGATGTTGCGGTCTGGAGACCGCACCCAGTCCCCTACCTTAAACGGTCTGTCGAGGTGAATAATGAAACCGCCGAAGAAATTCGCCAGCAGGTCCTTGGCGGCAAAACCGACCGCGATGCCACCGACACCCCCGAAGGCAAGCACACCGGAAATGCTGTATCCCAGAGTCTGCATCACGATAAGGACAGCTGTGATCAGAACCACGGCGCGCGACAGCTTGCTGACAGCGTTCACCGTGGTGTAATCCATCGGTTTTTCCATCTTCAGAGGCGACGCAAGGACCTTCTCTCCCTGCTTGATCAACCTCAACAGCGTCCACACCAGGATCCAGATAAAGCCCAGCTCAAGAACCGATTCGTTGGCTTTGAAAATCTCCGCCTCGGAATAGTCGTGAGCCACCTCCGCGGCCCAGTAAACACCCTGCAACCAGACGAACGCCACAACCGGAACACGGGCCGCATGAAGTAAGGTGTCGTCCCACAGATTGTCCGTTTTCGAGAAACGCCTCTCCAGCGCTGCAACGATACGACTTGCGATGAACGCCACGCTCGCGGTCCCAAGGACCAGACCAAAGACAACCAGCGCCACCCGCCAGCTCTCAGACAGCAGACCCCAGTCCTGGAGCAAAACGTCTATAAACGATGGCGTCTCTTCAATCATGGGATTCCTCAACGATATCAACGGTCGTGCCATGACGAACGCGGTCAAAAAGATCGACAACATGCGTATTTCGCATGCGAATACAGCCATGGGAACGGGGGATGCCCATAGGCTCAGAATCTGGGGTACCGTGAATGTAGATGAAACGGCGGAAACTATCGACCGAGCCAATCCGGTTTTTGCCATGCTCACGGCCACAGAGCCACAGAATACGGGACAGAATCCAGTCACGCTGTGGAGCAGCGCTCAATAATTCGGGAGAAAGTATCTCTCCGGTCGGCCTGCGACCAACGAACACTGTGTTCAGAGGCTCTCCGCCACCAATCAGGGCGCGAATGTAATGGCGCCCGCGTGGCGTACAACCACTGCCGTTCTTCTCGCCGGGTCCATTGAGCGCCGTTGATACCGGATAGACGATCGGGTCCTCATCCGGCGAAAACCAGAGCGTCAGGTCCTGACGGGTGAGGTTGATCTCGATCCGGGGAAGATCATCGGATGGGACATCGTTGGGCATTGGCGATCAGACTCCCGACCTTGGCAACAGACCGGAAGACTAACCGAGTCAATGCAAATCAGGCAACCGAGGTTTTACCGAAAGTCGGCAAAGAAAGAGGATCATCTGCCTGCATACCCGCTGCAAGGAACGGCACAAGTCGCGCTGCAATTTCCTGAACAGTGGTTTCCACACCCAGTTTGTTCTGCAAAATATCCCTGAGTGCATCGCTGCTGGACATCGTAAAGGCGGTCGCGCCCAGCATGAACTGGATTCGCCAGTACCGATCCACAGCCGATAGCTGTGGCGTGGATTCTTTCAGCAACCGCATGAAGCGACTGAAAGGCTGGCTGTATTCCTGCTCAAGAAACTTGCGCAGGTGCCCCTGGGACTGTGTGTAGGCAAGACCCAACAAGCGCATGAAAATGGAGATGCCTTTCTCATTGCGCTGGGGCATGGTCACGGCACTCTCGGTGAGCGCCCAGAGCGTTTGGTTAAGGGTAGGAGGCTGGCCGTCACACTTCTCCTCCAAATTGTCGAAGGCTTTTTCGAGCGTGGCGGAAAAAGGTGTCAGAAAACGGGCAAAAACCGCATGTATGAGCGCGTTCTTTGATCCAAAATGATAATTGACAGCGGCAAGATTTACCTTAGCCTTACTGGTAATCATTCGGAGAGAAGTTTCAGAGAAGCCTCTTTCTGCGAAAAGCTCTTCTGCCGCATCAAGAATTCGATCTACTGTATCCGACTGGGCCATTTTGTGTTCTGTGCCTCTACCAAACGTCTGTTTGAAACATACGTTTGATACTTCATTCTGTCAAGTTTCCCTCTCGTTAGAATGAGCTACGGTTTCCCAACCGCGATCAATGGCCTCTTGGTGCCCTTCAAAAAACGCTTGTTGCGTTCGGTTGTATGCCTTCTCGGCTTCAAGCAGATAAACAAGGTACAAGCGCACATGCTCGCGACGATTGAGATGCCTCGCCAACACACGTCTCTCGGACAGAGCCAGCAACTCGGTGAAACGTGTGGCTCTGAGCGCGACATTAAATTCCGCCATTCTGGCGCATTGCCAGATGAGCCCGTCCTTGCCCTCCAGATGTTCAATGTGCTTTCGGGCATCTCGCAGCATTCGCCGCCGTCTGACAATGAGGTCCAGGTAAGAAGGCTTGCTGGTGTAAAGGGCACGGACCGCGGGCAACCCAAGTAACAGCAGAATGACGAATACGCCAAATCCACCGCCCGCAATCCAGGCTGGCACGAATCCAGTCATCCCGCTGAGGAATACAATGAATGAGAGAAAGCAACTGAACAACCACAAGTCCCTGCTACGTCGCGCCGTGGCCAACCGGTAATTGTCGGGCCAATCCGACATCGCCAGAATGTCGAAATCCATCAGCATAACGCGATCACACTGACGTAACATCAGCCGCAACTTCCGCTGCCTCGACTCCGCCAGTGTTTTTTCGATCCCGACAACGGCCTCGTCCCCACTCCCAGCCTCTGGCTGATCGCTACTGGTAGAAGGCTTGTTATCGTCGGTTGTAGGCGCGGGCTTCCCGGCCACATTCGCAACGGCACCGGCTTCCGCCTGGTTCCCGGCAGCCTGTGCAGACTGAGCGGGCGCAGGATCGGCCGGCCGTCCCTGCCGAAGCAAGGGTTCGGTGGGGGACCTTTCTGCAACCGTTGTTCGTGTGCGCTGTTCTTCTGCCATGGATGGTGCCTGTCGAGCATTCAATAAGTTGCTGACATCCAGTTCGATACATCAATACTGAACCGCATATATAAGTATATCGGCCACAGCCGCCATAGCTTGAGAATCTTCGGCTTGGCAGAGTCTGGGTCCATGGTTATGCTTTCACCTTTGCAATATTCAGCAGAAGTTCACCAGAAGGGTTTTTCATGTTTACAGGTATCGTTCAGGGCGTTGCAACGATCGATGAGGTGACTGCGAGCACCGGCCTCAGTACTTTCGCCATTAAACTACCAGAGAGCCACATCGACAATGTCAGTGTCGGCGCGTCGGTGTCGATCAACGGTACCTGCCTGACGGTCACTCAACAGGAAGGAAGCACCCTGTTCTTCGATGCAATGCAGGAAACGCTCCGATTGACGACCCTCGGCCGCCTGCAGGCAGGGGACAAGGTCAATTTCGAGCGAGCTGCGCGCATCGGCGACGAAATCGGAGGTCACCTGCTGTCGGGGCATATCCACACAACCGCCAAGATCACCCGTATAGAAACACCTGAAAATAACTGCACATTGGAATTCGAAGTACCGGATGCCTGGGCCAAATACCTGTTTCCAAAGGGTTACATCGCCATCAACGGTGCCAGCCTGACCATTGGCGAGGTTAACAACAACCGCTTTAACATCCATCTGATTCCAGAAACGCTGAGGGCGACCACGTTCAGTACCGTGAAGGTCGGCGACACGGTAAACATCGAAGTGGACAGTCAGACTCAAACCATTGTCGATACGCTGGCAAGAATGGGTTACGACCGTCCCAGAGACTGATGAGCAGCCTCGAACACAACAAACTTCGGATGCGAGGCCAGTTGGTTCACGGATTTGAAATATCGGCGGAGCGTTTTGTGATAGCCCAGGTGCCGGTTGCCAACCATCAGCAGCCGCCCTCCGGGTTTCAGCCGACTTGCAGACTGCTCTAGCAACCGCGTGGCAATGTGGTCACCCACCACACCTGCCTCATGAAACGGCGGATTTAAAAGAATCAGATCGTAGAGATTGTCGTCGCCGGTCAGACCATCGCGGTGAAAGAACGCCGAGGAGGCATCAGAGAAAAGCTTCTGAACCGTGTGCCGGGCACTGGCAACCGCCTGCCCGGACACGTCCGAAAACGTCACCCTGAGCGAGTTATTCGCCTCAAGCGCACACAGCCCCAGAATACCGTTACCACACGCCAGGTCGAGGACATCGGCCCGAGCGGTCATATCCCTGGCAGCGGCGCTCACAAAGGGCAATATCTGGCGCGTGCCAATGTCCAGTTTTTCCCTGGCAAATACCGCCGGTAAGGCTTCGACCCGGATTCCAGTTCCCGGCAGTTCGTAACCTTTCCACTGGTCCTGCCAGCCTTCCAGGGTTGCTTCACCGGGCCGGGCCAGAATAACTCTCGCTTTTTTTCGCGCCGGGTACACTGTCTCCGTCTGAACCAGTTGTCCAAACAATTCGGCGCAGCGATCCGGGAGATGCTTGATCATACCTCCCGCGAGAATTCGTCCCTGTTCGGTCAGACGCCCATTTGCCCATCTCAGAAGCCAGGCAAGGTAATCCAGTTGGCGCGGCAGTCGCATAACCACAAGGTCAAATCGGTGTTCGTTCGCTTCATCAAAGGAAACGCAGCGAGGAGGCTCCGGAAAAATCACTGAGTTCAGCGACATTGACGTCATCAGTGCGGCACTGTCTGCCACCACCATCGGCCGCCAGACAGCCAATCCAGCCGTCAGAGCCCCGAACTGGTCATCAATAATTAAAACCTTCGCCTGCGGATCGCGCTCCAGGAGGCGATGGGCCTGATCCACCAACTGCTGATCTGCCGCATCCCAGGCCCGCAATTCTCCCGGGCGAGCGCCTGGCCTTCGAATGACCAGAGACACTCCGCCTGCATTGAACTGTTCCTCAATCATCTCACCCGCTCTTTACACCAGCCTCAGACTGCAACCAATTCCCTTCCGTCGAAGGACGAATCGCCCGGAATCCCACGGATACCGGGGCTGCACATTCTAGGCTGATTATTCTAGAAATTATCCCTAATCTATCAATCAATGACGTTTAACCTTAATTGAAAGAGGCTGATTTATGATTCCGGATTCCCTGAAGCAACGCTACGAGAGCCAACTTCGTCCCCAGGTGGACAAGGCCTCCAGTGAACTCCGGAAAGTGCTGAAAGATCTTGGCGTGTCACTGGACGAAGAACGCTCCCTGAAAGACGTCGTCACCCAGATTCGCAGTAAAAATCCGACTCTGCGTGAATTCAGCATTAACCTCGACATGGCAACCTACGATCTGCGTAAAAAGCTCTGGTGGGATGCCAACATGCTGTCTGCCTATGCCT
Organism: uncultured Marinobacter sp.; assembly: GCA_964632565.1. Taxonomy (GTDB): domain Bacteria; phylum Pseudomonadota; class Gammaproteobacteria; order Pseudomonadales; family Oleiphilaceae; genus Marinobacter. The sequence continues at coordinate 112,536 of CAZWEP010000003.1, read as the reverse complement.
ACGACAAGGCAGGCAAGGCTTACGAAACCGACGTAAAGCCAAAGTTTAGCAGCGCCCGGGATCGTGCCGAGAGTGAGGCCAGACGCCTGCTCATGCAGATACGGGAGCTCACTGGCCGCAAACCTGCGGATTCAGACGCAGAAGCTGCCAACGATCAGTAACCTTTCGTTTGGTCCTTAGTTCGGGACACAAACCCTTTCGCCCCTCACCCCAGGGGCTTTTTTTTGCCTGTAAGAAAGCAATCGATGACTAACCGCGAACGGCAGACCAGACAATAAAGCGACCGTTCTCAGCCAGAACGGACACCTTGCCAACATGTCGACGGATCAAGGGCTCGTAGGGAAGAAAGCGATTGGCCACCAGGCGGAGTTCTCCTCCGGGTAAGAGGTGTTTCTTGACCGACATCAAAAACGCTTCGGTCATGGACGTATCTGTCTTCACACCAGAATGGAACGGCGGGTTTGTCACCACCGCGCGATATTGCTTCTCGACCTGACTCAGCCCGTCAGACGCCCAGATTTCGCCAATCGCACCCGCTCTGGCGTAGGTGGCTCGCGCGCAGGTTACCGCTTGCGACTGAACGTCGACTCCGTCTACCTCATTAGCGGGATGTCCCGCGTCGCGTTGCCTGGCCTGCAACCACCCACCGATGACCCCGGCGCCGCAGGCAAAATCCAGCACGGGACCTTCAGGCAGAGGCGAGTCCGCGAGTGTGCCCAGTAACAACGCGGTGCCCTCATCCAGCTCACTCTCGCTGAAGACGCCGGGCAGATGAGCGACTGCCAGCGCCGTATTGTCGGATTCGACCGTATGCCAGCTCATCCATTCGCCGAGATCGAACTCGGCACGGGGCGTCAACGAACCGACTCGCCAGACCTGGCAATGGCGGGCACTGTCAATTTTTTCAGCCGCCGGGAAAAGGGCCTTTAATTGTTTGGCGGCACCAGAGATGCCTTCTTTCTTCTCGCCGACCAGAAGCAACTGGCCTCCGGCGGCAACCAGCCAGTGACCCAGCGCCAGTCTCACGGCAAGTTCAGCGCGAGATTTCGGCAAAAAAACGACGACGGTATTGGCACTTTGCGCGCAAAGATCCTGGCTGTCATAACCGAACGCAACGGTCCAGCCTTTGGCCCCGGAGAGCTTGTCGTAATGAGCGACATTTTCTGTGACTGCGACGCCTTCCGAAGCAATATCTGCCAAAAGGGCGATGTGAGATGGACCTATCAGGGCAAGATGACCACTCAGCGCCGAGCGGTTTCTCAACAGTGCTTCGTGGGAATTAGGCAGTACTGGCATGGATCAGAATATCCCGACAACAAATTAGCCGAGATACTCTAAACGGAATGGGCCGCCAAGTCTCGGAAGAGAAACCGACGACCAACGGAAATTATTTGTAGCTGGAAACCATGGAGGCTTTGAGAGCTTCTTCAGGCGACATTCCCCAATCTTCAGGCTGAGAGGATTGCGACTGAGCGTTTTTGGTCTGACGGTGCTTTTCAATCAGACGCTCGGTCTTTCTCTCATTAAGGGCATTGATCGCTTTCTGCATCATCTCACGCATGATTGACCTCCTCTTTCATTGCCTAGCCAGTGTATCCAGCTCGGAGGACGTCGTCTGTGATGACGGCAGCGGTCACCAAGTGACGGTTGTCACGTTTTTTTGACATTTTTTGACACTTAAATGTGTCGCTATTTTTGACGCCCAGACCGGACAGGCCTGAGAACAAGCTCCTCGACGCTCCGACGTTTTGCCTCGTCCCGACCAGCTTCGGAATTGATAGAAAGACCCATGTCGCGCAGGATGCCGTCGGCCAGATCGTACACAAAGCCGTGAACCGTCAGCGACTGCCCTCTTCTCCAGGCTTCTTGAACAATGTGGTTCTGGCACACATGATAAACCTGCTCCACGACGTTCAGCTCGCACAGACGGTCTATTTTGTCTGATTCTGTCGGTATCTCGTTCAATACATCGATGTGCTTATCGCGGACATCCTGAACGTGACGCAGCCAGTTGGCGATGATGCCAAAGCCCTCATCGTTAAGTGCGGCCTTCACGCCGCCGCACCCGTAATGGCCAACGACGAGAATATGCTTCACCTTGAGTACATCAATGGCGAATTGGAGCACTGAAAGGCAGTTAAAGTCGGTGTGGACCACCACATTCGCAACGTTGCGATGTACAAACAGTTCGCCCGGCATGAGATCAACAATCTGGTTCGCGGGCACCCGGCTGTCTGCACAGCCAATCCAGAGATATTCCGGAGCCTGCTGCTCAGACAGCCGCTTGAAGAACTCCGGATCTTCGCTTTTGATCCCCGCCGACCAGGCCTTGTTTTTTTCCAGCAGTGAATCTAACTGCCCCATTGCTGCACTCCCCTTTAAATCATCGATAGGGGCATTGAACGGGATTACCCGTTCAATCGCAATAGTCAGTTGGTCTCAGCAACCACCTCATCGTGATGGGTATGCATGGTTGTCTGCGCCAGATCCAGCAGTTCCCGCAACGCCACCGAGAACATGGCGTACTCGGGTTCGCGGACATTTTTAAGCTCGGCCAGCATCGTTTTCCAACGATTTATGAGGGTTGCATGCCGCTGCATCCAGCCGTCCACACATACATCAACCGCATCAGGCTGACCCGCAATACGCAGAACGCCTGTGGTCAGTGAGCGCTGTTGCCATTCCAGGTCCTCGCGGAAGCTTTCACGAGCCAGTGCCTGCCAGTGGGACGAGGGCCCCAGACCGGCAATTGCATTTGCAAACCAGTTCAGATCGAGCCTGTCACCGATGTCGTAGTAGAGGTTGGCAACGGTCTTCAGAGGCATACCTGTCGCTTCCCGGGCCTCGATAATACCCAGCGATGAGTAAAGGTAGTTGGTTCCGGAAAGTACCGAAGCCAGTTCTTCGGGAACACCCGCAGCCACCAATTCCTCGTTTCGACGCTGCCAATCGTTCCGGGCCTGCTCCCCGAGATAATCGGGAAGGTTGGAAGTAATGGCCCAGACACTGTCGGCAAATCGCTCCATGTGGGACTGGATGTTCATTTCAGATCGACGATTTCGCAACAGCCAGCGCACCGCGCGACGAATGAGCCGCATCAGGTCGTTCATCAGCTCCATCTGGACCTTCGCCGGGATGAAATAGTCCAGGTACTCGATCTTGTCCCACCAGGAGTCGAGACGGAAAACGTCCCGTGCAATGATCCATGCCAGAGCAATAGACGCTGCATCGGCGCCGGTCGACTGCTTCAGGCGCTCGACGAAGGTGATCCCCATATGGTTCACCATGTCGTTGGCAATCTGAGTGGCAATAATCTCCCGCCGCAGTTGGTGCTCACCAAGTTCCTTGGAGAATTTGCGCGTCAGATCCTGCGGGAAGACTTTATACATCTCACCCGCGAGCAATGGCTCATCGGGTAACGTGCTGTCGATCAGCGTTTGCTTGAGATCTCCTTTGACGTAGGAAATCAGCACCGACAATTCTGGGCGGGTCAGGCCTTTTTTATCGAGCTTCCGCTCCGACAGGGTTTCGTCGTCGGGCAGGAACTCCAGACTCCGGTTGAGCTTGCCTTCACTCTCCAGGCTGCTCATGAGTCGCCGGTATTCTTCATGGCGGGTCGCTGCGCCGACGCTGGCAATACTGATCGCCTGGGTCTGACGATAGTTGTTTTTCAGGACCAGCGCGGCGACGTCGTCCGTCATCTCCTCAAGCATCTGATTCCGCTGCTTGTCGGTCAGGTCTCCCATGGCGACCGCCTGATTCAGCAGAATCTTCATATTCACTTCGTGGTCAGAGCAGTCGACTCCGCCGGAATTGTCGATAAAGTCGGTGTTCAGCCGGCCGCCCCGGATCGCAAATTCAATGCGCCCGAGCTGGGTCATACCGAGGTTGCCCCCCTCACCCACAATCTTGCAGCGAAGCTCGGAGCCATCCACCCGAAGCGCATCATTGGCCTTGTCCCCCACGTCGCTGTGGGTTTCCTGCTTGCTCTTGACGTAGGTGCCGATACCACCGAACCAGAGCAGATCCACCTGAGATTTCAGGATATGAGAGATCAGCATGTTTGGCGGCACCCTGTCCGATTTGATGCCGAGCAGTTTTTTCATTTCAGGGCTGACGGGAATGGACTTCGCACTGCGTGAAAATACACCGCCGCCTTTGGAGATCAGCTTGGTGTCGTAATCCGTCCAGGAAGATCTGGGCAGATCGAACATCCGCTTGCGTTCTTTGTAGCTCTTCGCGGCATCCGGGTTGGGGTCCACAAAGATATGCATATGATTGAACGCAGCAACCAGCTTGGTCTTCTCCGACGACAGCATGCCGTTGCCGAAGACGTCCCCTGCCATATCACCGATGCCAATAGCAGTGAACTCGTCCAACGCAGGATTGATGCCCAGCTCACGGAAGTGTCGCTCTACGGATACCCAGGCACCACGGGCCGTAATCCCCATCTTCTTATGGTCGTAACCGTTGCTGCCCCCAGAGGCGAACGCATCACCCATCCAGAAGCCATAGTCCGCAGACAGACCATTGGCGATGTCGGAAAAGGTTGCCGTTCCTTTGTCCGCTGCCACGACCAGATAATGGTCGTCTTCGTCATGACGCACGACCGATTCTGGAGGCTTGATGCCTGAATCCACCAGGTTATCGGTGACATCCAGCAGCCCTCGGATAAAGGTTTTGTAGGCTTCGATACCCTCAGCCTGGAAGGCCTCACGGTCGGACATATCCGGCAGGCGCTTCGCAACAAAGCCACCCTTGGCGCCGACAGGAACGATCACCGCATTCTTCACCTGCTGGGCTTTCACAAGCCCCAGAATTTCGGTGCGATAGTCTTCGAACCGGTCTGACCATCTCAGGCCGCCCCGAGCAACCTTGCCGCCTCGCAGATGAACGCCTTCCACCCTCGGCGAGTAGACAAAAATCTCGAACATTGGCAGCGGCAGTGGCATGTCCGGAATCTTGTGGGGATTGAACTTCACGCTGATGTAGGGCTTGGTGTTACCGTCACCGTCGGGCTGGTAATAATTGGTGCGCAAGGTCGCCTGCATCAACTCAATGAAAAGCCGCAGGACCCTGTCTTCACTGAGATTTTCAACGCTGTCCAGGCCGGCATTGAACTCGATTTCCAGCTTCTGCTGGGCCGCCTTGCTTTTGCCGCTGCTCTGGTAACGCTCTGGATTGAAGCGCACTTCAAAAAACTCCAGCAGCAGGCGCGTCAGATCGACGTGGTTAACCAGGGTATTCGAGATAAAGGTCTGGCTGTTGGAGACCCGAATCTGACGCATATAGCGGGCATAGGTGCGCAGTAACGCAATCTCGCGCCAACTCATGTAAGACGACAGCAACAGGCGGTTAAACGCATCGTTTTCGGCATCGCCGTACCAGACCTTGCTGAACAGATCCTCAAAAATGGGTCGGATCCGATGAATGTCCACAATCACGCCACTGTAGGCCTGCAGCGTGAAATCGTGAATCCAGACGACGTTACCTTTGCGATCTGAAACCTCGAACGGATGCTCGCCGATGACCCGGAACCCGAGGTTGTCGAAAATTGGCATGACATCCGACAATGGCAGGGTTTCATCGGGATAGAAAAGTTTGAAATGCAGCGTGCTTTCGTCCTCTTCCAGCGCCCGATAGAAGCTCATTGTCAGACGTTTTTCCTTCGACGCCTGGGCAATGTGTTCCAGATCAATGGCTGCCCTGCGAGGCGAGAACATGTCTTGATAGCTTGCGGGGAAGCCGGATGAGTAAAGCCGATACATTTCATTGCCTGGCTCCTCGCCGTAGGCCTCGTTCAGTGCATCGAGCAATCCGTCCCGCCAGGATTGGGCAAGCTCAATGACTTTCTCACGAATTTCCTGAATCGGAATTTGTCGATTCTCAACCTGAGGCACGCGAATGGTAAATTGCACACGGGCCAACACCGATTCCGAAAAATGCGTGACAAACTCGATGTCATCGGCGTCCAGGGAATCCATCAACACCCGCTCAACTTTCAGGCGCAATTCGGTGTTGTAGATATCCCTTGGGAAAAAGGCCAGGCAGGTCACGAACTGACCATAAACGTCCTCTCGCATGAACAGTTCAATGCGGCGACGCTCCTGAATATAAAGAATGTTTTTGGCCACAGAGAGCAGATCGCTGGCTTCAATCTCGAATAGCTCGTCCCGCGGATAGACCGTCAGAATCTGGTCTAACTCTTTTCCGGCATAGTCATCCCGCATGAACCCAGAGCGGCGCATGACCGTTTGGAATTTACGGCGCAGCAGAGGGATCTCGTCCGGACGCTCGTTGTAGACCCGTGATGTATACAGGCCAAGAAACCGCCGTTCACCGATGACTTCGCCCTTGTCATCGAATTTTTTCACTGCGATGTAATCCGGATAAGCAGGACGGTGAACGCGAGATCGCTGTGCTGATTTGGCGAAGATGAAAATGTCGTCGGTGCGGGTCATCTCATGGCGCGTGCGCTGTGGCAGCTCATTCAGTTTGACCTGATCCGGACGTTCGTTGTTCACCCTCAGGATGCCCAGTTCGGACTGATCAACCCGCTTGACCACCAGCCCCTTTTTTTCTTTCACAAAGTCGTATTCGTCGTATCCGAGAAACGTGAAGTGATCCTTTACCAGCCAGTCGAGAAAGGCCTTGGCTTCCTGTTTATCCTCATCATCCACACAGGCGGCAGTGGTATCGAGCTCCTTGCGGATCTGATTGACCTTTTCAGTCACAATGGGAAAGTCGTTCACTGCGATACGCACTTCGTGAAGGATCGTCTGAATCACGTCTTCCAACTGCCTCAAATCATCCGGGCTGCTGTGCCGATCGATTTCCAGGACGATAAAGGCTTCGTATCCGGTTTCGATATCCGGCACTTTTTTCTTCGGTGGATACAGCGACTTGAGTTTGCCGTGTCCGTCGCGCTGCACCTGAAGAATAGAGTGCTGGATGGAATGGGTGCCGATTTCACGTTGATTGATGGCAATCCTCAGTGAATCGATCAGAAACGGCATGTTCGGGTGAAGAATAAAAATGACAGAGTGAGTCGACTGCCATCCGTCACTTTCCAGGTCCGGGTTAAACACCGAAACCGGTGATGCATCGGGTGCTCGTTTCTGGAGGAACTGCCAGGCGGCTAGAATGGCGCCGTAGGTATCTGAAAATCGCCGGTTGGCGAGCTCTTCGAGGGGAATGTGTGCATAATGCTGCTTTGCGAATTCCGTGATCTTTTTCGCTTCTGTCTTCGCGATTTTCTGTGCGAAAGCGTCAGCCAGCTGATCAAAAAACTGATCCTTGCTGGCGATCGTCAGCGCATTCATAGTCTACCTCTGGCAGTGTGAAATAAACGTAATCACCGAGCTGTCACATAAGGATAGTCAAACCCTTGATTTTTGCTGACTAGATGCGAAAACTGCGGCAACTACTTACAAGAACCGTTTCTGATTCAGGAGTGAACATCACCCATGGCGCTACAGGATACGTTCGGCAATCTGCGATCACAGTTAGCGAAAAGGATAATCGGCCAGGAGGCTCTGGTTGACCGGTTGCTGATGGCGTTGCTGGCCGACGGCCACCTGCTGGTAGAAGGGGCCCCGGGGCTTGCCAAAACCACGGCCATCAAAGCGCTCGCGGATCACCTGGAAGGCGACTTCCACAGGATTCAGTTCACACCGGATCTTCTGCCTTCCGACGTAACGGGCAGCGAAATCTACCGGGCCGAAACCGGACAATTCGAATTTCAGCGGGGCCCGATCTTCCACAACCTGGTGCTGGCCGATGAGATCAACCGGGCGCCGGCGAAAGTGCAGTCCGCCTTGCTTGAAGCCATGGGAGAACGGCAGGTCAGCGTCGGGATGAAAACCTTCACGCTGGACCGGCTGTTCATGGTAATGGCCACCCAGAACCCGATTGAGCAGGAAGGCACCTACCCTCTGCCCGAGGCCCAGCTCGACCGCTTCCTGATGCATGTGGTGATCGATTACCCCTCAGCGGAAGCAGAGAAGGCCATTCTGGAATTAGCTCGCAACGATTACCGACGAGGTCAAATTGCCTCCGAAGTAAAAATCTCGGCTGAACAGGTCTTCGAGGCCCGTCATGAGGTTGCGGATATCTATATGTCGGAAACCGTCGAGCAATATCTTCTTGCCCTGGTGCTGGCGACCCGATCCCCTGCCTCTATTGACCCCGAGTTGGCACGCTGGACAGCCTTTGGCGCCAGTCCGCGGGGTACCATCGCCCTCGATCGCTGCGCCCGCGCACTCGCGTGGCTCGATGGCAGAGACTACGTCAGCCCCGACGATGTCAGGACCATGGCTTTCGATGTACTCCGTCATCGCATCCTGCTGACTTTCGAGGCAGAAGCTGAAGGTATGACGGCAGACGCCATTATCCAGCGCCTTATCGAACGCGTTCCAGTCACTGCCTGATCCAGATCGCCATGATGTCCGCTGAGCCCTCAACCCACATTGCCCTGCCCCACCTGATACGCTTGCAGGCCGATGCTCGCGCACTCAAACTTCCGGCAGCACGCCAGGTTCGCAGTCGACAGGCCGGTCTGCAGCGTTCGCCCAGGCGCGGTCGCGGGATGGCCTTTGCCGAAGTACGTCAATACCAACCGGGCGATGACATCCGCAGTATTGACTGGCGGGTTACAGCTCGGCGGCAGTCTCCGCACACAAAATTGTATGAAGAAGAGCGTGAGCGGCCGGTATTGCTTTTATGCGATCTCGGGCCAAGCTTGTTTTTCGCAAGCACTGGCGCCTACAAGCAGGTTCGCTGTGCCCAACTCGCGGGCATCCTTGCCTGGTTGGCGCTGGGCTCCGGCGACCAGGTTGGAGGCATCGTATTCAACGGTGATCAATTGACCGTGCAACGCCCTGCCCGTCGCAAGAAGTCAGTGCTGCAGTTTCTGGACACACTGGCCCATCAGCAACGAATTAATCGTGACGAGACTCACGCTGCTGCGCTTGCCGGTGCGGCCACGTCCGAAGCCGCAAGCCTGGACAAAGCGTTGAATGAGGCCCGCCGCGTTGCGCACACGGGCACCCGGATTTTTGTTATCAGCGATTTTTTGAACCTGACCGACGATACTTCGCGTCTGCTGGGCACCCTGGCCCGACACAACACCGTCAGCGCTCTGCGGGTAGTAGATCCACTGGAGCAAAGACTTCCTGACAGTGGTCGTTTTGCCGTTGCAGGAACAGAGGGTCCGGTCTGGTTCGACGGAAGCAACCCCAGATTCCAGCGGGCCTTTGCAAAGAAAGTGGAAGCGCACGAAGCAGAACTGCGGGAATGTTTTCGAACTGCAGGTATCCGCCCCGCCACGATCATGACAGGCGAGGAACCTGCTGTTGCCCTGCAGGCACTGCTGGGACCGCGAGGATACATCGGCTAATTATGTTGTCGGACTCATAATGGAAAAGGATCCGCTGAGCGAACTCAGAGACATTCACCTTCCGTCCCCGGACGGCTTCTGGCCGCCGGCACCGGGCTGGTGGCTGCTGTTCGTGCTGGCCGTCGCGTTGATTTTGATCCTGATCCTCTGGATTCGCAGACGAAGAAAGAGTCACGCCTGGCATCGGGCCGCTCGCAGGGAATTGAAGCTGATCGCAGGCCGGGCAGCTGTCAACAGTGAATGGTTTGGAGACCTGAACGCGCTCCTCAAACAGTCTGCCGTGGTCCGTTACCCGGATCGAGCCCCGGCGTCCCTCACTGGCGCTGAGTGGGTCGATTTCCTGCTCGAAACCAGTCCGAAGGACCGGGTCGCCTCTCGACCGACGGTCGAGGCCATGGTGGCCAGTTGCTGGCAGCCCACTCCCAGTTGTGCACCGGATGATGCCATCCGCTTCGCCAGGCTCTGGCTCGGAGGGCAGAAATGATCAGCCTTGCTTATCCCTGGCTCATCGTCCTCGTATTATTGCCATTACTGTTCAAAATCCGCCGGCGGAGGGCACAATCGGTCGAAGCACCGGTGCTACCGGTGGGCCATTGGTTATCTGATCTGCCTGGAGTAAGCCGTAGCGGAAGTCGTAACTCCCTTTTCCAACAGCTTCTTCTGCTGGTCATCTGGACGTTGTTGGTGGTTGCCCTTGCACGACCGCAGTACGTCGGAGAGCAGGTACAACTTCCGGTCAGCGGACGCGATCTACTGTTGGCCGTTGATATATCCCCCAGCATGGATGAACAGGACATGATCATGCAGGGTCGCAGTATCAATCGCCTGCAGGCCGTGAAAAATGTACTCCACGATTTCATCGAACGGCGGCAGGGGGACCGACTCGGGCTGCTTTTATTCGGCACAGAACCCTATGTTCAGGCACCGCTGACCTTTGACCTGGCGACAGTAAAAACTCTGCTCGACGAGTCGGGCATTGGCATGGCCGGGCGCGCAACGGCCATTGGTGATGCCATTGGCCTGGCCGTCAAACGTCTCAGAGATCGACCTCAGGATCAACGAGTCGTTATCTTACTGACAGACGGCGCTAACACCGCCGGAGAGATCGAGCCCGACAAAGCCGCAGAGATCGCTAAGGCCGCCGGTGTCAGAATCTACACCATTGGCATTGGCGCCGAGTCCATGGTTCAAAGAGGCCTCCTCGGCTCGCGACGAATCAATCCCTCCCGGGATCTGGACGAGGGCCTGCTGACTCGTATGGCCCAGCAAACCGGTGGCCAATATTTCCGGGCCAGGAGTCTGCCGGAGCTGGAACTGATTTACGAAAGCATCAATCAGCTCGAACCTATCGAAATTGAGGGCAAACAATACCGCCCGGTCAACGAGCTTTATATCTGGCCAGCGGGCATTGCAGTGAGCCTGTGGTTATTAATGCAGTTAATCAGACTGGCGCGCGTTATGGGACCAACCTCTCTGCAGCGGGGAGGATCGCAAAATGGCTGATTTTCACTTCATCCGTCCCCTGTGGCTACTGCTGTTGATCGCGGCCGTTGCCATGCCGTTGATCCTCAAGCGGTTCCGTTCCAGTGACAGCGGCTGGAGCCGAATCATTCCGGCCTATTTGCTGACCCCCATCATCAGCCGATCTGGAGTACAGGGGCAGCCAATGCGTTCGCCGATGGTCCCTCTGACGCTCACGCTCGCTGTTCTGGCCATTGCGCTTGCCGGACCATCCTGGCGTGAGGCGCCGACTCCGCTTCAACAGCAGAACGACAGTCTTGTCATTGTGCTGGATCTGTCACTGTCAATGCTTGCCACTGACGCCGAACCCGACCGGCTGACCGTGGCAAAACGAAAAATCCGGGATATTCTCGATGTTCGAGACGGCAGCCTGACAGCTCTGGTGGTGTATTCCGCCGACGCCCATGTGGTCACGCCACTGACCGATGACAGCCAGACCATCGAGGGAATGCTGAATGTCCTCGATCCGACCATCATGCCAGCTGCCGGTAACCGCGCTGACCTCGGCATTGAGCAGGGATTGCGGCTGCTAGAGCAAGGAGCGCCCGGCCAGGGTCGGCTGCTTCTGATTGCCGACTCGGTATCCGACCGCTACGCCAGCAATATCGACACTGCGTTTTCTGGCAGCCCGTTTTCACTAAGCACACTGGCGGTAGGAACCACAGAGGGTGGGCCCATCCCTCTCGCCCGCAAAGGGTTCATCCGGGACAATGGCGAGGTAGTCATCACTCGTGCAGATCCGCAAGGTTTGACCTCACTGGCACAGGCCCACGGTGGCAAAGGACAGTCGCTGAGCATTTCAAACCAGGACATTCTCAATCTTGATCTCCGCGCCGAAGATTCCGACGATTGGCAGGAGAGCGACCGCGGACTCACCGTCGACCGATGGCAGGATGATGGCTATTGGCTGCTCTGGCTGGCTGCGCCGCTGGCGCTGATTGGCTGGCGCAGGGGTGCCATGATTGCACTTTTTCTGACACTTGTACCCCTGGCACCCCGTCCCGCGTCGGCGCAATCCTGGGACGCACTCTGGCTGCGGGAAGATCAGCGTGCTTCCGAAATGATTCGTGAAGACGCCGCGAAAGCAGCCCGAAATCTTGAAGACCCGGATCTCAAAGGCAGCGCCCTATACCGGTCCGGGAACTACGAGGCAGCTGTTGACGCGTTTTCTGCAGGGGATGAGCCTTCTGCCAATTACAATCGTGGCAACGCTCTGGCCAGGGCGGGAAAGCTGAAAGAAGCCATTAAAGCCTATGACCAGGCACTTGAGATGAACCCCGATAACGAAGATGCGGCCTTTAATCGCAAGCTGGTCAAAGACCTCCTGGAGCAACAACAGCAGAACCAGTCCGGGGAAGACGGCGACTCATCCCAGGACTCATCGGAATCGTCTGACGATCAACAGCAACAGGGATCGGAAAATCCCTCACAAGGTGAGAATCAATCCGGCGACCAACAGGAGTCCGAGTCGGGAAGCGACCAACAGCAATCCAGTGGTCAGCAACAGGACTCCGAGGGCGATGAGCCAGAAGACAAGGACTCTCAGCAGGAACCACAGTCTGGAGATCAAGAGTCTGAGAAACAGGACAGCCCTGAATCAGAGTCCGCGGCCCCCGCAGAGCTGGATACCTCGCCCCTGAGTCAGGGCCAGGAACAGCTTTTACGTCGTGTACCAGACGACCCTGGCGGGCTTCTGCGACGCAAGTTTCTACAACAGTATCAGCAACGGAATTCACGCACTGACGAGGGCGATACACCATGGTAAACCGTCGGGGTTTTCCCGTTTTTCTGATCACCCTGTTCTGGATGCTTGCCGCCAACTTGATGGCGGCCGAGACGCTCTCGGTGGAACCTGATCGCAAGCGCCTGTACGAAGGCGAAGTGCTGACACTCACCGTGAAAGGCACCACCAAGATCGATATCAATCTGAGCAACCTGTTCGATTTCGATGTGTCCAACCTCCCGAAACCGGACATCGACAAAGTCGCCGATGATTTCGAGATTCTGGGCGAGAACCAGCGTTACTCCATTCGCACGGTGAACAGCCAGATGATTGGCGAGATCACCTGGACTTACCAGCTGGCACCAAAAAAGAATGGTCGCCTGACCATTCCTTCACTCAGCTTCCGGGACGCTGTTTCCGACCCTGTGACGATCGAAGTGGTTGACGGATCACCCCCAGATCAGGGTACTGACACCCGTGAAAGCTTCATCGAATTGTCCGCCGACAAGGACGAAGTCTACGTTCAGGAACAAATGATTCTCACCGTTAAGCTCTTTTTTAACGGCAACATGATCCGGGGCGAGCTGTCTGAGCCAACCCATCCCAATGTCATCATTGAAAGCCTTGGCAAACAGACCGAATACACGCGCTACCGGGACGGTGTGCGCTATCGTGTCGTGGAGCGTCGGTATGCCCTGTTTCCGCAGAAGCCTGGCGAACTGACACTGCCGCCAATCCGTTTCGAAGGGCAAGCCAGAGATGCCTCTGGCCGACTCAAGTTCCTCAGAAACAACAAGGAATTGTTTCCAATTAATGTGAGGGCTGTCCCCGCGGAATTCTCAGGAGACACCTGGCTGCCGGCTACGGATCTCTCGCTCTCGGAATCCGGCCTTCCTGTGAGTTCATCTGTGCAGGCTGGCCAGAACCTTTCGCGAGAGCTGTCGCTGGTGGTTGAGGGGTTGCCCGGTGAGGCGCTTCCCCCCTTTCCCGAAACCATGCCCGAGGGCATCAGAGCCTATCCGGAGAAACCGGATCGAACGACGGTTCCGACCAAGCAGGGATTGACGGCAAAGCTGGCCCAGACTTCAGCCCTTGTCCCCGTAAAAGGGGGCGAACTGACGCTGCCAGAGATCCGGATTCCGTGGTGGGACACCAAAACAGATTCGGAAAAGGTGGCGGTCATCCCTGCTCGCACCCTGACAATCCAGGCAGCGCCAGGAGAATCCACCGGGAATGACGTCGCTCCCGCTGAACCCGAAGCCGTCGCTAAACCAGATGAAGGAGACACCCCCGACGATGCAATGGCGTCAACGACGTCCACTGTCTGGCCGCTAATTGCGCTGGTCCTATTGATTGGCTGGTCCATCACCGGACTGGCGTGGTGGTGGAGTCGTCGGTCAACGAGCACTGCTCCGTCAGAGAAGCCTGCCGACAAATCCGAGAAAGCGCTATTTAAAGTTCTCTGTGAGGCTGCCGAAGCGGGTGCTCCTGAAACACCCGATCATTTGATCCGCTGGGTTAATCACCGCATGCCGGAAAATCCGGTTGTGAGCGTTGCTGAGGCCTGCAATCGACTGGAAAGCGATGACATCCGGAGAGAATTAGCACGACTTCAAAACAGACACTACGGGCGTGGAGAAGCGGCAGCGTCCCCCTGGAATGGCAAACCACTGGTATCTGCGCTGGAGAATGCTCGCGCATTTTCGCGGAAAGAACCGGAGGCCGTTAGTGAGCTGCCGCCTTTGTACCCCAGCGAACTCGGGTCTCGCTAAAAGCTCCTGATAGCGAGCGGGCATTACTCGCGCAGCTGGGTGTCGATAACCAGGGTCACCGGGTTGCTGTCAGGGGCCCCAACGGGAATGGCCTGTTCCAGGCTGCCCTGCCAATCTCCCGGCTGTGGCGTCGCGGTGCCGGAACGAGACAGCCGGGCCTGAACCATCACTTCTTCAACGCCGGAAATCTTCATCTGCGGCGACATCGCATTACGATCATCAAGACGAATGACAGCGGGCAACTGGCCCGCGGTCAATCGTGCGACGGCTACAGGCGGCCCACCCTGCACCCCAGCCTGGCGAGCGAATACGAATAACGAGGTGTCATCGGCAATGTCTGACTGGAATGCCGGTGCGATCTCGACGCGAACTGCAACTCCCGGCCCTTCAGATGGCGCCGGCTCTGTCAGATTCGCGGGAGGCTCTTGCCCTAACCGCTGATAGGCCTGGACGATGCCGTTCCGGATTGCTTCGATCTGTGGATGGTTCGGTGCCACCTCAGTAATACGCTCCCAGTGCCCCAAAGCAGCCTTATAATCTTCGCGACTGAACGCGGCAATTCCGAGTAGGCCCAGCGCGTTAACCTCATCGGGATTCAGGGCTCGGGCTTTTTCGATGGCCCGATTCACTTCTCCTTCGAGTTTGCCCTCGCTCAGAAAGAACAAGGCCTGTGCGGACAGCCCCCAGGCAACAGCTTTGCGCTCATCGCTTTCGTCGATGCTGTTGGCCAGTTGCTCAAACGCCCAGGCCGCCTCTTTGTATTCTTCAAGACTCATGTACGTCCGGCCAAGCATGGCCCAGCCTTCGGAGTTATCAGGGCGAGCCTCCAATTTCTCCCGCAACTGCTGAGCAAGGCCCAGCATCTGACCCCGTCTGTCCTGATCGGTGTCAGCCATTGCCTGCATGGTCTGGAACTGCTCGACCTTGTCCATTGCGCCCCAGTGGCCATAAAGATATATCGCTGCCACGGGAATGATGACAAGGCTGGTCAGCACAACAAAGAGGGAAGTTCGCCCCTCTTTGACCTGTCGGGGAGATTCGAGGATTCCCTTCTCTGCATCGGGAACATCTTCCAACATGCTTCCGGCAAGCTCATCGTGCAGCTGATCGTAACTCTCCTGGTCCAGTGCACCGTTTTCAAGTTCGCGATTCAGTTCGGCTAACCGGCTGCGATAGGCAAGCAGGTTCTGATTACGCACATCCAGCGTTGCTCTGCGGCCCGAGCGGTGAAAGATCAGCGGTGCCACAACAAAAGCCAACGCAAGCAAGATCATTACGACGGTTGCAAGCCAAAAGGTCTGGTTCATAAATCAATCGGTCAGTTGGTGATCAGGATAGGTCATCTTTGCGTTCGTTTTCGTTGAGGAGACTGGCGGCACGGGCACGTTCGGTTTCGCTCAACGGTCTTTCCTCATCGTCTGCCCGACGGGAACGGGACACGGTGAGAAGCACTATCACAACCCCGATAAACACGACCAATGCCGGGGTTGCCCACAACACGAATGTGCGCTTGTCGACCTCGGGTTTGTATCGTACGAACTCGCCAAAGCGGGACACCAGTTCGTTTGTAATTTCTTCGTCCGAGGCACCGTCATTCATCATGCGATAAACCGCATCGCGCATGTCTTTGGATATCGGCGCGTTGGAATCGGCGATGTTCTGATTCTGACACTTGGGGCAACGCAACTCCGAGGTCAGGGTCTGGAATCGCTGCTCCTCAGCTCGGGAATCAAACGGATAGACGTTTTTGGTGTTGGCCTGCACGCTTCCGATCAACATCAGGGTAGCGAACAAGACAGTGAGTAGGTGCTTCATCAGGCGCCATCTCCGGCTTTTCGATACTGATCCACGACGGGCCCAAGCTTTTCCTCCCAGACCTGTTCGGTCACCACGCCAACGTGTCGGTATCGGACCACGCCTTCGGCATCAATAACGTAGGTTTCCGGGGCACCGTAAACGCCAAGGTCAAAGCCCAATGTGCCTCTGGGATCGTAGATCGACACCTCGTAGGGGTCGCCCAGCTTGTCCAACCAGTCCAGTGCGCCTTCCCGGTTATCCTTGTAATTCAGACCTATGATTCGCACGCCCTTATCGCGGGCGAGCCAGATCAGGTCATCGTGTTCATCACGACATGCGGGGCACCAGGTTCCCCAGACATTCAGCAGTGAGACCTGCCCCTCGAAAACCGTTCTGTCACGCTCAAGATCTGGATTCTGCAGGTCCTGCAAGGCGAACGCAGGCACCGGCTTGCCGATCAACGCAGACTCCAGGCGGTTCGGATCCTTACCAATACCCGCGAACAGAACGATGCCAAGAATCACCACAATGACAACCGGAAGAAACATCAGCGCGCGCTTCATGACAGCGCCTCCGCCGGGTCTGCAGCGCCCGAGCCGGGCCGTTTGGTGGTCGCGGAAGCCTCGTCGGCAACCTTGTTCTTCAACCGATAGCGCCGATCAGAGATCGCAAGAAATCCGCCAACGGCCATAAAGATGGCGCCAAGCCACAACCAGCGCACCAGGGGCTTGTACTGCAGCCGGATGGCCCAGGCGTCGTCGGCCACCCGCTCACCAAGCGCGATAAACACATCCCGGAACAGGCCAGCGTCAATGCCCGCTTCGGTCATGGTGTTTCGCTGTACCAGATACTGCCGCTTTTCCGGATAAAGTACCGATACGAGATCGCCATCGGCGTCCAGTACTTCGAAACGGGCATATTGTGCGTTGAAGTTGGGCCCGCGACGAGTTCCGATCTCCGTAAATACTGCCTGGTAAGAACCGGCCCGAGCAGTATCGCCCGGAGACATGCGAACGTCTCTCTCAATGCCATAATTCGATGCAACGGTTGCGCCCGCCATAACAATAGCCATGCCGAGATGCCCGAAGACCATCCCAAAATAGCTTCGGGATTGGCGTCTGAGGCCGTAAAGCCTGCCTTTTTTCGACGCCGATTTCTCCCACAGATCCAGCGCAGTGGCTACCACGACCCAGGAAGCAGAGAAAAGGCCTGCGAATGCCCATGGCTTGAAGGCACCGTAGTTCACCAGCGCCGCAGCAGTGACAAGCAGAGCGATGGAGAGCGGCCAGAGCAGTTTGCGTCCCAACCAACCGCCGTCGGTCTTTTTCCAGCGTGAGAAAATACCGGCACCAAGCAGCAAGCCGGCAGCCACTGCCAACGGACTGAAGGTGAGGTTAAAGAAAGGTTCGCCGATGGAAAGGCGCCCCATGTCGAGGTAGTCCAGTACCAGCGGATAAAGCGTGCCCAGAAGAACCAGCAAGGTCGAGGCAACCAGTAACACGTTGTTCAACAGCAGGAACACTTCCCTCGACAGGCCTGCGTACCGGGCACGGGTGTGTACGACGGGCGCCCTGAATGCGTAAAGCACAAGGCTGGACACAACGGTGATGCCCAGCAGCGCCAACAGGAAGGTGCCACGATCAGGGTCTGAGGCAAAGGCATGCACCGAGGTCAACACACCTGAGCGTACAAGGAAGGTCCCGAGCAGGCTCAATGCGAACGTGAAAATGGCCAGTAGAACCGTCCAGCTCTTGAAGACCCCGCGCTTCTCAGTCACCGCCAGACTGTGCATCAGCGCTGTACCTGACAACCAGGGCAACAATGAGGCGTTTTCCACAGGATCCCAGAACCACCAGCCACCCCAGCCAAGCTCGTAATAAGCCCACCAGCTACCCAGCGCGATGCCAAGCGACAGGAATGACCAGGCAACGGTTGTCCAGGGCCGCGACCAGCGGGCCCAGGCCGCATCCAGTCGGCCATTGATCAGTGCAGCAATCGCAAAGGCGAACGCCACAGCGAAACCAACGTACCCCATGTAAAGCATGGGTGGATGTATGATCAGACCAAAATCCTGCAACAGCGGATTCAAATCAGCACCGTCCGCCGGCACGTTCGGCAGGAGGCGATCAAATGGGTTTGACGTCATGATGGTGAACAGCAGAAAGCCCACGGTGACGATGCCCAGAACGGACAGCACCTGAGAGACCATTACCGTTGGTAGGCCGCGGCTGAACACTGCGACCGCCAGTGTCCACCCCACCAACATCAAGACCCATAACAGCAGCGACCCCTCATGACCGCCCCAGACGGCACTGAATTTGTAATACCAGGGCAAGAGACTGTTGCTGTTGTTGGCAACGTAGGCGACCGAGAAGTCATCCGTCAGAAAAGCATGGGTCAATATGGCAAATGCCATTGCGACAAAGACGAACAGCCCGGCGGACAAAGGTCGGGCAAACGCTTGCAGTTGCTCGCGACCGGTCAGGGACCCGAACAGCGGAATGATCGACAGCATGACTGCGAGCAACAACGCCAGTATGAGTGAAATCTGTCCAAGTTCGGGATACATCAGAATCTCCAGGAATCCGGTCTTTGTCTACTTAGTACTCGGAGCTGTATTTGTCACCGGCCGCTTCAGCACGCTGACTGGCGGCTTTCTCCAGTGCCTCGTTCACCTCTGGCGGCATATAATTTTCATCATGTTTGGCCAAAACCTGATCCGCCACAAAACGGCCATTGCCATCCAGGCGCCCCATCGCAACGACGCCCTGCCCCTCGGCAAAGAGGTCGGGGAGTATCCCCGTATACTCAACGGGAAATGAGGAGGTAAAGTCGGTCACTTTGAATTCGACTTTCAGGCTTTCAGGGTCACGGACAACCGAACCTTCTTCCACCATGCCACCCGCCCGAATTCGGGTATCGGCCGGGGCCTCACCCGCGGCAATCTGCGTCGGGTCGTAGAAAAGATTGATATTTTGCCTCAATGCATAGGTCGTCAGCCCGACCGCGAGGGATACGCCCAGTACAAGAAATACCACGATTGTGAGCCGCTTTTTACGGATCGGATGCATGTTGATGACTACCCGTCAGTTTCTGAAGAATCCACACGTTTAAATGAGGCCGCACCAGTTTGAGAGGAAACAGAGTCCTGAGGTGCAGCTTCTCTGACCTGGAACTGAAGCGCATCTTTTCGCTGCTTCTTTGACCAACCAATCAATACGACCATCAGTGCAAAAAAGACGAAATAACAGGCCCATACATAGGGACCATGACCACCCATTTCGACGAACGCGCCAAAGGAATCAAATGCCATGGTTTAATATCCTCCCCGACCGGCAGCCTGGGCCAATTCACGGACCCACCGGGTTTTGCGTTCCCGGATGATCACGGCTGTCTGCATTCGCAGACACGCGAGCCAGCCGAATAATAGATACAGACCCAGCACCGCCATTAAAAGTGGCACCCACATTTCGGAGGGCATGCTCGGCTTCTCCGTAAGCTTGAACGTCGCCGGCTGATGCAGCGTATTCCACCATTCGACGGAATATTTGATGATCGGAATATTCACCACGCCGACCAGTACCAGCACCGCAACCGCTCGGGCCGACGATTTTTCATCAGAAATTGCACTGCCCAGGGCAATGACACCCAGATACAGAAACAGCAGAATCAGCATGGATGTCAGCCTGGCATCCCATATCCACCAGGTCCCCCATGTCGGCTTGCCCCAGACTGCGCCCGTAAAAAGGGCCAGAAAGGTGAGTAATGCGCCAATCGGCGCCACCGATTTCACAAAGACATCCGCCAGCTTCATCCGCCATACCAGCGTCACCAGGCCGGCAACGGCCATCATCACGTAAACAGACTGAGCAAGAAACGCCGAAGGCACATGAATAAAGATGATCCGGTAACTGTTGCCTTGGAGGTAGTCAGGCGGTGCGAACGCCAACCCCCAGACAACGCCACCCAGAAACAGGGCAGCACCAGACCACAGCAGCCATGGCATGAGCCGGGAGGCGATATCAAAGAACCACTTTGGTGATCCCAGCTTGTGAAAGAATTGCCACATTCAACAAATTTCCTATAAGTCTAGCTGTTAGACAGGCTGATCCTCAGCGCCGCAGCACTGGCAAAGGGCGCGAGTGTCAGCGCAAGCACCAGAAACGCGCCCATCAAAGCCAACTGTCCCGATACCGGCACACCCTCTGCTGCGGCCATTACTGTACCGGTACCAAAAATCAGCACAGGAATGTACAGCGGAATGATCAGCAGGGACAAGAGCACTCCGGCCGACCTCAGACCCAGCGTCAAAGCAGCGCCGATCGAACCAATCAAGCTCAGCACTGGCGTTCCAACCAGCAGCGTTAGACAGAGAACCCAGATGGAGTTCCCTTCCAGGTGCACCATGACTGCCAGTACCGGCGCCAGCAGCACCAGGGGCAACCCCGTCAGCATCCAGTGAGCCAGCGATTTTGCCAAAACCAACAAGAACAGAGGTTGTGGTTGAAGCAACAACTGTTCCAGCGAACCATCTTCGAAATCCTGGCGGAAAAGGTGATCAAGAGACAACAACACAGAAAGCAGAGCCGCTACCCAGAGAATACCTCCGCCAGCTTCTTTCAAAAAGGCGACTTCCGGACTGACCCCCAGCGGAAACAGGGTCACCACAATCACAAAAAACAGCAATGGATTGGCAAGATCCTGCGGTTGCCGCAGCGACGCCCTGAGATCTCGCTTGATCACCGCACCCATGGCAACCAGTGGAGAAACATCGGCCTCTTTGAGCCGCAGGCCTGGTACCTGGTCAGTCGCCATTACCTGCCCCCTGCAGCGAAATACGCCCCATGCTTGCATCGTCCATCGGGTGATGGGTGGTCAGAATGATGGCGCCACCCTCCCGCGCTCTCTGGGAAAGCAACTCTTCAAGCGCAGCGACTCCCTGGGCATCAATCGCCGTAAAAATCTCGTCCAGAATCCAGACGGGTTCGTCAGCAATCAATAACCGGGCGAGCGCGACCCGCCGTTGCTGTCCTGCGGACAGCTTACGACAGGCAATGTGTTCATAGCCGGCGAGGCCTGTACCCTCCAGAGCCTGGCAGAGAACTTTGTCTGAAAATTTTGCCCGGCCAGCGGTCAGGGCCCTGAGATTTTCGAGTGGGCTCAGCAATGGTTTGATGCCGGCTCGATGACCGATGAACAGCGTGTTCCTCAGGAAGTTCTCGCGGTTCCAGCTTCGACGTTCACCACGCCACAGAAGATCGCCTTCAAAATTGTCATTCAGGCCGGCAAGAATTCGAAGCAACGTGGTTTTTCCAGCGCCATTCGGGCCCTCGACACGGGTGATCGTACCGGGCAGTATGGAAAAAGACAGCGCCTGGAAGAGTGTGCGATCGTTCCGCTCACAATGTAGTTCGATTGCCTGTAAGAGTGGCTCAGACATCAGGGCCCCAAAAGCTGGTTCAACGTGAAGCCATTCACGCTGCTCGAGTTCATGCTAGACCGGTTTCAGGCATGCAAGGCACTCATTGCCGGTGGCGCGTATTATAACGGAAGCGTTAGTGGAATACTCTGGTCGGACAACAAATCGATAACAATGAAGATACCGAACGGCACGCCATTGCCAAGCCAACCATCGGATACCTCATCGAAAGCCGCAG
>CAZWEP010000003.1:87250-90569 GCA_964632565.1 uncultured Marinobacter sp. | reverse complement strand
TGGCAAATCGTGAGACTGTGCTGGCAAAGGTCGCTGAAATCGCCAACAAGACATCCGTCAATTCAGGCCGCCTCATTCTCGACATCCGGGGTCAGTCACTTGCGGTAAATGCCTCGGTGGGCGACACGGATCTTCAAGCCGGCGATCTGGTGAAAATCATGCGTACGGGAAACGAGCTGCGCTTGATCGGGAAACTGGCCAATGCGGCGGAATCATCTATTGCCCAGGCACTGGCTCAGCGCCTGCCCTGGCAACAGGCGGTGGATTCGGGAATTGCCAAAGCCCTGGCAAGCCTGACGGCTGGCATCCGCGCCGAGCCAGGCGCATCTGCGCAACCTGTTGCGCCCTCGGAGCGATCGATCCAGTCCCTACCCGCACCCGTCCGTCAGGCCATTGAACAACTGGCTACCCTGCTACCGGAGCGAAAGACGCTGGCAGGCCTTGCCGAAAATCTCACCCGAGGCAGCTCGGTTCCCCTGGCGACCAATCCGACGACTTCAGGCTCCCCCCTGTCGCCAGGCACACAATCCAGCGCATCACCGGCACAGATCAAACAATGGATTGAACAAAGTGGCGTGTTCGCGGAGGGACGCGTTGCCCGGTCACCGGAGGCCCCACCGGCGGACCTCAAGCTGGCTGTCGGTCGGGTGATTCACCAGTTGCTCAACTACCTGAATCAGCCTCAAGTGACGTTTAACTCACTGACACCGATTGCTAGCCCGGACCTGGTCCAGGCACCGCTCCAGTTTCCCGGCACCATCAGCTCGCCGCCGCCCACGACGTCCAGCAGCGAACCAACCACCGTGGGCCAGATGCTGCGCTTGCTCGCTGGCGTGTTGAATCGAATCACCGTCAATCAACTGCACAGCCAGATTCTTTCCACCAGAACGACGGCCGATGCACCAGCCCCCAATACCACCTTGCTCATCGACTTACCCTGGCTCAACCAGAACAACGAGCCGCGGACCGCACAGGTACGTATAGAGGAGCAGCCGCAAGAGACGGAATCAGAAAAACGTGCGAAATCGAAAATGACCGAATGGAAGCTGTCACTGGCCATGAATCTTGATGAGGCAGGCCAGATTCATTTTGACGTAGCACTGGGCCACGGCCGCTTGTCAGCACAGGTTTGGGCAGAAAAACAGGCAACGTTGCAGCGAGCCCAGGAAGAGTTACCGGCACTTCGCAAGAGCCTCAGCGATATCGGGCTGGAAGTGGTGGATCTTGAGTGTCGTCGCGGGATTCCTCGCGGCGCGACGACGCAACTGGAACATCGACTCGTGGATACCAGGGCATGACCGATCACAACGAACATCCGGACTCTCCTGCCGCCGTCGCTCTAAAATACGATGGCCAACGGGCGCCCACCATCGCAGCCAGCGGCACCTATGAGTTGGCAGAGGAGATCATTCGAATTGCACAGGAGCACGGTGTGCCCCTGTACGAGAACGCCGAACTGGCCGGCATTCTCGCGCGACTGGATCTGAATGAAGAGATTCCGGAGACACTGTATCGGGTGATTGCAGAAATTCTGGCGTTTGCGTTCAACCTCGAGGGGCGGACACCGGAAGACGCGGGCCAGCCCCCGAACCGGACAACAGGTTCCTGACCCTAAAACGCTTGCGTCAGGCCGCCTGCCGCTTCCGCAGCGCAGAAACGAGTTCCGCCTCTGGCCGTGAAATACCACAGGTATTCATCAGGTCATCAATGTCCGCACCCAGATCAACGAGCCGCGACGCTTCATCGTAAGAAATTCGAAGTGGGTCGTTCTGACGCATTTCATCCAGTGTGCCGCGCAACTCATGAAGCTGACGCTCACAGGCTACCACTCTCTGCCCCACGCCCATGCTTCCACTGGACGTCGCATGCATTTCACGGCCCAGGGTTTCGAAACGCTCTTGCATCTCGGCACGCAGTTTCGCGGTTTGTCGGCGGGAAATCATGCCCTGAACGATCATCAGGCAGAACACGAAAGCAGTGATAGCCCAAGGCAGGTTGGAAAGAAGTGTTTCAGTCATCAGTGACGCCCTCGGTTTATGTATCTGACGTTTGTGTTGTTTTCCGTCAGTCCCGGGGGCGTCAACCGGTCAGCAAGTGAACCGGCCTGTCGGTTCAGATTGCTGCGATTTCAGCCCATTCCTGGTCTGACAGCATTTTTTCGAATTCAACCAGAATGATCAGTTCGCCATTCTTGTTGCATACGCCCTGAATGAACTTGGCGCTTTCCTCATTACCCACATTGGGGGCAGTCTCAATTTCACTGGCCTTGAGATAAACCACCTCGGCCACCGAATCCACCAGAATGCCCATCACCTGGTTCGCCGACTCCATGACCACAATCCGGGTCGCATCGGTTACTTCAGAGTCCGCCAGGCCAAATCGCCGACGGGTATCTATGACCGTTACCACGTTGCCCCTGAGATTGATGATGCCCAGCACGTAATCAGGAGCGCCAGGTACCGGAGCGATCTCGGTGTAACGCAGGACTTCCTGGATCTGCATCACGTCGATTCCGTAGGTTTCGTCATCCAATCGAAACGTGACGTACTGCAATATCTGGTCGTCCTGGGCCTGATTCTGTTGTCCGCTGGGGGCTGCCATTTCCGTGTTTCTCCTGTTCGGCTGCCCTGCGGGCAACCTGATCGTCAAAAAATCATCATCAGTGCCCCTTACTATAGTTCAGGGCACAAACCGTGCCAGTAGCACAGGTGTTATGTTCCGTGAGCAATTGTTGCTATGAATTCCAGTGTCAGCTCAGATCAAGATGGTGCTCGCGCTCTGCCCGAACCAACAGATCCGCCATAGTCCGAACATCAATCAGCGCACACATATGGTCGATCACGGTACCCGCTAGCCAGGGCCGCTTGCTTCTCGCTGTCCGCCACCTGACTTCGTCGGGTTTGAGCGTAAAGGACTGCGCAACGTCGTCACACGCCAGCCCCCAGTCACTCTGATCGAGCCGAATGATGAACCGATACTCTTCACGGGCATTATCCGGCGCCCGGCCAGCCATGATCCACTCAGCCGAGTCCACCACGCGCAAATTGTGGCCGCGATCGGGCCTTATCCCCATATACCACCTGGGACTTCCCGGCATGGGTTTCACCGGCTGATCAATTCGATGGATGGCCCCTAACAGAATCAAGGGAACGGCGAGCTTCAGGCCAGCCACCGTAAAAATCAGGCACTCGAATGGCTTGTGGGACCACTCGGGGCGGCCCGGAGGCTCTGCGGCAGGAGGAGGCACTTCCTGAGCTGGCATATCCTCAGCGACCACCTGATCACGATTGCTCTGCTTCAGCGCGATTTCAGGCTCAGG
>CAZWEP010000003.1:71685-87150 GCA_964632565.1 uncultured Marinobacter sp. | reverse complement strand
GGCTCCGGCTCGATTTCCGGCTCCAAGACTTGCGTCGCCTGATCGAGAATCGGTTCGACCTCTGCTCGCTGCTCTTCAACGGTCTCTTCACGAGCGGCGTCGGTTGCGGTATGAAGCAATTCGTCAAGGTAACTCGCAATGGCCGACTCTGGACTGACGACCCCTGTCAATTTTTTGTCAGCCATGCTGGCGCTCCCGGCCAGCCTGGGTCAGCTCGGGCAGGTCGTTCAACAGACGAACATACGCCCGCACCCCATGGGTTTGCGCATCGTTGGCAGATGGGGTCTGCCCTTTCTGACTGGCATCGCGGAACTTGGTATCCACTGGAATGGCGAATCTCCAGAGGTGTTCCTGATGATTTTTGCGCAATTGATTAAGGCTTTTGAGAGACGCCTGCGTGCGCCTGTCAAACATGGTTGGAACTATGGTGTAGGACAAACGGTTTTTCTGGGAGCGCATGATCATCGCCAGTGTATGCAGCATGCGTTCAAGTCCTTTGATGGCCAGGAACTCGGTTTGCACGGGAATAATCAGATGCTGCGCGGCGGCCAGCGCATTGACCATCAGGACCCCCAGAGACGGTGTGTTGTCCAGCAACACGTAATCGTAATCATCCCAGATCTGCGCCAGCGCCCGGGAAACGATCAGCCCCATGCCCTCAACACCGGTCATCTTCCGTTCAAGCGTCGCCAGTGCCGTGCTGGCGGGCAAGAGATAGAGCCCCTCGGCGCTGGTTTCGCGAATCAGTTGTGCCGGCAGGCCTTCAGGTACCTTGCCCTGATGCTGGAACAGGTCAAACACACTATGATCCAGCGTGTCCGGGTCATAACCAAACCAGCTTGTCAGCGAGCCATGGGGATCAAGATCCACCAGCAACACGCGCTTTCCACGCTCAGCCAGCAAGCCGCCGAGGGCAACAACAGTGGTAGTCTTGCCGACCCCACCTTTTTGATTGGCTACTGCCCAGATTCGCACTTATGACTCCCCACAATCGCGCTCGCCGAAAAGCTCGGGATCCGTCTGAATTATCGGCTGCTATCGGCTCAACTTGAAGAAAATTCGGCAAACGCTTGCCGCAACACTGTTTTCTCAGGGGATAAATACAGATTCTGTGCCAACTTACCGCGTCAATGCAGGTGTCGGACGGATCGGACGGGATATTATCGCATCGCACCGCGGATGCTGGCGTCTCTTGAAATCAGCAGCACCACACGGCGATTTCGGCGACGCCCTTCTTCGGTATCGTTTCGAGCCACCGGTTGGTGCTGGCCGTAGCCGACTGCAGCGAGCCGTTGGGCGTCAACACCTTCCATCGTAAGCATCCGAACGACGGCCGCTGCACGGGCGGTAGACAACTCCCAATTAGACGGAAACGCGTCGGTACGAATGGGCCTGTCATCTGTGAAACCTTCGACGCGAACCGCGTTGTCCCGATTGGTCAGAACGCCGGCAATCTTCTCGATGACCGGAAACGCATCATAATGAGGTTCGGCATCGCCACTGCCAAAGAGCAAGCTGTTCCGCAGACTCAGCTCGAGCCATTCCTCATTTCGCTCCAGCGTCACAACACCCTGATCAATCAGTTCGTCAAATTGCAGAGACAACTGATCTGCCATTTGCCGGAGCGCTTCGGTTCGGCTTTGTTCATCGAGTTTGGTGTTGCGAGGTTGTTCGGTAACCGGGGGCTGGATGACGTCTTCCGTTGTGCCGGGCGCTGGGGTTTCTGTCTGGGTGCCGACCTCGATAGGCTGCAAAGAGCGCTGGGGTGCATTAAACACGCCGGTCAAGGTCTCGGACAGAACTTTGTATTTGCCTTCATTGACCGACGATACCGAGTACATCACAACGAAAAAGGCAAAAAGCAAAGTGATGAAATCGGCGTAGGAAATCAGCCAACGCTCCTGGTTGTGGGGATCTTCGTCCCTTACCCGCCGACGCCTCATCACTGCAAAAAGCCCCTGAGCCTGAGTTCAATGGATTTCGGGTTTTCACCCTCGGCAATGGCGATGATTCCATCGATCATCATGTCTTCGTATCGGGTTCTTTCGCGAAGGATGCCACGCATTTTGTTGGCGATCGGGAAGAACAGTAGGTTCGCCAGTGCGACGCCGTAAATGGTTGCCACAAAGGCGGTCGCAATGCCGCTGCCGAGAGACTCGGGGTCTTCAAGATTGGTCATCACCTGGATCAGGCCCATGACCGCACCAATAATACCAATGGTAGGTGAATACCCGCCCATCGCCTCAAAAACCTTGGCAGATTCCAGATCCCGCTGCTCTCGGGATTCAAGATCGACCTCCATAATGCTGCGAATGGTCTCTGCCTCAGAACCGTCCACCAATAGCTGCAAGCCTTTTCGGGCAAATCGCTCAGGTTCCTTCTCCGCCAGGCCCTCGAGACCGAGCAAGCCCTGTTTTCTGGCTTTCACGCTCCAGTCAATGACCTTGCCGATGCCATCCTCAAGACTGATATACGGCGGTACAAACACCCACCGGACTTGCACAAAGGCGCGCTTGAGGAGCGGCCAGGACGTCTGCAGTATCGTTGCCGCCAGGGTGCCACCCACGACAATCAATGCAGCAGGTCCATTAAACAGAGAACCAAGGGCTCCGCCTTCGAGCAGGTTGCCCCCCAGAATCGCCGCAAAGGCGAGCACAATTCCCAACAGGCTGAGAATGTCCATCAACACACCCCCTCAATGAGTCGGGGGCAAATGTCGTCCAGCGCCAGGACCTCGTCTGTCAGGCCTGCCTTGGCGACAGCCATCGGCATGCCGTAGATGACCGACGATTTTTCATCCTGCGACCAGACATCCGATCCGCTCTGTTTCAGCATGCGACACCCTTCCTTGCCGTCTGCACCCATACCGGTGAGTATCACACCCAGAATTTTGCCCGGAAACCCTCTCGCCAAAGAGCCAAAGGTCACATCGACACAGGGTTTGTAGTGCAAACGGTCGTCGCCGGGCAAAATACGAATTCGCGCCTGAGCGCCCTTGTTCTCGATGATCATCTGTTTGCCTCCGGGCGCCAGAAGCGCAACCCCGGGCTTGAGCACATCGCCATCGGCCGCCTGTCGGACCTCGATCTTGCAGAGCTTGTTCAGCCTTTCCGCAAACGCTGGTGTGAAACTGGCTGGCATGTGCTGAATCAACAGAATCGGCGCTGGAAAGGACGCTGGTAGCCCGGTCAGTACTCGCTGAAGGGCCACTGGGCCGCCCGTTGAGGTGCCGATACCAACCACCGCGTATTTCTTGGCTCGTCCACGACGAACGCTTCTGCGGGTCAGATCTGGCGCGGCTGTCTCTCGCTGGGGTTGGGACCGCCCCGTTGCTGGTCGCTCTCTGAGTGCATTTGTGCTGCTGGCAGGAGATCGCGGCGCTGCCGTCGGAGACGACTTCGGAGTACCCGATGGCCGCGCTCCCGGACGGCTGCGAGCCACATCCAAAATTCGGTCAATCAGAACTTTCTGGAGCTGGCTCGAATCTCGTGCAATCTCCTCAAAATTCTTCGGGAGGAAATCAACCGCACCCGCCTCAAGCGCATCAAGGGTGACCCTGGCCCCCTCGTAGGTAAGGGAGGAAAACATCAGCACCGGAACCGGCCGCTTGCTCATGATCTCCCGCACTGCCGAAATACCGTCAAGCACCGGCATCTCGTAGTCCATGGTGATCACGTCAGGCTGAAGCTTTTCAGCCATTTCGACGCCTTCACGGCCGTTGGTGGCAACACCAACAACCTTTAACTGACCAGACGCGGTCAGGATTTCCGTCAGTCGTTTGCGGAAAAATCCTGAATCATCAACGACCAGGACAGAAACCGTCATCCATTTCTCCTAAGCAAGAGCCTGCCGCTCAAGCACTATTCACAATTCGGTCCTACCCGTAATGTTGGAGCAGGCTTGGAACATCAATAATCAGTGCAATTCTGCCGTCACCGGTGATGGTGGCACCTGCCATTCCGGGGGTGCCCTGAAGGGCTCTTCCCAGGGGTTTGATGACAACCTCTTCCTGGCCGATCAGCTGGTCGACTACAAAACCCACTCGTCGGGTCCCCATTGCAACGATCACAACGTGTGCGTTTTCCGGCTCAGGGTCTGTACTGCCTCTGACAAGCCAACGTTTGATGTGAAAAAGCGGGAACACTTTATCGCGCACGACAATGCATTCCCGTCCGTCGACCACGTTCTTTTTGGTCAGGTCCAGATGGAAAATTTCGACCACGTTGACCAACGGCAAAGCAAAAGACTGTTCTCCCAGCATGATCATTAACGTTGGCATGATGGCCAGGGTCAGTGGCACCTTGATCACAATCCGGGAGCCCTTGCCAAGCTCGGATTCAACGCTGATCTGACCATTGAGCTGACTGATTTTGGTCTTTACCACATCCATGCCGACACCACGGCCCGACACGTCAGAGATCTGCTCTTTGGTGGAAAAACCGGCGGAAAAGATGAGGTTGTAGCACTCGGTGTCAGAGAGACGGTCGGCCGCATCCTGTTCGTAGATGCCTTTCTCGACAGCTTTTCGACGCAGAACATCCGGGTCCATGCCTGCACCATCGTCGCTGATTGACAACAGGATATGGTCACCTTCCTGCTCAGCGGACAGCACCACATTGCCCTGACGTGGCTTGCCAGCCTTCTCACGAACATCAGGTGCCTCTATACCGTGGTCGACGGAATTTCGCACCAGATGAACCAGCGGATCCGACAGTGCCTCGACAAGGTTTTTGTCCAGATCCGTGTCTTCGCCATGCATCTCAAGATTGATTTCTTTCTTCAGGCTACGTGCGAGATCCCGCACAACCCGCGGGAAGCGACCAAACACCTTTTTGATGGGCTGCATTCTCGTCGCCATTACCGCGGACTGAAGGTCCGTGGTGACCACGTCCAGATTGCCCACGGCTTTGTGCAAGTGCTCATCTTCACTGTCCGCACCCAGCCGCTGCAGGCGATTACGCACCAACACCAGCTCGCCCACCATATTCATGATGTCGTCCAGGCGCTTGGTATCGACACGAACCGAGGTTTCGGTCGCCGCGGGACTGTTGTCTCGTGCCGGGGCCGGAGCGGCAGTCTTGTCAGGTTCAGACTGACTTGGCCCGACCTTCTTCTTACCCGAATCGGTGTCGGAGGATGTTTTGCTTTCAGAAGGCTTATCACTGGCCCTGGGGGCGGGCTTTGGTTTTTCCGGGACGTCCTTGGTCGGACTGCCGCCTTTGCCATGCAAGTCGTCAAGCAGTCGCTCGAATTCATCATCGGTGATCAGGTCATCGCCACCGGAAGACGAGGCCGAGCCTTCATCAGAGCTTGCCGTGGAATCGCTGGTATCGTCGACGGGTGGCGGACCGGAGAATTTGCCTTTGCCGTGCAGTTCGTCCAGCAGGCTCTCGAATTCATCGTCTGTGATTTCATCGCCGGACGCTGCTGACTCGCTTGACCTGTCATCAGATTCGGAGTCGTCTTCACGCTTTTTCTCGTCCTGCAGCGCGTCCAGAAGCTGTTCGAATTCTTCATCCGTGATGTCACCGTCGCCCGAAGCATCGCTCTCCTCCGACTCCAAATCTTGTTTCGGAGCAGCTGGAGACTCGGCTGCGCTGTCGTCACCTTCGGGCAACGCCAACTTGTCGAGTGCGGCAATCAGTGCATCCGGTGCCGGCGTTGGCTCCTCATGGTGACGCACCTGTTCGAACATGGCGTTGACGTTGTCCAGGGCCTCGAGCACAACGTCCATGAGATCGGAATTAACGCTACGTTTGTGGTTGCGGAGGGTATCAAAGACGTTTTCTGCCGAGTGACAGCAGTTGACGAGAGCGTCAAGCTGCAGAAAGCCAGCGCCGCCTTTTACGGTGTGAAATCCCCGAAATATGGAATTCAGTAAGTCGCTGTCGTCCGGACGCTGCTCGAGCTCCACCAGTTCTTCAGACAGTTTCTCAAGAATTTCACCGGCCTCGACCAGGAAGTCCTGGAGGATCTCTTCGTCAGCATCTAACGCCATGCACTATCCTCTATGCTCAAAAACCCAGACTGGATAACAGGTCATCCACGTCATCCTGCCCGGACACAACGTCTTCTCGTTCGTCAGCTTTGATTTGTGGACCAACGCCCTGCTCCGCTGACTCTTTTTGTTTTTCCCTGTCTTCGAGCTCGTGCACCGTGCCGGTCATCTGATCCACATGGCTGGCCATCACGACAAGGTTCAGCAAGTGCTCTTCCACTTCCTTGACCAGTGTGGTGACCTTTTGAATCACCTGTCCGGTCAGATCCTGAAAGTCTTGCGCCAGCAGAATTTCTGACAGGTTGTCGTAGGTTGCTCCAGCGTCCGCCGTCAAATTGACAAAGAACGTATCGATGCGCGCATACAAAGCTCTGAACTCTGCCGGCTTCATCTCTCGCCGCCTCAAGCGCAGCCATTCATCTCGCAGCTCGGCCGCCTCATCCCGCATTGCGCTGGCCCTGGGCATGGCCTCCTCGACGAGATCCATGGTCCGGTTTGCTGCCTTGCTCGTCATCTGAACGACGTATTCCAGACGGTCTGAGGCATCGGTCATTTTGGACAGCGCTTCTGACTGCTCTGCGTTGCGGGGATCGATCTGAAAATTCCGAATCGCTTCGTGCAGGCTGCGCGTAAGACGTCCAACTTCGCGATAAAGGCTCTGATCCCTCACATCGCTGAGATCATTAATCAACGACATCGCCTTTGCATAGTCGCCTGCGTTAACCTGTTCAACGAGTTCCGTCGCTTGAATCTTGAGCTTTTCTTCAACCTCAGGGTCGAGGCTCTGATGGTCTTGTTCACGCTTGCTCATGGAGCCCATCCAACCTCTGGTTACTGGATTCTTTCGAAGATCTTCTCAATCTTCTCCTTGAGAACCGCCGCGGTGAACGGTTTGACCACGTAACCATTCACGCCAGCCTGTGCCGCAGCAACAATCTGATCGCGCTTGGCTTCAGCAGTCACCATCAGGACGGGCAGCGTTTTAAGATCATCGTCCGACCGTACTTCCTTGAGCAGATCCAATCCTGACATGCCAGGCATGTTCCAGTCGGTCACCAGAAAATCGTATTTTCCGCTCTTGAGCATCGGCAATGCTGTATTACCGTCATCCGCTTCGTCAGTGTTCGAAAAACCAAGGTCTCGAAGCAGATTTTTGATGATCCGTCGCATGGTGGAAAAATCATCCACGATCAGGATTTTCATGTTCTTGTCCAATGGGACCTCCAGTTAGAAATGCCCGGAATTCGTTTCTACATGCTGGCTTTCAGTCTAGCAGCCAGGTAGCAAAACCGCTGTTTTTATTGACCTTTAAAAGATTCCACTCTGCAAAATATGGGGCTCAGGACCGCCAATCTGACAGCCGCCCTCTCAGACGCAAGGCTGCCTGACTGTGAATCTGGCTGACGCGACTCTCACTGACACCCAACACAGCACCAATTTCTTTCAGGTTCAGCTCTTCCTGGTAGTAAAGGCTTAACACCAGTTTTTCCCGCTCGGGCAGCTCGCCAATGGCGCTTGCAAGACTGCTTTTGAAACTGTCTGAGGCCAGTCCTTCCAGCGGGTTGTCACTCTCGTCTGATTCTTCTATCGGCAGCTCACCGGATTCATTGAGCTCATCAAGGCTAAAAAGTCGACCGCTATTGGCATCGCTGAGTCCTGCGTGATACTCACTGAGTTCCAGGCCAAGCTCCTCTGCCACTTCCCAGTCCTGAGCTTCGCGGCCTTCACGGTCTTCAACTTCCTTGATGGCGCGGGCAATTCGGCGCGCATTGCGGTGCACGGACCTGGGCACCCAATCCCCTTTTCGAATTTCGTCGACCATGGCTCCGCGGATGCGAATACCCGCGTAGGTTTCGAAAGTGGCGCCTTTATCGGAGGTGTAGCGCTGAGAGGCTTCAAGCAGACCCATCATACCGGCCTGCATGAGGTCTTCGAGCTGCACCGAAGCGGGCAGTCGAGCCATCAGGTGAAGTGCGATTTTCTTGACCAGCGGTGCGTGCTTCTCAACTAGCGCCGAAGCGCCGCTTCTTCCCGACCGGTTGTATAGTCCAAGTTCTTTCGCCAATGTCATGTATCCGGCTTATTGTTTTACTGGATCAAATTCAGACTTCGACGAGCCGCTCCACAAAGAATTCAAGGTGACCTCTTGGCGAGGATGGTAGCGGCCAGTTATCCACTTTCTGTGCCAGAGCTTTGATCGCCAGCGATGCTTTCGCTCTGGGATAGGCATCGAGAACTGCCCGTTGCCGCTGGACCGCTTTTTTCACAGCTTCGTCGTAAGGCACGATACCTACGTATTGTAGTGCCACATCCAGAAACCGCTCGGTCACACGGGTTAATTTTTCGAATAGATGACGACCTTCCTGTTCGTTACGAACCTGATTGGCCAGGATACGAAACCGGTTGGTCCCGTAATCACGGTTCATCAGCTTGATCAGGGCGTAGGCATCGGTAATGGAAGTGGGTTCATCACATACGACCAGAAGCAATTCTTGTGAAGCCCTGAGAAAGCTGACAACAGACTCAGAAATCCCTGCAGCCGTGTCAACAATGAGCACGTCAATTTGATCGCCCAGCTCACTGAAGGCGTTGATCAGGCCAGCGTGCTCCATGGTGGAGAGCTGGGTCATCCGCTGGGTGCCGGAAGACGCAGGGACAATTTTGATGCCGCCCGGTCCGTTGACCAACACATCGCGAAGGTCGCATTCGCCGGAGATCACATCCTGAATGTTGCGGTTGGCGGTTATACCAAGCAACACGTCAATATTGGCGAGCCCCAGGTCTGCATCCAGAAGCACCACGCGACGCCCCATCTGGGAAAGCGCGATGCCAAGATTCACCGACACGTTGCTTTTACCAACGCCACCTTTACCGCCAGAAACTGCAATTACCTGAACCGGGTGTGAGCTGCTCATACTGACTCTGATCTCTTGCCACGTTTAACCGAGGGCTGTGTGTTGTTAAACAGCAACGGCGGGTTGCTGCTGGAGCTTTTTCAGCCTCTCCACGGCCATGCGCACCAACGAAACAGAGTCTGCGTGGTGCAGGTCCTCCGGGATTTTCTGCCCGTCAGTGTAGTAGGCCACCGGCAAACCGGTCTCCATCACAAATCCCAGAGCCTCTCCAAGGGTTAGCGCTTCGTCTGTCTTGGTAACAACGCAACCAGCGAGTTTCGCCATCTTATAGCAATGCCAGACGGATTTCATAATCCTCGGCTGGCTGGTCGCAGAGGCGACGAGATGTGTCTTGATCTGGTGATGACTCTTGGCCAGCTCGTTCAGCTGCTCCTGATACCCCTTGTCTGTGCTGGTCAGTCCTGCGGTATCAATCAACACCAGGTGTCGGTCCGACAGCTCATCAAGAATATCGTCCAGAGAATGACGTTCATCAACCACGCGGACAGGCACATTGAGAATGCGTCCGAAAACGAATAACTGTTCATGCGCTGCAACCCGATAACGGTCTGTCGTCACCAGGGCGAGTGATTCGGGCCCATGGCTAAGCACATAGTGAGCCGCGATTTTGCCGATGGTCGTTGTTTTCCCTGAACCTGTGGGGCCAACCAAGGCGTAGACGCCACCCTCCGCGCCCCACTCATTCCGGCAGGTTTTGACGCCGGCCGCCAGCATCCTGAGAGATTGTTTCCAACCATCCTCCAGGCGTCCCTCACGGTGACGGCGGGAAAGACTGTTCGCCAGTTCTGCACCAAGGCCAAATTCCTGCAAGCGCTCTGACAAACGTTGTTGGACCGCCGTTGTCGCTGAATTGCTGGCCCCTTCGCCCTGTCTGGCGTTCATCATGTCCCTGAGTGAACTGATCTCGGCCCTCATCTGCGCCAGTTCGCCGGAGTATTGTCCGCCATCGTTGGCTTTGAACGATGCTTCGCGGGGTGCACTCCAAGCTTCTGCAGCACGATCGAGTTCGGCTTTTCCAGCCCTGGACTGGCCAGAAGGCTCCGGACGGCGTTCCCGCACTTCACGGATCCGATCGCGGGAGCGGTTGAGCTCATCTTCCAGCTTCCGATGTTGCTCCGCCTGCAATTCTGCCAGCCTGGACCCATTGGTGGCTTCTCTGGCGGCATCCCCCAGTCGCTGGCGCGCCATATTTTCGTCATAGTCCAGCGCGGTCACGATTTCGACGCCACCGTCCACCCGTCGGTTGGACAGGATTACGGCGTCCGCCCCCATCTGTTCACGAACCTGGCGCAAGGCTTCCGACATGCTCTGGGCAAAAAATCGTTTCACTTTCATGATGCTCTTTCCTCCAAGGCGGGCAAAATCGTTTGCCTACCGCTTCGTCGGCCTGCGTTACTGGCCGACGGATGCCACAATGGTAATCTGTTTGTTATCAGGCACTTCCTGATACGACAACACATGCAGACGCTCAACCCCGTAGCTGGCAAACCTGGCCAGCACCGGTCTCAAAGGTGCCGATACCAGCAGAATCGCCGGTTTACCCAGCATTTCCTGTCGCTGCACGCTGTCCTGCAGTGATCTCTGGAGCTTCTCGACCATGTTCGGTTCGAGTACCAGCCCGATATCGTCCTGACCGCCGGATTGTTGACTCTGTTGAGTGGACTTCAGCAATAACTGTTCCAAATCCGGATCCAGAGTGATCACCGGGATTTCATTTTCGTTTCCACAGATGCTCTGAATGATCATCCGGCGCAGGGATTGGCGTGCCACCGTGGTGAGAACCTTCGGATCCTGGCTTCTGGGATGGACGTTGACGATGGCCTCTGCAATCGATCGCATATCCCGGATCGGGACTTCTTCTTTCAGCAGATTCTGCAGAAC
This sequence comes from uncultured Marinobacter sp., assembly GCA_964632565.1. Taxonomy (GTDB): domain Bacteria; phylum Pseudomonadota; class Gammaproteobacteria; order Pseudomonadales; family Oleiphilaceae; genus Marinobacter. The sequence goes on along the minus strand of CAZWEP010000003.1, from coordinate 76,356 downwards.
TTTCAACAGCAGACTGATGGAGATGGTTGTAGGTACAAGTTCTTCCGCCAGTTTTGGCGACACCTTCTCCAACTGATCCAGCCACTTTTGAACTTCCTCGTGACCGAGCAGTTCGTGAGCATGCTTCTGCAAAATCTGATTCAGGTGCGTGGCAACCACGGTACTGGCGTCAACAACCGTGTAACCGAGAGTCTGCGCCTGGTCCTTTTTGTCAGGCTCGATCCAGCTCGCGTCGAGACCAAAGGCCGGGTCCTTGCCCTCGATGCCTTCGATCTTCCCGAAAACCTGTCCCGGATCGATTGCCAACTCACGATCCGGATGAATCTCAGCCTCAGCAATCGTCACACCCATCAGAGTGATCCGATAGACATTGGGCATCAGGTCCAGGTTGTCGCGGATGTGCACCGACGGCATCAGAAATCCCAGATCCTGTGAGAGCTTTTTGCGCACACCCTTAATCCGGCTCAATAGCTGGCCACCCTGCGACTTATCAACCAGGGGAATCAGTCGGTAGCCAACTTCCAGACCGACAATGTCGACGGTGGCCACGTCATCCCAGCCCAATTCCCGGGTCTCACCCGGAGCAGGCAACTGGGCGGCCTGATCCGTGGTTTCTCCGCCTGCCGTAATGTCGCGACCCTGGGGGCGGGCACCGGCGCGGGCAGGGAAAACCGCCTCTTCTTCCACGGTCTGACGTTCGTGCTGATAGATGTACCACGCAATCACAGCGGCAATGGTGCCAAGCCCGAGGAAAGCGACGTGAGGCATCCCGGGAATCAAACCAAGGATGATCAGAATCGCCGCGGCAATGCCCAGCGCCTTGGGCGCGTTGAACATTTGCTGGAGAATCTGGCCACCCATGTCCTGACTGGAGGTAACACGGGTTACCATGATGGCAGCGGATGTTGAGAGCAGCAGCGAAGGGATCTGGGCGACGAGTCCGTCACCAATCGTCAGCAACGCGTAGTTCTGCATGGCAGTGCCAAAATCCAGACCGTGCTGGATCATACCGATGGCGACGCCGCCGATAATATTGATGGCAAGGATCAGCAGACCGGCGATGGCGTCGCCCTTGACGAACTTGCTGGCACCGTCCATGGAGCCGTAGAAGTCTGCCTCCTGGGCGATCTCGGAGCGGCGGGCCTTGGCTTCTTCCTGATTAATCAGACCTGCGTTGAGATCGGCATCAATGGCCATCTGCTTACCGGGCATGGCATCGAGGGTGAATCGTGCACTGACTTCCGAAACCCGGCCGGCGCCCTTGGTCACTACCAGGAAGTTAATGATCATCAGAATGGCGAAGACCACCAGTCCGACGGCATAGTTACCCCCGATCAGTACGGCGCCAAAGGATTCAATCACTTTACCGGCAGCGTCACCACCTTCGTGGCCGTTCAACAAAACAATGCGAGTCGAGGCAACATTCAGCGCCAGGCGTAACAGGGTTGCAACCAGCAGCACCGTCGGGAAAGAAGCAAATTCCATGGGACGCAGGGCGTAAACACACACCAGCAATATGACAATGGACAGAGTGATGTTGAACGTGAAAAACACGTCCAGCATGAAGGCCGGCATAGGCAGAATCATCATGCCCAGCAGGCCCATCAGCATCAGTGGGATGCCGAGATTCCCCCGCGTCAGGGATTTGACATTATTTACGACTAGCGCTCGGTCCATGCCGGAAAACTCTCTGATATTCGACCTGTGGCGGTTCGGGGCAGTCGCTTTTTTGACGCCGTCACCTTTTCTCCACTGGGTATCGCAATATCCGTACCACTACGGACCCATTTCTTTTGGACCCGCCTGACGCCTGTTTCCAGATACGGTATCCTTCGGCCCTGACCGGCGTTTTATCGCCCACCGCAATCTCGATCAGCTCCAACACGAAGGTACGTCCATGCCAATTCATGAGGTGAAACACCCGCTCATCCGCCACAAACTCGGCCTGATGCGCCGCGCAGACATCAGTACCAAGAACTTTCGGGAACTGGCTCAGGAAGTCGGTGCCCTGCTCACCTACGAGGCCACCAAGGACTTCTCGCTACAGTCCAAAACCATCCAGGGCTGGGCCGGACCTGTCGACATTGAGCAGATTCAGGGTAAGAAGATCACCATCGTGCCCATCCTCCGCGCCGGACTTGGCATGCTGGACGGTGTTTTGAGCCTCATCCCGGGTGCAAGAGTGAGCGTGGTTGGCCAGGTTCGGGACGAAGAGACGCTGGAGGCCAGCACTTACCTTGAGAAGCTGGTTGGCGAACTGGATCAGCGGACGGCGATGATTGTGGATCCCATGCTGGCGACCGGCGGCTCGTTGATTTCCACCATTGATCTGCTCAAGAAAGCCGGCAGCACCGAAATTCGGGCGCTGGTCCTGGTTGCGGCACCCGAAGGCGTCGAAAAGGTACTGGAGAAGCACCCGGACGTTTCGATCTTCACGGCGTCGATCGATGACTGCCTGAACGAAAAGGGTTATATCCTGCCCGGGCTGGGCGATGCGGGCGATAAAATTTTCGGAACCAAGCAGAAGGACGTTTAAACATGCAGGACCACACCAACGACCCCGCCTGGAAACAGGCAATCGCGGGCTCCCAGATGTTGCTGGTCGCCTTCGGCGCGCTGGTTTTGATGCCATTAATTACTGGTCTGGACCCCAACGTGGCCCTGTTCACCGCCGGCATTGGCACGCTGATCTTTCACATCGTGACCGGTGGCCAGATCCCGATCTTTCTTGCATCTTCTTTCGCCTTCATAGCACCCATCATTGCCGCCAAAGGTCGCTTTGGTCTGGAGGAGACACTCGGTGGCCTCATGGCCGCAGGCATTCTTTACATCCTACTGAGCGCTGCTGTCCGTGCCCGGGGCACCGGCTTTATCACCCGCCTGCTTCCCCCCGTGGTGATAGGCCCGGTAATTATGGTCATTGGTCTCAGTCTTGCGCCCGTTGCTGTTCACATGGCGTCCGGGAGAACCGGAGACGGAGCCACGCAACTGATTCCCTACGACACCGCCATCTGGATCGCGATGGCATCACTGCTGGTCACAGTTGTCATGTCTGTGTTCGCGTCTGGCATCTTCAGGCTGATCCCCATTCTTTTTGGCATCGTCGTGGGTTATGTGTTGTCTGCGATTCTCGGCATTGTCGATCTTAGCCCAATTTCAGAGGCGGCCTGGTTCTCTCTTCCAAACTTTGTCGCGCCATCTTTTAGCTGGGGGGCGATCCTGTTTATGGTGCCCGTCGCCATCGCACCAGCCATTGAGCACATTGGTGACATCCTTGCGATTGGCAACGTGACTCACAAAAACTATCTCAAGAAGCCTGGTCTGCATCGCACTCTGCTGGGCGATGGTCTGGCAACGAGCGCCGCATCCCTGTTCGGCGGCCCGCCAAACACCACCTATTCTGAAGTGACCGGCGCCGTGGTACTGACTCGAAACTTCAATCCCCGAGTCATGATCTGGGCAGCGGCGATCGCCATCGTGCTGGCGTTCGTCGGGAAGTTCGGTGCGGCACTTCAAACCATCCCGGTGCCGGTGATGGGTGGCATTCTGTGTCTGCTGTTCGGTTCGATCGCGGTGGTCGGGCTGAACACACTGATTCGCCATCGCGTGGATCTCTCCGAGGCCCGTAATCTGGTCATCGTCGCCATCACACTGGTATTCGGTATTGGCGGAATGGCGCTCGGACAAATGGAAGGCATTGCTTTGTGTGCCGTATCTGCAATCCTGCTGAACCTGGTCTTGCCAGGCAAAGGCGAAGCTTGGGGTCAGACAGAGGCCGCAGAAAATGAAGCGTGACAGTTCTGGAATAAGCTTCACCGCGCTGTATACAGGCGCGGTGTGGCACCGACAGGGGTTGTCAGATGATCTTCTTGCAACGGAACAGGGGCGATGGCTTTACCATCTGATGACGCCTTTCGAGAGCGTCAGCCGTGCCGTCGCCGGTGGCAACATCAGAACCTTTCTGATCCAGCGGCACCTGATCATCGACCACCTGATTGAATCAGCCATCAACGCTGGTAAGACCCAGGTTCTGGAAATCGCCTGCGGTCTCTCGCCGAGAGGTCTGAGGCTGCGCAGAGGATGGCCAGAAGTGCATATGGTCGAGGCGGACCTTCCGGATATGGCCAGCAAAAAAGCGTCGAGGCTTGCGATGTCAGGACACCTGGGGTCAAAGCATCAGGTGGTGCCCATGGACATCCTGACCGAGTCCGGCGCGCAATCGCTGGAAGCCGTCATAGACGCGGTATTTCCGAACCGCGAGCCGGTGGTGGTGATTACGGAAGGCCTGACCAGTTATTTCTCACTGGAGACCATGACGGAATTCTGGACCAGACTTGGCAATAGTCTGGAGCAGCGTCCCGGTTCCGTCTATCTGTCCGAGAGCTACCGGATGCCGACACAGCCGCTTCTCAGACGTTCACTCAAGATGCTCGGCAAGAGTCTTGGCACTGTGACGCGGAGTGATGTGAGCTTTCATTTTGAATCTGATCAGGAGGCGAAAGCCCACCTCGAATCCTGTGGCTTCAACGACACCCGGGTGTGGAATCCAGAGGAGTTTTACGGCGTGCTGCCGATTCCCCAAAGCCGGCATGACCCGATGGTGAGAATCATCGAAGCAGGCTTCTGACCGGAAAAACCCGGTCAGGTATCACGTCGCAGATCGGACGGAAT
>CAZWEP010000003.1:0-71585 GCA_964632565.1 uncultured Marinobacter sp. | reverse complement strand
ACCTCCGGCTTGCCTTCCGTGTCCTTGAACTCGTCCTTGACCTCCTGCTTGGTCATCCTCAGCTTTTTCTGGTGGTCAAAGATCTGGAACGGCACATCAATGATGGCGATGACAATCGTGGCGCAGGCCAGCACAAAGAAGCTCCAGCCCATGGTCCAGAGCACATGCTCCATCGCTGAAAGCACAGGCTCTTCCGAGATGCTGAGCAGATCTTCGGTTCGCAGGTTCAAAATCAGAATGGCAATTGCCAGGACCAGACCGACCTTCAGAACCGCTTTGGCAAGCTCGATCAGCGAACGCACCGAGAACATGCGCCCCAAGCCTTTTATGGGATCCATCCGATTCAGTTTGGGAGCAATGGCCTTGCCACTGATCAGGAGGCCGCCAATCCCGACAGAACCGGCAATCGCAGCCACAAGGATCAGCAGCATCAAAGGGGCTAACGACAGCGCCGCCTCTTTGGCGGATGCGATGAGCTGAACGCTCATATGCCGGGTGTCGAAAATCGCCGACCGCTCCAGCACAAAGCTGTCGCGCATGATATCTGCCAGGGAAGCGCCCATGGTGGAGCCGAACATGAGCAAACCGCCAGCGCCCGCAATCAAAACGGCCATGGTCGCCAGCTCTTTCGAGCGAGCAGTCTGGCCATCCTCCCGCGCTTTTTCCAATCGTCGGGGGGTGGCCTCTTCGGTTTTTTCCTGACTGTTATCGTTCTCTTCAGCCATCTCACTACCTAGGGCTGGCCTTGAAGCTGGCGCATGAATTCAAAGGTTTCCCTGGAGTACTGCTCGAAATGTGGCAGAAAATTGGCGTGCAGCACCCATATGGAGAACAATCCAAAAATCAGGCCAATCGGAAAGCCAAGCGCGAAAATATTCATCTGGGGCGCGGCACGAGTCATCACGCCAAACGAGATGTTTACGATGAACACTGCCGTCACTGCCGGCAGCGCCAACAGAATCGCAGACACGAACATCCAGCTGATCCGATGCGCCAGTGACCAGACGCCCGCCTGCCCCAGGCCGTCGAGACCAATCGGCATGGTGCGAAAACTCTCGATAAACACTTCAAACGCCACCAGGTGGCCATTCATCGCCAGGTAAAGCAGTGTGATGGTGATGCTGTAGATTTGTGCCAGCACCGGGACGTTGACGCCGTTGGCGGGGTCCACCATTGAGGCAAAGCCCAGTCCCATCTGCATCGCAATCATCTGGCCAGCGACCACGAAAAGCTGGAACAGGGCCGTCAGAGCGAACCCCATACCGATACCGATCAGTATCTGCTGCAGGGTAATGACCACGGCATCTGCGCTGAACGCGTCAACTTCGGGAACCGGGGGAATCATTGGAACAATGAGAATGGTGATCAGTAACGCCAGCCCTAACCGGACTCGGGCCGGCACCAGGTTGGTCCCGATAAACGGAATGACCATCATGAAACTGGCCAGACGGAACAATGGCCACAGATGCTGCCCTATCCACTGACTGATCAGGTCAACGCTTATCTCTGTGGGCATGAGGCGTCAGCCAATCAGGTAGGGAATGCTGGAGATCAATCGCTCGGCGTGATCAAGCAACTGGGTGAGCATCCAGGGGCCGGCGACGATGATCGTCAGCAGCGTTACCAACAATCGCGGCAGGAAGCTGAGTGTTTGTTCGTTAATCTGGGTGGCCGCCTGAAAGGTACTGACGACCAGACCTATCACCAACCCCGGACCAATGATCAGGCTGGCGAGTAACACGATCATCCACAGAGCTTCGCGCAGAATATCAATCACAGTTTCAGGGGTCATAAACGCACTCCCTCACAAGCTCGCCACAGACTATATGCCATAACTGGCCGCCAGTGTGCCCATGATCAGCGACCAACCATCCACCAGCACAAACAGCATGATCTTGAACGGCAGGGAAATAATGATCGGTGACAACATCATCATACCCATGGCCATTAGGACACTCGCCACCACCATGTCGATGATCAGAAACGGTATGAACAGAATAAACCCGATCTGAAACGCTGTCTTGAGTTCGCTGGTGACAAACGCGGGCATGAGAACCCAGAAGGATACGTCCTCAGGCGTCGCGTATTGCTCGTCGGCTATGCGCATAAACAGGGCCAGATCGCTTTCCCGAGTCTGGGCCATCATGAAGGTACGCAGGGGTTTGCTCGCCTGTTCAACCGCCTCAAGCGAGGTTATTTCTTCCTGTATGTACGGCTGCAGCGCCGCCTCGTTCATTTCCTCAAACACTGGCTTCATGATGAAAATGGTGAGGAACAGAGCCAGGCCGAGAAGGATCTGGTTGGACGGCGTCGACTGAAGACCCAAAGCCTGACGAAGAATCGCAAAAACCACGATGATGCGGGTAAAGGACGTCATCATCATCAGCATCGCAGGCAGGAACGTCAGCGCCGTCATGAACGCCAGAATCTGCAGCGACACCGAGTAATCCTGTACGCCTTCTTCCTCGCCCGGCGTCACGGTGAAGGCTGGAATACCTGGCAAGTCCGCCAGTGCGCCCGGCGCCCAGAGCATCAATAACAGGAATGAACTGATAACAACGCTGTTTCGGGATAGGCTGAACAACATCTCAGTTGCCGCCCTTACCGGACATACCGGAGCCCCAGGATTTACCAATCATGCCCTGAAGTTTGCGGGCAAATTCGCCGGAAACAGGCTCACCCGGAGTCACCACGGGTTCTTCAAACACGTGAAGCGTGCGAATGGCCGAAGGAGTGACGCCCACCAGAATCTGAGTTCCGGCCACGTCAATGAGTGCGATTCGCTCCCGCGTACCCATCGGCATCACCGACACGACTTTCATCGCCCTGGTATTACCACCGGTCATCCCGCTCATTCGGCGAACCAGCCAGGCACAACCAAAAATAATGGCAATCACCGACAGCAACCCAACGCCCAGCGTCAGCATAGTCATGACAGTGTCGGGCGCCGATGTTTTGGCCTGCGGCACCGCCGAAGGGGCCGGCTCAACGACCGTTTGCACCTTGCTGTCGTTCTCTGGCTGCGCCTCCGACTGGGCTAGAACGCTGCCCGAGAAGAGCAGCAGAAACAGACCAAGCATTGGCAGCAAACGGAATGTGCCGGCGAATCTACCCATGCTACTTCTGCAACCGCTTGATACGCTCACCCGGGCTGATCACGTCGGTCAGCCGGATACCAAATTTCTCATTCACCATGACCACTTCGCCATGGGCAATCAAGGTGCCATTCACCAGGACGTCCAGCGGCTCCCCCGCCAGTCGGTCCAGCTCGATGACCGACCCCTGATTCAACTGGAGCAGATTGCGAATGGGTATCTGGGTGTTGCCCACTTCCATGGAAATGGTCACGGGGATATCAAGGATGACATCGAGATCGGGCGCCGGACCGTCGCCGGTGGCGATCTTATTACCCTCGGCGAACTCCTCCATGGGCGCAGTGCGGACGTCGTCATTGTCCTGAGAACCGTCGTCGCTCGCAGTTTCTCCGGCTTCTTTCATGGCGGCCGCCCACTCGTCGTCACGACTACCGTCATCGCCCGATTCTTCCATCGCGGATTCCCACTCGGCGGCAAGCTTCTCGTCTTCGCTGAGCTCCTGATCGTCTTTTTTGTTGTCAGCCATTGCGTCCCACCTTCAATTGTTTTTTCACTTTGGGCAGAGATGCCCGATCCTTGATTTTCAGTGCCAGCTTGCCGTCCCTGGTTCCCAGAGTGGCTTTGTAGACCGGAATTCCGTTAGCGGTGACCGTCAGAGTCTCTGGAATTTCCACCGGGATGATGTCCCCATCCTTAAAATTGGCGACATCCCGCAACGAAATCCGTCGACGGCAGACCATAGCGTTTACCGGAACCTCCACTTCTTTGATGTCTTCCTGCAAAGCATTCACCCAGCGCTCGTCAACGTCGTCAATGTCGCTCTGCACACCGGCATCCAAGACTTCACGCACGGGCTCAATCATTGAGTAAGGCATGGCCAGGTGCAACTCACCGCCGCCGCCATCCAGTTCGATGTGGAAGGTGCTGACCACCACCACTTCACTGGGGCTCACAATGTTTGCCATCGATGGGTTAACCTCGGAACTGAGGTATTCGAAATCCACTTTCAGAACGGCCTGCCAGGCTTCACGCATGTCTGTGAACACCTGATCCAGTACCATTTGAACAATTCGGGTCTCGGTTGGAGTGAACTCACGGCCCTCAATTTTCGCGTGCCGCCCTTCCCCACCAAAGAAGTTGTCCACCAGCTTGAAGACAAGCTTGGCGTCGAGAACAAACAAGGAGGTTCCCCGCAGCGGGCGTACCTTGGTCAGGTTCAGGCTGGTTGGAACGTATAAGGTATGAATGTACTCGCCAAATTTCATAATCTGCACGCCACCGGTCGAAACGTCGGCGTTTCGGCGCAGCAGATTGAAAAGACTGATTCGGGTGTAGCGGGCGAAGCGCTCGTTGATCATCTCCAGCGTCGGCATCCGACCACGAACAATACGGTCCTGGCTGGCGAGGTCGTAGGACTTGATACCTTCGCTGTCGGTTTCTTCATAGGTATCGATGTCGCCGTCGTCCACACCGTGGAGGAGCGCATCGATTTCATCCTGTGACAGTAAGTCCTGCATATGTTTTCCAGCCCCTGATTTGAGCGTGAAGCCCTATTGCACTACAAAGTTTCTGAACAGCACCCGAAGCAGTGGCGGCTCCCCTTCTTGCTCCAGCACGGCATTCGCTGCCGACAACATGTCCGCGGCCAGCGCCTGTCGACCCTCGGGCGTCTGCAGCTCCAGAAACTGACTGGCTGCCAATACGCCAATCAACTGGCTTCTGAGCAATGGCAAATGAAGGCTGGCCGCTTCCAGAGCCGCCGGGTCCTGGGCCTCAAATGCCAGGTAAACCTGCGCATACCGCTGACGATTCTCCGCCTGGACAGTGGTTACCAGCGCCTTATCGAGAACCGTGTAAGTGCTTGGCACAAAAACTTCTTCAACGTCTTCTGCGCTTTCATCGTCTCCCGACAAGCCCGGGATCTCTGCACCCATAAACCACATCGTGCCGATGACAGACAGACCGACTGCCAATATCACCGCAAGCGTCAATAAGATGATCAGCTTGAGCTTGCTCTTTTTTGCCGGCGCTTCCGCGGGTGCGTTGTCTTCAGCCATAAGTTGCGTCTGCCAGATTTCCGTCGTAACAATCGGTTTATTGTAATGTGAAGCAAAGGACGGGCCAGAATGCCTCATCCCCCCTGCTAGAACAGCAGTTTAGCGTTGGGAAGGGGGATGGGCAAAGGAAGACGGGAAGAAGAGTGCAGTTTTCGTAGCGTGGCTCAGGCGAAGATATCTACTTCGCCTTTCCAGGTCAGGTCCAGGGACTGGGTTTGAACACTGCCATCATCAGAGTCCTGGGCAGCAACAGCGCCCTCAGAAGGGCTGCCCTGTTCGGCCTCGCCATTCTGATTCTGGTCTGCGCCTGAATCTGACACGTCAAATTGTTCCAGCGAGAAGCCCTGTTCATTGAGCATATCGCGAAGCCTGTGGCTGTGGAGTTCAAGCTGTTCGCGAACCACGGGATTGGCGGAGTGCACGGTTATGTTGGCCTGATCCTGCTGCACATGAACCTTTACCTCCATGGGCCCCATATCTGGTGGGGTGAGGTGAATCTCTGCAACTGACATGTTTCTCGCGGTGAGCCAGGTCAGCTTACCCGCCATCTTGTCTCCCCAATCCGAGTGGCTGACCGGCACATCAATAGAAGTGGCATAGCCTCTCAGTACGGCGCTTTCCGGCGCCATTTTGGGCGTGTTGAGTGAGTTTGCCTGCTGATTCACCATATCCAGGGTTCCCTGGAATCGAACCGCATTCTGCAGCAGTGGACTGTCCGCGGATTTTGCTGAATCCACCGATATGCCTGCAATCATCCCGTCTGTCAGAGCACGATTGGTGGAAGAGGCGCTCTGACCAGGAAGAGCAGCGTTCGCCGGCCCGTTTTTGCCGCCTGAACCATTAACGCCAGCCATCGCAGCAAGCGCCCCCTGGAAAAACGGATTACCCTGGGCGTTTGCTTGAGCGGGCGCTGCTGCAACCGAGGCAGCCTTGGCCATACCCGCAGCAGCCTGCTGTGTTGGCGCGGCGAGGGATTGCAGCCCCGCAAACGTGATGGCCACGTCAGCGGTGTCCGGGTCAGTTCCCTCAGACCCGGTTAACAGAGGGTCGGCTTTTTCTGTCGTCACCGCCGTTTTGAAACCATCGGTCCTGACCTCGTCAGCTCGTGTGCCGTCATCGCCATTTTCCATTCTGCTTGAGCTGTCAGACGCTTCGTCGCTGGTGCCCGAATCTCCAGAGGCAGACGCTGTCTCAGTGCTTTTGTCTTGCGTCGTTTCTGGACTCTTTTCCGAAGCTTGACTGGCGGAAGAATTGTCGGACCTGTCGACGTCTTTGTTCCTGCTTTCCTGCAGGGATTCTGATTTTGACGCTCGCGATTCGTCCATGCGCCGACGTTCGGCCTGTGACACCTCATCAAAACGGCTGTCGCCGGCTTTATCCGGGCGCTGTTTTGACGACGACAGGTCGGCACTGCTATCCGGCGTGCCGCTTTTTGAGAGATTTTGTGGGAGAACCATCTGTGACATGGCAACCTCTTGCCGCTTTTGCTGATGAAGTCCGCTGATTTTCCGATTTTTGATCGGTTACAGGGTATTCAGCAAAAGCGATGCCAGAACCAGACGGCACGGTGCTCAGTCGAGAAAGCGCATCAGGGTTTGTTCAACCTGTTGGAACTCGGATTCGATCTCATCAACAACTGCGGACGCATCGTTTAGCCGGTTATCCTTACCGGCTTTTTCTGCCTGAAGGCAAAGCTCGCCAAGTTTGGGCGCGCCAATGTTGATGGAGCTTCCCTTGAAGCTGTGGGCCGTCTTGGCAAAGGAATCGGCATCTTCCGAGCCAAGGGCATGGCGCAGGTGATCAATGCGATCCGTGGAGTCTTTGATATAGGTTTTGATCAGGACGTCAAACTCATCTTCCATGACCTCCTGAAGTTCAACCAGGGCTTCCTCGTCTAGGTGTGGCTTGTCATTCATGACCAACCCCCGGGTGGTTAAGTGGCGTTCCATCGTTGGAAACGGCCTCTGAATACTCCCAATCATACACAAGCGTTGCCTGACTGCCCTGTTCGGAATAACTCAGTGAATGCCCGATCTTTTGCATCAACATCAACCCTCGTCCGCTGTATGGTCCGCCAGAGACGCTCTCGTCGAGAGTCTGGCTGTGGTCAAATCCATTTCCACTATCTTCGCAAACAATTCTGAGCTGGCCCCCGCCTGCCGTTGGGGTATGTGTCAGCTCGAACCGAATAAAATGCCCGGTCACACTGCCCAACCGGCGCTCTCGTTCCGAGTAATAATAGCTGAAGCCCTCGGACGATGTTTTTAAATCTGATGACAGGTCCAGTACCCCATGCTCTAGCGCATTATTGTACAGTTCCGACAACAAGGTATAAATGTCTGCGCTTTTTCGGCGGAGCCCTGGCACCTCCATACAAATATGGAGCAGGAGCGGCAGCGGACTGAACTCACCAAGGGTTCTGTCCCGGACCTCGTAGACACAATGCCAATCCTCAGGTCCTTTCAGCGCGCTCTGCGGCAGCCGGCTGACCGTTTCATGGAAGTCAGAACCCACCACCATCTGTAACGAGACCAGCGTAAGATCGTCCCGTTCCGACTGCTCACCGGTGAACTGACGAACACTCTCCAAAACCTGTTCCATCGGAGAGTCACTGTCCGTCACTGCATCGAGGATTTGATTCAGCCGAGCTTCCCCGAAAAAATTCCCTTCGCAGTCCGTCGCCTCCAGCACCCCGTCGGTCATCAGCAACAACTGATCTCCCTCGTCGGTGTGGAATAGCTCCATTGAAGGGTCGAATCGAGCAGCGCTCAGCACGCCAAGAGGTAAGTGACGTGAAACCAGCGCTTCACGATCTCCGCCCTTTCTGAATAACACGCCGTCGGGCAGCCCTCCGTTCCATATTCGGAGTTGATTGAGGTCAAAATCCGCCTGAATCAGCGCCGCACAGCAAAACATCCCAGTCGGCAGAATACGTCCTAGCTTGTCGTTGATCTCACGCAGCACATCACTGCCACTGAACCCCATACTGGTCATGCCATAAAATATTTCGGCAATGGGTAAGGCGCCGATGGCCGCAGGAAGACCGTGGCCGGTGAAATCACCGATCAGAATATGCATACCCCCTGCCGGTCTGGGGCAGGCAAAGAGGATATCCCCGTTAAAAATCGACATCGGGGATACGTGGTGACGAATGTTCGGTGCGTCCAGGCAGCCTGTGTGCGCAATATTATCGAAAACCCGCTTGGCCTGCTGCTGCTCTTCCAGCAACTGTCGATTTCGCTCGCGGATGAGATCTCTCTGATGGCTCAGGGTCTGGTGCATCAGACGCATGCGATTGAATGCCTGCACTTTGGCTTGAATGATTACCTTGTTGTAGGGCTTGGTAAGAAAGTCGTCGCCTCCGGCATCCAGACACCGAGCCAGGGCTTCGGCATCCGACAGAGACGTGAGGAAAATAACAGGGATCAGCTCTTCACCGGCCAGAGCTTTGATACGCCGGGCCGCTTCCATGCCGTCCATTACCGGCATCATGACATCCAGCAGAACCAGATCCGGTCTGTATTCGCCGAATATAGCAACAGCTTCACTGCCGTTGGCGGCGGCCCGAACTTCGTGGCCGAGTCGTTTAAGGAGCGTTTTGAGTAACAGGCGATCGCTGTCGCTGTCATCGGCGATCAGTAGGCGCAGGCAAGGTTTATCCGGCTTCTGATTGCCATTGCCGGCCCCTTCAGGCGTCTCGGCAGCGACGTTCATTGTATGGCGAATAGCTGCTCAAAATTGGAAATCGTCAGAATGCGGCGGACATCGCTGTTGCAGTTCTCCAGCCGGATGCTGGCGCCATCACCGCCGGCGTAGTCGCGAAGAAGCAGCAACATGCCGAGCGCCGAGCTGTCGAGATACGTGGTTTCTGAAAGATCGACCACAAAACGCTTTACCCGCCGATCCTCTTGCTCATAGGCATTTCTGAACGACTGGTGAGTGCTGAAATCAAACCGCCCTTCGATCTTTATAGTCAGAGTATGACCATCCTCACTGCGATGCGTTTGAATCGGCATTCAATAGCCTCCGTAGAATGCATGCACCATAGAACAGGGAACATTGGACATGTTCATGAGGTAAAGGATAGTCCACTGCCGCGAAATTGCATGCTCTCAAAAATGAGCATTTGGAAAGGAAAAGTGTCGGGGTTGTACAGGGTTCAACGGCGCCGCTGAAACATGCGGCTTGCGGCATCATCGGACAATTTTTGTTCGCGGGCGTCCGCTTCCTGTTGCTCTTGCCGGCGACAGGTTTCGATGTATTTTTCCATGCCCCGGCGGCGCTCCCAGACCTGCTGCCACTGCTCGCGCCGGCGCTCGAACTCGGCCTCTGCTTCGTTCAGCACTCTTTGCTGCTGAACGATGACGGCATCCAACTGGGCGATAAATGCCTGCCATCCCTGCAGCCGGGAAACCGGCACAACGCCCTGCTGACAGCTACGAATCTGGTCCCGATATTCCTGCTGGTAGCGTTCCAGATTCTGTATCTGTTCACGCTGCTTTTCACAGGCGCGCTGGGCCTCAGCCATCACCTCCAGAGCCTGCTTTTCCCTCTGCTCCTCAAGCTTGAGCACTACCTGCAGTCGTTGGGAGCGCAGCATCAGCCGGACTCACCGCGTTGCTGGTTTGGTGGTGTTCGGGGACGGTCCGGAGACCGGCGTTCTGGCACCACAGTTAACAGCTGTTCGATGCTGTCCTTTAATGGCGCTTGCTCATCGAGACCCTGCTGCAGGAACTGCCGCATGTTGCCAATGTGAGCGATGGCGAAGTCGGTTTCCGGGTCAGAGCCTTTTACGTATGCACCGACGCTGATCAGGTCTCGCGCCTGCTGATAGCGGGAGTACACCTGCTTGAATCGCTGAGCGCGTGAAAAATGCTGCTGCTCAGTGACTTGTGGCATTACCCGGCTGATCGACGCTTCAACATCAATCGCCGGATAGTGGCCCTCTTCCGCCAGTCGACGGGACAGGACGATGTGGCCGTCAAGAATGGCTCGGGTGGCATCGGCTATCGGATCCTGCTGATCATCGCCTTCGGTCAGTACGGTGTAAAAGGCTGTGATGGAGCCACCACCTGGGCGTCCATTACCGGTTCTTTCGACCAACTGTGGCAACTTGGCAAAAACAGAGGGCGGATAGCCCTTGGTTGCTGGAGGTTCACCAACCGCCAACGCAATTTCCCGCTGAGCTTGCGCATAGCGGGTGAGTGAATCCATCAATAGAAGAACGCGCTTTCCCTGGTCTCGGTAATACTCGGCAATCCGGGTAGTAAGCATTGCGGCGCGCAAACGCATCAAAGGTGAATCGTCAGCCGGTGAGGCAACCACAACGGATCGGGCGAGACCTTCTTCGCCCAGTATGTCCTCGATAAATTCTTTAACTTCGCGACCCCGTTCGCCAATCAGGCCAACCACGGTGATATCGGCATCGGTAAAGCGGGTCATCATGCCCAGCAACACACTTTTGCCGACGCCGCTGCCGGCAAAGAGACCGAGCCGTTGGCCCTGGCCTACAGTCATCAGTGAGTTAATGGCACGGATGCCGACATCCATGGAACTCCGAACCGGCGCACGGTCCAGGGGATTGATAATGTTACCTGTCAGGGAAACGCGCTTTTCGGTCTGTAAGGGCCCCTTACCGTCCAGAGGCTCCCCGTTGCCATTAACAACCCGCCCCAGCAGCTCTGGGCCTACAGGCACGCGGCTGGCCACTGACATGGGGACGACCCGGGCACCGGGGCGCAAACCTTCGATGGCCGTCAGCGGCATCAGATATACGCGATCATCCTCGAAGCCAACAACCTCCGCTTCAACCTTACCGGTGCCCTGCCCGATGATCATGCAGCGATCACCCACGACCATGGGACAGCCCACGCACTCCAGCGTCAGGCCGACCATTCGGGTAAGGCGCCCTGAGAGTTCAGGTTCCGGCTCCGAGGATACCGAGGAAGTCAGTTTGGAGAGGCGCTCAGCCAGCCTTGCCGTCATCGGGGTCACCCTCTGGTTTGTCCGGGTCGAGGACGTCCCGATGGAATTCCGTGAGGTCATCCATCAGCGTGTCCAGTTCCTCGCTGTTACTCGCCGGGTCTCCGTCCAGTTCCTGGCTGAGCATATCCTGCACGGCTTTCTGAAAGCGCTTTTCGATGGTGAAATCCACCAGACTGTGACGCGTTTCGGCCTTACAGCCTCCGCGCATGATGGCAGCATCTTCAACAATCGACGCTTTCGCTTCATAACGCTCCGCCACTTCGGCAACCCACTGGTAGTCGTCTGGATGGATATGCAAGCGAACGTTTTCAGTGGTCGATGGGAGCGCCGCCAGTGCCCGTTTTACGACGGCTGAAATCTGGGAGGAATCCAAAGAGAGTTCACGGTAGAGAACGGCCCGGGACAGTGCCGTTGTGAGATTGACCAGTGCCGTTTCCAGCTCATCTTCATGGCGCTCTATCGGTACCAGCAGTTCACTGAGCAGTGCATCAAGACGCCCGAGCCCTTCGTCGACCCGTTTATGGGTATCTTCCAGGGCCTGTTTCTCGCCAACCTCCCGGCCCTGCTCCAGCCCCGCGGCGTAACCTTCCTGCTGGCCTTTTTCCAACCCGGCCTGATAGCCCGCATCGTGGCCTTCCTTACGTCCTTCCTCGAGCCCATCTTCTTTTGCAGCCCGGCGGATTTCTTCAATGTCCGCCGCCGTCAACGGTTTGACGTTGCGCTCTTCCGCCTGTGCGATCTCATTGCCAGCGGCGTCGAGCAAAGGGAGTTCCCAGCGCTCGTAGGCTGTCAATTTTTCCTTTGGGATTCGATCCAGATCGCGACGGGAATCTTTCATTACATCATTTCTTCGCCTGCACCACCGAGGGTGATCTCACCGGCTTCTGCCATGCGACGCGCAATGGTGATGATGTCCTTCTGGGCTGCTTCAACTTCACTGACCTTAACCGGTCCTTTCGCTTCCAGATCATCCTGCAGAAGTTCTGCGGCACGCTTCGACATGTTGTTGAAGATTTTATCCTGCACCTCATTGTCGGCGCCCTTGAGCGCCACCACAAGAACTTCAGACGACACTTCACGCAACAACGCCTGGATACCGCGATCGTCGATGTCTTTGAGGTTATCAAACACGAACATCAAATCTTCAATGGTAGACGCGAGATCCGGATCCATATCTTTGATCGAATCCATGAGGGTGCCTTCAGCACTACGCTCCATGAAGTTCATAATGTCTGCGGCCCGCTTCACGCCGCCAATCCGACTTGTCTGCGCCGCCGAACCACCAGAGAACTGCTTTTCGAGAATGTCATTGAGTTCCTGAAGCGCCTGCGGCTGAATGCTCTCGAGCGATGCAACCCGCATCATGACGTCGAGCCGCACTTTGTCATCCAGAGTGGTGAGGATTTCAGCCGCCTGATCCGGGTCCAGATACGAGATTACGATGGCCTGAATCTGTGGGTGTTCATACCGGATGATGTCGCCTACTGCTCTTGGCTCCATCCATTTCAAGGTGTCCAGCCCTGTGGTGTTGCCACCAATGAGGATTCGATCGATAAGGCTGGAGGCTTTATCGTCGCCCAGTGCCTGAGTGAGCATGGCGCGGATGTATTCGTCGTTACCAACACCAAGACCGGTCTGGCCACCAACCGCCTCGACAAATTCGTTCAACACGAAGTTCACGTCGTCTTTACTGACGTCTTTCATCTGGGCCATGGCAACGCCAACACGCTGGACTTCTTTCGGGCCCATGTGTTTCAGGATCTGAGCGGCGTCTGCCTCGCCAAGCGACATCAGCAGGATCGCAGCCTGCTCAACCCGCGGGATTTTCCGCTGCGGTTTCAGTGGCGCCTCGTTCGGGCTCTTTTCATCAGTCATCAACGTTCACCCATTGACGCATCACCTGCGATACTCTGGCCGGATCTTCTGCGACCAGACCTTTCAGAGCGTTCAATTGTCTATCATAACTGTCCGTAGCACCGGGCAAAAGCAGATCATCCTTGGTATTCATCGCTTCTCTGAGGGCATCGCCGCCCTCAATGCTGTCGAGCCCATCATAGCCGTCCCCGGACGCTTCGCGGCCAGCGCGACCACCCCCTGATAGGGATTTGAGTGTGGGGCGAAGCAATCCCACGATGAGCACCAGAATCACTAATCCTGCCAGCACCTGCTTCATCAGGTCCCAGAACCAGGCCTGTTCCCAGAAACTTGGCTCAGTAAACTCAATCTGTTCCTGCGCAGCAAAAGCAGTGTTCATCACCGTGACACTGTCACCCCGCGCCGCTGAATAACCCACCGCGTCCCGAACGAGCATAGTCAGGCGCTGCAGCTCTTCTTCGGGCCAGGGCTCATAAGTCACTTCGCCGGTCTCGGGATTGACCACTTTCATGTCATCAACCGCCAGGGCCACGCTCAGTCGGTTGATTCGGCCAAGCTCCTGGCGAACGTAGCTGACCGTGCGGTCCATTTCGTAATTCCGTGTCGATTCTTCCCGCACATTCATCGGCGGCTGTTGGACAGCTCCTTCCTCACCCTCGGCATTGGCCTGCTCTGGGACCGCCGGATCGGCAGGAGGCTGATTGGAAAGAGCACCGGGAATACCCTGCGCGATCCCACCCCGGCGCTGTTCGGTCATTGACCGTTCGCTGCGCACCGCCTGCTGCTCTGGATTAAACAGCTCTTCTGCTTGCTCAACGGAAGAGAAGTCGAGATCTGCGGTCACCTCAGCCCGAAAGCGGCCTTCGCCCACCACTGGCCCGATCAGAGAAGCAACACGGCGTGTCAGACGCTCCTCGACCTTTGTTGTGTATTCATACTGATCTTCAATCTGCTGGCTTTCGCCACCGTCGTCCTGACCCGTGAGCAGATTGCCGCTCTGATCAACGACGGTCACGCTCTTTTTGTTCATTTCAGGAATGCTGCCGGCGACCAGATTGATGATCGACTGGATCTGTTCATTTTCAAGACGACGGCCGGCGAAAACCTCGAGAAAGACTGATGCGGTCGGCTCACGCGAATCCCGGACAAACACCGAGCGCTCTGGAATTGCAAGATGAACGCGGGCAGACCGGACGGTACGCATGCTACTGATGGTCCGTGCCAGTTCGCCCTCAAGACCGCGACGGAAACTGATGGTCTCCATAAACTGGGAAGTACCGAGTCCCCGATCCTGATCCAGCAACTCGTAGCCCATGGTCTGCTGGTCTGTGACACCCTCGGCTGCGAGCTTGAGGCGTGCATCGTATACCTGATCGGCAGGCACAAGCAGCGCGCCAGAACGAGGATCCATGCGATATTCGATATTGTTACTGCTGAGAATGCTGGTGACGTCCTGCGGGTTGTAGCCGGACATGTCACCGACCACTGGCTGGTAATTCGGCTCCTGCGCCCACAACACAACGGAGACACCCAGCGCCACACTGGCTGCCAGACCCACCATCAGACCGATCTGTCTGAGCAGGTTCAAACGATTAAAGCCGAACAGGAGATCGTTCCGGCCCTCTAATCCTTCATTGCCTTGGGAAGCGGGCATATTCGCGTTGGTTGTTTCGGCAGGTACGCTGGCCATCTTTCTGCTC
Organism: uncultured Marinobacter sp.; assembly: GCA_964632565.1. Taxonomy (GTDB): domain Bacteria; phylum Pseudomonadota; class Gammaproteobacteria; order Pseudomonadales; family Oleiphilaceae; genus Marinobacter. The sequence continues at coordinate 56,873 of CAZWEP010000003.1, read as the reverse complement.
CGCTATTAAATCGGCATGTTCTTGATGTCTTCGTAGGCCTGCACAACCCGGTTTCGCACCTGGGTCAGAGCCTCGAAGCCTATGGATGCTTTCTCGGACGCGATCATGACCCGAGTGATATCCACATTCGGGTCGCCCATTTCGTAGGCTGTTTTCAGGTCGCTGGAGGTTTGCTGCATCTCGTTAACCGAGCCCACGGCCTGACTGAGCATGTCGCTGAACTTTGGAGTTTCTGTGGTCTCCTGGACTCCGTTCGGGCGATCGATTTGCCCGCGGATGGCGTTGTCCTGCTGAACCCGCTGATTCTCCATCATCTGGGACCGCATGTTGCGGATCTCTGACAGCACACTGTTAATGTCGGCGCGTTGAACCATCACTCTCTCTCCCGGGTGCCCTTGAAGCGGGCCTCCCATCGATTCGGTTAACAATTAACTCCCGTTCAGCAAATTGCAGGCCAACCGCACTTTATTAATACTTATCAATGAATTAGGAAATTTCACAAACATCGTTTCGGTGGCCACGACAATCTTTTGACAAACAAAAAAGGCACCCGAAGGTGCCAATCGAAGGAGACGCATCAGGGCGTCACGCAGTTGCAAGCTCCGCATCCAGATCGATGCCTGCATCGCGCATTTGGGCAAGCTTGTAGCGAAGGGTTCTGGGGCTGATGCCCAGTTGTTCTGCAGCACGGTTTCGACGGCCACGCTCTTTCCGCAACGCATCAATGATGATTCTGAATTCCCGCTGGCGCACCTCATCGCCCAGCGATGTCACTGCCGTCTCAGGCAGCACCGTGCCAGCGGATTGCTCCGCTGGAAACGAATACGCATCAGGCTGGTCAAGATCATTCACAGGCACTGGACCGGCCTGTGCAATCGGCGACGACGGCGAACGCTCCATCCGTCCCGTAATGCCTAGATCGAGGCACAGATCACCGGACTGAATGACATTGCCCTGATGAAGAACGAGAGCCCGCTGAATGGCGTTGTCCAGCTCTCGTACATTGCCGGGCCAGTGATGACCGGTCAGCGCACGCCGCGCATCATCCGAGAATCCAATGCCGGTCAGTTTCATCTTACGGCAGTGCACTTTCAGCAACGCATTGGCAAGCGGCAGAATGTCCAGGGGACGTTCACGCAGGGGCTGCCAGTGCATTGGGAATACTGTCAGGCGGTAGTAAAGATCTTCGCGGAACTGGCCTTCCCTCACATAATGGCCCAGATCCCGGTTCGTGGTGGCAATCACACGAACATCGAGTGAAATGGTTTTACGACCACCTACCCGCTCAACCTCACGCTCTTGCAGCACCCGCAAAAGCTTGGACTGCAATCCGAGGTCCATTTCCGAAATTTCGTCCAACAGAATCGTGCCACCGTTGGCTTGCTCGAATTTACCCGGAGACGATGCCACAGCGCCGGTAAAGGCGCCTTTTTCGTGGCCGAACAGAATCGCTTCCAGCATGTTCTCTGGAATAGCCGCGCAATTGATGGCAACGAAAGGCTGATCGGATCGTGGCGACTGCTGATGGATGTAGCGGGCAAGAACTTCCTTACCTGTGCCGCTCTCACCAGAAATCATGACTGTAGAATCACTGGCGGCGACTTTGGCAGCCAACTGGAACATGCGTTTGCTGATCGGATCTTCAGCAACCGGTTGATCACTGCCCTTTTGACGGCTGCCACCGACGATACGAGTGACGGCATCCACCAGTACCGAAGACTCGAAAGGTTTCACCAGATAATCGATGGCCCCGGCCTGCATGGCAGACACGGCATGGCTGATCTGTCCGTATGCGGTAATCAGCATCATCGGAAGACCGGGGTAAAGGCTCTGAACCTCCTGCAACAACTCGTGCCCTGACATGCCGGGCATATTCACGTCGCTGACAACCATGTCGACAGGAGAATCCGCCAGGCAGGCAAGCGCCTGCTCAGCATTTTCAGCTTCACGCACCCGAAATCGAGCAAGCTCAAGGGTTGTTACCAGCGCTTCCCGCAGATCGTGATCATCCTCGACGATCAGAATTTGAGCCTTAGCCATGTTTGCCTCCGATCACTTCTTATTCTTGGTCTGCATTCGCGGCGAGGCAGATGCTCGCAGCAATGGCAGCGTAATAGTGGCTGTTGCACCACTATCGCCAGGAGATTGAATATCAAAACGGCCCTGATGCGCTTTTACAACGGCCTGCACAACGGCAAGGCCCAGCCCGGTACCATGAGATTTGGTGGTGTAGAATGCTTCGAGCATTTGAGCCGTCTGCTCCGCAGAAAATCCGGGACCGTCGTCAGCGACCTGAATCACCCATTCGGAATCCTGCTCCGCCAGCGTCACCGAGATTTTCTTTGCGCCGGCCTCAATGCTGTTGTTCACCAGATTGGTACAGGCACCGACCAGAGCATCGCGATTACAGAGCAATGGATGGTCGCCGCCCTTGTTGACAAGATCTACCAAAACGCCCGCAGGCTGGCGCAGTCCTTCAACCGCTGCTTTGAGTGCCTGAGACAGACTCTCTGTCGAAAGCTCCTCTGCCAGCCGTGTCTCACCGCGGGCAAAGATGAGCATATCTCTGACCTGCTGCTCGAGATGCGTCAACCGGGACATCAGCCGTGATGTGCACCGTTGGCGCATCTCATCGTCCAGATCTTTTTGACTGAGGTGGCCACCGTAAAGAATGGCGGCTGACAGTGGCGTGCGAATCTGATGTGCCAGAGACGCGACCATCTTCCCCATAGCCGACAAGCGCTGAGCGTGGGCAAGCTGGCTCTGAAGCTGTCGGGTTTCGGTCAGGTCCGTAAGCAGAATCAACTGACCGGGTTGATTTTCCATGGTTCGGATTTCGATACTGACCCGGCGTCCGTCTTTCAGGGATACCTCATGGCCATCATCGCGGCGAGGGGCAAAGCACCGACGGATCACGTCAACCCATCGTTCTCCGTCCAAAGGTTCGCCAAGCAGTGAAATCGCCGCGGGATTGGTCTGGGTCACTACGCCAAGACTGTCGAGCACCACGACACCGGCAGGCAGCGCGTGCAGCAGTGTGGAGAGACGATCAGCCAACTGCTCCTTCTGCTCCAGTTCTGCCTGTCGCTGCTCGGACTCGGCCGTCAGTTCGCCGGATAATTGATTCACCCTGGATTCGAGTGTGCGATAGGAGTCAGTGATCTGGCGGGACATCTGGTTAAACAGGTCCAGTGCTGTACCAACCGCCTCATCGTCCTGGTCCGGGAACAGCGCCGTCACTTTGTCGTTGACGTCGGCCGCCGCATTGGCCCGGGCCTCATCGGACTCGGACTTAACCAAATACTGTAACTGACTCATATACTCGCCCTCTGACCGGCCCCTTGTCGGGACACGGACCAATCGGATGGATCATTTCCGGTTTTCAGCAGTCAAAAGCGAGTACTGTGCCAGTTTATTTTTTTCTATATTTATCAATGGGTAGGAAATTTAAGCGCGCAAAGCATGACGGGTTTCCGTCGTGTAGATAGAACGAAGGCGCCAAAGATAACAAACCTTTGACGCCTCCATCATGCCCGAGTCATCCGCTTCAGGACTCTTCAGACTCCTCTTCCCTAAGGCCGTATTTTCGGACCTTCTCCACCAGCGTCGTACGCCGGATACGCAGCTTTTCAGCTGCACGGGCAACCACACCACCAGATTCATCCAGAGCTTGCTGGATCAGCTGTTTCTCAAGATTGGACAAATAGTCTTTTAGATCGATGCCGTTCACCGGAAGCAACGCCGGCGCATCCAGACCGACCAGCCCTGGTATCCCCACGGGCATACCGGAATCTTCAACGGGCCGGTTCTCGTCATAGTCATCGACGTATCGGAACTTTTTGGGCAGTTCCTGAACTCCAATCACGCCATAGGGATGCATGATGGCCAAACGCTCTACGAGGTTTGCCAGTTCTCGAACATTTCCCGGCCAGTCATGATGGCAAAGGCTCATGATCGCTGCAGAGTTCAGCCTCAAAGAGCCACGCTTTTCTTTTTCCATGCGGGAAATCAGTTCGTTAATGAGCAATGGAATATCTTCCACCCGCTCGCGCAGTGCTGGCATTTCGATAGGAAACACATTCAATCGGTAGTAGAGATCCTCGCGGAAGTCGCCGCTTTCGATCATGTCCTCGAGGTGCTTGTGCGTTGCTGCAATCACTCTCACGTCCGCAGACTGGGTCCGGTTGCTGCCTACCTTTTCGAAGGTCCGCTCCTGCAAAACACGAAGAATCTTCACCTGCATATTGAGCGGCATATCGCCGATCTCATCCAGGAACAGAGTGCCGCCCTCCGCCATCTCAAACCGTCCAACGCGCGCCGTGATGGCACCGGTGAAAGCGCCTTTTTCGTGGCCAAAAAGCTCGCTTTCGAGGAGTTCTGCCGGAATGGCTCCGCAGTTAACAGGAACAAAAGGCTTGTCGCGTCGGGTAGAATGATAGTGAAGATTACGGGCGACCACTTCCTTGCCCGTGCCGGACTCTCCAGTGATCAGAACACTGACATCTTTATCAGCCACCTGCTCCATCAGCTGTCGAACTGACTGCACGTTGCGGCTGGTGCCGACAAGGCTACGAAATAACTGCAACCCACGTTGCTGGCCGCGCTCCTGATGACGTGCGAACTGGTCACGGAAAATCTGCGCCCGATAGAGAGAGTCAACGAACTTGTTGTAGCTCAGCGGCCATTCCAGGCGGGAAATCACGCGGCCAGATTGTTCTTCCGGCAACCCCGATAAATCCGGATCGCCCAGCATCAGAATCGGCAATCCACGGGTCGCGTCGCAAATTGAGGCAATGCGATCCCCAACTGAATCATCCTCACCATCGAGAATGGCGACAGAGGCTTCTTCGAGTGCTTCAGAGTCCTTGAGGTGGGCGACGGCTTCGTCACCGGCGACAACGTGTTCTTCACCGATAAACTCAAGTATGGTGGTGGTATCACGCCTTCTGGATTCGTCCTCGCAGAACACCAGCACTTTGTTATTTTTAGACATTCAGTCGAATCTCTTGCGGGGATATTTCTGCGGTATTTAAGACTGAATGGGGCCGGGAGTCAATTTTATGACGCTATTTTTGCGGATTGGAGGATACGTTCTGATAGGCCCTGGCGGCCTTGCGATTTTGATCAACCCCGGCAAGAGCGGCCTTGGCCTCCGCCTTGGCCTCTTTCGCCGAAATATTGGCACGATCACAAAAGGTTTGTAACTCTGACAACCTGTGTCTGAGAGGCGCCGCGTCCAACTCGCCTGCCTCAACGGCCCTCATCATCGGATCCACGGTCGGTTTCACTAACTGGTTCAACCGGGAGAGCTCATCCCAGTTCTTTTCTTTCAACGCAGTTCTGAGATGGTCCAGAAGGGTATCGAGCGCTGCCAGCATTTCCTCAGACATGGTGATGCATCTCCATTTCAAACCAACAGCCTGACAGAAGTGAAACAGGCCAGCCACCAGAATAGTCAAGGGGCCAGCCCTGCGCACTTAATTTGTATCGTCAGTGAAAATCAGCGACGGGCATCCCTTCGAGCTGCGGATGCAGAGAACTCATTGCTTCTGAAACCCGGATTGAAATCATAGGCCGGGTATCCATTGTCGAGACCATCAATGTAGTAGCGTTCGGCATTCAGATCGTAAGTCATTTCCATGGTAGTCCAGAAAACCGGCTCACTGTAAAAACTGATGTTATGAGCCTCGGAAACGCGCCAGAGTTCGCCAGACTTGTCGTACTCTTCCGTTGCAAGCACTTGCCAGCTGTCTTCATCGACATAGAACACCCTGCGAGCGTATATGTGACTGATTCCAGTCCGTAAGGTTGCTTCAACAACCCAGACCCGATGCAGCTCGTAACGGGCAAGAGACTGATTGATGTGCTGCGGGCGAATAACGTCGTCCGGACGAACCTCACTGTCGTGGAGCTTGTAGGCATTGTAGGGAACGTAAATTTCACGCTTGCCCTTTAGCGTCCAGTCGTATTGGTTCGGCGCGCCGTTGTACATGTCTTTCTGGTCTACTGAGCGCAGTGAAGACGAGTTTGGCAGGTCCGTTTCGTAAGCAAGATTCGGCGAACGACGCAGCCGTCTGGAACCGGCGTCGTAACGCCAGGCAAGACGCGGAGAGCGGATCTGATCCAGGGTTTCGTGCACCAGTGTGATGGTTCCCGCCAGACTGGAAGGCGCGATGGTGTCCGTTTTCAGGTAAAAAATCTTATTGTCGATGTCGGCGAGATTTGCGCCTCGACGACTGTAGGCGATGAAATAGTCGTATTGATTCACCACCTCATTGTAGGACCCACTCGTCTGCGGCGTGGCCGAAGCGCTACGGAACGACACTTCGTCTCCCCGATAGCGGAGTACATGGTTCCAGATCACTTCGAGGCCGTCTTTTGGGATCGGGAACGGGCTCGTCATGATCGTATCGCGGACACCATTACCGTTGCTGAGCAACTCTGCAGTGCGCGCATTCTGACGAGATTTCTCGTACACGTCCTCGGGGAACGCTGCTGATCGCCTGGTCTGATAGATCGGCATGACGAAATCGGGACCATACTGTTCGATCATTCGAACGTGGCCATCTGTCAGCTTGTCACGGTAGAGATCCACATTTCCCTGATGAATGACGAAAAGCGGTTCATCTTGCGGGAACGGATTGATCTCGACCTGACCCGGCTTCCAATTGTCCGGCGCCGATGCCAGCCCCCCATCCCAGGCTGGAATGGTTCCAGACGGGTTACCACTTCTTACGGCGCCGACCGGTGTCAGCTCATTGTCGAGACGCTGGGCTTCGGTCTCCGATACTTTCGCGTGAACGGTGCCAAACATGCCGACGAACAATGCTGTAAATCCGGCGATCCACTGATTACGCATTCCCTGTTACCTCCACTGAACCAAATCTCGGCAATCAACGAACCCCGGCTGGCCGGTTTCTGCTGTTGCGGTATATTCCACCTGCCTTTTTGCCAAATTCAAACGCCCGTTTCAAGTGACTGTTTGTTTTTTATTGTGACCGCTGGCGCGGTGATCAAAGTGAAGAAATTTGAAGCGAAAAATGATACAGTAGGGCTTTGGCTTATATGGCGCGCAGAGTGCGTCAAAACCCGTTGCAGCAGGTAGACGATGGCATCGCAGTGGCATTCACTGATTTCCCGGAAAATTTTCCTAGCGAAAACATTGCTGGACCAGAGCAGGCATACGGAATCGACACCCGTTCAGGAAGCGCTTTGGCAAGGCGCCGCAGAGCTTGCACTGAGATCGCGCCAACTGCTTCTGGTTATGATTGCCCGATTCTATCAGGACAAACTCTCGGAACCGCAGTCGATTGATGCTCTTGCATCGGCTCTGAGTCCTGACACGCCAGAGGTCTGCGAACTCATGGAGCTGGAGGCGAAATCCGGAAACTGGTGGTCTTACATCGGCCAGTTGGAGGGATATCTGAGCCGCCCCGCTGCTCCGAAGAAAACCGTCAGTGAAGACAACATCATTGCGGTAGCCGCTGACACAGGACCGGATCGAACGCCAGGTGCACTGATTTCAGCGCTGCAGGAAATGAAACAATTTATGGACGTTCTCGAGGACCGTCACAGCGAGTGGTAGCTTTCCAGACGCTCTTCAAGAATTGAACAGAAAGGCTATAAACATGTCACCTTCGTTTTACGAAATAGTACAGCTAAGCAATGGCGATTTTGCATTGCGCCGTGTTGACGACGAAAGCGCTCCGTTGGTCAAAATCTCTTTTTCATCTGAAGCACGTGAAATGATGGAAGATCGGGATATGGCCGTCGCGAAAGCAATGATCGCAGCGGGCATTGAAGCTGCCGGCAATGTGACCCACGACATTGATCTGGAAGAGGACGAGCTGGACATTGCCGACGCCCAGCCCTCATACACCATTCACTAGTTTCTAGCGCTGGCGCAAAACCACGCCGTGGCTGTTACCTTTGGCTGACGCTTGTTCAAGGGCACTTAGCGAGCTGCGGCTGAGTTTACGCGTCCACATTACCACTGCATGGCAAGTACCTGCGCTCAGGGCACGCTCGGCGAGCTCCCCTGCCGGGTACTCAGCCGTGGACCTTAACACCAGCAACTCCCCTGCAACGATGCCCCGCATTTTCTGCCACTTACTGACCAGGCTCTGAGGCGGATCAATCCACGCCAACCAACGCTTTTCCTGATTCAACTGGGTGAGCATCGGCAGCAAAAGCTGAAAGTTCTCTATCTGACCTTCTGGAAGGATAATTTCCGTGACATTTCCTTCAACCGCCGCATTTGACCCTTTCGAAGCCTTGGATGCGCGCTGAGCAGGTGCATGGGCCATGGAACGCCGCACAGCCGAACCTCCTTGTCCGGATTGGACATCCGGGAAGCCAGCCTGTACGTAAGCCAAATTCTGATTAAAGCTAAGCTGTTCCATAGAGCGCCTCACGTGCCATCAAACTGCCTGAATTTAAAGTCCATCACGGAGCAAGGGCGTCGCCCAAAGCTCAATGAAGGTCCGATCTGCGAATGACTCCGACACCCAACCCTTCGATGAAGAGCTCTTGTTCGGCCAAATCCACTTCGATCGGAGCAAATTCCTCATTTTCTGCGATGAGGAATACTTTCGAACCTTCTTTGCGAAACCGTTTCACGGTGACTTCATCCTCGCCGACCCGAGCGACCACGACTTGTCCGTTATGGACATCTTGCGTGCGATGAACCGCCAACAGGTCACCATCCAGAATGCCGATGTCTTTCATACTCATGCCGCGTACCCTCAGCAGATAATCGGCCGACGGCGAAAAGAACTCCGGGCTGACGGTGCAATGATCTTCAATGTGTTCTTGCGCAAGGATCGGGCTACCCGCGGCCACCTGACCAATCACCGGCAAACCCAGATCCTCTTCTGCCTCCGGCAACCGAATACCGCGACTGGCTCCCGGCACCATTTCAATCGCACCTTTGCGGGCCAGGGCCCTGAGATGCTCTTCAGCCGCGTTGGCTGAACGGAACCCGAGCTCTGCAGCGATTTCCGCGCGAGTGGGGGGATATCCCGTTTCATCAACGTATCGGCGAATGATGTCCAAAACCTGTGTTTGCCTAGCGGTCAGCTTCATTTGGTTGCCCCGAGTGTGACTGTTTTTATATACAGTAAAATGACTATATACAGTGTTTCATCCAGTGTAAAGCCGATGTGTGAATTTTTTAGTTTCAAAGCGGATATCCCTGTTCGCCCGCGCCTTCACCACGTCCTGGTGTGTTATGGTCAGGTACAATCCCCTGAAGAGGCGCAAGAATGAGTGAACGATGCCGAATGCCCGACATCATGAACACCCAGGAAGGCAAAGAGCGCCAGGTAGGCGTTGAAGTAGAGCTCTCTGGCCTTGGTTACGATGAATTGGTGGAGCTTTGTGCAAAGCTATTGAAGGGAAGCAGTGCGCCAGTTTCGCGCTATGTGTCCGAGGTGACGACAGATCTCGGAGCCTTCACCATCGAATTGGATTCCGATCCAATCAAAGATCTCGATCTTCAGGACTCACGTTTGCCTGAAACGGTCAGGGAGTTGGGCGGACACGCCATGAGCGTGATTGACGCGGCTGCGGAAAAAATCGTTCCGCTCGAGATTGTCAGCCCGCCACTTCCGTTCAGCAAACTGGAAACGGTAGAGCGATTGTGCGATCAGCTCCGCGAAGCCGGTGCGCTGGGAAGCCAGGAAGCCATCTATTACGCGTTCGGTCTTCAACTCAACCCGGAGCTGCCAGACCTCGCTGCCTCCACGATACTTCGATATCTGAGGGGCTTCGCCGCGCTTTATGAGTGGTTGAAAGAGAAGCACCAGATCGATTTCAGTCGCAAGCTGACGACCTACATCGAACCCTGGAGCAGTGCCTATATCGACCTCATCATTTCCCCGGATTATTCGCCGGATATCACGCAATTGATGGAGGACTACCTGCATCACAATCCGACGCGAAACAAGGCACTTGATCTGCTCCCGCTGTTTGCGCACATTGACAGCAGTCTGTTGAGCCGACATGTCTACGATGAACGGATCAAAAGTCGCCCAACCCTGCACTATCGTCTTCCAGACTGCGACATAGACAACCCTCACTGGCACTTCTCCTCGGTATGGAATGATTGGGTGGTTCTCGAGCAACTGGCGGCAAATGCAGAGGACCTTGTCGATCTGGTGAATGAATTCCGGAACAGCCGGAAAATCAGTCTGCACAACCTCACACACAGCTGGCTTGAAACAGTTGAAGCCTGGTTACATCAGCGAAACTATGTCTGAAGCGGAGACTCCTGAAATAGAACATCCTGGACTGACCATTGGTATCAGTGGTCCTGCCCGGCGCTCGTTCGCGCAACGACTGATCTATTTCGCTCTGAGGTTACACGGTGCCCGGACCCACTACATCCGGCCCGGTGCCAAGGTCGATGTTTCTCTGCTGGATGGCCTTGTATTGTCCGGAGGCACCCATGTTCATCCCGAGCATTACGGGCAGCAGCCTCAGGTGACTGCCCGCTACGATCCAAAACGAGACGACACGGACTTCAAACTGCTCTCCAGGGCAGAAGAACTTGGACTTCCCGTTCTCGGTATTTGTCGCGGCGCCCAGTTCATTAATATTTTCCGTGGCGGCTCACTGTGCCAAAACGTGACACCGCTGCGCCGTCACACTCGTCACCGCCCTCTCCTGCTGCCGTTGCAGAGGGTCAGGCTGGTCAACGACAGCCGGGTGCGCAATCTGATGCACGGCCCGCTTATCGGGGCGAATCGGATCCACAGTCAGGCCATCAAGCGGCTGGGGAAGAATCTGCGTGTCGTTGCCGTGGATAATGACTTGTTTGTACAGGCAATTGAAAACACTACCGGACAGTGGTTGATGGGAGTTCAGTGGCATCCGGAATATCTGCTATACCATGGGGGGCACCGGCGCATCTTTGGTCACCTTGTGGAAGCCGCCGAAAAAAGAAAACTTGAGCGCCTCGAAAATCAGAACGCCGACAACTAGGAACCCAACATTATGTTCAGACTTTCAACAAAGACTCTTTGCGTGGGTCTTCTGGCACTACTTCCAATGACCTCTTTTGCCGGAGAGGTCAGCCTATCTGGAAGTGCATCTGTGAGTTATGCACCGGACAGCGTTCGCATGCAGCTGACCGCTTCCGCCGAAGAGGCAACCCCGAGAGCGGCCGTTCAGAAGGTCAATAAAACTTTGGAGCAGTGGCGTGAGCGAATCGAACCTTTCAGGCAGTCGCTGAACGATTACAGTGACGCATCGCTGTCTCAGTACACCCGCTCACTTCCCTCTCCGGATCGTGAGCAAAAACCGGTGTCCCGGTCAGTCGCCAGACAAACCATCAGCTTCAGTATGAACGATCTGTCGCTCCTGAATTCGGTGATTGAGCAGATTCAGGCCCTTGGCCTGGAATATCGACTGGGACCGGACCAGTTTTTTCACTCCAGGGAATCCGAGTTTCGCCGTCAGGCACTGGCCGGCGCGATAGAAGACGCCAAGGCACGCTGCGAGTTTGTGGCCAGGCAACTGGATCAGCGCTGTGGTGACGTCGTTTCAATTTCAGTTGGTGACCATCATCAGCCCAGGCCCATGATGGCAGAAATGCGGGCTTCCTCTGGGGCAGTCGACAGCGTTGGCCCGCGGGAAGTGGAAGTGTCGGTCAACGCGACCTTCGAACTCGAATAGCCCCGGGGTTCAGAAATCCCTGGTATAGAAGAGGTCCAGTGAGGCCGCCAGACCACTGGCGGCCTCCAGATAGAAGTAGCGCCCCAGATCGTATCGAAGTGCTACGGTCGTGATCGGCTCAAACAGCCCTACGCCGTAACGCAGACTGAGATCCTCGGTCAGATAACCACTGGCCACGACAGAAGCCTCATTGCCCGAACCCTCTGCCTGCAGCGACAGGTCGCGAATGCCCAGTTCCTCACCGAGCCCCTTGGTTACCTTGCTGGCCTGCTTTAACCCCAGCGAGATCGCCGCGTTCCGCATGGCATTCTCATCACCCTGACTCTGTGGCGGACGCCCCAGAATCAGGTAAGACAACGCATCTGTCTGGGGCATTTCCGGCTCTGAAAATACTTCGGTATTGGGTTCGCTCACCGGCCCGGTCAATCGAATACCGGCTACAACCGTATCGACCGTGCGAATGGCTTCAACGTCAAGGTAGGGCTCACTAAGAGGGCCGGTGAAGACCAATCTGGCCCGCCTCAGCTCAAGGTCCTGACCGTATTTCTTGTAGGTGCCGTTCACTAATTGCAATGCACCACGAGTGTCCAGATTGTCGCCAATTCTGATTGTGCCCTCGAGGTCACCGGTCACACCAAATCCATTGAAATTCACCTCATCTTCACCCACGACCACTTTCACGTCCATATTGACGGAGCGCAGCGCTGGTTGCTCGGGTTCCACATCGACCAGCACCTCATCTTCCGACACCGAAACCGCCTGTTCCGGCAAAGCAGTCACCTCTATGTCGCCACGGGGTACGGCGATCTCCCCACTCACTTTCAAATCGCCTTTCCGAAACACGATGTTGAGATCGGGAGCCAGCTCAACCTGCGCGTAGGGATCGTAATTAAAGGGCAATCTCTCACCGGTCAGAGTCAGGTCAATCGCCGGATCGGACTCCCAGTCAATCGTGCCATCCAGTTGGCCTTTACTGCGGGCATTGCTGGTCCATTTGGCATCAAGTTCCGCCGCGTATCCCTGCAAATCCACGTTCAAAACCACATCTTCAAGCGGTAAAGGCAATGACGGATCTGACACCAGGCCATCCGTCAGCGCCAGCTCGCCGATTACCTGAGGTTTCATCAAGGGCCCGGTTATCCGTCCGCTGCCGTTGAGTTTGCCCTGCACTTTTTCAAGCTTGGCAAAGACTGCTGCGATAGCAACGTCCAATCCGTCGACCGAGAAATTGCCCTCCACCTCACGCTTCTTAGTGGTGGGATCAATGGATAATTCGGCATTCAGATCGCCAAGACGTGGACCACTGACGTTTGCCGAAATGGTCGCCTCCTCAGGCTGGAAAGTGGCCCCGGCGGTCAGTGTGTCGTAATTGAAATCTTCCCAGTCCTCGCCGTTGAGCACTGAGAACTTTCCCGAACCGGCGTCGACCTGTATCGCGCCTTTCGGACCTTGTGGGAGAACATCCAATTGAATGTCTGCATTCAAAGTAGTGTCCCAGCGTAGCGGCTCGGGCATCAGCGGAGACAGCGCCGCGGTCGGGAAATTTCGAATCTTGTAGTCCAGACGCTGATTCGGAAGCAGCGTCTGATCTCCGGCGCACACCGAGGCCTGATCCCAGCGCCAGCAATGGTCGCCGAAGGTAAGAGCGCCGGATTCGGAATAATTCAGGTCAGCGGGCTCTGACAGCCGCCAGGATTGTTTCTGGCTAACCACATCTATCGCACCTCTGCTGAGCTGGCCTTCCCACGCAGTCCACGCCTCGCTGGCAGCGCCTGCGAACGCGAGTTCCACGGTTGCTTCCTTATGTTGGGCATTCACGGTCAGACGGTGACGGTCCTGGGAACCTGACAACTTGAGATCCAGACTTTCGAGCACCTCTCCGGCGCTTTTCAATGTTTCCGCCGCGAGCTCTGCGTCTACTTTGCCATCTTCCTTCAGGGTCCCTGCGACCTTCAGCCGTTGCACACTTACCTGATCCTGCCAGCCCAAAGCCTCACCGGATAGATTGACAGAGCCTTGCGGCCTTTGCCGGGTACCAGACACCGATAGCTCGCCCTGCAGGGCTCCACTCAGCCCCGGCATCAGGACGGAGGGCTGCTGAAGATCAATGGCGAATTGGCCGTCCAGCTGAGGGCCCCAAGCGCCTGAGCCAGAAACACGGTTCTCGCCAATCAAAACGGACAGATTTCTCAGCGTAATCTGCGCATCCTGCTGACGCACCGATCCCTGCAATTCTGCCGGGCTACTACGCCACTGCCCCTCAAGATCCCACTGTGCGGAAATGTCTGGTGCGGCATCCTGGGGCAGCCGACCCTGGCTGGTCACCGTGCCGTCCAGACTGGCCTGCAGTTGCGGTATCCAATAGCCTGGATTGAATTGACTCAGGTTCAGATCAGCCTGCCAACGAACTTCGTTAGCAAAGTTCAATGACGCATTGCCACCCATAAACCCAGCGCCAGACTTGACTTTGAGCTCGCGGAGCTTCAACTGTTCAAGGTCCCCTTCGATCATCGACGCAAGCTCAGCCGGACCCATGGGCCCGTTAACGGCAGCATCAAACGTCGCACTGTAAGTACCATCTTCGTAAAGCAGATCGGCTGTAAACCGATCCAGCGTCACAGGCGGCGGCTCCACGTCCGGGATCAGGTGGTGCCAGGGAAACGCATCCAGTACCAGTTGCGCATCAAGTGACAGCGCCTCTTCCCAGGACAATTCGCCAGTGACAGAGACCCTGCCCGCGCTGGCGTCACCTGTTCCCTTGCCAATCAAACGAAGGTCAATGCCTTCAACGCCCGACGTCGTCACAACACCATCCAGCCCAAGGTCAATGAGCCCTTCCCGCCCGGGCAGTTGCGCCGTAAGGTTTGTTTTAAAACCCTCTGCAAGGCTTCCTTTGATCACCACGTCGGTGCCCGTTAACGTAAGCGTTGGTGGCAGCGCCTCACTGGCGAGGAACTCTGGAATGTCAATTTGAAGCTGGGCCGGCAAAGCCTCGTCCAATGGTTCAAGTCGTCCGGACAAGTCGGCCGCCAGGTATCCAGAACTCTGTCCACGCAGCAACATGTCCCTGACACTGCCACTGAGATCGAGATCGACAGCCCAGGGGCGCTCCTGCTGTGGCGGCAGGTCCAGTTGGACGTTCAAATCCAGTGGCCAGTCACGTCGCGTCTGAAACCATCCCGATGCGGTGAGTGCCAGTGAATCTCTCCTCACGCTGAGGTTTGCGAGCGTCCAGTCCGATCCGGAACTTTCGGCACTTATCGTTAATCGATTCCACAACAGGGTTTGATTGAGCGTGGTCTTACCAACATCGACAGACCGAATGGCCAGTCCAATGGGCAATTGCAGCTCGGGAAGTGTCACGGGAGACGATGTCTTCTCCTCGGTCGCTGTTTGCTGCGTCTCAATCGTTACAGATTCCGCCTCCAGTGTTTCCAGACAAAACTGCAGTTCAGCAAGACAGGATGGCGACCAGTCCACAAGCGGGCTACGCAAATGAACACCAACACCGAAGCCTCGCCAGCTCAAACTGTTGGCGTACCATCTACCCAAAAGACTTCCGCGCCCGTTTTCGACGTGAAGACCGGGAACCTGCTCGATCACCCAGGCCGTTCCCGTCTCTGAACGCAAGGCCAGTAAAACACCCAATAGCAGGACAAGAGGCACCAGAATCACGACGGCAAATAGAGTAAACAGCCAGAACCTCACCCGACGAGGTTGGCGCGGAGGCGGGGATTGTTCCGTCGCTTTATCCTGCTCAGGCTGCGTCATAGCTCAGGCCCCATAGAAAAGTGGACTCGCCACTCGCCGCCAAATTCCGGGTCAAGTCCTTTGGCAACGTCCAGCCGAATCGGTCCGACCGGACTGATCCAACGAATACCAATACCCGCGCCCGTCGCCAGCGCATCAGATAGATCGTCTATGGCGTTCCCCTCGTCGACAAAGAGAGCTGCCCGCCAGTTGTCAGCAAACTGATACTGATACTCAAGGCTTCCTGCCAGGAGGTAACGGCCACCAACACCATTTCCTTCCTCATCCTCAGGCGTCAGGGTTTCGTAACCGTAGCCGCGAACACTCTGATCGCCACCGGCGAAAAAACGCAGCGATGGAGGAACATCATCGAACTGATTCGTAGCGACACCGCCCACCCGGGCCCGAGCAAGGAATCGATGATTATCCCAAAGAGTATATAAACCTTTGGCGACACCCAGGACGTGCGCGATGTCTGCATCGGATAGAAGGGCTCGATGAGCGCCGGTCAGTTCAACCGACAGACGATAACCCTTGGACGGGTCGAAGGCCGAGTCCGCCTCCAGTATCGAGTAGCCAATTCCAGGCAGCAATAACTGACTGCGTTCGGTCGAACCATCACCAAAACGGAAACGCTCATCTTCCCAACGGATCGAAGCCGTCTGCAGCCAGTCATTGTCCAACTGATGTTTCCACTGTTGCCCCAGCGTAAACAGATCGGACTCAACATCTTCGATATCCTCGTGCTGATAGCCAGCCGAGAGCCTGATCGAATCCGTCATGGGTGGATCCAGGGGAAGCTCGTACCACAACGACACATTTTGCCGGGGACGTGATAATTCGGTTTCCGCGCCACGTCGATGCCCCATGGGATTAATCCAATGTTCACGCCAGGTGGTGCGAAACCGCGGCCCTACGTCCGTGGAAAAGCCCACACCCGCTGCAATGGATCTTGGCGGCCGCGTGCGCAGACTGACCTCTACCGGCACCACACCATCCTCAGCCATCGCCGGGTTCGCGTCGACGTCTACACTGGCGAAATAACCGCTGCCTGAGAGATCGCTGTTCAGTTTGGCCACCTTGTCGGAGTGATAAAGCTCTCCCCGCTCGAAAGTGACAAACTGGTTTAACAGCGAAGTTTCAAAGCCATGGCCCTCATTGAACGTGACGTCACCCAAGCGATAGCGCTCACCACTTTTGTATTCGAGGGTAATATCCGCTGTTTTTTCCTTGGGATTCACTTCCAGCTTTCGAGTCACAAACTGGCCATCGAAATATCCGAGCCGACTTGCCAGGCGCTGAATGGTCTGTCTGAGCGCGGTATACTCCCCGTGGTTAAGGACGTCGCCAACGGCAGGACGGTCCGGCAGATTCAACTGAAATTCGGGATCATCAGAGGCCGCACCGCGGATTTCGACCTGCCTTGACCTGACCCGGACGGGTTCGCCAGGCTCTACCGTCAGGCGGAGTTCCGCTGGCCCCTCGTCACCCTCCGGACGTTCGATGGACCAATCAATCGCAGGGTTGTAATAGCCAAGTGCACGAAGCGCCGTCTCGATCTGTTTTTGCGCTGTGGGAACATAACGCCGAAGACCATCTGCCGTGCGGCCTTCAACGTCCTGCAAGAATGCATCAGCATTGTCCTGCAATGCTGGAAAATCTCCTCTGACCTCAACAAATACCTGCTCGGCGACAGCCGCGGGGGGCAGCATCAGCAGGCCCAGAACAACGAGGGCATAGACATGGTGTTTGGAAGTTAACTGGCAGTGCATCCTGCGCGTGACGTCTCTGTGAGTTGAAAGCCGACCGAAAATTCACACTGAGATTTTAGCGGGGTTAGGTCAAGTTAACCTAACGCAACGGACGGAATGACCTTTAACGCCAGTCGTTTAGCTGTCGGAAATACGCTAACCTGACGACCTGAGTTGCATTAAAAACTCGTAAACCCGGTTTGCGAGCGTACGAAAGCGAATTCCAGACAGCGGGCTCTCGAATGCTTCATATAAACACGGAAAACCTGAAAAAAAGCCACCAGTTGATCTGGTTCGTCATTGATTTCGCGATGCTCGGCCTGTTAATCCTCAACCTGGCGTTCATCATTTTCGACTCCATTTACGGCTTTGAAGTGGTCCAGGACGGCCTCGCCAGCCTGTCACCGGCGATTACCGAAGCTTACCAGCCAATCCATCGAAACTTCATTGTCTACGACCTGATATTCGTCGCGATTTTCCTGTCGGAATTTGTTCTGCGTTGGGGCTACGCGATAAAAGCAAAGGTGTATGACCGCTGGTATTTCTATCCGTTCATTCACTGGTACGACATTATCGGTTGTATTCCGGTTGGCAGTTTTCGTTTCCTACGGGTCCTGCGGGTCATCTCGATTATCTACCGACTGCACCAATACAAAATCATCGACGTTACCCAAACCAAAACGTTCAAGTTCTTCCACTTTTACTACGAAGCCTTCCTTGAGGAATTGTCGGACCGGATCGTGATCAAGGTCATTACCGGTGCTCAGGACGAAATCCGTAAGGGATCCCCTTTATTCGAGCGAATTCAAAACGACATTCTTTATCCGCGACGAGCGATGCTTTCGGACTGGATTTCCCAGAGGGTAGCCGAGGCGGCGCAACAGGGCTATGTTCCCAACAGAGGGGCATTGCGAACATACCTTGAGGATCGTGTAGATTCGGCCTTAAAACAGAACCTGGAACTGTCTCGACTCAAGTACCTGCCGGTCGTTGGTCCCACCATTCAGGAAACCCTCGAGGAGTGCGTTGGCGACATCGTTGCCAATGTCATACATCAAATTCTGGAAGATTTGGCCTCTTCCTCCAATCACGCATTCATTGAAGATATTGTTAATGTCTTCCTCCCATCACCAACGCCTGGTGTGGAGGAAGTCCATAACGAAGCGCTGATCAATCTGCTGGTAGAGATTCTGGATGCGATAAAAACCCAGGTAGGGGTGAAGCACTGGCGCGAGGACCTTCGCTGATAACACTGATTGTAATAAGAAGAGACTGCGATGAACCCACTGTATTACCAATCTGCCACTGACCTCGTTGCCGCTTTGAACGAAGGCACGGTCACCAGCACCGTGCTGACCAAGACGCTCCTTCAACGCATTCAGCGTCTCAACCCGGATATAAACGCGGTGGTAACGCTGAATGAAGAGCATGCCCTCGCCAGGGCAACTGAGGCCGACGAGGCCCACCGTCGTGGCGAACGTCTGGGCCCACTTCACGGTTTGCCTCTGACTATCAAAGACACCTGGGAGGTGGCTGGCCTGACCTGCACCGCCGGTGCGCCCGCGCTGAAGAATCACATCCCGGATCGACATGCCGATGTGGTGCAGAGATTAGAAGAAGCTGGCGCTATTATTCTCGGTAAAACCAACATCCCTCTCTATGCGACAGATCTCCAGAGTTACAACAAGGTTTTCGGCGTCACCGTTAACCCCCACAACGCAGATCACACACCCGGCGGATCCTCCGGCGGCGCTGCGGCGGCATTGTGCAGCGGCATGACCCCATTGGAAGTGGGCAGTGATCTGGCTGGTTCCATTCGCATCCCTGCTCATTTCTGCGGCGTTTTCGGGCATAAGCCGTCCCGCGCCCTGGTGTCTTTTCGCGGGCACATTCCGGGACCGCCAGGTACCGAATCCCGCCCGGATCTGGCCGAGGGTGGCCCCATGGCGAGAACAGCAAAAGACCTCGCCTTACTTCTGGAAGTGATTGCCGGCCCGGGCGAAAGGGAAAAAAACAGCTGGCAGTTGGCTATGGCGCCGGCCACTCTGACGTCTCTGGAACAGGCAAGGGTGGGCCTCTGGCTGGAGGACGGACTCTGCCCGATCGAAGAAGAGCTCAGTGTCGGTTACCGAAAACTGGCTGAAGACCTTGAGTCAAAGGGCGCCCTGGTCTCACCCGCTGGCCACGACCTTCTGAACCTTGCTCATATTCTGCCGCCCTACTTCAATCTGCTGGGCAGCCTGCTAAGCACCTCGATGAAACCGGCCCAGCGCCGACAGATGAAGTGGATTGCCCGACTCGAGAAATACTTGCATCTCTTCGGGCCGGTAACCGCACACATTGGCGAATACGGGCGAGGCGTCAACCAGTCCGTCGCCGAGTGGGCCGCCTGGAGCGAGACCCGAGAAAAGATGCGGGCTCAAATTAGCGAGCTGTTCAAAGAGTTTGATGTCCTTCTGACGCCCATAACGCCGACAGCGGCCATACAGCACGACCACAGCAACCCCGTGTTCAAACGCACAATTACAGTTGGCGGGAAACCCAGAGCCTACATGGACCAGTTCTGCTGGATTACCCTGGCCACTTTGCTGGGCCTCCCTGCTACCTCGGTGCCGGTTGGTAGAACAGAGAATGGTTTACCCTTCAATATCCAGGTGATTGGTGCGCCGGGTATGGATCTGACGACGATCAGGTTTGCCGAGCTTCTCGAAGACGCCGGGTTGGCAGGATTTTCGGTACCGGATGGACTCTCATAACCATCTGGAACTGTGTGAGATTGCCATAACAAAAAAGGCAGATCAGTTTCCTGATCTGCCTTTTTAATTGGTAGCGGGGGCTGGATTCGAACCAACGACCTTCGGGTTATGAGCCCGACGAGCTACCAGACTGCTCCACCCCGCATCAAACTGTGTGCTCAACGAATGGCTCGTTGAACGTGCGGCGAATGATAAGGATCGCAGCCCACTGTGTCAAAGGAAATGTCAGAATTTCCCGAAACTTACCGCTCCAGAATCGCTGTCACGCCCTGACCGCCAGCGGCACAGATGGAAATCAATCCGCGGCCACTGCCTTTTTCTTCCAAAAGCTTGGCGAGCGTGGCGACAATTCGACCACCGGTAGCGGCAAACGGGTGACCGGTAGCCAGGCTGCTGCCTTTCACGTTCATTTTGCTGCGATCAATGCTGCCCAGAGGCTTTGACAGACCCAACTTGTCTTTACAGAACACAGGATCTTCCCAGGCTTTCAGCGTAGACAGCACCTGCGCGGCAAATGCTTCGTGGATTTCATAGAAATCGAAGTCCTGCAGGGTCAGTCCCGCCTTCTCCAGCATCCGTGGCACGGCGTAGGCTGGCGCCATCAGGAGGCCTTCTTTCTTATCAACGAAATCCACGGCAGCGACTTCCGAGAACGTCAGGTAGGCCTTCACCTCCATGTTATTGGCCTTCGCCCACTCTTCGCTGGCGAGCAATACGCAGGATGCACCGTCTGTCAGGGCGGTGCTGTTGGCCGCGGTCATAGTTCCATGTTCGCGGTCGAACACCGGCTTGAGTGTCGCCAATTTCTCCAGCGTGGTATCCGGGCGAAGGATATTGTCCTTGTTCAGGCCCGCCAAGGGCGTCATCAGGTCAGAAAAGAAGCCTTCATCATAGGCTGCCGCCAATTTCTGGTGGCTTTCATAGGCAAGCTTGTCCTGCTCGTCGCGGGGAATCGACCACTCATGTGCGGTGATCTGGCAATGGCCGCCCATGGAAAGCCCGGTGCGTGGCTCGCCATTTTGCGGAATGAGTGGGGCCAGGTGCTTGGGTCGGAAACGCGATAGTGCCTTCAAACGCTCACCGGCTGTCTTGGCCCGGTTAAGGTCCAGCAGAATATCTCTCAGGCCCTCACTGACACCAATCGGCGCATCGGACGTGGTATCCGTGCCGCCAGCAATGCCACACTCAATCTGGCCCAACGCGATTTTGTTCGCCACGAGAATCGCCGCTTCCAGGCCGGTACCGCAAGCTTGCTGGATGTCATACGCAGGCGTTTCTGGTGCCAGACCGCTGCTCAGAACTGCTTCTCTGGTGAGGTTAAAATCCCGAGAGTGCTTGATCACGGCGCCAGCCACAACTTCACCCATCTGTTGTCCCTGAAGACCGAAGCGGTCCACCAGACCGCGAAGCGTCGAAGTCAGCAGTTCCTGGTTACTGACCTTGCTGTAAGCCGTATTGGAGCGGGCGAACGGCACGCGGTTACCGCCAATTACCGCTACCCTCTTAACGCCGGAAGCCGACTTTGAGGCTTTTTTGGTGGTCGCAGTTTTCTTTTGGGTGGTCTTTGGAGCCTGTGCCATGATGATGTCCTATATCTCTTCAAGTGTTCGATGGCTTTGCAGTCTAACGTCAACGTAGCCCCGCTCATTGGCACCTTTGACAGTTGCCCGGGAGCCTTGAGTCAATTGAAACGCTGGCCGATTCTTTAATCTGTACGCCTGATTCGTACCCGTACAAGGAAAATGCTATGTCTGACCTTTACCTTAAATTCGTGAATACCCCGGTGGGTAAAACCGCCGCTCAATCATTGGGGCTACCCGCCCCGGTTCCCCTCAAGCGCTGGAAGCGCGGCGATCAGCCGTTTGTTGAGGGGGATGTTCTTGTGGGCGCAGCCAAAGGCGGAAAAGTGATCAGCCACATTGGCCGAACCCTGGGTGCCAGCCCGGCCACTCTGTTCCACGCCAGCAACATTTCCACTCTGGACGATTCTTCCAAAGCAGGCAACAAAGCAAAACCAATTGCATTGGACGCAGACGTTGAACAGAAATTTTCAGCGCTGGTTTTCGATGCAACCGGAATGAAAGACACGAACGACTTGAGGGCCGTTTACGATTTTTTCCACCCGGTGGTCCGTAAGCTGGGTGGCAACGGCCGGATCCTTATCATCGGCCAGGATCCTGCGTCTTGCCGGGCTCCGGCAAAAGCCGCAGCGCATCAAGCACTGGAAGGGTTTACCCGCAGCGTTGCAAAAGAAATCGGCAAGAAAGGCTCAACCGCCAACCTGGTCTGGGTCGCTCCGGGGGCCGAGAATCACATTGATTCGACCGTGCGGTTCTTTCTGTCGCCAAGATCGGCCTACGTGTCTGGCCAGGTCACCCGTATCGGCAAGAGCGACAACGCACCCAGCATGAATCCGGTTGCGCCTCTTTCTGGTAAAGTGGCCCTTGTCACTGGCGCATCCCGAGGCATCGGTGCCTCTATTGCTGAAACTCTCGCCAGAGACGGAGCCACAGTCATCGGGCTGGATATTCCACCAGCGAAAGACGAGCTAGAGAAAGTGATGGCGCCCATAAAAGGCAAAGTCCTCACCTGCGACATCACTGATAAAGATGCGCCTCGCATCATTGGTGACTTTGTCGAGAAGCAATTCGGCGGCATCGATCTTGTCATTCACAACGCTGGCATTACCCGCGACAAGACGCTGGGCAACATGCCGGATCATTTCTGGGACATGACCATTGCCGTTAACCTGACGGCCGAAGAGCACATTGACGAAGAGCTCATGAAGCGGGAGCTGCTTCGGGAAAACGGTCGAATCGTCTGCATTTCATCCATCAGCGGAATCGCTGGTAACTTCGGACAAACGAACTATTCAACCGCCAAATGCGGTGTGATCGGTTATGTTGAGGCGATGGCCAAGCAGATTAAAAATGGCGTGACCATTAATGCCATTGCGCCTGGCTTCATTGAGACTCAGATGACCGCGGAAATGCCGATAACCATTCGTGAGGCGGGTCGCCGAATGAATAGCCTGTCTCAGGGCGGCTTACCCGTGGACGTCGCCGAAGCGATCGCCTGGTACTGCAATCCTGCATCTAATGGCGTTAACGGCAACGTTGTCAGAGTTTGCGGCCAGTCTTTGATTGGCAAGTAATCGGTTGGTTTGAAGCCTGGCATTCATCGGGTGGCAGATGAACTGCGCGTCATCTGTGCCCGATGAATTGCGGACGCGCAGGCAAAGCAACGGAAGATTCGCTTCGAGATAGAGTCATATCGGGGTAAAAAAATGGTGGGTGGTACTGGGATCGAACCAGTGACCCTCGCCTTGTAAGGGCGATGCTCTCCCAGCTGAGCTAACCACCCGGGAATCGAAGAGAACGTAATGGCGGAGCGGACGGGACTCGAACCCGCGACCCCCGGCGTGACAGGCCGGTATTCTAACCAGCTGAACTACCGCTCCGCGTGGGCCGTCACCTCGGGCGCATTCAAGGGTGTGAATGCTCGGTGACAACGAGGGCGCATTATAAAGAGGCGGCCTGTTATGTCAACGATTTTTCTTAAAATTCTTTATCGCTAGAGACCGCCTCACATGGCATCAACCATGGCGTCCTTTCCCTGTGCGGTCTTGCGGTATTCAATCGGCGTCATCCCCGACCACCGCTTGAAAGCGCGGTAGAATGTGCTTGGCTCCGAGAACCCGGTCAGATAAACAATTTCATCGATGGATTCGTCGGTGGTGGCTAGTAACTGACGAGCCAGTCTGTACCTGAAATCCGCCAGAACCTGGTTGAAACTGGTTTCAGCCTCCGTCAGGCGCGTGCGC
Organism: uncultured Marinobacter sp.; assembly: GCA_964632565.1. GTDB lineage: Bacteria > Pseudomonadota > Gammaproteobacteria > Pseudomonadales > Oleiphilaceae > Marinobacter. The sequence continues at coordinate 33,117 of CAZWEP010000003.1, read as the reverse complement.
AGGGTTCGTGGCTTGATATCCAGCCGCTCTGCCACCGCGTCCAGTGTGACCTCTCCGCTATCCAGCAGCTCCGCCACGATGCGCTCTACCTGACCAACAATGTCTTTCTTCTCAAGTCTTGCCACCTGCTCACTGGCGAACCTTTCGTGCAGGTCCAGAAGCTCCGGTTCGGCGTGCGGCGACGGGTGGTCCAGGAAACTGGCCGGAAAGTAGAGCCGGTTTTGCGGCGAATTGAAAATGACCTTGCACCCCAGAACTTCCTCAACGTGCTCCTTTCCGCGGGCCCGGTCGTGTTCGAACTCGATTCGCGAGGGATAAAAACGATCCTCGGTGATCGACTTGAAAAAGGTGATCAGGCCCTGAACGAAACATTCGCTGAAATGCTGGATCCGGCTGACTTCATCCGAGGCGGTATCCAGAACCATGCAGGCCTCGTCGCCCTCAATAAAGAAGTCAGTTTTGGCGGCATCGCTCAGCAACCGCTGGTAGTTTTGTGCCCGGCGAAGTCCCTCACCGAAGGTCGGGCTGCTAAGGAAGAGATACTCAAGCACCTGTCCATTGTAGGCCGGTAAAAGCTGGCCAAGGTGCAAGCCGATGTCTTCATCACCGGAAACGTCTTCAACGACCTGCCAGAAGTAAAGCTGGGCGTTATGGGGGGTTCTTAACTGTTCTGTGTATACGTAGTTTTCATCAACACCCAGTCGGGCAAAAATAGCGTCGGTATCGATGCCCTTCTTCTTCATGGCTCGATAAATCAGGCGCAACATCACGCCGGCGTCACGAAGTTCCTGCATATCATCCCGCTTATAGTTGTTAATGAATCGGCTTGACCCTTTGAACAGGGTAGTTGGCTAGCCGGGTCAATGCTCGTCCTGGTCGGGTTTGCCAGACTACGAGATATCAGTTCTCATTAGAGCATATTAGGCCAGTGCCGCCCAGATGTAACAGGAGCCGAATTAAAATGACGCAAACCGTAAAATATCACCACCAGCCCCCGGGCTTGTTACCCATGTATGGCAAGGCAATCATTCCCGGGCGCAGCAAGCCCTCGCCCGACTCCGATCTGCCCGAATTATCCGCTGAGCTTTTGGGTGTTCGCACAGGTGGAGAGGACCTTGCACGCTATCGCAAGGTCTGTGGAATCGAGCCTCGAGTTTCGGTGCCAATTACCTGGCCTCACGTATTGGCCTTTCCTCTTCATCTAAAAGTCTTGACCGATAAACGTTTCCCATTGCCTTTGCTGGGGCTGGTGCACCTGAGCAACAAGATTACCCAATATCGGTCAATCGGAGAATGGGAATCCCTGGACCTTCGGGTAACCCTTGGCGAAAAGAAAAACACCGAACGAGGCCTAGAATTTGACCTCATTACCGAAGCGCGATCAGCCGGTCAATTGGTGTGGCAAGAAAGCAGCACGACACTGTTCCGACATCCGCAAAAAGACTCGGCAGGTAAAACCCGCAAGCAACCACCGTCACTGCCAAGCTACTCAAATAACCACACCATTTCGGTTCCGGAATCGACTGGGCGCCAGTACGCTGAGGTTTCAGGTGACCGCAATCCAATTCACCTCTATCCATTTAGCGCAAAGTTATTCGGTTTCCCGAGAGCCATCGCCCACGGCATGTGGAGCAAAGCACGGGTACTTGGATTTCTCGAGCAACAGGCTGAATGGAAGCAAGACAGCTTTACGGTAACGTGCGACTTCAAAAAGCCGGTATTTCTACCGGGACAAACGCAACTGAACTGGCAGGCGGCCGCGAAGTCGTTGGATTTTCAGCTGCTAAACAAGAGCGGCGATGCACCACACCTGACGGGAAAAGTAGATTGGCTCTGAGCCTTTCTCACGGTCAGCAGGGTACGTCTTCGATCTGCTGGCCGGCTACCGGCAAGGTGAAATAGAATCGCGCGCCTGGAGCCTCCGGGCGCTCATAGCCAATTTCGCCTCCTTGCGCCTGAATCAGAGAACGACACATCGGCAGCCCAATGCCCATACCCTCCGCTTTCGTGGTGAAAAACGGCAGAAACAACTTGGTTTCGTCGTCCGGCGATAGCCCGATGCCAGAATCCGTGATGTCCACGCGGACAAATCGCGAATCCAGCATGCGTACATCCACTCGCACCGGTTCCGAAGAGTTGGCGCTGCGAGTCGCCTCAAGCGCATTGCGGATCAGGTTGAGGGCGACCTGCTGGACCTGAACCGGGTCTGCACAGACATCCTTAACATCCTCGTCAACATGAACCTCGACTCCCCCCTCGTTGTTGCGAATATCCACCTCCGCAAATTGCCGGGTATCCTCGAGAAGGGACGACAGGGACACGACTTCCTTGCCCGAAGCCGGTTTTTTCATGAATCGACGAATTCGACGAATGACCTCGCTTGCGCGGTGAGATTGGGCTTCGATCTTTTCCATGGTTTCAGAGAGCAAAGCGAGGTCCGGTGCCTCCTTTGTCATGATTCGGTTAGCTACCCGGGCATAATTCGTGATCGCAGTCAGCGGCTGGTTGACCTCATGAGCAACCCCTGCCGCCATTTCGCCCATGGTGGTAAGCCTGGACACATGCGCCAGCTGGTCTCGCTGTTCCTGTACCAGATCACGGGCTTCGTCCAGAGCCGTCTCGTTCTGCAGCTCGATAGTAATGTCGCGGAACACAACGACGGCGCCGCGCAGTTCGTCACCTTCGCGTTTCGGGGTCGACCGATAATCCGCAGGAAATGTCGAGCCATCGAACCTTCGCATTTCAACGCCACGCTGATACTCGACGACCCCTTCGCAACAGGTCGCGTGAGCGGGCAGCTGATCAAGGCCTTGATCGTCCGTGCCAAAGTGGAGGCTGAAGAAATTCTTGCCGACCAGTTCATCAGCAGGGCAACCCATGATGGTGGCTGCGGCGGGATTGGCAAAAATGATCCGGCCAGAGGTATCCAGACCGTAAATGCCTTCGCTTATGGCATTCAGAATTCGCGCCTGGTCTCCCTCCAACTGTCGGTTGCGCGCCTGGAGTTCGCGCTCAAGACGAATGACCTTGGCGTGGGTTTTCACCCGCGCAATCACTTCCTGAGCCTGGAAAGGTTTTGAAATATAGTCTGCGCCGCCCACGGAAAAACCGCGCACTTTCGCTTGCAGGTCGTCTAGTGCGGAGAGAAATACAACAGCGCTATCGGCTGTTTCGGGATTGGTTTTCAAACGCTCACACACCTGATAACCGTCAAGGCCGGGCATCATGATATCGAGTAGAATCACCTCGGGAGCGTGGCGCTGAGCCAGATCAAGAGCTTTTTCGCCTTCGTTCGCGATCAGCAGGCGATACCCCTTATCCTTGAGGGTTTCATAAAGCACTTTGAGGTTCTGCGGGTTGTCGTCCACAAGCAGAACTGTAATGTCCGTGGTCTCCTGAACAGCGTCAGTCATAAGGGCATAGCCGGTTACCAAGATCTAACCATAATGACGGCGCCCTCACGGCGAGTCGATACGGTCCTTTACGGACAGGATCATTCGAACGAGGTGTGCCAGCGAGTGTGTTCCCATCTTATGCATGACCCGCGAGCGATGGATTTCAACGGTTCGCTGACTGATCTCAAGTTCGATCGCAATCACCTTGTTCGCCTGACCTTCGATCATTCGATCCATGATCTCATGCTCCCGGGGTGTCAGCGTTTTGACCTTTCGCAGAATTTCCTGCTTCTCTCCCAGGGTTTTCCTTTGCTCTGCGTCCTGCTCAATTGCAGCGTCGATTTTTTCCAGCAGCGCTTCCTCCCGATAGGGCTTCTGGATGAAATCGACAGCACCCTCTTTCATGGCATCCACTGCCATCGGCACGTCTCCGTGACCGGTCACAAAAATGATCGGGAGGATGGAATGCTTGGCGTTGAGTTTCTTTTGCAGCTCCATGCCGTCCATACCGGGCATGCGAATATCGAGGACAATGCATCCGGCCATGTCTTCGGAATAGTCGCTTAAAAATGCGTTGGCAGTTTCATAGGTCTTGACGGGCTTGCCCTCGGATTTCAAAAGAAGTTCTAATGAGTCGCGCACTGCCTCATCGTCTTCAACCACGAACACTGTTTGCTGACTATCCGCCATGAGCCTTGCCTCTCCTGTCAGTTTACGCCGGAAACCCGTCAATGAATGGATGGATCCTTGTGATCATCTCGGGCGCTTTCCTGCCGTTCTCGTTCCCGCATTTGTTCTAGCCGTTGCTGGATCATGCCAAAAACGGTCTGTTTGGGGTAGCGCCCTTTGTCATCCGCCTTGCCCGCAGGTTTGCCAAGAAGCAAGGTGATGGCTTCTTCTGCGCTCGAAACGGCGTAAACAGAGAACTTGCCATCGCGCACAGCCTGAACGACTTCCTGATCCAGCATCAGGTTCTGAACATTAGTCGCCGGAATGATTACGCCCTGGGAACCCGTAAACCCGCCGGTAAGCCTGCAGGTGGCGAAAAAACCTTCGACCTTTTCGTTAACTCCACCAATCGGCTGAACATCACCAAACTGGTTTACCGACCCGGTCAACGCGAGATCCTGACGAACCGGCAATTCGGAAAGTGCCGACACCAGCGCGCAGAGCTCTGCAAGCGACGCACTGTCGCCATCCACCTCTCCATAATTCTGCTCAAAGGTCAGGCTTGCCGAGAGATGCATGGGGTCGGTCACCGCAAAATGCGCGGACATCCAGGAACTGAGGATCATCACGCCTTTGGAGTGAATGTTTCCACCTAATTTGACGTCCCGCTCGATATCCATGACGCCGCCGTCACCATAGTAGCAGGTCGCGGTAATACGGTTAGACAACCCGAATTCAAACCCACCGGTTGAAAGTACGGACAGTGCATTCACTTGGCCCACACATTTGCCGGTGGTGGACACCAGTGTACTGCCATCACTGATGGAATCGTAAAACTGGTCACGAATCCGGCTGCTTCGATACTTTGCACTTTCGAGCGCCTGATCCACATGATCGTTCTGAATCAATTTGGCTCCGGCCTGCCGCGCCCAGAAATCAGACTCGCGAAGCAGATTGGCAATGTCTGCCGCTTGAAGCGAGAGCCTGTCCTGATGCTCCGCCATTCGTGCGCTGTGCTCAATGATGCGCGCAACCGCCTTATTGGAGCAGTGAAGCAGATGTTTTTCCTCCACCAGGCTGGCAATAAACTTGGCATAGAGAACCTGGCTTTCGTTAGTCCGCCTCATTTCGTTTTCAAAATCGGCGGTTACCCGGAACAATTCTGCGAATTCAGAATCGTATTCCTGCAACAGCATCCAGGTTTCCCGATCGCCAAACAGAACAATCTTCACATCCAGAGGAACTTCCTCCGGCTCCAGTGAAATCGTACCCGACAGCGTGAGCTCTCGCTCCAGAGAATTGATCTGAACCGACCTTGATCTCAACGCACGCTTTAGACCGTCCCAGACATAAGGCTGTTCCAACACTTTAATGGCGTCCATAAGCAGATAGCCGCCATTGGCCTTGTGGATCGCGCCCGGGCGAATCAGCGAATAATCGGTAAACACCGTACCCTTAAAGGTAACGCTTTCAACGTAACCGAACAGATTGTGGTAGGTGGGATTGTCCTCAACCACCACAGGTACTTCCTCAGTTTTCTGATGAACCAAAACGTTGACCAGATAACGCCGCGGAAGCTTTTTATCCAGCGACGCGTAGGCAATGGCCGCCTGCTCGTCGTTTTCTTCCAGAAACACATCCAGGCTGTCGACCAGATCGGCCCTAACACCCTCAAGGTAACTGACCACGTCGGGAAGCTCAGAGTACTTGGCCACCAACTCGTCGATTTGATGCCCCGAAATGCTTTCCAGAGTTTCGGTATTAAGAGCCTGCTGGGACTCGGCGTATTCCTGCTCCCAATCAGCCACCTTCCGAAGTGCTTGGCGCAGTTTTTTCTCGAGCTTGGTGATATCTTCCTCGAATTTGTTCCTTTGTTCTTCTGTCAGTGCCTGGAAGGTTTCGGCGGTGTGGGGCTCCTCGCCGTTCATGGCCACCAGGCGATAGCCACCCGGAGTGGAAATGTTCAGGCTGACCTTTTTCCGTTTGGCCTGGGCGGCGACGGTTTCCAACTCATCTTCCTGTTTGCGCCCGAATTCATTTTTCAACTGCTCGGCGCGTTCCAGAAAACTGTCGCTGTCGAAGGTTTGGGGCACCAGCTTGACCAGGCGCCCCATCAATTTTTCCATGTCTTGCTTCAGCTCGTTGCCCTTGCCCGGCGGCAATTTGAGCACCTTCGGCACCCTGGGTTCCTCAAAGTTGGCGACGTAACACCAGTCATGAACCTGATGTTCCAGGTCCACGTGGTGCTCTAAATACCTGAGCATCATTGTCCGCTTTCCAAGGCCGGTGCGCCCCACTGCATAAACGTTGTAGCCACCATGGGGCATAGCGAGCGCGAATCGAACCGCAGACTGCGCGCGATTCTGGCCAACGATTTCTGCCAATGGTTCCAGCTGTCGGGTGGACTTAAACGGCAAGTCCTTCAACACGCAGACTTTATAAAGCTGATTGAGAGGCAATGACTTCAAGATTTGGTCCTGTGACGAGAGAAACACAACGAAGTTGGCCGGTCATTGTAGAATCTGATCCCGGCTGTGTCGCGCCCTCAAGCTAAAGATTCGCGATTGTCGGCCGCTAAAAGGATCATCAGAGCAAGCATTAGTACGATTAACACGCATCAGGAAAGACCTGAGATGGACATTTATCGACATCAACCGGCGGGACTGGCCGCATTGCAGACAATTCGCAAGCCGGGCACCCAGCGCACTCCAGCGGCCGAAGAGTCCGTGGCTCCGCCACGCCGCCCGCTTCGGGACCGGCGAATGCAACCGGATCGACGGCGGGCTCAGGTGGCCTTCGACGGCCCGGACCGACGCAAACGACACAGCCGCCGCAGTCCGCGCTTACTGCACCCAAAAACGCGAATGCCCGCGCCAGCGGAAGATCGTCGTGGTCAGCTGGTGAGCACACGGGCATAAGTGCGTCAGAGGAACTATTTTGGCCCGACAGCTCGGGCAGCACGTCGCCCAACGAGTGATAACTGCGTCACAAAATGACTAAAGGTCATTTTTCAGCCAACTAGTTGACTACTACACTTTGTTTCCCCGGTTGGAACACACGGGGCGATTTACATGCTTACAGTGGATGGAAGCAATCGAAGATGAGCGACCCGTCAGAACGCAGAATCAAAGATCGCTACGCTGCGAACTGCCTCAAAGTCGAGTTGCAGGAACGCGGCTTTTTTGGTCGTGGCAAAAACCTGACAGCCGTCACTTGCCTCGACATGAATCGCTACGGCATGGCAGTTCTCTGTCCCCGTCCGGTAGAGCCGGGCGCTCGCCTTTTCCTGAGCTTTGACGGCAAATACATCCGAGAATCCCGGGTAGCCGCACGGGTTGTGTCCTGCCACTCATTCCAGACGGGCTACCGTGTCAGCATCCAGTTCAGCTACTGCTTCGAAGAGAAGGGATATTCCAGAACAGTAGACAATGCGCTCTCGCGCATCGAAGGTTTTTACAACCGCTTTGCTGGCTAAATGAGTCCGGCGTCCAGACTGGCTGCGACATACATGCCCAGTTCTTCACACTGACCCACAAACGCCTCCTGGAATTCACCACGACAAATCAGTGGGTCCTGAACCAAGCGCCAGCGAAGCCCAGTCGTAATCGATTCGATTGCCCGCCGGGTACCGGTGCCGTCATGCCCTGCCCTGACATAAAAAGCAAATGGAAGGCCCTGGGTCTTTTCCAGACAGGGGTAATAACTGCGGTCAAAAAAATCTTTCAGCGCACCGCTCATGTAACCGAGATTTTCGGTGGTCCCCAGTATCAGGGCATCACAGGCAAGCACATCGTCGGGCCCGGCTTCCAGCGGCGGAAGAACCGTGACATGAACGTTTTCCAGATCTTCGTGGCGAGCGCCCTTGGCGACCGCTTCCCGGAGACGCAGGGTGTTCTCCGAGGGCGCATGCGAAACAACGAGAAGCTTTTTCGTTTCCGCCATTCTCAACACCATTAAAAAAGGCACACACCAGAGACCCAGTATGTGCCTTTAATGATCAGATTGCTTTACAGCAATTCTTCATTGGCTTCTGCCGGGGCCTGCTGAGACTCGCTCTCTTTCTGAACCGGCTTCGGCATCAACTTGTCGCGCACACTGGACTCAATCTCATTGGCGAGATCGAGATTCTCTTCCAGGAATTTGCAGGCATTCGCCTTGCCCTGGCCGATCTTGTCACCTTTATAGGCATACCAGGCGCCGGATTTGTCGACGAATCCTTCTTTGACGCCCATATCCAGAACTTCGGCCATGTGATAGATGCCCTTACCGTACATGATCTGGAATTCGGCCTGTCTGAAAGGCGGCGAGACCTTGTTTTTGACGACTTTGACGCGGGTTTCGTTACCAACCACTTCGTCACCGTCTTTCACCGAGCCGATCCGACGGATATCGAGACGTACCGATGAATAGAACTTGAGCGCGTTACCGCCGGTTGTGGTTTCCGGTGAACCGAACATCACACCAATCTTCATACGAATCTGGTTGATGAATACCAGCAAGCAGTTGGCATGCTTCACGTTACCGGTCAGCTTGCGTAGCGCCTGGGACATCAGTCGCGCCTGGAGCCCCACGTGGCTGTCGCCCATCTCACCTTCAATTTCGGCCTTCGGCGTCAGCGCTGCTACCGAGTCCACAATGATCACGTCCACCGCGTTGGAGCGCACCAGCATATCGGCAATCTCGAGAGCTTGCTCACCGGTGTCCGGCTGCGAAACCAGCAGATCGTCGACATTCACACCGAGCTTTTCCGCGTAGACCGGATCCAGAGCGTGCTCAGCGTCGACAAACGCACAGGTTTTGCCCGCTTTCTGGGCTTCCGCAATCACCTGCAACGTCAGAGTGGTCTTACCCGAGCTTTCTGGACCGTAGATTTCGACAATCCGACCGTAAGGCAGCCCGCCTATGCCCAGAGCGACGTCCAGTCCCAGTGAGCCTGTTGAAACGGCAGGAATCGCTTCACGGGGCTGATCGCCCATTTTCATGACAGCGCCTTTGCCGAACTGGCGTTCAATCTGACTGAGCGCTGCGTTCAACGCCTTCTTACGGTTGTCTTCCATCGTTACACACCCTCTGTCGCCGTGATCGCTGTCGAGATGACCCGCAGCAAATTATGATCAGGGACGCCTGAAAACAGATTTCCCTGTATATTTGAACAGTATTAAAACACAAGCGGAGAAGAACACCAACCCCTGCTTTACGATCGGTTCTCCAGATAGTCTTTCACACCGTCAAGGGCAAAGACCACGGCCTGTCGACGGACAGAGTCCCGGTCTCCGCTGAAGTGTTTCATCACCGCCTCGGTATCCGCAGCCGACTTTCCCCAGGCAAACCAAACGGTGCCCACAGGTTTGTCATCGGTGCCGCCACCCGGACCTGCCACGCCGCTGACTGCGACGGCCACGCTGGCCCCGGTTGTTGCCAAGGCACCCGCCACCATTTCGCGAACCACAGGTTCGCTGACGGCACCGTGACCAGAAAGAGAAACATCCGTTACGCCCAGCAGTTCCTGCTTGGCATCGTTGCTGTAGGTAACCAGGCCCGCCAGAACATAGGCTGATGACCCTGCGCGATCTGTCAGCACCTTGGCAATCCAGCCTCCCGTGCAACTCTCCGCGGTTGCAACGGTGATGCCACGCTGCAGAAGCAGATCCGAGAGATCATCACCAGCTTTCGCCAGATCCGCGTCCGTAAATGACATAATGATCTCCTTCGTTTCATCGTGGGCCGTATTTTCTTACAATCCCACGTCTCACTTAAAGCCAAAATCCGGAACCTTTGATGTCAGCAGCCCAGACCGACCTGTCACAGCACACCCCGATGATGAGGCAATACCTTAAAATCAAGGGCGAGCACGCCAACGAACTCGTGTTCTACCGGATGGGCGATTTTTATGAGCTGTTTTACGAGGATGCCCGCAAAGCGGCCGAGTTGATGGATATCACGTTGACCGCGCGCGGACAGTCCGGCGGCCAGCCCATTCCCATGGCGGGCATCCCATATCATTCCGCTGAAGGTTACATTGCACGTCTGGTCAGAGCAGGTCAATCCATCGCCATCTGCGAGCAGATTGGCGATCCGGCAACAAGTAAAGGGCCTGTCGAGCGGCAAGTGGTTCGCATCGTTACGCCCGGAACCCTGAGCGACGACGCGTTCCTTGAGGATCGCCGCGACAACCTGCTGGTTGCCATCTACCATCGCCAGGAACAATTCGGTTTTGCCTCGCTGGATATTTCCAGTGGGCGGTTTTCGGTGTCCGAACTGGACAACCTGGAAAGCCTTCGAGGCGAATTGCAGCGACTTCAGCCCGCTGAAATTCTGATCAGCGAGGACTTCCCCTACCAGGAGGTTCTGGAGGGCTACACCGGTATCCGGCGTCAGGGACCCTGGCTGTTCGAATCGGACACGGCACACCGCGTACTCACCCAGCAACTTCAGGTTCGCGACCTCACCGGCTTTGGTTGCGAGGACCTCACCCTCGCTATTTGTGCCGCGGGCTGTCTGCTTCAATACGCCCGTGAAACACAGCGCACTGCACTACCTCACATCCGTAAGATAAGCCGCGAGCGTCGCGAGGAAACCGTAATTCTCGATGCTGCCAGCCGCCGCAATCTCGAGATCGACATCAACCTGATGGGCGGCAACCAGCACACGCTGGCGTGGGTCATGGACAAAACGGCAACCGCCATGGGTGGGCGGCAACTTCGGCGCTGGCTGAATCGGCCGCTGCGTGATGTGACCGTGGTGGAGCAACGTCAACAGGCCGTCGCGGCCCTGCTCGAGGATTTTCAGTATGAGCCGGTTCATGAGCTGCTTAAGGCTGTCGGAGACATCGAGCGGGTGCTTGCGCGGGTTGCCCTGCGCTCTGCCCGTCCCCGTGATCTCGCCAGGCTGAGGGATGCTTTCCAGGCGTTGCCCGATCTCCAACACGCTCTGAAACCAGTGAACTCCCATCATGTCGTCAAGCTGGCAACCGTCATTGGCGAATACCCGGAGCTAGCCGATCTTCTTGAACGCTCCATCGTGGATAACCCTCCCGTTGTCATTCGGGACGGCGGCGTCATTCGCGAGGGCTTCGATGAAGAGCTGGATGAATTCCGCAATATCAGTGAGAACGCTGGACAATACCTGCTGGACGTCGAAACCCGCGAACGCGAGCGTACCGGCATCACCACTCTGAAAGTTGGCTACAACCGGGTGCATGGCTATTACATTGAGATCAGCCGGGCTCAGGCGGACCAAGCGCCGGTAGACTATATCCGGCGCCAGACCCTGAAAAACGCCGAGCGTTTCATCACTCCTGAGCTGAAAGAATTTGAAGACAAGGCGCTGAGCGCCAAAAGCCGCGCCCTGTCCCGGGAGAAGGCCATTTACGACGAAGTGCTGGAGACCGTTGCCGAGCAACTGGCGCCTCTGCAAGACGCGGCCCAGGCACTGGCAGAGCTCGACGTTCTGAGCAATTTTGCAGAACGGGCGACCAGCCTGCGCTTCAACCCTCCGCAGTTCCGGGATGCACCCGGTATCGACATTGAAGAAGGTCGTCACCCGGTGGTGGAGCAATTACTGAGCGACCCCTACGTACCCAACGACCTGCTGATGGACGAAAAGCGACGCATGCTGGTGATTACCGGCCCCAACATGGGCGGTAAGTCTACCTACATGCGGCAGGTGGCGCTGATATCACTTCTGGCCTACACCGGCAGCTTTGTACCGGCCAATCGTGTGGAAATTGGCCCGGTGGACCGCATTTTCACCCGGATGGGCTCCTCAGATGACATCGCCGGTGGCCGCTCGACCTTCATGGTGGAAATGACCGAAACCGCCAATATTCTGCACAATGCCACGGAACACAGCCTGGTGCTGATGGACGAGGTCGGCCGCGGCACCAGCACCTTCGATGGTTTGTCACTAGCCTGGGCCACGGCGGAGCACCTGGCAAAGACAATTCGTTGCTACACCCTGTTTGCAACGCACTACTTCGAGCTGACACAGTTGGCAGAAGAGCTTGAACATGCGGTGAACGTTCATCTCACCGCTACGGAGCATGACGACACCATCGTGTTCCTGCACAACGTCCACGATGGCCCGGCAAGCCAGAGTTACGGCCTTCAGGTCGCTCAACTGGCTGGTGTGCCACAGGATGTCATCCGTAACGCCAAACACCAGTTGTCGAGTCTGGAGGGCCAGTCGGTGTCGGCCAGCGTGACGGCTTCCCGTGTCGCTGACAATGAACCACCTGCCAGTAGCTCGGCGTTTCAGGGTGAACTGTTTAACAGCGAAGAACCCAGCGAAGTTGAAAAGGCCCTCTCGGAGATGGACCTCGACGAACTGACTCCACGGGAAGCGCTAAATCGCCTGTATGAGCTGAAGCAACAGGCGAAACGCAGATAGGCACTCAGAGTGCTTGCGCCTGTGCAGGGGGCTCCCTACAATATCGCGCAACTATTTTTACACTGATGAGATTGACTACTGGACCAGGGGACTGACCATGACCTTTGTCGTTACTGATAACTGCATTAAGTGCAAATACACGGATTGCGTAGAAGTATGTCCGGTGGACTGTTTCTATGAGGGTCCGAACTTTCTGGTTATCGACCCGGACGAATGCATTGACTGCGCTCTTTGCGAGCCGGAATGTCCTGCTGAAGCAATATTTTCAGAAGACGAATTGCCAGCGGATCAGGTCCAGTTTATTGAATTGAACGCCGACCTGGCGGGCAAGTGGCAGAACATCACCGAGAAAAAAGATCCGCTTCCTGACGCTGAAGAGTGGGACGGCAAGCCGGATAAACTCCAGTATCTGGAGCGCTGATCAATCAGCCATCAAAAAAGAGGAGCTTCGGCTCCTCTTTTTTTGTCGGTGGAAAAACGTTTCTGCCAGCAGGTGAACCATGCCTATTGATTCGCCAGGCGGACACCAATGGCCACAAAAAAGGTGCCGGTTAAAGCCTGCAGAAACCGTTTTGATCGCTGCCCAAACGGTAGATGCCTCGATTTGATGACCATGAACGCCACGGCGCACTGCCAGCCCATAGCAAGAATGAAATGCAGCGCGGCCAGGAACAGTGACTGAACGAACGCATCACCCTGAGGATCGATAAACTGGGGAAGCAGCGCCATGTAGAAAAGCGCGGTTTTGGGATTGAGCAGGTTGGATAACACGCCCTCGCGAAAAGACAGCCCGAAGCGCCGGCGTTCGGCGCGTGCTGGCGCAACATCGGGCGTCTGAGCACTGTTGCCAATGTCAGCTCCCTTGACCGCCTGACGCAGCGATACAAACCCCAGCCAGACCAGATAGGCTGCTCCCGCCCATTTCAGCAGATTGAATGCCCAGGCCGTTTCCACCAGCAGAATAGAAATCCCCAGGGCAGACAGGGTCGCGTGGATGAAGAGGCCACTGCATATGCCAAGGCTGGTGGCGGTGCCATCAGCCATACCCCCTCGCGCCGTATTCCGCATCACCAGCAAAGTGTCGACACCGGGGGTCAGAGTCAGCAGGGAAATGGCGACCAGGTAGGCCCACAAGAGCTCCACAGGTATTAGCATCAGACCGACCCTTCAAGCGCCAGCAGGGGATCATCCGTCCTGCTTGAGAAGTTTCCTTGCCGCCGACGACGAGTAAAACGGTGTCAGTCGACGCCGTACGAGCGCCTCAAGGTAACCTTCTTCCCGCAGGACGTCTATCACGGGAAGCGCGTAGCCATCCACCTCCGCCATAACCACGTCGCGATTCACACCGATGTCGCTCAAAAGGTCAAGCACCGGCCGGTCGCCGTACATTTCAAAAAGGTGGTTAACCACCGCCTCTACACAGCCTTCAAAATAAGGCGTCTGACGAAACTCCAACCAGAACTCGTAACCGAGGACGACGAATTCCTGAAGCTGGATATCCCCTAACCCTTCCTGCAAATCGGCAATCGTGCGATCTTCCAGGGATACCCAAACTGCCATCACGCTGTCACGGAGCTCGTCATCGGTGAGCGATTTATGGAGGAACTGCTCACTTCGGCTGATCAGCCCCGGCAGGCTGTCCGACAACCAGGCCTTGAAACGGCGCTCGAATGATTCGTCCAGGCCAGGGACGGCCTTGTTCGCCATGCGCTTGCCAAATTTCATGACCGAACCCACGCCAGGAACGCTTTTGGTGATCACATTGTCTTCATACAGGTAATTCACAACCCCCTGATACACCAGATTCGACACCAGTTCCTGATAGACCGGGTGCGACATGATTTCACTGATCACACGTTCCCGTTGCTGCTTAAGCTCAAGCCCCTGCTCCAGAAACGACGTCGCCTGCTCTCTCGAGACAATCTCGTTGAGCGGGGTTTGTTTTTGCACCGGTGCATTCAGAACTTCGGTTGCCATTTCCGCGGCCATTTCCGGGATACCGGCATCCAGCTCCATGTTCATCACGATGCGTCGAATCAGACCCATCACCTGCTCCGCCGACGTGATGCGCCCGAGCGTCAGCCTGCCAGCATAATCGAACAGTTCGTCGACTTCCTGGGATAGAAAACGACGTAACTTTGCGCCTTTCATGGAAGACAGTTCGTGTTTAACGTGCTGCTCCAGCAATCTGTCGGCGAGTTCAGAGCTTGCCTGAGTCATAGTAGGTTTCCAGTAAAAACAGGTTAACGGAGAGGTAGTGTAATCACTTTCAACGAGGCTAACACGCAGTCCTCAGACTGGCGTTTGCCCCAGCGGCGGGAAATCAGAAAATGGCGGCCAAGAGCGCTCCCGCTGGAGCGCTACGCCTCAGAGTTATTGGAAATCGTTGAATTCGTGGGGTTCTGCGGCAAGGGCCAGACACAGGCTTCCTGGCCCAACATAGATGCTGCTGGTGATCCCCATCTGAGACAGCAGAAGCTCAACACCCTCCTGCTTACAGACCTCACGCAGGCGCGACAGACCGGGCAACGCTTCAATCTCACTCCATTCCATGCCACAGGACAGACTTACATACGGTGTTAGCAAACCCGCGTTCACCCTACCGATGGCGTAATTCATGACTTTTTCGACCGCCGCATCGAAGCTGCGGGTTTTTGCCGCAGGTTTTCCCTGAACGCCCTGCCCAAAAACAATAGGTGTGATGTTCAGTGCCTTGCCAAGAAATGCACCAAACGCGGATACGCTCTTGTCACCCCTACGACGCGCTCGCTCACGAATGTAGTGCAGATCCCTGGGAATGACACAGGTATAGATTTTGTCGGTAAAGACATCGACTTCATTGCGCAGCGCGTTCTTGGAGAGCTTCTGGTCGATCAGTTTGAGGGTATGGGCGGCCAGCAGCCCCTGCCCTGCGAAGATCTGCTTACTGTCGATGACCCGCATGGAAAACTTGCCGGGGCGACCCGACTGTTCACGGGCGGTCTGATAATGCGCCATGACCGAATTCATGGCTTCTGTAGCGTTGTCGAAAACCAGGCTGCGACTCTTGGCAACCGTTTCACAAATGCCCACGTCGTATTGAGTGACGATTTTTTCCATGAACAGATCGTGAATCTGGGCGGGAGAAAACGCCTGGGTTTCAGCTGTGTGGCCTTTTTCCAGTAAACCACTGCTGTAGAAATCCTGGGTTTTAACCGGGTCGTGGTCATCAATGTAGGTCTCACCATCGATCACCGCGGTGACCGGCATGATGAATATGTCGTTTTTGCGAGTAAATTCATGGGGTAAATCACAGGCTGAGTCCACAATCAGACCAACGCGCATGGCAAGCCTCCGGAAGGCGAAGGGCGGCCAATCAGCGCGCTCCCTCGCGGATTATCGTTATTTTTTGTTACTTGGATACCTGTTGTAACTCAAGATCCGTCAGATTTTTATCGATCAGATCACGATTATCGCATTGCCAGGGGTGAAACCCCTTTTTCAGGTAGGCAAAGAAGTCCGGCAGGCACTTTCGAATGACCCCCGGTTTGCCCCACAGAAAGTTCAGGCCGCTGGCCCAGGTAGATAGGCTCCACAGTTTCCCCTCTGCCTTGAGAAGACTGCAGGTATTCAAAAACGTGTATTTAAAAAAGTTCCAGGTCACGAACAGGAACACGACCCGTCGCAGGCGCTCATCGCCGATACAATGCTGGTAAACATCGAACGCAACGGATTTGTGTTCGGTCTCTTCAATCGCATGCCACCGCCAGAGTCTTTGCATATCCGGCGTTGCATCCTCCATCCACTCCGGATGTTCGAGAATGGCGTTGGCGAGCACGGCTGTATAGTGCTCTGCGCCGCATGTGCCCGCCAGTTGCCTGCTGGGCGGCAGCCTGCCCACCCAGGCCATGTGTCTGCTGAACCGCGCATCGAGCGCGTCAATATCATAGCCACGGGCTTTCAGCGCTTCGTTATAGTGTTTGTGTTCGCGGCTGTGGAGCGCTTCCTGACCGATGAAACCGCGAATTTCCTTGCTCAGCTTTTGGTCATCGACGCGGTCGCGATACAACTTTACAGCGTTGATGAATTGCTGCTCGCCATCGGGAAACTGTAAGGACAGTGCATTGAAAAAGGCGGTACGAAAAACATCCTGGCCGTGCCAGAGCGTGCGCAGGTCATCAGATACATCAAAACGGAGGTGACGGGGGGCCACAGAGACACCGTCGGGGGTCGAGCTGATCGTCATAACAGCCTCCTTATTATTGTTCTCGCTCTGAGATGCTTAATTTTTGTTCTATTCAGTCTAGCTCCGGCCAACACAGGTTGGAAAGCCGAGACGCGCGAATACCCACTTTTGTCACGAAATGACATTCGTGCGAACACAGTCGCAAGACTGGCTAATGACGATATTGGCCGCCACAATGGCAACAAAATCGCACCAGACAGGAACAACCATGGAAACGCCCATCTACCAGATTGATGCCTTTACAGACCGCGTATTCGGCGGCAATCCGGCTGCCGTCATGCCGCTGGCTGAACCTCTGGACGATGACACCCTCCAGGCGATCGCCGCTGAGAACAATCTGTCGGAAACTGCCTTTTTGTACAGATTGCAGGAAGACGCCGAGGAAGATTTTCAGATTCGCTGGTTTACACCCACCACGGAAGTGCCTCTGTGCGGCCATGCGACGCTGGCCAGCGCCTGGGTGGTGTTCAATCGCATGACTTGGCCGCGGGACTCGGTGCTTTTCCGGTCCAAGTCTGGCGTTCTTGGCGTGACCGGGTCGGCTGATGGGTGGCTGACGCTGGACTTCCCGAACCTTGCCTTCGAAGAGCGGCCCACACCGAAGGCAATCACCGAGGCACTGCCAGAGGCGCCAGACACCTCTTATTATGTGTCGAACGACACCAACTCGATGATCGTTCTCCCGAGCGAGGCCGCCGTGCGGCAGGCACAACCGGACCTTGCTGCCCTCAAATCGCTTGGCAGCCAGGGACTCATTATTACCGCGCCTGGTGACACCTGTGATTTCGTCAGTCGATACTTTGCACCTGGCGCAGGCATTGATGAGGATCCGGTGACCGGCTCGATTCACAGCGTTCTTGTCCCCTACTGGGCGGAGCGACTTGGCAAACACGAGCTGGACGCCAGACAGGTCTCGCGGCGAGGTGGGTTTTTGCGCTGCCGCCTGAATGCGGATCGGGTTGCGATTTCCGGACAGGCCGCGTTTTACATGGAAGGCGCCGTAAAGCTGCCCTGAGGCTGTTATACTCCGCGCCCGAACGCCCGACAGGATTTCACGACCTGCTTATGAGCAACCAGTCTCACTCCTACGACGTTATCATTATCGGCGCTGGCGCTGCCGGGCTGATGTGTGCCGCCACCGCCGGCTATCGTGGACGCAACGTGCTGGTGATCGATCACGCCAACAAACCCGGGAAAAAGATTCTGATGTCGGGGGGCGGTCGTTGCAACTTCACCAATCTGAACAGCACGCCCGCAAACTTCCTCTCGGACAATCCGCATTTCTGCATTTCTGCCCTGAAGCGCTATACACCGCAGGATTTTCTCGACCTGGTTGAACGTCACGGCATTGAACATGAAGAGAAGGCAGCGGGACAGCTGTTCTGTAAAGACAGCGCGAAGGACATTCTCAATCTGTTGCTCACAGAGTGTGACTGGGCCGGCGTGGATATAAGATTGAAAACTGCGGTGGATACCGTGGCCAGCCAAGAAAAAGGCTATTCCCTGAAGACCGACGCTGGACAGTTCTTCTGCCAGTCCCTGGTGATTGCGTCCGGGGGTCTCTCCATACCCACCATGGGCGCCAGCGGGTTTGGCTACGATGTCGCAAAGCAGTTTGGCCTCGACATTTTACCGACCCGTGCCGGGCTGGTGCCTTTCACCTTGCAACCGGACCTGAAAGACCAATTGTCTCCCCTGTCCGGCGTCAGCTGCCCGGTGGATGTCCACTGCGGGAAAACCCACTTCCTTGAGCCAATGCTGGTCACCCATCGTGGTCTGAGTGGGCCCAGCATGCTCCAGATTTCCAGCTACTGGACGCCGGGTGATGCCCTCAGCGTGAACCTGCTGCCCGGACGGCATACACGGGAAGAGCTGTACGAGCTTCGGAACTCGAACCCGCAGTCCACAATGGCCCAATTCCTGACCCAACAGCTGCCCAAACGCTTTGCCCAGGCCTTCACCGAGCTGAATCAATGGCACGGCCCGTTGCAAAGCTTTAAAAACAGCGAACTGGACGCCGCCGCCGATGCGCTGAACCGCTGGCAGATCAAGCCTGCCGGCACGGAAGGGTACCGAACCGCAGAGGTCACCCTGGGTGGCGTTGATACCCGCCAACTGTCGTCAAAAACCATGGCGGTACTGGATCGGCCGGATCTGTACTTTATCGGTGAGGTGGTGGATGTGACCGGCCATCTGGGCGGTCACAACTTTCAGTGGGCCTGGGCATCCGGTGTGGCCGCCGGTCAGGACTGCTGATTCCGGCGAATCAACGCAGGATCACAATCGGTGTCTTCGCGGTTTCCAGCATGGTCGTCGTGGTGCTGCCCACAAGAAACTGTCGAATCCTTGAGTGTCCGTACGCGCCCATCACCAGAATGTCGATGTCGTGTTCCTGCTGATAGGCGTGCAGGGTGGGTTCCACATCGCCGGCACGAATCGCCAGCGTGATTTCGGCACTGACGCCAGCCAATCGCTTCTCGGCCTGTTTCAACTGCTCCCAGCGGTCGCTGGTGTCCGGCCCGACCATCACAAGGTGGAGCGGCATCCGTTCCAGCACACCGCTGCCTGCCAGCAAGTCGATGCCTCTGAACGCCGTGGCGCTGCCGTCAAAGGCAAACATCGCGCTGGCTGGCTGACGATATTCGTCGGGCACCAGCAGGATTGGCCGGTGAACACTGCGGATGACGGTTTCGAGCTGGCTGCCAATGTGGATGTCTCGATCCGAGCTGCTCTCGCCGTGCAACCCCATCACCAGGAGACGGGTCTGATCTTCCAAGGCCAGTAGCGATTCGGTGAGGTCGCCATGGCGCTGTCGCTTGGCGACGTCCACAATCCCGTCGTCCTTTTTCACCCTCAGCTCGGCTTCGTCCAGCAGGTGATGGCCATGCTCCAGGGCCAGTTTGGACCGTTTGCGATCCAGTTCGGCCAATTCATCCATCAACAGTTCCCGGCTGCCCAGCCCGATGCTGCCGGCCAGATCCGGCTCAATGGGGTAGCGATCTTCGTCGAGAACGTGCAACAGAGTCAGGGCAGAGCCCATGTGTCGACTCGCCCAGGCGGCGTAATCACACACGGCGGGCGCAGCCCGTGAGCCGTCAATGCATGCCACGATTCGAAACATCTCTACCTCTCCTGGTTTATTGTTGTCGGGTTATGGATTCCAGAGTACCAGAGCTAGTGCCCCATAATCTGGTCAACGGCCTCGGGTTTATCATGAACGCCAAATCGATCCACGATGGTTGCGCTGGCTTCGTTCAGGCCAATGACTTCCACTTCCGCGCCTTCGCGGCGGAACTTCAGAACCGCCTTGTCCAGTGCGCCAACGGCGGTAATATCCCAGAAATGCGCCCGGCTGAGGTCTATCACCACATTATCCACCGCTTCCTTGAAGTCAAAGGAATCAATGAATTTTTCCGAGGAGCTGAAGAACACCTGACCGACCACGGTGTAGGTGCGAGTGTCTGACGCATCCTGGTACTCGGACTTCACCAGCATGAAATGACCGATCTTGTTTGCGAAGAACAGCGACGCCAACAGCACCCCGGCCAGAACACCAAACGCCAAATTGTGCGTGGCCACCACCACAATCACCGTCACCACCATCACAATATTGGTTGAAAGCGGATGCTCGCGAAGATTCTTGATCGATGCCCAGCTGAAGGTGCCGATCGACACCATGATCATCACCGCCACTAGTGCCGCCATGGGAATCTGAACCAGCCACTCGTCGAGCACCAGCACCATGATCAACAGAAACACACCGGCGGTGAGAGTCGACAGCCGGGTGCGTCCACCGGACTTGATGTTGATGATGGACTGGCCAATCATGGCGCAGCCCGCCATACCACCAAGAAGTCCCGAGCCAATGTTCGCAACGCCCTGCCCTTTGCATTCGCGGTTGCGATCGCTGGTGGTGTCCGTCAGGTCGTCCACGATGGTGGAGGTCATCATGGATTCCAGCAGGCCCACGACGGCAAGTCCCAGTGAGTAAGGCAGAATGATGCTCAGCGTCTCCAGATTCAGAGGCACATCCGGCCACAGGAAGATCGGCAGAGTGTCCGGGAGTTCACCCATATCGCCGACTGTGCGAATATCGATGTTGAAGAAGATGGCTACCGCGGTCATTGAAATAATGCACACCAACGGCGAAGGCAGAATTCGGCCAACCTTCGGCACCAGCGGAAACAGGTAGATAATCCCAAGGCCGGCCGCCGTCATGGCGTAGACATGCCAGGTAACGTTGGTCAGCTCCGGGAGCTGCGCCATGAAAATCAGGATTGCCAGCGCATTCACGAATCCGGTCACCACCGAGCGGGACACAAACCGCATCAGCCCGCCCAGCTTCAGATACCCGGCAATGATCTGGAACACACCGGTCAGCAACGTCGCCGCAAGCAGATACTCAAGGCCGTGTTCTTTTACCAACGTGACCATCAACAGCGCCATGGCGCCGGTGGCTGCGGAAATCATGCCGGGCCGGCCCCCAACAAAGGCAATCACAACGGCAATGCAAAAGGAGGCGTAGAGCCCCACTTTCGGATCCACACCCGCAATGATTGAAAAGGCAATGGCCTCCGGGATCAGCGCAAGCGCGACAACAATGCCGGCCAGAAGGTCACCCCGAATGTTTGAGAGCCATTGGGCTTTGAGCGTATTTACCATGATCGTGATATCCGTTGGTCACTGACTGAATAAAACCGCGCCAGCCGCTTTGCCCGTCTGGGCCGGGGACAACGCGAAAAAACATCTGGGAAGAGGAACACTACTGCGGAGGGAAGGCCACTGTTTCGGTTACTGCAAACACTCAGATCGCTGGCTAGTAAAGGCCGCGAAGCTTACCAGAAGGCCCGGCATCACGCCACCGGGCCCTGCAATCCATTACTGGCCAGATGAATGGCAATGGCGGCCATCATTGCGCCAATTCCGCCGTCGATGAAGCGCCAGGCCAGGGGACGCGCCAGCCATGGTGACAGGGCTGCACCCGCGACGCCCAGCAATCCGAACCAGAGCACAGAGGCAGTGCTGGCGCCGGCGACAAAGGCAATCGGATTTGCCTGTTGCGCGCCCACAGAGGGGATTAACAATAGAGTGTCTAAATACACCTGTGGATTCAGCAGTGTGACCGCTAGCGTCGTGAACACCACGGCCCGAAGACTGGTGACAGCCTGAGAATCCGCGTCCAGCCCGTTGCGGCCACGAATCACTTTGATAAAGGCCACCGTTGCAAGCCAGCCCAGGAACGCAACACCCAACCAGCGCAGCACCTCCATGGCCTCCGGAACGGCCATCAGTGCCGCACTGACTCCGAACATTCCGATGGTGAACAGCAGAATGTCGGCGCTCATGCAGATACCCACACAGGTCCAATGGTGCTCACGCCGGATGGCCTGGCCCAGAATGTAAGCGTTCTGAGCGCCAATCGCGACGATGATACCGCCACACACAATCAACCCGGTGAGATAACTTGTCAGCATGATGTCCTCCTGTAGTGGCTGGAAGCATACCGGGATCGGGCTATACTAAAAAATCATAGTCTTAATGCCCTATAAGTTTTGCTTATGATTGACTACAAGCTTGTCCAGGCCCTGGCCTCGGTCGTGGAAAACGGAGGATTTGAACGCGCCGGCGACGTGCTGGGACTGACTCAGTCCGCCATCTCCCAACGAATCAAGTCGCTTGAGGTTCGGCTGGGGCAGCCCGTGATAACCCGCCATCCTGAACTGCGTCCGACACCCGCAGGGCAAAAGCTGCTGAACCATTTCCAGCAGGTTCAATTGCTGGAACGGGATCTTGCCCGCAACCTCCCCGCCCTGGCAGAAGAAACCTCCCGTCTGCGCATCGCCATCAATGCGGACAGCGTCGCAACCTGGTGGGCCTCGGCGGTCGCCGCATTCTGCCAGACGGAGCAGGTGCTGCTGGATCTGGTCATCGAAGATCAGGATGTGGGCCTGCGCAGAATGCGCGAAGGTGATGTGGCGGCGTGTCTGTGCAGCAGCCCTCAGCCTGTCGCGGGTGCCCGTGCGGTGCCACTGGGCAGCATCACCTATCGTCCGCTGGCCACCCCCGACTATCTCCGCCGCTATTTCCCTGAAGGCATCAACGGCGAATCCCTGGCCACGGCACCGGCGATTGTCTACGGACCCAACGATCAGTTGCAGCACCGTTTCCTGAATGGGTTTGGTTACCACGGCAGTTTCCGGTATCACCTGTGCCCGTCTTCAGAAGGATTCGTACGGTTTGCCCTGGCCGGGATTGGCTATGGCATGATTCCAGATATACAGGCGGGGCATTGGATCAGGCGGGGAGAGCTGGTCGATCTGGCGCCCGACCACGGCCTGAGCGTTCCGCTGTATTGGCATTTCTGGCGTCACAGCGGTGAAGTGTTACAGGACCTGACACGATTGTTGGAACAAAACGCGGAAGGGATACAGACATGGTCGATCTAGCCGAGGATTTTTTTTCGAATCACGCGACGGCGGTCAATCTCACCATTGCACTGCTGCTGGGTGCCGTGGTGGGTCTTGAGCGTGGCTGGGGTAGCCGCAAAAAAGTGGCGGGCTCGCGGGTTGCCGGAATCCGGACCTTCTCCCTCGTCGGTCTGCTTGGAGGCGTTGCTGCTGTTCTCGGCGACAACCTGACGCCCTGGGCGTTTCCCTCGTTGCTTCTGGCGGTGGTTGGCATCGCGCTGGTGGCCTTCAACAAACAGGTTGATGAGACCCACAACTTCAGTATTACCGGCATGATCAGCCTGATTCTTACCTTCTGTTTTGGTGCGGTGGCCGTCGCTGTAGACCCGACCCTGGCCGTGGCGGCGGCCGTCATCACCGCGATCATTCTGGACAACAAGGAAGAAATTCATAGCGTTGTTGAGCGCCTGAAAGCCCATGAACTTGACGCGGCGCTGAAACTGCTGGCCATTACTGTCGTCCTGCTACCACTGCTGCCAAACGAAGGCTTTGGACCGGGTGAAGTTCTTAATCCCAGAGCCATCTGGTGGATGGTGGTGTTGATCGCCAGCATCTCCTTCGTCGGGTATTTTGCCATGCGTCTGTTTGGCACCGGCCGCGGCATTCTCTTTACCAGCCTGTTTGCAGGGCTGAGCTCCTCTACGGCTCTGACACTGCACTATGCACGACAATCGAACCAGTCGCCGGGACTTGCTCCGCAATACGCCAGCGGGATTCTGATCGCCTGCGCCACCATGTTCCCGCGAATCCTGATTTACTGCGTGCTGATCAGCCCTCCATTACTGGCGTCACTCTGGCTTCCGGTGCTGGTGATGGGCCTTGTTCTCTTCGTGCCAGCGGTGGTGATCTGGAAGCGCCATGAGCGAAATTTGCAGGACAGCCAGCCAACCCTGCATCAGAATCCCCTGGAACTCACCTCTGCGCTCATTTTCGGCGCGCTTCTGACCATCATTCTTCTGGCGGCTGAAATGCTCAGGCAATGGTGGGGGGAAGCGGGCATCCTGGTGCTCGCCGGCATCTCCGGTATCGCTGATGTTGACGCGATCACCCTCTCACTCACCAGAATGTCACAACAGACCCTGACCCATGACACGGCCGTGGTCGGTATCATTCTCGCGTCGGCGGTCAACAATCTGGTGAAGGCGGGCATGGCCGGAACCCTGGGTACGCGCAGGCTGGGCAAAAAGGTGGCAATTCCAATGCTGATGTCTCTGGTCACTGGCCTGGTCGTTGCGGCTGTCCTGTAGGACCGTCAACGCGCCCTGCGAAACGTCAGGTTATACCGGCAGGCCCCAGTCAACGGGTGGGAATTGGACTTCAATGTCAGAACCCCATGATACCGAAGCCTGGCCGGTCCTCCCCAGACCACCACATCGCCGTGCTCCAGGGCGACTTTTTGCGGCCGGTCACTCCGGCGCAGTCCTCCGAATTGAAACACCATCGGCGTGCCCAGCGACACGGACACAATGGGCTGGTCAAAATCGAGTTCGTCCTTATCCTGATGCAATCCCATTTTGGCCCCGGGAAGATAGCGGTTAATGAGACAGGCATCGGGCTCGAAGCCGGAATAGCCAGCCCGGGCCGCGGCATTGCACGCCAACTGCCAAAAACTCTCTGGCATGGATGGCCAGGCCCTGTTGGTTTGGGGATCGATGGGTTCATACCGGTAGCCCTTCCTGTCCGTCACCCAACCCCACTGTCCACAGCAAGACATCGCAGCGGACATGGTGTGACCGCCCGGCGTGACCATTTGTCGGAAAGGCGACTCCTCGGTCACAGTTTCGATGTCTTTCAACAAAGTACACGCCTGTTCCGACGCAAACCGCCGCAGAATCAACGCGCCCTCGACCAGCGATTCATCCCAGGGGGTCATGTCATGTTCAAACAAATCGTTGTTCATCAGAGAAGTAGCTCTCTCAGGACAGATCGATGGTAAGCAACTACCCTTCAGGATAACGAATTATCCGGGAGTGACACCAATCTGACCCGGACTGTCACAACAGACCGGATCGGAGAAGACGTAGACTCCATGGCTCCCCAGACACGCTTATCCCAGATTTCGCTTGCGGTACTGATCGCCTCCGTAACTAGCCTCGCCATGCTTGTGCTTGCCGTGGTGCTGGTCGGACAAAGTTTTCATGGCCTTGAGAGTGCCCGACTCAAGGCCGCCAACACCGCAGCAAACCAGATTGCAGTCAGTGTGGACGATCGCATTCGCTCGCTTACCGCACCTCCTGCTACTGCTTTGTCGCTGCTGAGCCATGATCCGATTGCAGGCGCGCGCTCCCTCGAACAGCGCATGTCGCGACTGCCGGTAATTGCAGACGCGCTTACCAGCAGCCGGATCGCCAGCGCGGTCTATGTGGGTTATGGCAACGGCGACTTCTTCCTGCTACGCAGTTTGCCCAACGCCCAGGCAACGAGGTTTGTGGACGCTCCGCCCGGATCCCGCTATCTCGTGCAATCCATTGCATCCACCGGTAATGGCAACAAAGCCAAGGAACTGGTGTTTCTGGATCGGCATTGGAACATCGTCGCCCGCCGAGTTCCGCAAGATTACGATTACGATCCTCGTTCCAGAGTCTGGTATCAGACCGCGCGGGTCACAGATCGCACACAGTTATCGCCTCCTTATGAATTTTTTACTACCGGGGAAACGGGGCTGACACTGTCGAAACGCTCCGACGCCCACCAAAGCGCTGGTGCGGTTGTCTTTGGTATCGATGTAACGATTTCAGATCTGAGCGACCAGTTGATGGCGCTCAGACAAACCCCCGGAACGCTCATCGCAATCATCAAGGGTGAACAAGAGGTTCTGGCGCAGACACACAGCACTCCAGAGGGTATGAGTCCGATCCTGTCATCACTGCTGGCTCAACCTAAAGCTCCCTCGGATCAACTGGACACCCTGTATTTCGAGGCCCAGAACCAGGAGTGGTGGGGTGTTACCGAACCACTGACTTCTCTGGGCGAAGCCAATCTCAGGATTGCAGTCGCCATTCCGTCCGACGAACTTCTCGCAGATGTCTGGGCGTCCCTGCGGCAACAAACTCTGTTTACCATTCCAGTGGCAATAGTACTTCTTGGAATGGGCTGGATATTGGGGCGCCAGGTCGGGCGCCCCCTGGAGCGTTTGACGGATCGCGTCGAACAACTCTCAAAATTTCAGTTCGATACGTCCGTTGGTGTCGATTCGCGAATTCGCGAAGCGCGGCATCTGAGCGTCGCGCTCGACGACATGGCCAGCACGATACGCAGCTTCCAGAGCATCGCGACGGTCTTGAATCGCGGGCAAGATCTTCACCACCTGTTGCAAGACATCCTCACTCAAATCATTCAGATCGTCGGCCAACGCAGAGGCGCCGTTTACCTTGCCGCCGAACACGGCACGCAGCTCAAGCTCTCAGTGGATCAGCATCTGAACTCACCCTCGCTCATCAAGGGGATCGACGTCCACGATGATGACAACGACATTATCCGCAAGCTCAGAGAGCAAATTCCCGGCCATCCTGTTTTCGCCATATTACGCAATCGTGGCAAGAAGCTGATCGGTGCCCTGGTGATCGAACTGGAACATGGCGATCATGTCCATCTCACGGATGAACTGATCGTGTTTGTTGACGAAATTGCAGGATCGGCTGCCGTCGCCATTGAAACCCGTGAGCTGATTGAAACCCAGCAAGCTCTGTTGGAGGGTTTCATTAAACTGGTTGCCAGCGCCATTGACGCCAAGTCGCCCTATACCGGCGGTCACTGCGAACGCGTGCCGAAACTGGCCCAGATGATGGTTGATGAAGCCATATCGACCGATCAGCCAGATTTTGCCCAATTCAACATGACAGACGACGAAAAATACGAGTTCCATCTGGCTGCCTGGCTTCATGATTGCGGCAAGATCACCAGTGCGGAGTACATTGTCGACAAAGCCGTAAAACTGGAAACCATCTACAACCGCATCCACGAGGTGCGCACACGGTTTGAAGTGCTGCATCGCGATGCCGAGATCCGCTATTTACAGAAAAAGCTCGACGGCGAAGACCCGGCTCAAGCGCAATCAGAGCGCGACTGTGAACAGGAAGCACTGCAGGCAGACTTTGAAACGGTCGCTACCGCCAATACCGGTGCGGAATTCATGGATGAAGAGGACATCGACGCGTTGAGGCGGATTGCATCGCGAACCTGGCAGCGACATTTCAGCGACCGGCTGGGCTTGTCTGGAGACGAGAAGCAATCGCTGGAGGAGACGCCCGAATCAGAACTGCCAGCCACGGAATACCTTCTGGCCGACAAACCCCATCACATCCGGTCCTGGGGAGAGCGGGTGCCGCCAGTCACCAAAGACGATCCTAACAACCGATGGGGCTTCGACATGAAGCTGCCAGAACACGCAGCCAACATTGGTGAGCTCCACAACCTGACCATTCAGAAAGGCACACTCACACCAGAAGAGCGTTTCCGCATCAACGACCACATTGTGCAGACTATCTGCATGCTCGACTCCCTGCCCTTGCCAGACTGGCTGGCGCGGGTGCCTCGCCTTGCCGGAACTCACCATGAACGGATTGATGGTCAGGGGTATCCGTGCAAACTGACCGGTGAGGAACTCAGTATTCCGGAACGAATCATGGCAGTAGCCGATGTCTTCGAGGCACTGACCGCCGTTGACCGTCCTTACAAGGACGGTAAAACCCTCACCGAGTCGCTGACCATCATGAGCTACATGGTCAAAGAGGGTCATCTGGACAAGGCAACGTTCGAATTGTTCATTCGCTCGGGCATCTACCGACGCTACGGCGAACAATTTCTGCTCCCTTACCAATGCGACGAGGTCGACGAGAGCCGCTTTGTGATGTGACGATTTATCCATTCACAGACGCGCGCTCCGAAAACCCATGCAAAATCCGTATACTGAGCATCGATCCATACTGACAGCAAGGATATCTTCATGTTCGGCCTTTTTATCGGCGGTTTGATCGGTTACCTCTTCGGACGATTTCCCGGATTCCTGATCGGTGCAGCCATCGGCGCGTTTTTGAGCCAGTACATCAAGCGTCGGCTGTGGCAAAAAATCAGCAGCGTGCAGACGCATTTCCTGGAATCCGTCTTCGCTGTTATGGGGGCGCTTTGCAAAGCCGATGGTGTTGTTACTCGTGACGAAATCGAAGTGGCAGAAAAGCTGTTCAACCAATTTCGATTGTCTGGCGAAAACCGCGAGCGCGCCAAGGCCGCATTCAATCGCGGAAAATCCGCAGACTTTGATCTGGATGCCGAACTGCAAAGGTTTCTGAGAGCCAGTGGTCGCCAGCCCGCCCTATTGCAGATGTTTCTCCAGGTCCAGGTCTCTGCAGTCGCCGCTGATGGCGTGATTCATCCGGCCGAACATGAAATGCTGGTGCACATCGCGCGGGTACTGGGCCTGCCAGAATCCCAGGTGGACCAACTGGAAGCCATGCTGAGAGGCGGGGCGCAACAGGGTGGCGCTGGTGCGAGAGGTCAGGCCTCTTCCGCCGGTCAACTGGAAAATGCCTATAAGGTATTGGGGGTATCAGCATCGGACAGTGATGCCGACATCAAAAAGGCTTACCGCAAGCTGATGAGTGAGAATCACCCGGACAAACTGGCCGGTCGTGGCTTACCGGAAAGCATGCGGGAAATGGCCGAACAACGCACCCGCGAAATCAGCCACGCCTACGATGTGATCAAAAGCGCTCGCACAGCCTGACGGCCCATCAAAAAAGAACCTACAGCCAGCGTGGTACCCGGTCCCGATAGGCCTGATAAAGGTCGCCGAACAATTCGCCCAGCGCCTTCTCCTCCACTCGGGTCTGGCGAATCAGGACCAGGACCCCTGTCACCAGGCAAACCAGCGAGAAAACAGAGGGCAAGGCGAGGAAAAAGCCCAGCTGACCCAGCATCACGGTCATGAAAATTGGATTGCGACTGCGACCGAACGGGCCTTTGGTGAGCAGGTTTTGGGATTGCTTCTCGTCAACACCAGAACGCCAGTCCTGATCCATATACGCCTGGAGATAATTGAGAATCGTAAACGATGTCATCAGTAGCAGCATGCCGGCCAGCAGTACCGGCCACTGATACAAGGCAGGGAAGACGCCAAACCAATGGTCGATATCAACGAAAATGCGCGCCACAACACCCGATAGAATCAGCGTGCGAAACAGGTTGAACAGCTGGCGATGCCACCAGGCTGCCGACGCCGGTTTACCATAATTGATATGTGAGAAGCCATGACGGGCATATAAGCCAAGGCTTCGTGCTGTGAACTGCAAGCCAATCATCAGGAAAAATATCCCCAGGAAATACCTTACCAAGGGTTCCACGAGAGGCTGGATCTCTTCAATAAACATGACTTTCACTTGCGGGTTTATGACTCTCTGAGCCCCAGCTTATCGCCTGCCGGCCGATCTGAAAACCGGAAATTGCTGCTAAAGATAAATTCCTGATATGACATTTAGAGTCCACGGCGTATTCGTTAAAGTATTCGTCCACTTTGCAGGGATGAATGTAAATGACACTACATGCGGGCTTTAATTCGGTCCATGCTTTTTCAGACGATGCCCTTGGGCGTCACGACGCCACAGGCCTCGCCGAAGCGCTACGTAAAGGAGAGTGCTCGATAGAAGAAGTCGCGACCGCCAGCCTTGAGCGCGCCAAGCGTACTCAGCCCGTCATTCAAGGATTCGTCGGCGCCCTGCCGGACTCAGTCGAGGAACTGCTGGCACTCGCCCCAAATCGATCGGGCGCCCGTCGCGGTCCTTTCCACGGTGTTCCAACCGCGATAAAAGACAACACCGACGTACTGTCTTTGCCAACCCAACACGGCAGCGCCGCTATTTCGCCATTGCCGGCAGAGCGCACCAGTCCTTTCGCCCAACAGATGTTGGCTCAGGGGTTTGTCTGTCTTGGAAAGAGCACGCTGCCCGAATTCGGATTCAATGCGACCACAGAGCCGGCACACGGGAGTGCGTCGCGAAACCCGTGGAACACGGACTATTCTACCGGTGCTTCATCCGGAGGTTCGGCGGCGCTGGTCGCCGCTGGTGTCCTTCCCATTGCACATGCCAACGATGGCGGCGGCTCGATTCGTATTCCCGCCGCGTGTTGTGGCCTTGTCGGGCTCAAGCCCACCAGAGGCCGCCTCATCGACAACGACGCTGCAAAATCACTACCCATCAACATTGTTGCTGACGGCGTCGTGACTCGCAGTGTCAGGGACACGGCGAATTTTTACGCCGAGGCCGAACACTACTTTAAAAATCCGAAGCTGCCGGAGATTGGTCAGGTCGAGGGGCCCTCCAATCGCCCTCTTAGAATTGGCATCATTCTGGATTCGATTAACGGCCATCGAACGGATGAGGAGACCCGACAGGCAGTGGAGACCACCGCCCGTGTCCTGGAACGTCTGGGGCATCATGTCGAGACGCTCCCAATGCCGGTTCCCAATTCATTCCCAGAGGATTTCGCGCTCTACTGGGGCATGCTGGCTTTCGGCGTACGCACCAATGGCCGGAAAATCATGCACCCAACTTTTGACAAGCGAAAAGTCGATGGTTTGACGGTGGGTCTGGATAAGCGCTTCAAGAAGCATTTTTACAGGCTACCGGCAGCCCTGTGGCGGTTATCAAGGTCCCATCAGGATTACGCCCGTGCCACGGCGCCATACGATGCCATTCTTTCTCCCGTTCTGGGACACACAACACCGGAGATTGGCCACCTGAGCCCGACGGTCAGTTTTGACACGCTGTTCGAACGTTTATTCAAATATGTGAGCTTTACACCCCTGGCGAATACGTCAGGTGCTCCGGCGATTGCCATTCCGGCGGCACGCACGTCAGCCAACCTGCCGATCGGCATTCAACTGATGGGGAGGCATGGAGGCGAAAGAACCCTGATTGAACTGGCCTATGCCTTGGAACAGGAACAGCCCTGGCCAACGCTGGCTGATTAGCTCTTCAGACCAGAGTATCCGAGGCGGCCTTGCTGCCATGAGAGTTGGACACCACGACATTCCGGCCCTGGCCTTTGGCTTCGTATAACGCCTCGTCGGCCCGCGCGAAGATCTCTTTGGTCGCGTCTGCCTCCGTAGGACAGATGGCACATATACCGATACTGACGGTCAAGTGGAGAACCTCTTCAGACACCCGGAAGCCCGTCTGCTCAATCTTCTGACGGATTTTCTCGGCCACCCGTATTGCGCCCTCTTCCGGGGTGTCGGGTAAGAGCACCACAAACTCCTCACCACCATATCTGGCCGCCAGATCCTGGGTTCGGGTGACGAACTCGCTGATGCAGTTAGCCACCATCTGCAGACAGTCGTCGCCCACAAGGTGCCCATACGTGTCATTGAATTTCTTGAAATGGTCGATGTCCAGAATCATCAGTGAGAGAGGCTCCCGGAATCGAAACGACTTTACGACAGCCGATTTGAAGACCCGATCAAAGTAACCCCTGTTCTTCAAACCTGTCAGCGCGTCCGTGGCACTGAGTTCCATCAGTCGTTCATTCAGGGATTCCAGATCCTGAGTACGCTCCTGAACCCGCTGCTCGAGCATGGAGTTGGCTTCCTGCTGCACCTGCAATGACTTTGCCTGTGCCAATCTGGCTTTCCGTTCCTCAGACAGAAGTTTTTGCTGCGCCTCGAACGCGCGGAGTTTCTCCTGGTTCAGCCGATCCGCCAGCGCAACGGACAGCAGGATCACCCCGATGGCCGAGCCAACCTGGGTCGCATTCTCCGTGAGCAGGTTTCGCGGCAACACTGTGAACTTGCTTAAAGCCAATACGATGCCGCCGAATAGCATGAAGAACCAGGCCACGGCGTAATATTTGGCTGCCTGATCCCTTTTAATCCAGCGAACGACACCGACGACCAGCATGGAAGAACAACCCAGCGCAGCAACGAGAATCGTTGGCAGGATCATGAATTTGTAGGGCGTAACAACACCTGCGGTCGCCAATGCCCCTGCAGAGATAATGATCATCTGCATGAGTCGGTTGAGGATCGGGTGAATGTAACGACGCACGTTCAGGAACCGGATACTGAACGCAGCACCGAAAAACACCGTCAGATTCAGAAAGACAATAATCGCCCGGTCATTCCACCAGGTGGCATTCGGCCACAGATACTGGAAGCTCACACCGTGGAGACTTGCCAGGAACAGCGGCATCGCTGCGATGTAGCCTACGTAGTACAGGAAACTGCGCTCACCCACGGCCCGGTAAACAAACAGATTGTAGAGAATCATGACCAGAGCTATGCCGTAGTAGAGACCCTCGAAAAGATTGCGGCTCTGCTCGGCAACAAAGAAATCGTTCCTATCCCAGAGCACCAGCGGCACCTGCATAGAACTGGTGGTATCAACACGTAAAAAAACGGTGCGTGAGAATTCCGGTGATAACGTCAGCGGTATGAGGAAGTTCCTATGCTCTACCAATCGCTCACTGAAGGGCAAGCTATCTCCCAGGTTATGGCTCTCCAGCAGGCGACCGTCCTCCACCATGTAAAGCTCAATGTGATCGAGCACAGGATAGGCCACTTCCAGGTAGAGGTACTGGGGATCTGTGGTTGCGTTGGTCATCTGGAAACGGAACCAATACACGTCGTCGCCATAGCCGAGGCTGACGCTCTCGTCCCCATTGTCCTGCCACTGGGCATCGCTCAGCGCAAGAACCTTATCCAATGACACAGGCCCGGACGTCTCGCGCCAAAAATCCACGTGGCTGGCAAGGTCCAGACGACTGGTATCTTCAGACCAGGTAGCCCCATCTGAATGGGCGAGCGCAGACAGCGCCAGCATGACTCCGGCGAAAAACATCCTTTTACACAAGTGGCGCATCTTTGCGCAATGAAATCGCAATTTTTGAATCTCCATTCACATGCTGGGGTCATTATGGCCCACAAACCCGGAATGCGCTTAATTTCGAAAAAAACAATGCAATCAAACAACAAAACTTCACA
>CAZWEP010000002.1:77198-138378 GCA_964632565.1 uncultured Marinobacter sp. | reverse complement strand
TTGATCAACTTGATGATAATGATTCTCTTTTATTTCTAGTGCAAAGCCTTTACTCTTTGCCGCTCTTTTTTGCGCGAAGGTTAATAGGTAACGCCGATGTCCCAGACCACCAGCTTTTCTGCCCTTTTTCGGCTGCTCGCCTACGCCCGAGGGTATCGGCGTCAGATCCTGTGGGCCAGCTTCTGCTCCATCGTAAACAAGCTGTTCGACATTGCGCCGGAAATTCTGATCGGTGTTGCCATCGATGTGGTGGTGAATCAGGAAGAGAGTTTTGTCGCCGGTCTGGGGTTCGAAACCGCACAGGAACAGATCACGGTACTGGCAATTCTTACCTTCTTCATCTGGGCCGGTGAATCCCTCTTCGAATACCTGTTTCAGATTGCCTGGCGCAACCTCGCCCAGCGTTTGCAGTCGGATTTGCGGCAGGACGCCTACGAGCACACTCAGAAGCTGGATATGAGCTTTTTTGAATCGCGCAGTTCGGGGCAACTGGTGGCCATCATGAATGATGATGTTAACCAGCTTGAACGCTTCCTGGACGGCGGTGCTAACGCGATGATCCAGGTGCTGGTTACCGTGGTCGCCGTCGGTGCCGTATTCTTTGTGCTTTCACCACTGATTGCGCTGCTGGCTTTCACACCCATTCCGCTGATCATCTGGGGCGCCTTTTACTTCCAGCGAAAGGCAGGGCCACTGTACGCCGATGTCCGAGACAAAGTCGGCGATCTTTCCAGCCGTCTGGCCAACAATCTGGGCGGCATTGCCACCATTAAAAGCTTTACGGCCGAGGAGCGCGAGGCCAGGCGCCTGAAAGACAGCAGTGAGGCCTATGTAGATGCTAACCGCCGCGCAATCAGGGTCAGTTCTGCCTTTATCCCGGTCATTCGCATGGCCATTCTGGCGGGCTTTCTGGCCACCTTCACCGTTGGCGGTATGATGGCCCTGGAAGGCTCCCTGAACGTGGGTGCCTATGGTGTTCTGGTGTTCCTGACGCAACGGTTACTGTGGCCGCTGACGGGGCTGGCCGAGGTGATCGACCTTTTCGAAAGGGCTATGGCCAGCACACGACGCATTCTGGATCTGCTCGCTGAACCCATTACTGTGAAAGATCGTGGCAGCCAGCCACTGCCCAAGCCGGTGCGCGGACAGGTAACCATTGAAAACGTCAGTTTTCGCTACCCTTCGAGCGGTGCGGGCGTTGAGGATATTTCCCTGCAAGTGCCGGCCGGCAACACCCTGGCACTGGTTGGCGCCACCGGTTCGGGAAAATCGACACTGATCAAACTTCTGCTCAGATTTCACGATCCGGACAGCGGCACGATTTGCATCGATGGTCACCCTCTTCAGGAGCTCACTCTATTGTCCCTGCGCCAATCCATCGGGCTGGTCAGCCAGGATGTCTATCTGTTCGAGGGAAGCATCCGCGACAACCTGATGCTCGGGAATCCGGACGCCAGCGAGGCAGACCTGATTCAGGCCGTGACCACGGCGGAGGCGCTGTCTTTCATTAATGCCCTGCCCCACGGTCTGGACACCGCTGTGGGCGAGAGAGGCGTGCGCTTGTCCGGCGGTCAGCGACAACGATTGTCCCTGGCAAGGGCACTGTTAAAAGACCCGCCCATCCTGGTTCTGGATGAAGCCACCAGCGCGGTGGACAATGAAACGGAAGCTGCCATCCAGCGTTCGCTAAAGCGCATCGGACACAACCGAACCGTCATTATGATCGCCCACCGGCTGTCGACCATTGTGGAAGCGGACACCATTGCCGTGATCGCCGACGGCAAGGTCGCGGAATCCGGCACTCACTCTGAACTTCTGGCCAACAATGGCCCTTACTCCGCTCAATGGAAGGTGCAGACGGGTCAGGCATAAATTGAAATGCGGGGTATCCTGCCCCGCCGCAAAGACTGCCACATCTTATTTATTGCGAGTGATTATCGTTTAGATTATAGTTCTCTCCTGAGTTTCGAGGAGTCGACATGCCTGCTTTTTTTCGCGCCGCAGACCTGAATGTCCGCATTGGCAACACCGCCATTCTCAAGAATATTTCCATGGATTTTAATGAGGGTGAGGTTACGGCACTGCTCGGTCATAACGGCTCCGGCAAGTCCACCCTTCTGAAACTGCTGGCAAGACAGATGTCGCCAACCAGTGGCGAGGTGCAGCTCAACGGTAAGCCATTTAAGTCCACCGGTGCCCGGGAGTTTGCTCGATGGGTAGGCTACATGCCCCAGCATCCCCCGGCGACGGATGGTCTTACCGTAAGGGAGTTGGTGGCGCTCGGCCGTTATCCCTGGCGTGGTCCGTTGGGACGATACTCTGATGAAGACTACCGAATTGTCGATCAGGCAATTGCTGACACCGGTCTCAGCAGTTTTCGGCACCGGTCCGTGGACACCCTCTCCGGTGGCGAACGTCAACGGGCCTGGATTGCGCTTCTGCTGGCCCAGCAGACACGCTGTCTTCTGCTGGACGAACCCATTTCCGCACTGGATGTAAAGCACCAGGTAGAGACGCTGCGACTGGTCCATCGCCTGGCAGAAGACCGGGACCTCACGGTGGTTGTCGTGCTCCACGATGTCGATCTGGCGTCCCGCTTCTGCGATCGACTCGTGGCACTGAAAGCCGGCCAACTGGTGGCCGATGGACTCCCCACCGACATCATGAACCCCGGTACTTTGGAAGATATCTACAGCGTCCCTATGGGCGTGATGGAGCGATCACCGGGCCAGTGGGTCTCCTATGTTCATTGAACCGTGCCGTTGGTTAATCAGCGCAGCCCTGATTGTTTTATGCGCATTCCCTCCACTTGCCACGGCAGACACCTGGGACCACGAAGGTGGCTCCATCACCCTCGGCCAGACACCGGAGCGGATCGTGTCGCTGAATTGGGCGGCCACCGAAGCACTGCTGTTGCTGGGAGTGAAACCCGTTGGCGTGGCAGACAGAGATGGTTATGAGGTGTGGGTAAAAGACCCCGAACTGCCGGAAGGCGTTGCCAATGTCGGTACTCGAGTGGCTCCCAGCCTGGAAGCCATCGCCGAGCTGAAGCCCGACCTTATCGTCACCAGCTCAGAAATGGCACCCGCAGCTGATCTTCTGGAGAGAATTGCGCCGACCTACGTCATCAGCGTGTACAAGCAAAACACGGCGCCCTTCGCGAAAGCTCAGGAAATGCTACTAACGCTGGGCGACATGCTCAATCGCGAGGACAAGGCATCGACGATCCTCGAAAGCATCGAAGCGACTCTGGACAGGCAACGTAAGCGTCTAAAAGACGCGGGCCTGACTGACAGACCGGTGGCATTGGTCAACTTCCTCGATGATCGTCATGTTCGCATATACGCGCCGAACGGGCTTTATCAAAACGCCCTTGAGGCATTGGACCTCGAGAACGCCTGGCCCCGTTCTGGCAACTACTGGGGATTCTCCGTTGTTGGGCTAGAGGCCATTGCGCCTCACGCCGACAGCCGCCTGGTGGTGATTTCACCGGTACCGCCCGGCCTAGAGAACACCCTTCCGGACAGCCCTTTCTGGACTCATTTGACGCCGGTCCAGGAACAAGAGGTGTACACGCTGGACACGATCTGGCCGTTTGGTAGCGTCTTTCCTGTAAAGCGACTGGCGATTCAACTGGCCGATAGCCTGTTGGCAGGTGGTTCTGACAATGTTCGCTAACGCGGCCACCACACAATTGAACCGTCCCTCACTGCCAGCCGGTGTGCCAGTGGGCGCTGCCTTACTCTGGGCCATCGCTCTGCTTGTGGTTTTTCTGCCCTGGTTCGGGCGCATGGAGCCGGGTGCCCTGCTCTCCGCATTCTGGACTTTCAATCCCAGCGATTACGATTCGGTCCTGGCCCACTTTAGCCTGGCTCCCCGCGTGGCCATGGCGATCCTGATTGGCTGCGGATTGGGTTTGGCAGGCGCCGTAACCCAGCAGATACTCGGTAACCCACTGGCTTCTCCGACAACTTTGGGGGTGGAGGCAGGCGGGCAATTCGGCGTTACCGCAGCGACGCTTTTCTTGCCGGGACTGTTGGCATTCAGCCCTGACCTGGTGGCGGTTGCCGGCGGCATGCTGGCGATTGGGATGGCGATTGCGCTCACCTGGCGGCTGGGGTTTTCCCCGGTAACGGTCATCCTGGCGGGATTAGTCATCACCTTTTTCCTGGGCGCCGTGAACATGGCGTTTCTGTTGTTGAAAGGAGAGTGGCTGGGCAACCTGTTCATCTGGGGCGCAGGCTCACTGGTCCAGAATAACTGGCAACCGTTCATGGACCTTTGGCCCAAGGTAGCTCTGGTCGCAGTGCTGATGTTAATGCTGATGCGGCCGCTGCAACTGATGCAGCTGGGCCAGTCTTCAGCAACCTCTCTGGGTGCAAAAGTGAGCCTCATTCGTGGGCTGGCACTCTTACTCGTGGTGCTAATGAGTTCGCTGGTGGTCAGCCGGGTAGGCGTTGTTGCCTTTGTGGGACTGGCAGCTCCGGTATTGGCGCGGCTTTTGGGCGCTCGCACGCTGTCGGCCAGATTATTCTGGAGCAGCCTGATGGGCGGTGGCCTGCTTTTGCTCGCAGATGGCCTTGCCGCCTGGGCGTCCACTTGGGGCAATGGAGCCCTGGTTCCGACCGGCACAACGACGGCCCTGATCGGCGGACCGGTGATACTCATTGCCCTTCAGGGGTTTAAAAACACCCACCACATGCCGGGTCAGGCATCGGGGCCTGCAGGCTTTTTACCCAAACGTCGGTCAATCCTATGGGTAGCCGCAAGTGTTGCCGCGCTGCTTGTTATAACGCTGATCATTTCTCTGAGTTACTCACCCGGCCTTGAGGGTTGGGCCTGGACCAGTCCGGCAAGATGGGACGAGGCCTGGATCTGGCGCGGTCCACGAATGCTGGCGGCAGTTCTTGCCGGCGTCGCTCTGGGACTCGCTGGCACATTAATCCAGCGGATGACGGGTAACCCGATGGCCAGTCCGGAAATGCTGGGCATCAGCGGTGGTGCCGCCGTGGTCATGGTTGTGGTTGTGTTGACCGGTGCCGAAATCGGCCGCGGAGGGCAGATTGCCGCAGCCACTCTTGGCGCCGCTGGCGCGCTGGCTTTGCTGATTGCCTTGGCCAGAAAGCATCGCTTTGCAGGCAACCAGCTTCTTCTTGGCGGGCTGGCGCTTTATGTGTTCATGGATTCCGGGCTGCGGTTGGTCATGGCCTCTGGGGGTACCGTTGCCGCGCAGTTGCTTAACTGGATGTACGGTTCCACCTGGCTGGTGTCGGAGACCGAAGCTTTGAGCCTCTTGGGTCTGATCATCGCGCTCTCGGCAGTTCTGCTCCTCATCGTGCGCCCGCTCACTATCCTTCCCCTTGGCGAGAGCTCTGCGTCTGCGTTGGGCTTGCCGGTATTCAAAACCCGTCTTGCTCTTTTAGTGCTAACAGCCCTCCTAACAGCCGCCGCCACCGTGGTCATCGGACCGCTGAGCTTTGTCGGTCTGATCGCACCCCACCTCGCCCGTGTCCTGGGCCAGCAAACCGTCGGCAGACAACTTATTGTTGCCGCCCTGGCGGGTGGGCTTCTGCTGGGTCTGGCAGACTACCTGTCCCGTGTGGTGATCTTCCCTCAGCAGTTGCCAGCAGGCCTGGTTGCCGCATTGGTCGGCGGAATTTATTTCTTGTGGGGGCTGAGTCGCCATGGCCGCTCTTAACAGAAACAACATAATCGCCGCAGGCCACCGGGTAGAAGACCAGTCCTGGCTTACCCGCTACCAGCAGCTTCTGGCATCCTCCGGATTGGAGGCAAATGAAGTGCTTGTGTCGGCTCAGGATACGCAGGCCCGAGCCGAAAATAGCGTTCTGTCGCTGTATGAATTGCTGTGCGATCCGACCCTGCTCGAAAAAGAGATTATAAAGTCAGCCTCACAGATGCCCTCCCCCCGGACCCTGAAAGCCATGGTCACTGTCCTTCATCAGGATCTTGCTCTGTCGGTCTTCGCACCGCTGACCTTGCAACTGTTTCGTGACGGCGAAGCGCCGCTTGCCGATCCCCGCAGAATCTTTCTGAAACCGGCACAAACCCACGGAGAGACAGCACCACAACGTTGGTTTCAGGTTCCAGGCGGGGACGCGGTAGAGCCGGAAGAATTTCTGTATCGAATGGGACGGATAACGACGGAATGGTACAGCCCTTTTAGAAAGGGGCTTGGTGTCAGTCCGGGCGCTTACTGGAGCAGCACGGGGCTTGGCCTGTGCGCCCCATTCTCCGCACTTTGGAACAGGTCTCCTCCACAGGATTTGTGTGATTTGGCCCAGGCATGGCTGGTTGCGTTCAACAACGAGGCCTGTCGATTTATCGACTGGATTCCAGCCGAGTTCGGCGGCCAGTTGTGCGCGATTCCCCAGAGGCGTGGCTGCTGTCTGAAATACCTCCTACCCGATGGCGGTTATTGCGGTACCTGCGGAATTTACCGGAAACAAAGATTGTCTTAGCCTTCTTCGAATTGTCCTCGGTATTCGCGGGGCGTCATTCCGGTCCACCGCTTGAACATGGACCGAAAGCTACCCAGGTCGTTAAACCCGCAGTTAGCCGCAACCTGACTGATGGATTGCCGCGTCCTGGCCAACTCATTCAGCGCAAGCTGCAGCTGATGTTGCTGGCACAGGGCCCGGTAACGGGTGTCTGCCTCGTTCAATCTGCGTCTGAGTGTTCGCGAACTCATGGCCAAACGCTCGGCCATGGCGTCCAGAGTGGGCATTGGCAAGACGCGCTCCCGGGCGAGTTCGTTGCGAACCAACCATCCGATGTCACCGCTCTCCACCTGACTTACCCGTTCAATTTCCTGTTCGAACACGGCCCTGGCCTGTAATTCCGCCACACGATTGGCCAGGGGCAGTGAACGCTCCATGGTTTCGACCGGCACCCATAAACTCGTTTCCGGCGCATCAAATTCCACCGGGCACCCGCAGTATCGCCGATAAGCTCCGTGATGCATCGGGGGTGAATAGTGCAAAGCAATTCGCTCGAAGTGAAAAGGCTCGCCCAGCAGGTCGCTGATCTGGCTTTGCAGTGTGCCAAGGAGCATTTCATGAGCGAATGAGGGCGTCACCGGAAAAGTCATCTCACTTCGGGGCGTCACCGTGATGCGAACGCTCTGGCCGTCTATGGCGTGATCAAGATTGAACCGACTTCGAAGCAGCGAGCGATAGGTGTTCGCCGTCTCCAACGCTGCCCCCAGTGAACGGGCACACACCAGGGCCATCGCCAGCATGCCCCACCGGGAAAGATTGAGTGAAAGGCCAAAATGCAGTCCCACATCCGGTCTTCTGGTTAGCCGATACACATTGCGATAGACGATGTCGAACTGATGGGAAGAGACCAGCGTCTCCGGGCGGCTGATTGCGGCTTCGTTCAATCCAGTGCCCATCAGCCACTGCTGCGACGAAATACCCTGCGCCCGCATGTAGCGACGAATCAGGAAGAGTTCGGCTGCCGGGAAGATGGTTTGATTCTCAAAATCGAACACTGCGCTCCTGCCTTGAATAGCCAGATTGGCCAAATATAAACGGTAAAAAGGCCAAATCCAATCACTATGGTGGCCTATATAACATCCTACACCTAGTGTGAGGCGTCAAATTCAGAATTGCTGTCAATGCAAAAACAAAAACCATACCCGGGAGGACACTCCATGGCTGTTACAGACGTTGGTGCAACCGAATCCGAGCAACAGCGGATCGATGAAATCTGCCGAGTCATCCGGCAAAGCGGAGATGACGTCCGCAGGCAACACCCCTGGCTGGCCAACAAAAACGCCGTTGGCATGGGCATCTTTGTGTTTGCGGTCGCTGGCATCCTTGCCAGTGGCGTTGCGTATTGGGAAGGTGTCATCAGCGCCTGGTTGTGCATTCCTCTGGTTGCGTTCCTGACTTCACTGCTTCATGAACTGGAACACGATCTGATCCACAAGCAGTACTTCCGGAACAATAAGCCGGTGCACAATGGCATGTTGCTCACGTGCTGGGCCCTGCGGCCAGGCACCATCAATCCGTGGATTCGCCGCGAACTGCACTTTCTGCATCACAAAAAATCCGGTACCCACGAGGATAGAGAAGAACAGGGCATCGGTAATGGGCAGCCTTACGGCAACTGGCTGCGCTGGCTGGTGATGTACGACACGCTGGTAGGGAATATCACCCGCGCACTGACGGCCGCGCCCAAGGGCAAAAAACTCTATTTCACCATGAGAATTCTGGCAGCCAACTTTCCGTTTGCCATTGCCTGCGCGCTGACCTGGTACGGGTTTCTGGGCTTTCATCTGGTGGACAGCGTCGCTGCTGCGACCGGTAACGCCATTGCCTGGTCTGCCAGCACACTGGCCGTGATGGCGTTCGTCAACAAGCTGGTGGTTGTTCTTATTGCACCTTTTTACCTGCGTTCGTTCTGCCTGAACTTCATCAGTTCGAGCATGCACTACTACGGCGATGTGGATTCGCTGCTGAAACAGACACAGGTACTCAATGCCTGGTTCCTGTGGCCGTTCCAGCTGTTCTGCTTCAACTTCGGCAGCACCCATGCGATTCACCATTTTGTGGTGGGAGAACCGTTCTACATCCGCCAGCTGACAGCCGCCAGGGCTCACGCTGTGATGAAAAAGAACGGTGTCCGTTTCAACGATCTGGGCACTTTCGGCCGGGATAACCGGTATGGGAAGGATTTAGCGGACGAGGCAACCGGACAGTTGCAGCCGTCCTGATCAGGGATTTGACGGTTCAAATGGAACGGGCGGGACACGAGTCCCGCCCAGGTAATGTTAATACTTCCAACTCACTGTCAGACTGGCATTGGCAGGTGCGCCGTAAAAACCCTGCCCCGCGCCGCCGAATTCCTTCAGGCTCTCGATGTATTTCTCATCGGTCACGTTGTTAACGTTAAGCGTGGCGTTCCAGTCCCGGGCAAAGTCGTAACTTGCCATCAGATCCAGAACGGCATAGCTGTCCTGTTCGGCCTCGCCGACTTCCTGTTCAATATCCGATTGAACGCGGACTCCACTGCCCAGCTTTAGACCCTGGATGCCCGGTACCTTCCAGGTAGCGCGCAACTGGGCCAGATGTTCAGGTACAAATGATCGGGCTGGCTCTCCATCGGCATCCTCGACATCCACAAAGGCATACCCTGCGAACAACTGAACGCGATCAGTGATGTCTCCTGCCAACTCCAGTTCAATACCCTGGCTCTCAAGACCGTCCGCCTCACGATAATAGGGATCCGGAGTTCCGGGGAAGTTCTCCACAAATTCAGCGACGTTCTTTTGCTTGATCTGGAACAGGGCAACGGTCGTCTTGATCCTGTCGTCGTTAAATTCGCTCTTCAGCCCCACCTCGTAGTTGACTCCATCTATGGGATCCAGACGATCACGATTAATATCAACTTCGGTTTGTGGTTCGAATATCTCGGTGTAGCTGGCGTAGACCGAGTGGTTGTCCGAGAGATCATAAATGAGGCCAGCATAGGGCGTTTTCACAGCGTCGTAACTGGTTGTTCTCGAGACTCCGTAACTGACCCCTTTGTTGTTGATCCAGGATACGCGAACACCAGTAATTGCCGACAGGCTGTCACTCAGTGACCATCGCGCAGCAGCATAGGTCGCCTCTTCTCGGTCGGTCCATTCTGAACCACTGGAACCATTGTCAAAAATCGGGCGGGGATAATTACCCTCCCACTCATCGAGTGGTGGCAGGGGGTCACCAATGCCGCGGCCGAAGCGAGATTCGTCCTCTGTTTCAGAACGGGACCAGGTTGCGCCCAGAACCAGTTCGTGGGTGCGGTTCGCGAGCTGAAACGGACCCGACACATAAAGGTCACCGACCCATTGCTCGACATATCGAACGTATTTGCTGGGATACGCCATGAGTCCCTCACCAGTATCAGGATCCGGCAAGCCAAACTGGTAGAACAGCTCAGAATCACTGTCACGTTCAATTCGCAACGCCGTACCGGTCACCTGCCAGCCACCGGCCAGATCCTGCTTCAACTCAACGAAACTGTTGTGGTTGGTATTGTCCCAGTAGGACCAATCGGAAGAAGTGCTCGTTGACCGCGCGTAATCCGTTGGTGTGCCATCGCTGAACACCAGGGGAAGCGCACCCCACAGTGGGCTGTCCGTATCGGAAGTCTGATAGGTGTGGCCAAGTGTCAGCAGGGTGCTGTCGGTCAGGTCGGCTTCGACGACGCCGTAGAACATTTCCTTCTTATTGCTGTATCGATCGAGGTAAGAGTCCTTATCCTCATAGCCAGCAACAATCCGGCCCCGAACAGCACCGGATTCTGAGACCGCACCAGATACATCACCGACGATGCGTTTCTTATCCCAGGATCCCCCTGTCACTGCGACGGAGGCCTGTGTATCGGCCGTCGGACGTTTGCGAATGAAGTTAACGGTGGCGGCCGGACTGCCCGATCCGGTCATCAGGCCATTGGCGCCGCGGACGACTTCGACACGGTCATAAAATGCCGTATCCAGCTCGCCCTGAACGTTGTCATACACCGATGGCAGCCCGACGCCGTCGTACTGAAAGTTCCGGATATCAAAGCCGCGGGCAGTGTAATAGGTGCGATCGGATTCAACGGATTCCACCGTCACCCCGGTGGTTCCTTCAAGCACATTGTTGATGTCATTCTGCGCAAAGTCGTCCATTTGCTCGCGAGTGACTACAGTGACTGACTGGGGTGTTTCACGATGTCCAAGCTCCAGCTTGGTGGACGTGGAAGTGGACTCTACGACATAACTTTCGGTGGACTCGGAAGACGGCGAGCTACGTTCCGCTGATACTTCCAGTGTATCGAGCGCAACAGGACTGGAGTCCTGCGCCAAAACCAATGAAGGCAAGGACGCACATATAATGGCAGTGACGAGCGCCTTGCGGCGAAAGACAGGGGTGGAAAGCTGGTACATCGAATTCTCCATTCAGGGCTTTCGGCTACGACATTAATTAATGTCAATTAAACTTGGATGCGCATAGTAATGCGAATCGTTATCGTTTACAACATGCAAGTCATCCAGTCGAAAGCCGCAGGCCTATAATGGATGAACGACCGCGCTGCTTTGCTGGCTATTCGGGAGAAAAAGATGGCTATGATCAGGACTTTCTTGTTGGTACTGGGGCTTGCGCTGGGTGTGTTGGCGCAGGCTCAGGAACGGTTTTCATCGGACCTGGCTGATTTTCGGCTGGTCACTGTCGCGGAAGGGTTGGAGCATCCCTGGAGCCTCGCATTTCTGCCCGATGGCTCCATGCTGGTCACCGAGCGCGAAGGCCGACTCAGACGGATCAAGGATGGCCAGCTACTTCCAGAACCTGTCAAAGGTCTTCCAGAACTGGTGGTGTCCGGCCAGGGTGGTTTGCTGGACGTTATCCTTCATCCGGACTTTGAAGAAAACCGGACCCTTTTTATCAGTTACGCACACAAAGAGAGCCGGGCCGGGATGACAACTCGCGTCGCGCGAGCAACTTTCGATGGCGAAGCGCTGCAGGATACCGATGTGATCTTCGAAGCCCTGCCCCGGAGCGGAACCAGCAGACACTTTGCGGGACGCATGGAGTTCGACCCGGACGGGTTTCTATACATTGCAGTCGGTGACCGTGGCGAAATGGACCGGGCTCAGGACCTTGGGGACGACGCTGGCGGCGTTCACCGACTGACAGAATCGGGCGATCCTGCACCGGGAAATCCCTTTTTGAAAGACGGGGGCGCAAGAGCCACTTTTTTCACCTACGGCAATCGCAACATTCAGGGCATGACCCGGCATCCCGACACCGGTGAGATCTGGACACACGAGCATGGCCCACGAGGCGGGGATGAA
Source organism: uncultured Marinobacter sp. (assembly GCA_964632565.1). GTDB lineage: Bacteria > Pseudomonadota > Gammaproteobacteria > Pseudomonadales > Oleiphilaceae > Marinobacter. Next base: position 126,533 of record CAZWEP010000002.1, on the reverse strand, counting down.
GTGAACATTCTTGTCCCCGGCGCAAACTATGGCTGGCCGAAGGTGACCTACGGGATCGACTACAGCGGACTCTCAATCAGCGACAAGACAACCATGGCGGGAATCACCGATCCCCTGCACTACTGGGATCCCTCAATCGCACCCTCGGGAATGGCTTTTTATGACGGCGACGCTTTCCCGAAGTGGCAGGGCGATTTATTCGTTGGCGCACTCAAGATGCGCAAGCTGGTTCGCCTTCGCTTCGAGAATAATGATGTTATCGAGGAAGAGGACCTGCTGACCGATCTTGGAGAGCGGATTCGGGATGTGCGCATGGGCCCAGACGGCGCACTGTGGCTGTTAACGGACAGCAAAGATGGCAAAGTCTATCGCCTGATTCCGGACTAAACCTCGGCATCAGTGAGGATCGTTTGTCCGCTCCGTTTTTGCATATTGCGGCAACTCGTCGGTGATCTCGAACCAGTCAGATTTCGAATCTGTAAAGACGTGTTGAGCCGCCCCCTTGCCCAACGGCTCGTCAATCGCTCCGACCCGCAGGCGAAGAATGCCGGGTATGGCATCAACACGACTATAAAGCTGACTGCCACAGGTTGAACAAAAAGCGCGATATTTGCCTGGACGGGATTCGTATTCCTGAATGGATTGTTGCCCGGACAGCCAATGAAAGCGAACTTTCTGAACCGGCGCGCTGGCAGAGAAGGCACTGCCGTGGGCCCGTCGGCACTGGCTGCAATGGCACAGAGCGATGGGGCCCAGAGGACCGTCGTATTCGAATTGCACGGAGCCACACAAGCAACGTCCGGTGAGCATGTTTCAACCTCTTGCGGCAGTTCAGTTTCGAAAGGCTAAGACGATTTGCAACGCCCGAAACCGCGATATGATAACCGGCGTCCACTTGAAGAACCAGAGATTCACCACCAAGTCTAAAGCAGACATTGGCAGACAGCGGACAGGAGAACAGAATGTCATTCAGTACCATCCCTGCCATTGGCATGGGAACCTTTCGTCTGAAAGGAAATGAAGCCCGCGATGCAGTCAAAAGCGCTCTCTCACTGGGTTACCGCCACATCGACACGGCCCAGATGTATGGCAATGAAACGGAGGTTGGAGACGGCATCACGTCCAGCGGCATTCCCCGCCGGGAAATTTTTCTGACGACCAAAATCTGGCACGACAAGCTGGAAAGCAGTGACCTGATCAACAGCCTGCACGACAGTCTGGAACGCCTCAAAACCGACCATGTGGACCTGACGCTGATCCATTGGCCCTCTCCCGAGGATGCCATTCCAATGGAGGAGTACCTCACTGCCTTGCGAGACGCCCAGAGAGAAGGTTTAACGACACACATTGGTGTTTCCAACTTTACCTGCGCCCAGATGGATCGCGCCGTGGAGATATTGGGCAAAGATGCCCTGCTGACCAACCAGATTGAAGTCCATCCGTTTCTTGCGAACCGCAAGGTTGTGGAACACGCGCAGTCCCTCGGTATGGCCGTGACAGGCTACATGCCACTGGCTGTCGGCAAGGTCATGGAGGATGAAACCCTGAACCGAATTGCCAACGCACGCAACGCCTCGCCGGCACAGATTGCTCTTGCCTGGGTAGCATCCCGGGATGTCATCGTCATCCCCTCCTCCACCCGCCCGGCTCATCAGAAGGCGAATCTGGACGCATTAAATATCGAACTTTCGGACGAAGAGATAAAAGCCATTGATGAGCTGGATCGTGGCGAGCGCATCGCTAACCCGGGCTTTGCGCCGGACTGGGATTGAGCTTTGCTGAAAAGACGAGAAACACCACAGCCAGAACGGGAATGACCAACATCAGGTAAAGACCGAGGCCCCAGAAGACGAGGCTGGCAAACACGCACCAAAGCAGCGGTATTATCGATATCAGCCAGCTCCAGGGCCTTGCCAGACTGGTCAACAGCAGCAAGGACACGCTGGCCGTAACCTCTGGAGAGAGGGAAAAAAACGCCGCAGCCTGCCAGTCTTCTGCCTCGTACGCAGCAATTCCGGGCAAGGCGATAACCGCCACAATCCATACCAGGGCAACACCCGGTCGAGCTCGGGCGGTTTTGTTTGCCGTGGCCGCCAGCAGCAAAACCGCCAGCCCCTGCAGAACAAACGCCCACCCGAAATAGGTGGCAGGCCAGTTGATCGGTCCGTACAGACGGACCAGGTAGACATAGCCGCAAATAATCCAGGACACACCAACAAGAGATACCGCCATTCTTCGGAGACGCTCTCTGGGGCTGATTGCCAGGAACGGTATGGACACTGCTACCGCCCAGAGAAACGGCAGCCATGGCCAGAGCTCATGGTTGGCCCGCGCCGTCAGCCTCAACAGTACTTCGGGGCTGAACATGATGAAATCCTGCAGGGAATAGCTCAGCCAGTCTGCGCCGTTCAAAGCTGCCTCACGTAGTCCACCATCCGCTGACGCTGCCTGCTGTCGGGCAGTTTGCCTCGCATGGCACCCATGTTTTCCCGCATGTGTTCGACGCTGGAGGTCGCCGGAATCGCGCAGGTAACGGCAGGGTGGGAAATGATGAATTTCAGGAAGTACTCCGCCCAGTTGCGGGCGCCAATCTCCTCTGCCCAGGATGGCAGCGGCTCGCTCTGAAAGCGTTGGAAGAGTTGGCCGCCTTTGAACGGCCGGTTAGCGATAACGGCGATGCCACGTTCCCGGGCAATGGGCAGCAATCGTTGCTCCACCTCCCGGTCGAGCAGATTGTAGGTGAGCTGCACAAAATCGAGGGGTTCCGTTTCCATGATTCGGGCGAGTTCGTCGTGCCTTCGCCCGTGGGAGGTCGTGATACCGACATACCTCAGTTCGCCACGCTCTTTCATCTCGAACAATGTTGGCAGGTGATCTTTCCAGGCTCGCAGATTGTGCACCTGCAAGAGATCGAAGCCTTCGACACCCCAACGGCGCCTGGATTCGTTGGCCTGATCTATGGTGGCGGTACCATCACTGGTCCAGATCTTCGTGGCTGCAAAGACTTGCCGATGCGCGTTCAGGGCTGCCAGAGCTTTACCCAGAACATCCGCCGCAGTTCCATACATGGGGGAACAATCGATGACCGAGCCACCCTGCTCCAGAAAGGTGCCCAAAACACGAGTACGCGCCTCGATCAGGGTCTCGTCACTGCCGACATTGAACGTAATCCAGGTCCCCATACCAATGGCGGGAATACGCTCACCGGTCGATGGTATTTCCCCCTGGAGTAGGCCCGCAGTCCTGGAAACTGCGGCAAACCCATTCATTGATGGCACAGCCAGACACAACCCGCCGAGTCCGAGGTTGACGATGAATGCGCGTCTCGAAAGTCCCGCTCTCATGAACCCTCCTCGCAGCGGCCATGCAACCCGTCAATTCAGGCGCCGTATTGCTCCTCAAGGTAAGACAATATACGTGCCGACTCAAAGATGGACGCGCCTGTTTTCGGGTCCTCAAGGTACGGCACCTGAACGCGTCCATGTTGCTGGAAAAACTCTTCACGCTTGCCACCGGGAGTCGGCCGATAGGGTCCCGGCTTGATGCGTTGCCGCGCAGGGCCGATCTCGGTCCAGTGTTCTTTGCCAATGTTGTGCAAGGTGTAGGGAATTTCCATCTCACAGAGCCGTTCGCGAACCAGACGAGAGAACGGGCTGCCCTCAAAGCTCCAGAGATGGAGCGGCTGTCCAACCGGCTTTGAAGGCCGTGCTCGCAGCCCTCTGAGCGAACTCGCTGCAGAAGCCAACGCGCCCATAGCTGGCTGGTAGGACTTCGAACGGAAATAGTTCGGTACGGGCCTCTTACCGTAGGTCTCAAACAAGTGCGTAATAATGTCGTCAGACTCGTACAGGATCTGGTTGGTGTTCTCGTCCACCAATAGAGGGAACTGCTGCTTCCCACCCAGGGATTCGGCTTCGTTACGGAACTTTTGGCCACCTTTTGGACAGGGTCGGATTTCTACATCCAGATGCAGTGCCGTCAGTGTTTCACGAACCTTTCTGCAGTAAGGACATGCCTCCATGTCGTACAACACCAGCGGCTTTTCGGGCTGTACAGCGGGACGAACGACCATACAGCCTCGCCACGCTGCGAGGCTTGAAGTGGTTACTGAACCCAATAGTTTCAGGTTATGGGAAAGTGCTTGAATCATTAATGCAATCCTTGTTCAGCAAAACGTCGGTGTAAACTTTTACTCGTCGAGCATGATCGTGCTTACATTACGTAACAAAACTGCCGCAGAAACAATGGCCCTACTGTCATTTTTTAACGTCATGTAGAGTCTTACCACGTAGTACGTTTCCCTCATTTGGGCTATCGTTAGGGTATCCAGTTTCCCTTGAGTTGACGCCACATGTTGCTGACTGAGAAATATTCTGCATCGGCCAGTTTGAAAACGCTTTGTCGTTCCCTGCGGCCTGTAGCGATTGGCGCCCTGATGATGGCCGTAAGTCCTTCTGTGTTCTCGGCCGACAACAGCAGCAACTCTGCCGTCAACGAAACTGCGGTCAAGAAAACCTGGAGCAGCCAGGTGCGTGATTACGCTGAGCGTTCGCTGCAAAGTGATCAGGCGTTAAGCGTTGCCGCCATTCCTCTCAATGGCCCCGGCATTGAACAGTACATTAACGCAGATGAGTTAATGAGCCCGGGCTCCATCATGAAGCTGGTTACTACCTACGCAGCTCTTGAGTTGTTGGGGCCCAGTTACCACTGGGAGACTCAATTCCGCACCGATGGCAACCTGTCGGGAGACACCATTGACGGCAATCTCTATGTCACCATGGGCGGCGATCCCAAGCTGACCATCGAGCGCCTTTGGACGACTCTCAGCGAACTCCGTGGCATGGGAGTGCGCACCATTGATGGCGATCTGGTACTGGACGGCAAGGTTTTCAAACTGAACGGTGTGGCACCAGTTTTTGATGATAACGGCACCAATCCCCATGCGCCGTTCCTGGTTCAGCCATCTGCTTATCTGACCAACCTGAACCTGGTGCACTTCCAGATTCGTTCCGATGAGCGCGGCACGCAGGCGTGGAGCGCGCCTTCGCTGGACGAAATCGCGATCGACAACAGGGTGACTTCGACCCCCGAGGCCCCCTGCCCGGCCCGCCGATACTTCGAGTGGGAGCCAATTTTCCATGACGATGGCCGGCTCACGGTTCGCGTGAACGGAGAATTGCCGAAAGGCTGCCGTACCACGGCTTACCTGTCGCTGATGCCTCATGAGCAGTACACGGCGTCTTTGATTCGTTCCTTACTGGCAGACATGGGCATTCAGATTACCGGTGAGAACCAATTGTCTGAGACGCCGGAAGATGCTCGCCTGCTGCTTAGAACGACGTCGCCGGATCTGGTCACTATGGTCAGGGACATTAATAAGTGGAGCAGTAACGTTATGGCGCGTCAGCTCCTACTGACCATTGGCGCGGAAAATCGCAAAGAAGGTGAGGACGATGATCGCCTCGCAGGTATTCGCACAATTGATGAGTGGCTGACGGAAAAAGGCATCAATACCGCGGGGCTGATCATTGAAAATGGTGCTGGCCTCACTCGTGACGGTCGAATCACCGCGCGCCAGGGTGCGCAGATTTTGCAGCATGCCTGGAATAGCCCGTTCTCGGCCGATCTCATGGCGTCGCTGCCACTGATCGCGATGGACGGCACCATGGCTCGACGGCTCCGTAACACGGGGCTTGATGGGCAAGGCCGAATTAAAACCGGCTATCTGGAAAACGTTCGCTCCATTGCCGGTTTCACCAGAGATGATACGAACACCACCTGGGCTGTCGTGGGCATGGTGAATAACGATCCCGCCTGGAACGGACAGGCAGTACTTGATCGCATCATCTACTCGCTTCACTACCGGCCACCCACGGGAACTACTCTCTCCCGAGCAAAACCTCAAACGGCGATCCAATAAAAAAGCCCCGGCATGGCCGGGGCAATCAATCTAGGAACAACACGTTTCGCTCAATGAACGATGTTCGCATGTAGTTATACGCGAAGGTCCTGTTCACGGTTCACCTGCACGGATAATCTCTGGCGCCATCCGATCTCAATCGCGTATCGTAACTTCTCTCACTTGTTTCCGGAGACTCGCGATGCGTCGTTGCCTTGTCCTTACGCTGCTAACCCTGATCGGCTTGGTGGGCTGTAGCTCTACCAAGATGGCATACCAGTATGCGGATTGGGGGATTGTCTGGTGGGTGAACGACTTCGTCCCCATGACCACCGCTCAGGAAAATCAGCTTGAACGGGATATAGCATCGCTCCAGCAATGGCATTGCACCGAGGAACTGCCCCGCTACTCCCAATGGCTTGTCACGCTCAAACAGGACGTTCGCTCGCGACAGTTTGATCAGGCCACGGTCGAGCATCATCAGCAGGCCTTATTTTCGTTCTTCCCACCACTGATGGAGCGGGCAAAACCGGCCGCCGTGAACCTGCTGAGCAGCCTGTCCGACGAACAGGTCCGTGAACTTGCAGCTAACATGGAAGAGAACCAGCGGGAGAAGGAAGAAGAATTTCTGTCAGATAATCCGGAAGAAACTCGCGAGGCCCGAGCGGAACGCACTGCCGAGCGCGTTGAACGCTGGCTGGGGTCTCTGACCGACTCACAGATGGAAACTGTCTACCAATGGTCAGATGCAAGAGGTCAGCAGACGGTGATCTGGCTTGAGGGCCGGCGAAACTGGCAGAAAGCCTTGATGGACGCGCTGGAACAACGACAGCAGCCTGACTTCGACGACCGCATCAGTTACCTGATCGACAACAACACGGAAGTGCGCGGCGAACAGTATCAAAGAATGCTGGACGAAAGCCGGACGGCCATGGCGTCTTTGATGTCACGCTTGCTCGAACAGGCCAGCGACGAACAACTGGAACACCTGATTGACCGGGCCGCCAGCCTCCGCAGTGACTTTGACACGCTCCATGCCAGCACCTGCACCGCAGAGGGTGCAAGTGAGCAGCAGGCGGGCTAGCGTCAGACCGTCAGGTAGCCACCGTCTACGTTGATACAGGTTCCCGTTGTGTAGCTCGATGCCCCAGAGGCCAGATAAAGCACGGTGGCGGCCATCTCATCGGGATCGGCAACACGCTTCATGGGGATGTGTGCCATGGCCTGTTTCTTGATTGCTTCGTTTGACGTAAGTGCGCTGGCGAACTTGGTATCGGTCAGCCCGGGCAACAAGGCATTGACGCGGATATTCTGCTGACCAAGCTCCATGGCAAATGAGCGGGTCATTGATATGACCGCCGCCTTGGTGACCGAATAGATACCCTGGAAGTGACCAGGGTTCACGCCGTTCACCGACGCAACGTTAATAATTGAACCACCGCCATTCTTCTTCATCAGTTGGGCACCACGGGCACACATAAAGAAATAACCGCGAATATTTACATCCACTGTTTTCTGGAACGCGCCCAGATCCGTGTCCTCGACAGGTCCGAAATAGGGGTTGGCGGCCGCGTTGTTTACCAGAACGTCCAGCCTGCCATGAGTCGACTCAATGTGCTGCCAGATAGACTCAATTTGCTCCATCTCGCCAATGTGGCAGGCATAGGCCTCGGCACTTCCGCCCTCTTCGCGAATACTGCTGGCCACAGCCTCACAACCGTCGATTTTTCGACTGCTCACAATAACGTGTGCGCCGTACGCTGCCAGAGCCCGGGCAATGCTTTCGCCGATGCCACGACTGGCGCCGGTAATCAGCGCCACTTTGCCTGTCATATCAAAGAGATTGGTCTTGCTCATTGTTCACCTCAGTGTTTTAGCGGAAGGTCACCAGCGCCGGGTCTTCGGACTCAAGGTGACTGAAATTATTGAACACCGACAGGGTCCGGCGGGGGCCAGAATACAACACTCGGGAAACACTGGTGTTTGCAATGACACCGTTCACTTCCAGGGTTTTTTCGTCGGTGAGTCCCAGAAGGGATTGCGCGATGACCGCAATGGGACCGCCAGAAGTCGCTACCAGAACGTCGCTGCCGTCTGCGTAGTCAATCAGTTCATCCAGCGCTTTGAGCACACGAGCCTGAAATTCTGGCCAGCTTTCGGAATATTCGTCATCGAAATCACCACCTGCCCAACGCTCCATTGCCGACACGAACGCCTGCTGGAACGCCCGTGCCGGCTTGGGAAACGCTGCAAGATCTCGGGCCATGCGTTCCCGGTCCGCCCACTCTGGTCGGTACCGCTGAACGACCTCTGTGTGATCGAACTCATTAAAGCCGTCGACAGCCTGCATATCCGGCAACGCGTCTCCGTAGCCGCTGGCCAATGCTTCAACTGTTTCACGGTGTCGTTCAAGGTTGCCTCCAACGACCGCGCCGGGAGACACTTTGCCCTGCAGCCAGCGCCCAAGTACTCTGCCCTGCTCCCACCCTCTGGGAGAAAGCTGATCGTAATTTTCTTTCCCAAAGCTGGCCTGTCCGTGGCGAATCAGATGAATCGTCGCCATTACAGGGTGCTCGCTTCGATCAGGCGCTGACAGCGCTTCTCCAGATAGTTGGCAGCGTGACCGAAGGCAGCAAAGCGTTTGTCTTTGGTCTGGCCATGGTAAAAGCGGTAGTAGATCTGCTGAACAATCACCGCCAGCCGAAATAGGCCATAAATCTCGTAGAAGTCGAAGTTGTCGATGGTTCGACCGGATTTCTCCGCATAGTAGGCAACCACCTCATCCCGGGTCAGCATCCCAGGGCGGTGCGTTGGCTGACGGCGCAACATCTGGAACGGGCCTTCATCGTCGGCCTGAATCCAGTAGGCCAGGCTGTTTCCGAGGTCCATCAGCGGATCGCCTATGGTCGCCATTTCCCAATCAAGAACCCCAACGACCTCAAACGGGTTATCGGGATTGAGGACCACGTTATCGAATCGGTAGTCGTTGTGGATAATGACTTGCGCAACGTCGTCCGGCATCTTCTCGTCGAGCCAGCTCATAACCTGCTCGAAATCACCGACATCGTCCGTTTTCGCTTTACGGAAACGGCTGCTCCAACCACCGATCTGGCGCTGGACATATCCGGCGCCCTTTCCGAGCTTATCCAGCCCCGTGGCCTGAGCATCAACGCTGTGCAAATCGACCAGTTTGTCGATCACATTCAGGCAAAGCTTTCTGGTATCCGCTTCGTTCAGCTCAAAATCCTTCGGGAAATCCTGGCGCAGGATAATGCCTTTCAGCCTCTCCATGATGTAAAAGTCGCAGCCAAGAACGTCATGGTCATCGCAGATGGCGACGATGTTGGGCACATACGGGTAGACCGGCTTGAGCGCCTGCATCACCTTCGCTTCCCTGAGCATGTCGTGGGCGGACTTGGCGATGTGCCCGAATGGCGGACGACGAAGAACGTAGGACCGGTCGCCATAATCCACCTGGTACGTCAGGTTTGAGGCACCGCCGGGAAACTGCCTGATCGCGGGCTCCCCGGTAAGGTCGGGGATGTGGCCCTTCATGAAGCGGTCGACGGCGGCCGTATCGAGTTCTTCACCGTCTCGGATATCAACAGCTTCGTCTATCTGCGTCATTCAAACTCTCCAGTTCTTTGAATCCAGATCAGGCGTTGCCGCCCATTTTTTTCATCCAGCGCTGGCTTTCTTTGTGCATCAGCCAATCGAAGGCTTTCGGCGCATGGCGCTTGAGAACCCACATCCGCCGCTCTTTTGCATGGGGCAGCACCCAGAAATCGCCATTTTCCACGGCCCGGTAAACGTCATCAGCCACGTCCTCTGCGGTAATGCCGGAACGTTTCATCAGCTTGTGGATGTTCTGCTGCACACCCGGGATTTCCGAGCGCATGGTGCTGGTCAGGTTGGTCTGGAAAAATGCCGGGCACACGCAGCTTACGTGAATGCCGGAATCACGAAGCTCCTGACTCAGCGTTTCGGACAGGGCGATGACCCCTGCCTTGGACACATTGTAGCTGTCCATCAGCGGCGCGAGCATTAAGCCGGCCATGGAGGCAACATTCACAAAAGCCCCTGCGCCCTGCTTCTTGAATTGCGGGGTAAAAGCCTTACAGCCCCGGACAACGCCCAGCACGTTGATGTCCATGATCCATTCCCAGTCTGCCATGGTGGTGTCTTCTATGGATCCGGCAGAGGCCACACCGGCGTTGTTCACAACAATATCAACGCCTCCCCACTTGTTGGTGAGGTCTTCACAGATTCTTTCCAGGTCGGTGAGGCGCCGGACATCACAGTCCACGTAGTAGCCCTCGCCGCCGGCAGCAGACAGCTCCTTTTCAACCAGCGCGCCCTGGTCCGGATTAATGTCGCCAATGCAGACCCTGGCACCCTGTTTCGCATATCGCAGCGCAATGGCGCGGCCCAGCCCGCTGGCTCCACCGGTAATAAATACTCTTTGAGTCATGATCAATCCTGTTTTAACGGTATTTAAGCAGTTCCAGCTTGGCGACTGTGGCGCGATGAACTTCATCGGGGCCATCCGCGAGACGCAGAACCCGAGCGTAGGCAAACAGCTGAGTGAGCGGGAAGTCTTCATCGCTGACCCCAGCTCCACCGTGGATCTGGATTGCCTGATCCACAATCGTCTGCAGCATTTCCGGCACCACAGCCTTGATCATGGCGACTTCCTGAATGGCTCCGGCAATGCCTTTGGTGTCCAACGCCCATGCACATTTGAGCGTCAGCAGCCTGGCCTGCTCAATGGACATACGGGCACGGGCAATGATGTCCGGATTGCCGCCAAGCTTGGCAATGGGCCTGCCAAACGCTTCGCGCGATGTCGCACGCTTGATCAGCAACTCGAGGGTACGCTCTGCGGCGCCAATGGCTCTCATGCAGTGATGTACGCGTCCGGGACCCAGGCGTCCCTGAGCAATCTCAAATCCCCTTCCGGGGCCTGCAATGAATGCACTTTTGGGCAAACGAACATTATCAAAGGCAACAACGCCGTGGCCGTAGGGCTCATCATAGGCACCAAACACCGGCAGCATACGCTCGATGGTCACCCCCGGCGTATCCAGCGGCACCAGCACCATGGAGTGACGGCGATGCTTGTGGGCATCCGGATCCGTCAGACCCATAAAGATAGCAACTTTGCAGTCCGGGTGACCGACGCCAGTGCTCCACCATTTGCGACCATTGAGGACAACCTCGTCACCCTCAACAACGGCTGTCGCCTCCATGTTTGTCGCGTCGGACGAAGCAACGGCCGGCTCTGTCATGCAGAAAGCAGAGCGGACCTCGGCGTTTTGAAGTTTCGGAAGCCACTCGGCTTTCTGCTCTTCGGATCCATAGTGGATGAGCACTTCCATGTTGCCGGTATCCGGGGCATTGCAGTTAAAGATCTCGGGGGCAATAAAGCTTCGACCGGTTTCCTCGGCAATCAAGGCGTAATCCGAGTTCAGCAAACCACAACCGTTTTTCTCGTCAGGGAAAAACATGTTCCAGAGCCCTTCGGCCTTTGCCTTGGCTTTCAGTTCTTTGATGATCGGCAGCACAACCCAACGATTTTCTTGAGCCATCAACTCCCGATGGTATTGCTCTTCAATGGGAAAAATCTCTCTTTCCATGAACGCCTTGACGCGCTTCAGATAGTCCTGGCCTTTTTCGGAAATCGTGAAATCCATGACGGTGCCCTCGTATTTGTGACCGATATGGCATCAGTCTAGGTTTGTCGATACTATTACGCGACTGAATTTTTCTTATCTCACAATATAAACACAGCTAATTCAATGAGGAGGCGGGCGTGGCGCTCAACCGTCTGGATCTGAATCTTCTTCACGTGTTCGACACCATCTACCGTGAGGGAAGTCTGACCCGTGCAGCCAGGGCTCTGCACCTGACACAGCCGGCCGTCAGCCACTCGTTGTCGCGGCTGCGGGAACACTTCGACGACCCACTTTTCAGTCGTCAGGGCAATCAGATGGTGCCTACGCCACTGGCCCGTCGTTTCCTGGAATCCATGCGGCCGGGGCTGACACAGATCCAGAGCGCCGTGAATCAATTTCACGCCTTCGACCCGGCCAGCCAGCGAAAAACCTATTCACTCGCTTTGCGGGACATTCTGGAATCCACATTCTTGCCGCAGTTGATGAAGCGACTCGAAGGCTATCCCGACCTGGAAATCAGCAGTCAACGGATTCCTCGCAGGGACATGGAAACACAACTGGCGGCAGGGAAACTGGATTTTGCGGTGGATGTCTTACTGCCGGTAAGCCAGCAGACTGCCCATGAGAGACTTCGCAGAGACAGGTTGGTAGTTCTGGCCCGAAAAGAGCATCCGCTTACCCGACTGCCGCTGACCATGGACCGCTACCTTGCAGCGAAGCATGTACTGGTCTCGTCCCGATCGGAAGGCCCGGGCATTGAGGATTTCGAGCTGTCCCGCTTCGGAGTGCAGCGCCAGATCCGCCTACGCTGCCAGCATTATTACGCTGCCTGCCGCGTCGTCGAGGCCTCAGATCTTTTGCTGACCATGCCCGAAACCTACGCCCGGATCATCGCCGAAAGAGCTGATATAAGCATCATGACGCCCCCGGCTAACCTTCCGGACATAGACGTGCATCTGTACTGGCACAGGGCCTACGAGCGGGAACCGGCGTTGGTGTGGTTCAGAGAGCAGTTGGGTGACGTGGCCTGACGGCGCCTTCTCTCAGGATCAATAGGCGCCGACTAGCATCAGAAAGCCAAAGAAGCCGAGTGCGGTGATCCCCAGGGATGCCGCAACCACCAGCAGGCCCCAGCCGATGGCGGCCGCATCTGAAACCGCAACGTCATGGCCGCGGAGCGTCCGGTAGAAGGCCCACGGCCCGATGACAAAGGCGCCAACAACCGCAAACAGGAGTCCGACACTCATTCCCGCAAACGTCCAGGACGCAAGCACCGTCGCGCGGTCTGATACCTGCTCCCTTACACCGTGGCGAAGCAGAAACTGCTTACAGAAAAACCAGACGAGAGCGAACAGCACGATAACGAATATCAGTCCGCCAACAATTGTTATCAATCGGTAGATCACTCAAGACTCCTGATAGCGTGTTCCCCTGAAACTACCCGGGAAAGTAGGGCTCGGGAAGACATTCGAATCCCGGCTTGGCAAAAAGATAGCCCTGAAAAAGCGATATGCCCTGAGAGCGCAGCCAAAAAAACTCCTCTTTTGATTCAACACCTTCAGCGACAATCCGCCCCCCCAACTGGGCCATTGTCGTGATGATGCCTGCGACAACCGCTTGTTTGTTGGGTTCTTTGTGAATATCGCGAACCACCGCCATGTCGAGTTTGAGCAGATTGGGCGGCTGCGCCATCAGAATATTGTAGCGTGAATAGCCAGCACCGAAGTCATCCAGTGCCGTGTGAAAACCCATTTTTTGATAGGCATCAATGATGTCAACAAGGTGCTGGAAAGAACTCAGGTTTTCCGTCTCGATGAGTTCGAAGATCAGTTTGTGAGTGTCGAATCCGTAAGTCTTTGCGGCGGCCAGCGTGGTTCGAATGCAGTATTCCGCCTTATACACCGCATTGGGCAGGAAATTGATGCTGAGCATGCTCGTCATACCGAGCTTGGCCGCCAGCTTGACGGCTTTTACGCGACAGATTTGATCGAACGAGTAGCGATTACGCTCGTTGACCTGGGAAAGGACCTTGTAGGCGCTTTCCCCATTCGGACCGCGGACCAGAGCTTCGTAGGCGTACACAGTACGAAGTTCTGCATCAACGATTGGCTGAAAGGCAAAAGTAAACTGGAAATCGAGGCCCTCACCGCAGGCACATTGACCACAGTGGGACTCATCGAAAAGATTTTCGGGGAAACTCACGAACACCTCGCATCACAACTTCTACAACCGGGAGGCTTGTGTCATTCGTGCCAACCCCTATACCGTTATTGTAGATACAGGATATGGTCTGTCACAAATCGGGACAGAGAATTCTTAGGCCATCAGCGTTTGAGAAGACTACACTGACCATGGTTTGAATCCACGAATCTATCGCGCAGAAGGAGTATCAGGAATGGCCAGAAACTTTCGTGTTGCGGTCACACCCGGAGACGGAATTGGCCCGGAAGTCGTGTCTCAAGCCGTGCGATGCCTTGACGTGCTGCGCAATCGTTACGAGCTGCCACTGGAATGGGACACGCTGCCCTGGCCATCCCACGACTGGCATGAGCAGAATGGTGAGTCGATGCCGAACGACGCGCTGGACCAATTAATGGCCTACGATGCCATACTGCTGGGTGCCCTGGGTGACCCCGGGCCTGTGACCAACCCCGACCGATATCTGCTTCCTGACAGCATTTCACTCGCGCCGCTGCTCGACATGCGCAAAGGGTTTGACCAGTGGGTCTGCGAGCGGCCCGCACGACTGTTGCCCGGAGCCCGGCAATTCCTTGCAGATGAGCGTGCCAAAGACATCGACATGCTGGTCATTCGCGAAAACAGCGAGGGCGAATACGTTAGCCAGGGCGGTCGCCTGAGAAAGGGCATGCCCGACGAGGTTGCCACTCAAATGGAGGTGTTCACCCGCCGTGCTACCGACCGGATTATCCGTTATGGATTTGAGCAAGCGCGGAAACGCGCGGCGGATCGAAAAGTAGAAGGCACCTCACGGAGCTTCAAAACGCTAGATGGCAAAAGCTGCGAAAGTCAGGTGTGCCTGATCACCAAACGCAACGCCCTTCGTCATTGGGGTGACATGTACACCGAAGCGTTCGAGGAAATGGCTCGTGAGTACCCGGATGTTGCCACCCATCATGAACTGGTTGATGCGGCCTGTATGAAGTTCGTGCAGTGCCCATGGGCCTTCGATGTTGTCGTGGCAAGCAACCTGCAGGGGGACATTCTGACCGATTTGGCAGCCGTGCTCTCCGGGGGCATGGGCGTTGCACCGTCATGCAACCTCAACCCGGATAATCCGAACATGCCTTCCATGTTCGAACCTACCCATGGCAGCGCCCCGGACATCGCCGGCCAGGGCCTGGCAGACCCCACGGCAATGCTCTTCACAACCGCGCGTATGTTGGATTGGCTGGGGAGACAGGAGCCGGCGCTGGCGGAAGCGGGAAAAAGCCTGTTTGATGCGGTTGCGGCCGACCTCGCGGAAAATTCAGGAAGCCGGCGCGGCACGTCTGAAATCGGCGACGCAATCTGCGCCCGGTTGGCCTGACCTACTCGGCCATCACGAATTCAAGGCGTCCGGGTGCAACCCGGACGTCCATGGGAACCATGCCAAACATTCTCTGAGCAGAATCAGCTTCGTCCAGGCGATACACCGGCATGGTCTCCAGCATCTGCGCGACCACCCTCATGACATTGTCAGTCACCGGCGCGAGATCCCCTTTAAAAAAGGAAGAATCGACGCTGCTCTCCAACAGTCTCAGCCGACGAATGAACACTGCCTTCTCCTTGCTGTCGTATACCGGCGCACCTTCCACCTTCAAAGCAATATCCACGGGCAGCTTCACCATCAGAGCATTGAGAGACACCTGCCCCGCCAGATCAATGACCGCCACATCGCGACCGTCCGGCCCCAGCGTTATGTCCGCATTGCTCAGCGACAGGCCCAGCGGCGACCCACTTTTGAGCTGCTGCCGATCAAACTCGCTGACGGCATCCTGCAAATGACGCTCGATGGTCGACTCGGAGATGGAGTACGGAGAGAAACTGGCGCAACCAGTGACCAGAATACTGATTACCAGCGCACAAGACAGTCGTAAAAACATACGGAAAGAATCAGTCATTTTCAGCCCAGACAGTGACAGTGGGAACCAGTTGCTCGTCCAGCACCACATGGACCACGATCGGCTGACAACACACCTGGCAATCTTCTACATATTCCTGATCCGGCACCGAAGGGTCAATGCTGATATCGAGCGTTTCCCAACAATACGGACACTGAATCAGGGCAGAATCCAATGCTGACATGGCGATCAGAAGTTCTGCTTGGCCATCCAGGGAATGATCCGGTCAAATGCTTCGTCCAGCTTCTCGCAGGTCGTTGAGAAACTGATTCTGACCGCATTGGTGCATCCTTCACCAAACGCATCCCCCGGCACCATGCACACGCCTGTCTCCTT
The DNA here is from genome assembly GCA_964632565.1 of uncultured Marinobacter sp. Lineage (GTDB taxonomy): Bacteria > Pseudomonadota > Gammaproteobacteria > Pseudomonadales > Oleiphilaceae > Marinobacter. Next base: position 110,502 of record CAZWEP010000002.1, on the reverse strand, counting down.
CAGCATGCGCAGACAGAGGTCGGATCCATCAACGTGCGGCGGAAGTTCCGGAAATGCGAAGAAAGCACCGCCCGGCCTGTAACCGGTCATGTAGGGGGTTTGCTCGATAAGCTCTACCGTTTTGTCCCGTCGCTCCCGGTAGATATCAACCATATCCGCAACACACTGCTGATCACCGGTCAGCGCGGCGACACCGGCAAACTGGGACGGTGTATTGGCTACCGAGGTCGTAAACATGTGGAAACGACGCAGTGACTTAATAGCCGCCTGGCTGGAAATCACCCAACCAACACGCAGTCCTGCCATGCTGTAGGTTTTGGAAAAGCTGCTGATGCACATGATGTTGTCCAGATCCATGGAACAATTCAGGACACTGGCAAAGTCTTCGTCATCAAAGATCAGGTGGTCGTAAACCTCATCTGCGTACACCTGAATGCCCCGATAAGCGCACTCCTCCAGGATGGTTTCCACCGTAGAACGAGGGTAAACCGCACCCGTTGGATTGTTCGGGTTGTTCAGAATCAGCGCGAAGGTCCGTGACCCCATGGCCCGGATGACTTCATCAGGATCAAGCTGGTGGTTGTTCTCGGCGCGGGTCGGAACAAACTTGACCTCTCCGCCGTTCATTCGGATCAAGGGTGCATACAACAGGAACGAGGGGTCCGTCACGATAAACTGGCGTCCCGGCGCTGATGTCGCAGAGATCGCAAGATACATGGCTTCCGTTGCACCGCTGGTAATCAGGATGTTGTCCCGCGTTAGCTTACGGTTGTAGCGCTTGCCATAATAGTCACGCAGAGCCACCAGCAGTTCCGGCAGACCAGCATCCATGGTGTAGCCAGTCTGACCGGCATTCAGCGCATCGATGTAAGCGTCGATGACGTGTTTTGGCGTTGGCAGGTCAGGCTGACCAATGGACAGGTGAATGACATCCTTCATCGTGGCCGCCATATTCACCATGCGGCGAATCCCTGGAACTGGCACCGCCTGCATCGCTGGGTTCCAGCTTGCTTTCTGCCGACGGTATTTCACCTTTCTGGGGCTCGCCTGACCGGTTTCTTTATTGGCGGTTTCAGCCATACAACACCTCCTGGGCACGGTGCGAAAATGTCACTCTAGACGCAGATTAGCCAGTATGGGATGTGCGTACAAGCAGTAAAACCACAATCGTTCGGACAAGCCTGAAAATTCGGCTAAGACCTTTGGCTGAGCGGTGTTTCGGTTGACCCCCGAACAGGGACATACCAGACTGATAGCCGGACATCCGGACTGTCGATTCCCGTGACCGGACGCGGAACAAATTTTGGCGGAGGACTGATGACACAACATACCAAGCCGGTGGTAACCGTTCTGACAGCGCCCGGAGATCAGGAGCCTCCTGGAATGGATGCGCTCCGGGCTCGCGCCGAGGTTCGTATGGCCTGGGATGAGGCCACACTGAACGAAACTCTACCCGGCACCCAGGTGATGATGGTGACGGATTTCAGAACCGAAGCACTCGCTGCCGCCTGGCCTTCCGCAGACAAGCTTGAGTGGATCCACGCAACCAGCGCCGGTGTCGACGCATTGATGTTCCCCGCGCTCATCGACGGCGATGTGAAGGTGACGAATGCGCGCGGTATTTTCGATCGCACCATCGCCGAATATGTGCTGTGCACAATCCTCATGTTTGCAAAGGATTTCCCAAAATCCATTCGCCTTCAGACGGAACACAAATGGCAGCATCGCGATACGGAACGGGCCGAGGGCAACCAGGTGCTGATCGTCGGTGCAGGTTCAATCGGCAGCCAGATTGCACGACTTTGCAAGGCAATTGGCCTCCACCCTCACGGTATTGCCCGCACGCCTCGCCATGACGCCAATTTTGTTTCAGTGCACGGTAATGATGAGCTTATGGAGCAGCTTTCCCTTGCAGATTATGTCGTCATTGCCGCACCCCTGACACCGCAAACCGAAGGTCTGTTCAACGAGAAAGCGTTCAAGACCATGAAGAAGTCGGCGAGACTGATCAACATCGGGCGGGGACCGGTAGTGAAAACCGACGACCTGATTACTGCGCTCAGAAATGGAGACATCGCCGGTGCCGCTCTGGACGTGTTCGAAGAGGAACCGCTTCCCACCGATCACCCGCTCTGGGACATGGAAAACGTGATCATGACCGCCCACATGTCAGGTGATTTCATCGGCTGGAAACGAGCGCTGACCGATCAGTTTCTCGACAACCTGGACCGCTGGCACAGGGGCGAAGAACTGTTTAATCCGGTGGACAAAAAGCTTGGTTACGCCAGCAAAGGCTAGCCCGAGGATTAAGAGATTCATTCCCAGAAACAGAGAAGCACGCCAGCATAAGCTAGCGTGCCGCTTTTACCTGTTATCCCGCCTTATATTGCTGTTGCAGTGGCAACAGATCGAACACCTCATCCGGCTTGTTCGGATCCACAAGCTCCGTCGCTGATTTATAAACCCGGGGCGTCGAGTACAGCAATTTCAAAGCTGTCCCGTGCGGGATGGCAACGTACCGCTCCGGGTAATGAGCCTCCAGCCACTCCCGCAATCTGGGCGCCTTGTTGGAGGACATCTTTGGGAAAAAATGATGCTCCACATGGTGGCTGAATCGGAAATGCAATCGGTCCAGCAGCGCATGGCTCCGCAGGCTCATGGAATTGTCCAGCGGGTTGTTGGTGGCTGTCTGTGGCCGCAGGAAATGATTGGTCAGGATGTAGCCCTGCCCCAGCGCATTCGCAATCATGAATGGAATCAGCACCGTGAACACTGCCAGAGGCCCTGAAATCACCCCAAGGACGACCCACGCCGACAGGCAAAGCAGGGATTGCAGAATCGCCTTCCGACGATTGAAGCCCTTGAACTGCTTCCGACGCTTGGCCTGGAACCAGAGCACCAGCTGGGCATGGAAGGTGAACGAATAGAACAGGAACAGGTAGCTGAACCAGGTGCCCGAACCCGGAGCCAGCCGGGTAAACTTTTTCTGCTTGGGGTCCGCCTTGTAACGGCGCATGGTCCCGAAGCTATCCGGGTCGGCATCTCCCATATTGGTGTGGCCGTGATGAATCACATTGTGCCACTTGCGCCAGAATTCCGGTGGCACGATAAAGGGTCCGAATCCAAGCCAACCGAAAAAGTTCTGCCATCGTTTGCTCATACCCAGAGCGCCATGAAGCACCTCATGGGCCAGTAACGCCTGACACCCGATGGTGTGGCCCACCAACAGCGCCAGCATTAGATTTCCATACCAGGGCAATCCTGCCATCAGAATCGTCGCCAGACCTCCCCAGATCACAAGCTGCAGAGGCAAGAACCAGATAATCCGCCAGGTTTGCGCCTGAAACGTATCGGCGGGCAATTCTCTTCGCATGCGGTCCCGAATTTCACGCTCGTCAGGCGCGCCGTAAACAGGCTCCGCATCTGACGGCACATTAATCGCAGCATTCATATCACTTCATCCTTCCTGCCAGGCATTTTAAATTTTAGAGTACAAGTGTACGCTGAAAATTACAGGATTGATTCGAAGTACACAAGTCCTGATTGACGTTAAAATCACGTCATTTAGGCAATTACCGGGCTTTATCAGTCAAACCACAAAGCTTTTAAATCTGATAATCATATTTAAAGAGTACATCCGTACTTTTTATAGGCAAAAAAAACGGGAATCCCGAGATTCCCGTTTTTGGACTAGCCGCTTGCTTTGGTCAGGTACCGGATAACGAGGTATCGGACGGGTCAATTTCCATTTGTTGTATCGCAATCACCGCCTGGGTACGGTTCCTGACACCCAACTTGCGGAATACGGCCGTGATATGGGCCTTGATCGTGGCCTCCGACACATCCAGGTCGTAGGCAATCTGCTTGTTAAGCAGCCCCTCTGCAAGCATGCCAAGAACCCGAAACTGCTGCGGCGTCAGCGAAGCCAGCTTCTCCGAAAACTCGGTGTTGTCGGACTGAAGCCGCTCTAGCTTGTCGGCGACGCCTTCGGGTAGCCAGACATCGCCTTCAAGCACTGCCTGGATCGCTTCGGTGATGGTAGGCAATGGTGCCGACTTGGGGATAAAGCCCGAGGCGCCGTAATCGATTGAGCGTCGCATCACCTGCAGATCTTCAGAGCCTGACACCACAACCACCGGTAATCCCGGGTACTGCCCGCGCATGAACACAAGACCAGAGAAGCCGTGCGCTCCGGGCATGTTGAGATCCAGCAACACCAGATCCGCATCAGGATGAGACTCAACCGCCGCCTGCAGCGCCTTGATGCTGTCTACTTCTACTGTTTTGGCATCAGGTACTGCCTGACTCACCGCCTGCTTCAGCGCAGCTCGAAACAACGGATGATCATCGGCGACGATAATGGTTTGTGACATTCACTCAGTTCCTCAGAATGGGCGGGTCCACCCCTGGCGGACCCTAGTTGCTCGCACGGCCCTCGATGAGGTCATCCACTACACCCGGATCGGCAAGTGTGGAGGTGTCACCAAGCTGGTCGTGTTCGTTTGACGCAATCTTTCTCAGAATGCGCCGCATGATTTTACCGGAGCGGGTTTTAGGAAGTCCTGGCGCCCACTGGATGACATCGGGTGAGGCGATCGGACCGATTTCCTGCCGAACCCATTGAACCAACTCTTTGCGGAGCTCCTCAGATGGATCCTCACCATGTACCAGAGTCACATAGACATAAATCCCCTGCCCCTTAATATCATGAGGATAGCCAACAACTGCCGCCTCGGCGACTTTGCTGTGTGCCACCAGAGCACTTTCCACTTCTGCAGTACCAAGTCGGTGACCGGAGACGTTCAGAACGTCATCGACACGACCGGTAATCCAGTAGTAGCCATCCTCATCCCGACGAGCTCCGTCACCGGTGAAATACATGCCCTTGTAGGTACTGAAATACGTCTGCTTGAAGCGCTCATGATCGCCGTAGATGGTGCGCATCTGACCGGGCCAGCTGTCGAGGATTACAAGGTTACCCTCGGTCTTGCCCTCGAGAATCTTGCCATCGTTATCCACCAGCGCCGGTTTAACACCGAAAAACGGCTTGGTAGCAGACCCCGGTTTGAGATCGGTGGCGCCGGGCAGTGGAGAAATCAGAATGCCGCCGGTTTCTGTCTGCCACCAGGTATCCACAATCGGACACTTGCTGTTGCCAATGACCCGGTGGTACCACTCCCAGGCCTCCGGATTGATCGGCTCGCCCACGGAGCCCATCAGCCGGAGACTCTCGCGTGTGGTGCCATTCATACAGCTCTCGCCCTCTGCCATCAGAGCCCGGATTGCTGTGGGCGCCGTGTAGAGAATGTTCACCTTGTGCTTGTCAACGACCTGGCCCATGCGCGAGGTATCCGGATAGTTAGGCACGCCTTCAAACAGCAGCGTAATGGCGCCGTTGGCGAGAGGGCCGTAGAGAATGTAGCTGTGGCCGGTCACCCATCCAAAATCCGCGGTACACCAGTAAACGTCGCCGTCGTGGTAGTCGAATACGTACTGGTGGGTCATGGATGTATAGACCATGTAACCACCGGTCGTGTGCAGGACACCCTTGGGCGCACCCGTTGAACCCGAGGTGTACAGCATGAACAGAGGATCTTCCGCATTCATAGGCTCAGGCGGGCAATCTGTTGATGCGGTTTTCATCAACGCCTCGTAGCTCTCGTCCCGACCGTCTTTCCATGGCACATCGGCGCCCGTGCGCTTGACGACGATGACCTTGTCGACCTGAGCGGCATCCTCTTTGGTAAGCGCTGAGTCGACGTTTTTCTTAAGCGGGATTTTCCGACCGCCGCGAACACCTTCGTCAGCGGTGACCACAAAACGCGACTTGCCGTTGGCGATGCGGGCACCCAGGGCTTCCGGCGAAAAACCACCAAAGACCACCGAATGGATGGCCCCTATCCGAGCACAAGCCAGCATGGCAACGCCGGTTTCCACGATCATGGGCATATAGATGGTCACCACATCGCCCTTTTTCACGCCCTGACTTTTCAGAACGTTGGCGAATTTGCAGGTCTCTTCGTACAGCTGGCGGTAGGTAACGTGGTGGGAGTCTTTGGGATCGTCCCCCTCGAAGATGATGGCGGTCTGATCCCCACGGGAATCCAGATGACGGTCCAGGCAATTGACCGATGCGTTCAGTTCGCCATCCTCAAACCACTTGATCGACAAATTGTCGTAATCGTAAGTGGTGTTTTTTACTTTTGAGAAGGGTTTGCTCCAATCAATGCGCTTGCCATGCTCCGCCCAAAAGGTCTCAGGATCTTCGATCGACTGGCGGTACATGTCCTCGTATTGTTCCTGATTCACCAAAGCCCGTTTGGCAACCTCCGGGCTCACTGGATAAACCTGTTTAGCAGTCATAGCACTCCCCCCTTGAGAGTCAGAGTCTGTAGTCATTGTTGATTGTTTTAAGTCAGCGCGTGCGGGCCTGTGAGCCCTGGAGACGAATCCCCATAGTTCAACACGTGGGCCAGTAAACAATGAATTAGACTAACGTCCTAATGCGCCTGAACTTTTAGTCTCGGTGAACGGGACATGGACGGAGGTTGGCAATGCCTCACGACCTGATCTAAGGATAGACCCGGTCGTGAAAACAACAAGCAACAGGCCAGGCGGAACACCCGGCCCGTGAGGGGGAAATCAGGCCGCTTTTTTACGAGCCTTGGCAGAACGCAGGCTATACAGTTTGCGCTCGTTCAACGCATAACGGTTCAGGCCCGTCATGTGAATTTTACGGACGTACAGCGACCAGTCGATCTGACGGGGATCCACCGGGAAGAGGACCCGGTCCAGCTCACCCATCCTGGATGCCAGCGCCAACAGCGCGTCGTTACGGAACACATAATCCGGCGCCGTGTAGAAGCCAAAAATCGTCGCCAGCGACCGCGTGGTATCCAGATTTTTCAGCATCTTCAGCTCGCGATTCTGGCCTGCCAGTCGCAGCGCACGATCCGCCAACGACAGCGGAACACGGAGACCTCCAACAACCATTTCAAACAGACGCCGATTCACCGCTATGAAGGGTTTGGTGGGCTGACGGTAAAACAGCTTCTGGTATTCCGCGTAGTTGTGCTTCGATTCATCCATGACGTGGTCGATGAACTCACCGAGGCTGATGGGGTTAGAGCTGCCACTGCAGCATTGATAGATGCGACGCTTGCCGGGCGCCATAAAGGCTTCGGCTACCGACAGAATAATGCCGTTCGCAACCAGATCCACGGGAATGACATCTATGATGCCACTGCGCTTGCCCGGGAACAGGGATACTTTTTCACGGGCATAGGCAAGGATGATGGCATCTGCCACTTTCACACCCTCGATCCATCCAGCGGCTGGTTCTTCCAGCGCACTCTCAATGATGGACGGACGAAGAATCGTCAGCGAACGGCCAGACAACTCTTTCATCAAAAGCTGCTCACCCAGCCACTTGGTGAAGGTGTAGGTGTCGCTCCAGCCGTAGGTGTTGGCCTCACGAATACCTAGATCCACCAGTTTTTTCTCCAGCATTTTGCCGGAGTATCGGGCGCGCACGTCTGCGATTTTGTCTTGCAGCAGATGTACCAGTTCTTCGATCTCGTAGTAACCATCAGTGCTGCGAGGGATGGGCTCGCCTGCAGGCTTGATGACTGATTCGGTCACTTGCCCGGAGTTCTTACCATTCACATAGCAGGTCGAAACCTGAATCACCGCCATGTCTTTGTTGAAGTTGGCGAGAGCCGCCACATTGTTCAGGCACAGCGTATTGATCTGAAGCGCCTTATCCAGCTCTTCACGGAAATTCACACTGGCCGCAGAATTGATAAACGCATCAATACGGCCAGCGAGATCTTTGAACGCAGCTCCGTCAAGACCGAATCGGGCCTCGGTGACCTCACCTGTTACGCAGTGAACTTTTGATTCGATAAAGGATTCGAAGGCTTCGTTGTCGTCATGGCGGAGGCGATCGAACACCGATGAGTTCGCAATTTCGTTCAGAAAGCGGCTGCGGGCATCTGAATAGCGCTTGTTGCCACGAATCAGGAGGTGGATGCCTCCAATGTCCGGCACTGCGCGGATCAGTTTCTCCAGTACTACCTTGCCAAGGAAACCGGTGGTACCGGTGATCAGTACGTGCTTGCCTCGCAACTGCTCAAGTACGCCGGATGCGGACTCGCCAGAGGTTGACTGCTTGTTCGCCATATCGAGAACTCCTTCTCATCAAATTGGGTAGCCATAAGGTGCAAATAAGACGCTTGTCTTTGACTTCTTCCCTGACTTGCATTTTGCAGGCCACATTAAAAACCGGATACTCCGATTCGCTCAATTTTTACACACCGGCTGTTACGGTGCGGTGACACAGAGCAAAATTACGCTACAAAAATCGTTAATAAAATGACGTTTTAGTAGTGATATCCCGCGAGCCCCCAGAGGGCGCCGAAAGGCTACTCACCGGTTTTGGAAAGAGACTTCAAAAGCTGATTGAGGGAGATGTCGGCGGGCTGTTCCTTGAGCGCCTGTATCAGTCGACTCTGCTCACCAAAGCTGACCCGATCATAGTAAGGTTCTTGCGGAAGTTGCGTTTCCTCGGCCTGATGGGAACCGGACTCACGAATAGCAGACGATGGCTCGATTTCCGAAGCGAGATGCCTGAGATGCATGGCAAACTGCACCCGCTGAGATTCCGGCAACGTGTGCCAATTCAGTGAGGCCAGCCCGGTCTGAAGGATCTCAGTGGTGTCTTCATCAAGCGTGCGCCCTAACAGTGCAAAGAACTGGTTGAACGCTTCATAACGCAGCAATGCCGGGTCTTCACTGGCTTCAATGATTTTTTCCAGCTCCAGGATCCGCTGCTGACATTGACCACGTTCGCCTTCAGGAACGGACAGGGTTGAAGCAGTGACTTCCTGAACCTTTCGCGAAGCAGGCGAAGCTGGCACAGACGGACTCGATTTATCAGCCACCCGATACCAGTACGCGGCAACACCCGCTTTTTTCGGTGTGAGCTGACGGAACCTTACGTTCAACATATCGGTCAGGCTGCTGAACTGGCGGCAGGAAGGATCCCTTTCGGGCAGCAAGGCCACCGGGCGTTGATTCAACACAGACTGACGCAGTGTTTCATCGCGCCAGATACCACCGAGGTAATGCAGTGAAATACCAAGGTGGCGCTGAGCCGCGCTGTCCAACCTCTGAAACACTGAACGGGCCTGGCTTGCGCCCTGAGCCATGTTGACGAGGATGCTGGGCGTTCGCTTATAGCCACGACGCACCAACAGTTTGATCAGTGAGAAGGCATCGGTTAGTGAGGCAGGGTCCGGAGTCACAACCACACAGGCGAGCTCGGCTGCAGCAATCATATGCATGCCGGTAGGCTGCAGGCCAGACGCCGTATCCGTTATGACATAGTCATAGCGCTTTTCGAGAAGAGAGAGGGATTTCAGAACTCGCAGTCTGTCAGCTGCGTCCATATCGACACACTGATCAACGCCTGATGCTCCGGGCACTATATGAAGACCGTATTCCGCCTTCATGATGACTTCCTGAAGCGAACATCTATTTGCCATGACGTCTGCCAGGGTGCGCTCCGGGTAGCGGCCGAGCATGATGCTGACGTTAGCGAGATCGGTATCTCCGTCTAGCAACAACACCCGAGACCCTTCCCGTGCAAGTGTCAGCGCCAGGTTCAGAGCAACCGAGGTTTTACCGACGCCGCCTTTGCCTCCTGTGATGGCCAGAGTACGGGGCTGGGCAAGCTCCTGCGTTTGCGGCTGGGAATCGGTCATCAAAGCCCTATCGAGACTCTCGTTGGGATTGGAATACGTTATATCTGAACGATTTAAATTCGACCTAAGTGTAACGCTTACCTGGCCCAGACTGTAGCCAAAAAACGCCCACCTGTCTTAAGACAAAGGTCGATAGCAGGAATCTTTACGTGTAAAAATTGTACACACATCACGAATTGGTGAATAATTTGCTTCAGAAGTCACGCATAACTATTTGCTATGTCGCATAAATTGACTAATCTGAAAATTAGTTAAAAAATGAACAGTTCGTCACTGCGTGACCCAACACGGAATTCCGAGACAGGCCTGCCCATGCAGATTGCTCCTGACATCCAGCTTCCAAGCTTGCCGGAGATTACTCTCCGCGCTCTTGAAGCCTGTCACAAGGAAGAAAGCTACCGCACGATCAGCGATATTGTATCGGCTGATACTGCGATGGTGTCTCGAATTCTAGCCCTGGCGAATTCATCCCTATATGGCCCACTCACCCAGGTGCGCTCGATCGATCAGGCTCTGCTGCGTCTCGGTACCCATCGGTTTCATACGCTTGTCCTGACTGCCGCGCTGCGACAGATCCTCTTTGAACTCGGCGCCGACCAGTGGCAACAGTTAAGAGACTTCTGGCGCCATTCCCTCACCACCGCCATGACGGCACGAGCCCTTGCCACTCTTACCCGTTACCCGGAACCGGAGCAGGCCTTCATGCTGGGCATGCTCCACAACGTGGGAGAGCTGATTGCGCTCAAGACACCGGCGGGGGATGTGCGCCAGTATTATTTTGATCACCAATCCGAAATTGCCGCAAAGTTGGTGACAGACTGGGGGCTTGGTCCGATGGCGGCCGACGCCATGCTTTACCAGCAGGCTTTGCCCGCAGACATTCGGGATGCCGGGCATCTGGTCAAACTGATCAGCCTTGCCACACGGCTGGCTCAGGCCGATGCTGCAGGCATCGCAGCAGCCGGGACCATTTTTGGACTTAACGAAGAGTTGACCCGGGAGATCAATCGTCGGATTGATCAAGAAGTCGAGGGCGTTGCTGCGTCTCTGGGAATCCCACTATCGGCAGACTACGATGCCAATGCGTCTCAGGAAAGACTGAAAGAAACGGTACTGCGACAGGCGATGGCAAAACAGGCGATGGGTCTGGCACCGCTGCACGACAACACACAGGAATGTCTGGCAGCAACCGTTTCAAGTCTCACGCTGATCACGGGCTTACCCGCCGTCTATTTCGGTGCGGCGGAAGAGCATCTGACTCTGCTGTCCGCCAGCAACGGCGAACCAACGGACCTGAGCGTGACCACGAACCAGCCGAACAGCGTGCTTACGAGGGCTTTCGCAGACGCGTCGGCGCAAGCGTCGGAAGAAGCCGAACCACCCACGGTTCTGGATAGGCAGCTGATGACCATTCTTCAGAGCCCGTCCCTTGTAGCGGTTCCGGTAAAAGGCAGCACCGGTTGTGTCGGGGTGTTTGTGATTGGCACGGACAATGATGCTCTGGATCATGCTGTAGACCTCGGCTCTCTTTTCAGTCAGCAACTTTCCGAGGCCTTGCTGCGGATCGAAACACAGATTCAGGGTGAGCAGGACGGAATGGCAGACCAGCTTGCCCAACAGGCAATCCGGCGACAAGTTCACGAAGTCAGCAATCCTCTCACTATTATCCGCCAGTACATCTACCAGCTTAGAAACCGACTCGACGATCCCGAAGTCCACCAGCAATTAGACGTAATACGGGAAGAACTCGACCGCGCTGGCGATCTGCTGCTTCAGATTGGCAAGCACTGGCAGAGCGCATCAACCGAGGCCGAGGCTACCTGCGACCTGAATGAGGAGCTCAGGACGCTTCGTGACCTCCTCGAAGATGGGCTGTTCAGCGACGATCGGAAAACCTTGCTGTTTCAACTTTGCGAAGACTCGACCCATGTTGCAGCCCCGGCCGCTGTAATCCGCCAGATCATCATTAATCTCGTGCGCAATGCATCCGAATGCCTGGACAACGAGGCTGGCGGTGGTGAAGTTTCCATACACAGTCTTGCGCCTGTCTGGCAAAGCGGCAAAACCTGGGTAGAGCTGGAAGTCGCCGACACCGGCAGCGGGCTCCCAGAAAGCATCAGGGCCAAACTTTTTTCACCGGTAAAAAGCACCAAGGGCCGTGGCCACGGAGGCCTCGGACTGAGTGTCGTAAAACAACTCGTTGATGACATGGAGGGCATCATTAATTGCCGCACAGGGAGTGCAGGGACAGCGTTCAGAGTGTTGTTTCCCGCGGCAATAGAAGAACAAACAGAAAAAGAATGACGATGAATCACACGGACACACTGACATGAAACCTGCGAAATTCGAGTGGGCTCCTGGCAACCATGAGCCCGCTAAAATCCTGGTTGTGGACGACGATCCGCGCCTGATGAGCAGCCTGTCCGGGCTGCTCCGGAACGACGGTTACGAAGTCACCGAAGCGGAGGGTGGCAAGGCTGCCCTCAAAGTGATCGAGACAGAGACCTTTGATCTGGCAATGCTCGATCTGCGAATGCCAGGCGTCGACGGCTTTGATGTCATGGAAAAGCTCGCTCTGGCCCAACCGGACTGTGGCGCTATTGTTGTCAGTGGTGAAAGCTCCTTCACCGCGGTCAGCCGGGCTCTGCGGCGCGGCGCTCTCGACTACATTCGCAAGCCATTCGATCCAGAAGAATTGCTCGCGACTGTCGAAAGCGTTCTCAGCAAACGCTCGCTGATGCAGGCCCACAAGCACATCACCATGCGGCTCGAAAAATCCGAAGAGCTGCATCGTTACATCGTCAATAGCTCACCCGATATCGTCTTTATGCTGGATGAATACGGGCGATTCTGTTTTGTTAACAGCAAGGTCGAAAGCCTTCTTGGTTACCGGCAAGCGGAACTCCTGGGCCGCCACTTCCGACACATTCTGGACAATCGCGATATTGCACGGGGTACCTATGCCCTGAAAGGCGCGAATATTTCATCGAACAATCCCAGAACACTCGAAGTCCGGCTCAAAACCCGCGGCAGTCGCAAGGCGACCCGCCACTTCGAAATTACCGCGTTTCCAATTGATCCGGAAACCTGGCCACCCGCTCAGGCTGATGGCAAACCACATCGCGACGCCCGATACTACGGAACCGCCAGAGACGTCACCGAACGCAAAGAAGCCGAAGCGTTTATCAATTTCCAGGCTTACCACGATCTTCTGACGCGCTTGCCAAACCGGGCGCTGTTCAAGGATCGACTCGATTTGGCGATCACCCATGCCCGTCGCAGCGACCAAAAGCTGGCCGTCATGTTCCTGGACCTCGATCGCTTTAAAGTTATCAATGACACCCTGGGCCACGCCATGGGCGATCGTCTGCTGCAGGCGGTGACCCAGCGCCTCGAACAATGCCTGAGGAAGGGCGACACGCTGTCCCGGTTTGGCGGTGACGAGTTTACTTTGCTGCTTCCCTCTATCCACAGTCATGAAGACGCGCGCCGAATTTCCAAGAAGCTGATCAAAGCATTGCGGGCACCCTTCCAGTTGGGCGCGCACGAAGTCTTCGTGGGCGTCAGCATCGGCATAGCGACCTATCCGGAAGCCGGCGACTCTATGGATCAACTGCTTCAGAACGCGGACATTGCCATGTACCACGTAAAAGCGAGGGGCAAAGATGGCTACCGGTTCTTCTCAGAGAGCATGAGCGTGGATACGGCCCACCGCCTCAACCTCGAGCGGGATCTCAGGATGGCGCTGGAACGGGACGAACTGAGAGTGTTCTATCAGCCGCAAGTCTGCTCAACCACCAATCGTATGGTGGGCGTGGAAGCACTGGTGCGTTGGGAGCATCCGGAACAGGGTTTGCTCTATCCGGGTGATTTCCTGCCTCTGGCCGAGGAGACCAAGCTGATCGGACGTCTCAGCGAACGAGTTCTGGACATCGCCTGCCGCGATGTTGGCCAATGGCTGCGGAACGGGCATGAGAATCTCAGGCTCGCGGTGAATCTTTCCCCGGTTCAGGTAGAGCATCCAAAATTCGTCGAGACACTGATGAATCAGCTCAAAAGCCACGGCTTTCCCCCGCAGAATTTAGAAATTGAGATCACCGAAAACGTGATTATGAACGACCTCGATCAGATCAGTCAGAAACTTCGGGAACTGGCCAGCCTTGGAGTTCGGATCGCCATTGACGATTTTGGCACCGGTTACTCTTCGCTGAATTACATTCATCGATTGCCAATTCACACGCTGAAGGTTGATCAGTCTTTCGTTCGCGGCATTCGCAGTGGCGAGGACGAAGCCTGCATAGTGAACGCGATTGTTGCAATGGCACACGGATTGCGACTGGAGATTGTTGCGGAAGGCGTAGAGACCAGCGAGCAGCTGAAGTACCTCAGGGATCTTGGCTGCCATCAGGTCCAGGGATTCTTTTACGGCCCTGCCCGTCCGCGAGATATCATTGCCAAAGTGCTAACTGACGTTTCTCCCAGGGTCGCCTCCTTCTAAACGCCTGCCAATCTGTCGCGCTGGCCAATCCAAACGCGGCCCCGACTCGCCGAACCTGTCATCCGACAGCTCCGTCCTCCTATCTTTAAAACTCTTTTTCGATAATCCATTGTCGGACAGTCTGATTTAAAATGTTGATCTGGTTTGCAAAGTATTGCTAAGCGTTACCGAATGTATCCGGAAATGCGCAGTACTGCACATAATTGGTTCTGCCTCTTCTCTAAGCTCGTTTTCATCAAGCACTTTCATCTCTGCCAGACCGAGCACTCCCTCTCTGGCTCTAAAAATGACAACAACGATGAAAGTTCCTATTGATCTGAACAGGCAGAAGTAACCATGCGCGACAAATATAAATTCATCGGACCGGCCTACGACTTTCTGAGCAATCTGTACAGCGGCAAAAACATCCACCGCTGCAAAACCGCCATGCTCGATGTTGAAACCGTTCAGCCGGGTGATCGAATTCTGTTTGCCGGCGTCGGCCATGGTCGTGACGCCATTCGAGCAGCAGAGCTGGGCGCTGACGTGACTGTTGTTGACCTGTCAGAAACCATGCTGCGCAAATTCGGCGAAGCTCAGACCAGTGAGGCACCACACCTCACCATCCGTCGCATCCATAGCGACATTATGAAAGTGGAAGAACTTGGGCAGTACGACATGGTTGTCGCCAACTTTTTCCTCAATGTTTTCGACGAAGACATGATGGTTCGGGTACTTGAGCACCTTATTCGTCTGGGCAAGGAAGACGCCCGGATTGTGGTCGGCGACTTCTGCTACCCCACCGGCAACATCGTCGCGAGGATGTTCAAGAAACTTTATTGGTACATGGCGGTGTTCACCTTCTGGCTACTGGCCAACAACGCGTTTCATAAAATTTATAACTACCCCGAGCACATGCAGCGCCTGGGCCTGCAGGTGAAAGAAAAGAAGCATTTCAAGCTTCTAAATATGGATTGTTACTGGTCGATTCTAGGCCAGAAGCAAGCCTAAGCCGGGAAGCTCACGCGGGCGTCAAAACAATAAAAGGGGAGAGTCACAATGACGGATCAGATTCTAGCGCTAGACAGCATACGATCGCTTGATGCAGGTGCATTTACGCATTCAGAGCGGGTCGGCTACCTGAAAAAGCACGGTGTTCACTCCCAGTCCTTTTCGACGCTGCAGCCTGGTATGGCGTACTTTGACATGCCCGGCATCGGTTACATCGCCTACATGCGTAAATGGGGCGGTGTATTTGTTCTGTCTGATCCGGTCGCTGCGCCGGAACACTTTGAATTTATTCTTGAAAAGTTCCAGCAACGTTTCCCCAACGCGTGCTACATCCAGGTTTCAAAGCCGGTCGTCGACTTTCTGCATCGCCGCTTTGGGCTCTACGGCACCCAATTCGGCAGTGAGTCCCGTATCAATCTGAAAACCTGGTCGCTGTCTGGCAAGAAGAAACAGGTATTGCGCACTGCACTGAATCAGGCCGAAAAAAATGGCATCACCGTCAAAGAGCGCTTCAGTGATGACCATACACGCGAAATCTCTGACGCGTGGATTCGTACCCGCAAGTGCAAAAGCAAGGAAATTCGCTTTCTCATTCGCCCTATGGAAATGGAATACCGTGAGAATGAGCGGCACTTCTATGCCTATCAGGATGGCAAGGCGGTTGGATTCATCTATTTCGATCCGATTTACCGCAACAACGAAATCATCAGTTATGTCCCGAACATTTCCCGGGCCAATGCGGATTTCCGTCAGGGTATTTTCTACACACTGATGGCCCATGCCATGGAAGTTTTCAGAGACGAAGGCGTGCCGTATGTAGACCTTGGACTGATCCCCCTCTCCCTCAGCCCGGAAACCGAGCATCAGGAGAGCCGTGTTTTCAAGAAGATCATGCACGGGGTCTATGAGAAAGGTAATTTTCTTTACAACTTCAAAGGGCTGGAATTCACCAAATCCCGTTTCCGCGGAGATGGGTTCAAGACCTACTGCTGCCATCGCCGCTCTATTCCGGCTCTGGAATTCCTGGCGATGTTCAAGCTTACCCGTTTGATTTGACCGGGACCGACCAGTCAGAAATGACGCGGTCGGCCCCGAGTTTCAAAGCGTCCAGATAGCGTTCGATTCCGACCGGTTTTTCTCCGGTGAAATAGATTTCTGACAGCGGGCATTCCCGTCCCGCTTCGTTCACCGCCGACGAGTCCTCAGCCAGTAGAGATACGACTCTACGAGCAATGGCATCTCCCGAGTCCACCCAATGTTCTACCCGAGGGATCAGCGCCTGCAGCAGCGGTTTGATGAGCGGATAGTGTGTACAGCCCAACACCACGGTATCAACATCCGCCACCCTGAAAGGCTCCAACGCCTCTGACAGCGCTCGTTCCGGCAATTCTGCGCCGATAACCTGCCCTTCGATCCAGTGAACCAGATCCGGATGCCCCACTCGCTCCACGACGCAGTCGCTGGCAAATTCCGCGATCAGATCATTGAGATAGGGGCGACTAACCGTCGCGGGCGTCGCCAGCACTCCGATACGCCGATTGGCAGACAACGCAGCGGCTGGCTTAACGGCCGGCACAACGCCAATGACGGGCAGATGGGTCCTCGCCCGCAATGCTGGAAGGACAACCGTACTGGCGGTGTTACAGGCAACTACCACCATGTCGTAGTGGTCCTGTCGCAGCAGCTCTCCCACCAGGGAACAACAGCGGTCGATGATGACGTCTTCTGGCTGTTCGCCATAGGGAAACCCGGCATTGTCCGCCAGATACGCCAGATCCAGTTGCGGCAACCTGCGGTTGATACAACCCGCTATGCTGAGCCCACCTACGCCGGAATCAAAAATCAGCAGTTTCGGGGCACTCATCGAAGGCCTTCCTGACCGCGAATCGCATCTTCCATGGAGCGAATGAGACGCCCTGCGATGGTTGTTTGCGGCGGAACCGGCGGCAGGGCGCCCGGTTCATACCATCCCGCCTCTGCCAGCTCGTCTTCCTGCAAAACAAGGTCGCCGCCGGCGTAATCGGCAAAAAATCCCAACATGAGCTGATGAGGAAATGGCCAGGGTTGCGAGGATTGATAGCGAATGTTGGTCACGTCCAGCCCGGTTTCCTCTTTGACCTCACGGGCCACCGCCCCTTCAATGCTTTCGCCGGGCTCCACAAAACCTGCAATCAGACTGAAAAAGTACAGTTTGGTGCGACTCGAGCGGGCAAGCAGCATGCGGTCATCTCGACGGATCAGTACGATGACACAGGGCGCAAGACGCGGGTACCAGGGTATCCCGCAGCTCTGGCACCACTTGGCCCTTTCTTGAGGATGCGGATCTGTGGCGGAGCCACACCGACCGCAAAACTGATGATCCCGCCACCACTGAAAAACCTGTACCGCCGTACTTAAAACATCAACAGGGGCGTTCTCAGAGAGCATGAGAGCTTCCCGTAAACCGACCGGCTCGGCACCCAGATCACCAACATCAGAATCCACCTCCGCCACATAGATAGCCTCATCGCCAAGTTGGCCCACGTAGACAGGCTCCTGGTCATTGATTGCTGGCTTAATGGTTTCCCATGGATGAAACCACCCTTTTTCGGGTGGCAGAATCAGGTTGCCCTGGACGGTCACGACACGATCGCCCGGGCCAGGGCGATGAGGGGACCAGCCAGGTGTCCATTGCGTCATAGTTTTATTCTCTGGAGCAGTTAAATCATCTTGCTCAGAATGTATCACACCCTACTCGTCCGACTGAACGCAGGAACGGCTTTCAGCGGTCTACTCAACCAAGTAAACTTAGCGCCTGATTTGGTGAACCGGAGCCACCGTTTATGCGATTTTTCCAGGGCGTTAAAAGCCTGATCCTGACAATCCTGCGCAAAATCCTGTTTTTATGGGTGAGGACAGATGTCAGTGGCAATGACCCGGACGCCCTCGGATTGGATCCCAACAAGCCGGTCTGTTACGTACTTCAATACGCGTCACTTTCCAGTCGCCTGGTTCTGGAACAAGAAGTGCTGAAAGGCGGCTTGCCCGGCGCCGAATCGTCGCTCCCGGTCAAAAACGGACCGAACCATTCGTTCTTCTTTCTTTACCGCAGGGCCAACGGCAGCTTCCGTGGCCGGCAGACTCCGACGCAGACCGGGGAATTCAAAGCACTGGTTCATCATGGCCTCGAGTATCCTGAGCAGGACGTGCAGATCGTTCCGGTCTCGCTCTTCTGGGGGCGCTCTCCTGACAAGGAGAAATCTCTCGTTAAACTGATTCTCTCGGACAGCTGGTCCGTGGCCGGTCGCCTGCAAAAGTTCCTGATTATTCTTCTGCACGGCCGCAGTACCTACGTCCAATTCAACGCGCCATTGTCTTTGCAACAGGTCGTTGCGGAGTATCGCCACAGCAGAGAGCGGGCCAATCGAAAACTTGCGCGCATTCTCCGCACCCATTTTCGCCGGGTGCGCCAGGCCGTGCTGGGACCTGACCTCTCACACCGCCGCACTCTGGTCGGCAGCCTGGTGAGAACACCTGCGGTAAAGGAGGCCATTCGCGAAACTGCCGCAGAGAAAGACATCAAGCCGGAAAAGGTTCGCTCTAAAGCCTACAAGTACGCCGATGAAATTGCCGCCAGCATGTCCATCGTCACCATCCGCTTCCTCGAGGTGGTGCTCTCCTGGCTCTGGAACCGGATCTACAACGGTATTGCCATTAACAACATCCGGGTTGTCAAAGAGGTTGCCCAGGACAATGCCGTGGTCTACGTGCCCTGTCACCGCTCGCACATTGATTATCTACTGCTCTCATACGTGCTGTATAAGAACGGTTTGATGCCGCCGCACATTGCCGCCGGCATCAACCTGAATATGCCTTTGGTCGGCCCGATCCTTCGCCGCGGCGGTGCTTTTTTCATGCGAAGAAGCTTCAAGGACAACCCGCTTTACGCCACCGTATTCAACGAATACATGCACGTGATGTTCTCCCGTGGTTACTCGGTCGAGTACTTTGTCGAAGGCGGCCGCAGTCGAACAGGCCGCATGTTGCAGCCACGTCCGGGCATGCTATCCATGACCGTGCGCAGCTTTTTAAGGGATCACCGGAAACCTATCGTTTTTGTGCCCGTTTACATCGGATACGAAAAAGTGATGGAAGGTCGGTCTTACCTGGGCGAGCTGCGAGGAAAGAAAAAAGAGAAGGAAAACATCTTTACGCTGGCAAAGACCGTCCGCAAGCTCAGCAATTCTTTTGGACAGGTGGCGGTTAACTTTGGCGAAGCCATTCACTTGTCCGATGTCCTGGACGAAAACCATCCGAGCTGGCGTGACGAGGCCTACGACTCTGAATACCGGCCTAGCTGGCTGAATCAAGCGGTCAACGACCTGTCCAATCGGGTGGCGTCCAACATCAACGCGTCGGTTGCGGTCAATCCAATCGGACTGACCGCCACGGCACTGTTGGGCACAGAGCGCCTGGCCATGGATGAATCTCAGTTGGTGCGTCTGATGGATCATTATGCTGATCTGCTGCGGGCCTTCCCCTACGCCAAGACGGTCACTCTGCCAGACGGCAGCGGCAAAGACTGGGTGGCCTACTGCGAGAATATGGGACTGATTACACGCCAACCACAGAAGCTCGGGGACATCATTGCGCTGGAAGGCAGCAATGCGATCCTGATGACGTATTACCGCAACAACATTCAACATCTGTTTGCACTGCCGTCGCTGATCGCCAGTCTGTTCGAAAACAAACAGACCATCAGCCGGGACAAAATCGAGTTCCTGGCAGGAGTTGCTTACCCCTACCTGAAGTCTGAGTTGTTCCTCAAATACCACAACGACGATGTGTCTGGAGTCATCAATCAATGGATTGATGTGCTGGTTGAGAAGGGTCTTCTGTTCAAGCAGGCGGATAACATTATCAGCCGGCCGGAGGAAGGCACAGATGCCATGCTGAGGCTTCGAATCCTCTCACGCTTCATCATCCAGACCCTCGAGCGTTACCACATTGCCATTGGCATTCTGCGCAAGTATGGTTCTGGCAAAATCAGCGCCGTCGAGCTGGAAGAACAGAGCACGCTGCTGGCCGAGCGCATGTCCATCCTGTTCGGTCTCAACGCGCCGGAGTTCTTCGACAAAGCCCTGTTCCGCAATTTCATCAGCAGCCTGCAGAAAAACGATGTCATCACCACCGATGAGAACGGTTTGCTCTGCTACAGCGACGGGCTGGATGAGGTTGCCGAGGATGCTCGCCTGGTACTGAGTGTCGAAAAACGCCAGGCGATCCAGCAAGTCACCATGCTGGGAGCCTGATGCCTAGTCAGCAGGCAGGGCTTTCAGCGCATAAATGTCATAGCGACTGCTTTTGCCTTCCACCTGAGTGGTCGGCTCGGGCCCGTCAAGCGCGGGGGCTTTTCTGGGTCGCTTGACTACGACCCGATAGGCCGCCAGCGCCAACGCTGACTGAAGCAGGTTTGGTGCGTCATCGTCGTCGCCGACAATCTGGCGGAAGACCTGCATCTCCTTTTTTACCAGCGCGGATTTATCCCGATGAGGGAACATAGGGTCGAGATAGCATACGTCGACACTCCCTGGTGTCAGCTTAGCCATCTCAGAAAGGCTGTCACCGGGTTTCAGATCCATCCGTGCGACGATGTCTGAACAGGATTCGGTGATGGCCGCGCGCGCCAGGCCGTCGGCGAGCAGAGCATGAATCACCGGAGAGCGCTCGAATAACGTCAACCTGCACCCTAACGACGCCAACACAAACGCATCCTGACCCAACCCCGCTGTCGCGTCCAAAACATGAAGGCTCTGGCGGGTTTTGTGTAAACCGACCGCTTTTGCCACCAGCTGTCCGGTGCCACCGCCATGCTCGCGACGATATCCGGCCTTTCCGGTGACAAACTCGGCACGCACCGGTCCTGGAGCCCGCTTACCAGTCACCTGCAGACAAACACCGTTCTCATCCAGATAGAGTAAAACCGGAAACTCGCTCACTCGCTTGGGGTCAACTCTGCCAAGGCACGGAATTTTGAGGTCCTGCGCCAGAGCCATGGCCTGATGACTGTCGCCCAGGGAGCTGAAACCTACGGCAAGTGTGAACGTTTGGGGAGAGTGAAGATTCAAACCTGAATATCGATGCCGGTCAGGATAGAGTCGGGCGCGTCGCCTCTGGCAGCCACCTCGGCAAAGGTCGACAGCGCCCGGGACACACTTAATGGAACATCGTCGGCCCGAAATTGTTCGAGACGAACATCTTCGGCGGCCCGCCTCGCTTCGATTCTGCGCTCAGTGGCGGCGTTATCACGAACAGGGCGAACGTCTGTTACGGCATTCGGTGTCTCCCGAAGCCCCTGACGGACTTCACTGGAGCGATCATCAACACCAGTCGAAGGCGCACGTGCAATGTCAGTACGCTCTCGCGCCAACCCGCCGTTGCCGGATTGATAGGTAAGACCACCGTTTTGACCAATACCACCGATCATTACTGCTGCACCGGTTTAACCAGAAGGACTCAAAGTATGGAAGATCCTGCCTGATTTTGAAAGGCCCTGCTCACCAGAGCATGAAAATGAGCAAAACGCCGAGCAACAACCGATAAATCACAAAGGGCATCAGGCCAAGGCGTTCGAGAAACTTTAGGAAAAGGTGGATACAGGTGAGCGCACTGATAAAAGACAAAACGATACCCAGTCCAATGGCGAACCAATCAGTAACGCCACCCTGCTCGATCAATTCCAGCGTTTTGAGAAGGCCCGCCGCCAGGATCAGCGGGATGGACAGCAAGAACGAAAATCGCGCCGCAGCCTCACGACTGAACCCAAGAAACAGCGCCGCAGTGATGGTGATGCCGGAGCGTGAAGTGCCAGGAATCAACGCAAGCGCCTGCGCGAGCCCTATGATTAAAGCGTCTTTCAATCCAAGGGCGGGCAAGCCACGATCACGGCGCCCTGCGGCGTCAGACCACCAGAGAACGACCCCGAACCCTATCGTGGTTGCAGCAATTACCGCACTGGACCGCAAGCTCTCTTCAATGAAGTCATTCAGGATGAGGCCCGCCAGCCCTGCGGGAATCGTTCCTGCAATGACCGCCCAGGCCAGACCACTGTCCTGCCCTATCCGGCCTTTTACCGTATCGGAAACCCAGGCCACCGTCAGCTGGGTCACAGACTGGCGAAAATAGAGAAGGACTGCCGAGAGTGTGCCGACATGGACAGCAACATCAAAGGCCAGGCCCTGATCGGGCCAGCCCAATACCTGAGAAGGTAAGATAAGGTGGGCCGAACTGCTGATGGGTAGAAATTCCGTCAGCCCCTGAATGATTGCCAACGCAATAATGTGCCAGAGTTCCATGGGCTGAAGAATCCGATTGCAAGGGGGTTAGCGAATGGTCAGCGGCCTGGAAGTTTTTTCCAGGCCACCTCGTCTCTTATGTATACCGGTTGGGCTTTCGCTGCCGAGACACCGCCGCTTCGGGCGAAGTCGTCAGCCGCAAGCCGCACAACCCACCGTGCATCCGGCGTCAAGGAATCTTCAACGTTCACGATGCTGGCCAAGACACTTTCCGGGAACTGGTCCCGGAGCTTCCAGCCACTGCCAGCGCCCATCCAGCGAAAGGCACCTTCGGCCAGAGAGATCTGATCTGGCGGACAAACCCGCTCTTCACCCATGCGGTCAGGCAGACCCTTTGAGTTTACGAAGCAGGCCCAGTAAACCTCTCCCATGCGGGCGTCAAAGGCAACGGCAATAGCGTCGCCTTCTGTAAGGTTACCGGTATCTATGGCATTGGCGGCCACAGCTCTCAGAGAGGACACCGGAATCACCGGCAGTCCAAGACCATAGGCCAAGCCCTGAACCACCCCGGTAGCGATACGAACACCCGTGAAAGAACCGGGGCCGCACGCAAAGGCCAGTGCATCAAGGTCTGATGGCGCGAGATCCGCCTCGCGGAGCAAGTCGCGAATCATCGGCATCAATAAGCGGGTGTGCCCCCGTGGCGCCAATTCAGACCGGCTCGTTACTTCACTATCCAGAAGCAAGGCTGCCGAACACCCCTCGGATGACGTATCGAGTGCCAGCAGTTTCACAGAATCACTTCAGTTTGGTCAGAATCTGGTCACGGATGTCGTCCAGCGTGCCAATCCCCTGGACGCTGACGTACTTGGGCGCTTTGGCAGGTTCTTTGGCTGCCCAGTCCTGATAGTAATCAATCAACGGAGCCGTCTGCTCGTGATAAATCTCGAGACGCCTACGAACGGTCTCTTCGTTGTCGTCCTTGCGTTGAACCAGTGGTTCACCGGTTTCGTCGTCTTTACCTTCTTCTTTCGGCGGATCGTATTTCAAATGGTAGATACGGCCACTTGCCTCATGCACCCGACGTCCGGACAAACGACTGACAATCTCTTCATCCGGAACCGCAATTTCAACGACATAATCAATACCGATGCCCTGATCTTTGAGGGCCTCTGCCTGAGGAATGGTCCGCGGGAAGCCGTCTAGCAGGAAACCGTTCTGGCAGTCAGGCTGCTGAACCCGCTCTTCAATCAGTGCGATTATGATATCGTCAGAGACCAGCCCGCCGGACGCCATCACCTCTTTGACCTGCAATCCAAGCTCAGATTCTGCTTTCACTGCGGCGCGGAGCATGTCGCCGGTGGAAATCTGAGGAATGTCAAAGCGTTCAGTTATGAACTGGGCCTGGGTCCCCTTGCCAGCGCCTGGCGCACCTAACATGATGATTCTCATAGGTATTGCTCCCGTTTTTAGACTTTATCGTTTGAAAAGTTGTGGCAAAACCTCAGGGCTTTGCGACAACCTCTCGGCTCCCGCCCAGACCGGCCAAACCGGGAAAGGCACGCATTATACGAATTCAGACCCTGCATAGAAAGTGGCCTTCCGTCGCATAGGACGAAAGAACAAAACCCTTTTCAGCGTGATAAACCGGGGTTTAGGCTGACAGAGAATGGGCGAGCGCGTCCAGATCTTCAGAGACCCGCTCCACTTCATCCCTCAGCTGGGTCATGTCGGACTCTGACAGACCGAGCGCGGCCGTCAGGCCGTCGATGTCGTCAGGATTGAACTCATCACCAATCCCGCGTTCTTTCAACAGGCCATTGGCGAGCTGAACCATGAGTACATAGGACTCATGCTCCCCCTGATATCCCATGTGCTGGTGCATGCCCGCGGCCTTGATCACCGGATCCGGCAGTTCCCACAGTCGATGCAGAATGCCGCCGATGGCTCCATGACCCACAGCGAGCATCTGCTGCTGGTCCGCACTTCCGAAAACCTGCTGCTCCAGCGACTGCATGCTGACTTCTGGATTGCTTTCACGGAGCTCATTCAGTTCCTCAAACTCGGAGGGAAACAGGTGCCCTATCAGAAGCAGGCCGAAATTGTGGAGCAAGCCGCACAGGTACGCCAGGCCTTTGTCCTCGCCAAGCTTGGCCGCCAAACGCTGGGAAATAAAGGCGCAATAGAGCGAATGACGCCAGAAATGGTCCATTCCCAGCATGCCCTTTCGCGGTATTTCAAACGCCCGCACGGAGGCGATACCCAGCGCAATATGGGCAACGCGATCAAAACCGAGCACACGGGTGACGGCTTCCTGAACCGAATTGATCTGCCCCTGGTAATTGAACAGCGCAGAGCGCGCATAGCGCATGATCTGTGCGGTCATACTGGGATCAAACTCGATCAGATCTGCCAGTTCCTTGGCAGTCGCTTCAGTGTTGGTTGTCAGTCGCAGAATTCTCAGCGCCAGTGCAGGCATCGGTGGAAGGCGGTAAAGCTTCTGCAGCTGATCGGCGATCTCTTCCAATGACAGTGCCGGTCGTTCCCCCTCACTGGGGCCCCGAATGACAACATGGCCAATGGTCGCGTCGGTAAAGGCTCGTTTGAGGGACGTCCGGTCGAGTTCCATCAGCGAGTGATCCGAACCGCAACACATGACAGCCCGTGACTGCTGCAACACGTCTTCTTCGATCAACACGGGAATGTCATAGGCGGCACCCACGGGCGGAGGGAATCCGGGATCGCAATCCGTGAAGAGCCTTGCCGTCTGCCGGGCCGTGAGGGGCTGCATTTTTCGACCCGTGATTTTGTTTACCTGTTCAAGGTCAACACGACTGTTGTACCCGTGCACAATCATCAGCACGCCATTTATGTCGATAAGTGGCGTCGCTTTCAGGAATTCAGACTGTGACCGTCCGGAGACCATCACAGCAGCCTCCATGTTCAACGCCTGATCGATCGACAACTCTCGGAACGCAATGCCCCTCAGGTCAAAGAATCGTTCCAGTCTGGGTGCCAGAGCCAATGGTGTTCTCCCTCTGAAGCTTTCGCCTGCTTTAACAATCAGCCAGTGTTGCGCATACCTGCAGAAATACCTGCCATGGTCACCTTCAGAGCCCGCTCCACGAGCTCGGGGACCTGCCCCTTGCCTTCGCTTTCCCGATCGCGCTTTAGCAGCTCTGCCTGCAAATAGTGTAGCGGATCTGTGTAAGGGTTACGTACCCGCATCGAATGCGCAAAAACCGGTTCTTTCTCCAGCAGTACGTCCTGCTGCTTCAATTGCAGGAGGTGATCGATGCATCCTCTCAATCGCTCACGCAGATTCTGGCCAAGTTCGAGCAGCGTCGGATCATTGACCAGTGTCTTCTCATAGAAGCTGGCAATCCTCAAATCCGACTTTGCCAACACCATTTCGAGCATGTCGACATACGTTTTAAAAAACGGCCATTCAGACATCATCGTGCGAAGAACATCGACCCGATCGTGCTCAAACGCCTCTTTCAGCGCCACGTCACTGCCGAGCCAGCTCGGCAGCATCATTCGCATCTGTGTCCACGCGAAGATCCAGGGAATGGCACGCAGACTTTCGACACCACCGCCGGGTTTTCGGCGGGCTGGGCGGCTGCCAAGAGCGAGTTTTCCCAACGCCTGTTCCGGTGTCACCTGTCGAAAATACGGAACAAAATCAGGATTCTCCCTGACCACAGCGCGGTAGGCTTTCAGGGATCGCTCGGTGAGCCAGTCCATCGCCTCGCGCCACTCAGGCTCTGGCCCTCTCGGTGGAGCCAGCGTCGCTTCGATGACGGCTGTGGTGTAAAGAGTCAGGCTCTGCTCCGCCAGCCGCGGCAGGCCAAATTTGAAGCGAATCATTTCGCCCTGCTCGGTTATGCGGAAACTACCATTTACCGAGCCCGGCGGCTGCGACAGGATGGCCCGGTTCGCCGGCCCGCCACCACGACCCACGGTGCCACCGCGGCCGTGAAACAGCGTAAGGTGAACACCGTACTTTCCGGCAACCTCAGTCAGTTTTTCCTGGGCCTGGTATTGCGCCCAGGCAGCCATCATCTGGCCCGCATCCTTGGACGAATCTGAATAGCCAATCATGACCTCCTGACGGCCACGACTGTACTCTCGATACCACTCAACCTCATACAACGCTGCCATACTGTCGGGCGCGCCGCGCAAGTCATCGAGGGTCTCAAACAGCGGGACAACACGCATGGGGTTTTCCATGCCCGCTTCCCTGAGCAGCAAAATCACATTCAATACATCGGATGGCTTGCTCGCCATTGATATCACGTAAGAACCCAGTGCCTCGGGCGTCTGCTGAGCAACCACTTCACAGGTCGCCAACACTTCACGCACGTTGTCTGACGGTGCCCAGTTCCTCGGCACCAGCGGTCGACGACCGCTGAGCTCCCTGATGAGGAACTCCTGGCGCTCATCCTCTGTCCAGGACAGATAATCGCCAAGTCCGAGGTACTCGACCATTTCTGCGACCGCTTCTGCATGGCGGGTGGACTCCTGCCGAATATCGAGACGAATCAACGGCAAGCCGAAAGTGTGGGCCCGCCGCAGGGTATCCAATAGCGGCCCGTTGGCAATCAATTCCAGACCACAGTCGATAAGTGATCGATAGCAAAGATCCAGAGGCTCTGTCAGATCGCTGTTTTCAAACAGAATACCGCTACTGTCCTGAGTCTCTCCCGCCACACCGGCTTCGGCCCAGTCACGGGTTTTGATCAGCTTTTCACGCAGCTCGCCCAAAATCTTGCGATACGGTTCCCGGGCGTCGCCAACCACGGCACGCAGCTCGTCACTGGCCTGCCACATGGAAAGTTCGGCGCGCAGGGACTGGATATCGCGCAAGTAAAGGTCCGCAGCCATCCAACGTCCGAGGAGAAACACCTTGCGGGTAACGGAATGGGTGACGTTGGGGTTGCCGTCTCTATCGCCGCCCATCCAGGAAGCTATCCGGATCGGTGATGCATCAATCGGTAAACCCTGACCTGTAGCATCAAGCAACGACTGATCAAGCCCCCTCAGAAAGTTTGGCAGTGCAGTCCAAAGACTGTTTTCGATCACGGCAAAGCCCCACTTTGCCTCATCCACCGCTGTCGGCCGCTCGTGTCGGATTTCATCGGTGTGCCAGGCTTCGGTAATCAATTGCTGCAATCGGCCCGTGATGGCTTCCTCCTCGGCCGGCAGAAGATCCTCATGGTCAAGGCGCGCAAGGCAGTCCGACATTTCGTCGTATTTCATAATGAGCGTTCGGCGCGTGACTTCTGTCGGGTGTGCGGTCAACACATATTCAATGCGCAGGTCTGCGACCCGGCGATGAAGCTCCTGCGGCTCGACGCCACCGGATTTCAACCGCTGAAAGACATCACCCAGGGATTCGACCATCAGATCCGACTGGTGACCCCGCTTTCTGCGAATGGTGTGGTGTTGCTCTGCCAGGTTGGCGAGGTTCAGGAACTGGTTGAACGCGCGGGTCACTGGCAGTAGCTCATCGTCACTGAGTTTCCCCAACAGATTGACCAAGCGCTGACCGGAGCCACTCTCCTGCATGCGATCTGCCTTGGCGGCCGCCCTGACTTCCTCAATCAGGTCGTAACACTCTCGGCCTGGATGGCGCTGAATACTCTGGCCCAGCAGCTCTCCAAGCATACGAACGTTCTCGCGTAGGTCGGAATGCAGTTCAGTCACAATGGCGTCCTTTTTGTTTGACGGAAGCGAAGTAAACTAACGATACTAATAACGATTAACGCCTTTGGCCGCAAGGAGTATTCATGAAAGTAACTGACCTGCCCAAACACTGGGAGAAGGAAAAAGAGCCTGTTGATCGGGGCCACGATTACAACCTTCGCCTGCCCCTGGAGGACGCGGCAAGAATTGCCGCACTTGCGGAACTTTACCCTGACCGTTCCGAGTCGGACATTCTGAATGACATGATTGGCGCGGCTCTGGACGATCTGGTGAGGCTGAGTCCGCTGAAAGACAAACTGGAAGGTAAAGAAAAATAGGGTGAGAGGTGTACACCCGGGGTGGCTGATCCACCCCGCGATTTTCCTGGCAAGACGCTCGTCAGCCAGGAATGGAAATCAGGCTCTCCGTCAGGCGACAGACACCAGTTGGCGCGCTTTGATTTCCTGAATATGTTTCTGGCTGAGGCTGACGAATTTGGGCGTCAGTCCCTGATCCTCGTAGATCTCGAAACCATCCTCATCAAACGCAACCACTTTCGAACCCTGCACGTAAGGAAAGCTGGTTTCCAGCTCATCCAGTGCGGCCGAAATCAGATCGCGCATCAGATCCTGCGAGGACTTCATCGGATAAAGCGAGGCCAGTTTTTCCAGTCGCTCTCGATGCTGGTCGGACAGATTCGCAAAATACGCATCACGGGTCAGACGACCGCGAGCATGCTTATCCCAGTAATTGACCAGATCTTTAATCTTCATGGCGCCTTCACTCCTGCTTCTTCATCAGTGGGCCACGAGACGCACTATTAATGTGCATCCGTACCTCGAAGTGTAGACGAAGCAGCTTTTCAGGGCGCGGTGTTAATGGTAACGGATTGTACTTATCCGTTAACTTTTCCCCCGTTTTTCAACCCCTTTCACGGATTGCCACAGGGCGTCCAGCGCCTCGAGTGACTCACTGTCGAAGTCCCGCTGCTCCTTGGTGAGCTGGTCCTCGATGGCACGAAATCGCGCTTCGAACTTGTGATTCGTGCCGTTGAGTGCCTGCTCCGGATTAACCTTCATGAAACGTGCCAGATTCACGCAGACAAACAGGAGATCCCCCAACTCATCGGCCACTGCCTCTGGCTTACCTTTTCCTGAGGTCGCGTCATACCAGGCTTCCTTGAGCTCGTCGATTTCTTCATGAAGCTTGTCGAACACAGGTTCAATCTCGGACCAGTCGAATCCATGACTGGAGGCCCTGCGCTGTAACTTCTCAGCGCGCACCATCGCGGGGAGCGCCCGCGGGATATCTCGCAGGCGGCTGTTGTCGGCTTCTGCCCGCGGCTTTTCTGCACGCTCCTCCGCTTTGATCCGTTCCCAACTGGCTTTGATCCAGTCCTCGTCCGGCCGATTCTCTGGATCAACTCGGCTCTCAAGGGTTCCATCCGGGAAAACATGGGGGTGGCGCCGTACCAGCTTTCTGACCAGATGATCAACGACGGAGTCGAAATCAAAGTGATCCTCCTCGTCACCTAACTGGCTATAGAAAATCACCTGAAACAACAAATCACCGAGTTCGTCCTCCAGGTGAGGATAATCCTCCCGATCAATGGCGTCGGCGACTTCATAAGCTTCTTCCAGGGTGTGAGGGACGATCGTTCGAAAGGTCTGTTTGATGTCCCAGGGACAGCCGGTGTCTGGGTCCCGAAGACGCGACATCAGGTACTTCAGATCTTCAATGGTGTAGGTCACACACGCCTCCGCCGGACGTCGATGATGTTCGGCAGGTTGCGAATCTGGGCGAGCAACCGGGCCAACTGTTCGAGGCTGCTGATTTCCAGCGTCACGGTCATCGTCGCGGTATTGTCGTCTTTGTTGGAGATGGTATTCATCGCCAGCACATCACTCTTGGAGCTGGACAGAACCTGGGTGATGTCACGCAAAAGCCCTGACCGGTCATAGGCCTCAATCTCAATATCGACCGGGTAAACCGCGGCCGGCTGACCACCCCAGCTCACCTCAATAATCCGATTGGGCTCGAATTCCTTCAGGTTCAGGAACGTAATGCAGTCCTGTCGATGAACCGTCACACCGCGACCCACTGTGATGTAGCCGCCAATGGGATCGCCGGGCAACGGCTTACAGCATTTTGCCACCTGCGTTTTCAGCTTGCCGACACCGACAATCTGGATGTCCGATTCCGTATCGTAGGGCTTCTTGCGCTGGGTGGTCAGGCGCAGATCCAATTGTTCGGATCTGGGTTCAAGGATCTGCTGCGCCACGTTGGCAACGTGAGTGGGTCTGACGTCTCCTGCGCCGACCGCCGCAAACAGGTCATCAGCCGCCTGGTAGTTCACCTTTTTCGCCAATTCATCCAGGTTGATGTCGTAGATCGAAAGGCGTTTGAATTCGTCCTCCAGAATGGCACGGCCATCGACGATATTCCGATCCCGATCCTGCTGCTTGAACCAGTGCGTAACCTTGGCCCGAGCCCGGGATGTCTGAATGTAACCCAGACTCGGATTAAGCCAGTCGCGGCTGGGGGCCTGGTTATTGGAGGTGAGAATCGAGATCTGGTCGCCGGTTTTCAGCGGATAGGTCAGCGGCACAATCCGGTTGTTCACCTTGGCACCACGGCAGGCATGCCCTATCTCGGTATGTACCCGATAAGCGAAATCCACCGGTGTCGCGCCCTGGGGAAGATCTACGACATGGCCTTCCGGCGTGAACACATAGACCCGATCCGATCCCACATCCGATTTGAGATGGTCCGCCAGCCCGGAGATGTCCCCCAGTTCTTCCTGCCATTCCAGCACCTGTCGCAGCCAGTTAATCTTGGCATCGTAGCCGACGGAACGGTTGCTCCGATCCATGCCTTTGTACAACCAATGCGCGCAGACGCCGAGTTCCGCTTCTTCGTGCATAGCATGAGTACGAATCTGCACTTCCATGACCTTGCCCTCGGGACCGATCACAGCGGTGTGAAGGGACTGGTAACCATTTTCCTTCGGATTAGCGATGTAGTCGTCGAACTCATTGGGAATGTGCCGCCACAGCGTGTGCACAATGCCGAGTGCGGCGTAGCAATCCCTGACTTCGGGCACGAGAATCCGCACAGCGCGCACGTCATAAACCTGCGAAAAGTCGATGCCTTTTCGACGCATCTTTCGCCAGATGCTGTAAATGTGTTTCGCACGCCCAGAAAGGTCACTCTGGATGCCAGAAGCCCCTAACTCCTCTTTAAGAGTCGTAATGACGCGCTTGATGTAGCCTTCGCGATCCAGGCGCTTTTCATCCAAGAGCTTGGCGATTTTCTTGTATGCAGAGGCGTGCAGGTAACGGAAGGAAAGGTCCTCAAGTTCCCACTTGATGTGACCGATACCCAGCCGGTGCGCCAGTGGGGCATAGATATCGAAGACTTCTCTGGCCACCCGCATGCGCTTTTCTTCCGGCGCGTTCTTAACTGCACGGATCGCAGACGTCCGTTCGGCCAGCTTGATCAGCGCCACTCGAACATCGTCGATCATCGTCACCAGCATTTTGCGGACGTTGTCGAGCTGCCCCTCGGTCTGGCCCAGCACGTTGCCTTTCAACGGATGGTGGATCGAGGAGATCGCCGCCATCTGCTGGACACCGTCGATCAGTCCGGCAACTTCGTCGCCAAACTCTTCGCGAATTTCAGCAAGAGGTATCCGCTCTTCACGAACGGCACGGTAGAGAATGGCGGCAACCAGACTGGCCTGGTCCAGATGCAGTTCCACCAGCACCTGGGCCATCTCAATCCCGGTGCGAAAACTGCTGGTGCCCGGCGCCCAGACGCGATCTTCCCTGACGGCTTCAAAATCGATGGCCGCAGCTTTCTCACAGGCACGCCGAAACTGCTCCGGATTCTCCAGCCGAGTCTGTGACTCGATCTGGCGCACCCACCGCTCGATATCGACCTTCCCGTCACCGGTAACGGTATATTCTTCGCGGACTTTGACCATAGTTTTCGCTTTTATCCGGCTTCAGACCGGGCACACATTGCCCGACCTCAAGACTTTTTCTGACGCTCAAATAAAGCCATCGACTCGACATGGGTTGTGTGGGGAAACATGTCCATCACTCCGGCCCGCACAAGCCTGTATCCATTGTTGACCAACACTCCGGCATCCCGCGCCAGGGTCGCAGGATTACAGGACACATAAACGATCCGCTGAGCTCCGAATGCCGTGAGATACTCGCAGACTTCCTGGGCGCCGGACCTCGGTGGATCAATAAGAATCTTATCGAAACCTTCCCCGGCCCAAGACTGCTCCGTGAAATCTGCCTGCAAATTGGCTCCGTGGAACGCGACGTTGGACAGATCGTTCAATGTCGCGTTCTCACGCCCCCTGACGACCATGGCTTCGTCTCCTTCCACGCCGACAACCTGGCCGGCCTTTCGTGCCAACGGCAAAGTAAAGTTGCCCAGGCCACAGAACAAATCGAGTACTCGATCATTCTCATGCAGATCCAGCCACTCCACGGCGCGATGCACCATATTGCGATTCAACGGCGCGTTCACCTGAGTGAAATCCATCGGGTGGAACTTCAGAGTCAGGTCAAATTCCGCAAGTGTGTAACTCAATCGCTCTTCGCCACCGTCGGGCCAGAGACGATAAACCGTGTCCGGGCCTTTCGGCTGCAGATACATATGCAAATCGTGGGCCCGGGCGAATTCGATCAATGCCTGAGTGTCGGAATCACTCAGCGGGTCCATGTTACGGATAACCATCGCCGCCACATCGTCACCGCAGGCCACTTCCACCTGCGGGATACGACGAAACGCGTCGAGTCCGTGGAGCAGTTCCCGCAGGGGCATGATTCGATCACCTATACGCGGATCAAGAACCGCGCATCGGTCGATGTCGGTGAGAAAACTGTTTCTTTTTTCCCTGAAGCCCACCAGAACCGACTCACGGGCGGGCACGTACTTCACCCCGAGCCGGGCCTTGCGCCGGTATCCCAGGGTCTCGGATCTCATAGGCGGCACCCATTCTTCCGGTTCGATGCCCCCAAAGTGGGCAAAATGATCCTTGAGCGTCTTTTCCTTGAACCGGATCTGAGCAT
>CAZWEP010000002.1:69875-77098 GCA_964632565.1 uncultured Marinobacter sp. | reverse complement strand
GGAAGCGGTTTCCTGCGTCTTTTACCCATTATTTCAACTCTTGTTAAACGTTAGGCGTCTGAAAACACGCCAGTGGAGAGGTATCGATCGCCCCTGTCGCAAATGATTGCGACGATGACCGCATTTTCAACCTGGCGGGACAGTTTTAACGCCGCAGCGATGGAACCGCCCGAGGATACTCCGCAGAAAATACCTTCCTGGCTTGCGAGCGCTCGCATGGTGTCCTCTGCTTCCTGTTGGCCAACGTCCAGAATCTGGTCCACCCGGGTCGCGTCGAAAATTTTGGGCAGGTACGGCTCAGGCCAGCGGCGGATACCCGGTATGGAGGCGCCGTCTTCAGGTTGCAGACCGATGATCCGGATGTCCGGGTTTCGCTCTTTCAGATAGCGGGAAACCCCCATGATGGTTCCGGTCGTACCCATGGAGCTGACAAAATGGGTTACCAGACCCGACGTCTGCTCCCAGATTTCAGGGCCGGTTGTGCGATAGTGAGCCAATGGATTATCCATGTTGGCAAACTGATCCAGCACTTTTCCTTTGCCTTCAGACTCCATTTGCTGGGCCAGATCCCGCGCTGTCTCCATTCCCTCTTCGCGACTTACCGTGACGATTTCAGCGCCGTAGGCTCTCATCGACGCACGCCGTTCCTCGCTCATATTCGCAGGCATGATCAGCACCATACGATACCCCTTGATGGCAGCGGCCATAGCCAGGGCAATACCGGTATTGCCACTGGTCGCCTCAATAAGGGTGTCGCCCGGTTTGATATCACCGCGACGTTCAGCTTCCTGAATCATGCTGATTGCGGGGCGGTCTTTTACCGAGCCCGCCGGATTGTTTCCTTCCAGCTTCGCCAGTATCACGTTGCTGGTGTCGCCGGGCAGTCGCTGAAGGCGTACAAGCGGCGTGTGACCTACGTAATCTTCTATGGTCGGAAAATGCATGCTGCTACCTGTTCCTCAAAGCGGCTCTGACAGCCTTACCGACTGCCAGTGCCTGAAGCCTGTGATACACTTCGGACTCGCATGATACGCGGAATCAGCCCGGTCGCCCAATACAGGTTATCGCTATAACCATGACCGGGAGCTATAACCATCAGAACCTACACGCTCAACGCCAGGAATCAGCTATTCTGACAAGGATGATTGGCTGATCGACCGCACGGTCGGGGAATCAGGAAGACGCTATGCGACGCTGGGGCATTCGCAAAAAAGTACTTGTGGTGACGTTGGTCCCCACGTTGCTAACCACCCTTATGTTAGGGATATTTTTCACCTACAGTTGGGTGAACAATATCGAGAGCCTGCTCCAGGATCGCGGTAAATCCCTATCGCGGCAGCTTGCCGCCGGCTCGGAATACGGTCTTTTTACGGCCAACCGCAGCCTGCTGAGCAATCTGTCGAATGCCTTGCTGGAAGAGCAGGACGTCCGGTCCATCACTTTTTTCGACAGCGAAGATAAGCGACTCCTACATACTGGGCCGGGCCCGCATAAAGATGTTCGTGCTCAGGCACTTGCAGGCGATCAGCCCATCCAGATAACCCACGAGGGTAGCACCATCTTCGTCACGCCGGTCTACCTCCAGGACCTGATGATTGAGAACATGCTCGACCCGGAGTCAAGGCAGGCGCTGGGCGAAGGGAAGCAAGCCATCGGCCGGGTCATGGTGGAAATGTCCCATGTCCGAACGGAGAAAGAGACCTACAAAGCCCTCTTGATCTCGACTCTGGTTGTTCTGGCAGGCGTGCTGATCAGTCTCGCGATTGCCTTGAAGCTCAGCCGCGCCTTCACTAACCCTGTTTTCGAGCTCAATGGGGCCGTCGCAAAACTCAAAGAGGGGAAACTGGATACGCGTGTTCATACGGGTGCCGGCCCCGAATTTGAACAGCTCGAATCTGGTCTGAATGCCATGGCTGAAGCACTCAGCAATGCGCAGGCAGAGATGCAGCAAAACATTGATCAGGCTACAGAAGACCTGCGAGAAACACTGGAAACCATAGAAATCCAGAATATTGAGCTGGATTTTGCCCGCAAAGAAGCCTTGGAAGCCAGCCGTATCAAGTCCGAGTTTCTGGCCAATATGTCGCACGAAATCCGAACACCGCTTAACGGCATCATCGGGTTCACAGAACTGCTGCTGAAAAGTCCCCTGCCGCGACAGCAACGGGATCACCTGAATACGATTCGCAAATCCTCAGAAATTCTGCTGACGATCATCAACGATATTCTCGACTTTTCGAAGATTGAGGCCGGCAAGCTGATACTGGACCGCATTCCTTACCAACTACGCGATATTGTTGAAGAAGTCATGGTGATGCTAGCTCCCGCTGCGCACTCCAAGAATCTTGATCTGGTGCCTTTGGTCTACAGTGATGTGCCCACCAGTGTGATGGGAGACCCGTTGCGGGTTAAACAGGTCATCACCAACCTGGTCAACAACGCGATTAAATTTACCCAGACCGGGGAAGTCGTGTTGCGCGCCAGTCTGGAAGAGGAAGACCCTGAGTCAAACCGGGTGACACTGCGCCTAAGCATATCCGATTCCGGTGTCGGACTTTCCAGGGCACAGCAGCAATCGCTGTTCAATGCGTTCAGCCAAGCGGATGCGTCGACCGCGCGGCAATACGGTGGCACCGGTCTGGGCCTGGCCATATCCAAACGCCTGGTGGAGGAAATGGGGGGCAAAATAGGCCTGGAAAGCGAACTCGGTAAGGGCTCAACCTTTTGGTTCACGCTGACATCAGAGCTGACTTCGTCCAGCGAGACTCTGGCCCCCAGGGATGCACTGGCTGGCGAACGGATCATTTACCTGGATCATCAGAGAACCACGGGGTTGGCCGTCGAACACATGCTTCACGATTGGGGGCTGACGGTTGACAGAGTTTCATCACCTGGAGCACTGGTTGAACAGGTCGAGGAGGCCCAGCGAAATCAGACAGGGTATGCGCTCGCCATTATTGGTATTACACGGCATCTGCTCAATTCCAGCCAATACTGCAATCTCTTGCGAACGCTTGAGCTGGATAGGGACTGCCGTGTCTTGCTGCTCACACCTACGCTGGAGACTCACGACACGCCCTTATCAGCCATTGCCAGTGGCCACCTCACCAAACCTGTGTGTCGCGACACCCTCTACGCCGAATTGCTGCTTTTGGTCCACGGCATAAGCCAGGGCCAGGCGCCTGTCATCGAACTTTCTGGCCAGGCTGCCCTGCCGAAGCCCCACGGCAGGTCGCCGCGTATCCTGGCCGTTGATGACAACGAGGCAAACCTCAAACTGGTAATGACGCTTCTGCGAGATTGCAGAATAGATGCCGAGGGCGCCAGCAGCGGTTTTGAGGCCCTCAGCAAAGCTCGTCAACAACCATTCGATCTGGTTTTCATGGACCTGCAAATGCCCGGAATGGACGGCGCCGAAACGACAGAGCGTTTGCGGGAAATTGACGGGCAAAGCAAACAGACACCGGTCATTGCACTGACTGCCCACGCTCTGGCTGATGAACAGGAGCGATTGAAGCAGCAAGGCTTCGACGGCTACCTGCCAAAACCAATCAGCAGCACTCAGTTGGTTCAGACGATTACAGATTACACGGGTTACGAGTGCTCGCCCTCGACAACGCCTTCGAATTCCCAGATTCAGGAAGTCCGGGAGTCAAATCGTCACATCAGACCCTCAACAAAAACCCGCCTTCGGGATTGCGTCAGCGTGCCGGAAAGTATCCAGTTGGCCGCCGGCAAGACCGACCTTGCGGAAGAATTATTCAGCATGCTGATTGAACAGGTGCGCGCGGATGTGAAACGCGTCCCTGCCCTTTGGTCGAGAAGCAAACTGAGCGAGCTACTCGAATGCGTTCACAAGCTCCATGGCGCCACTCGATATTGCGGCGTGCCAGAGTTGAGAGCCGCGGCCAATGAGCTCGAAACAGCGTTAAAACGGGAAGCCCCCGATAGGGAGCAGCAGAAAGATCGCCTCGTCAGCGCAATGGAGCATCTGGTGCTGTGGAGCGAGCAAACAGATTGGCAACCACTGTTTCGGGAATCCCAGAGCGAGACAGCAGACTAGCGACTATTGCGGCTCCCGTGCTGATCAATCACTTGCAGAGTTGAGGATTGCCTTCATATCTCGCACCGCCTCTTTCAAACCCACGAATACCGCCCGAGCGATGATGGCATGACCAATGTTGAGTTCGTTTATTCCGTGTAACCGCGCGACCCGTTCCGTGTTGTGGTAATGCAGTCCATGCCCTGCATTGACGATGAGCCCTTTCTTTCTTGCGTACTCGGCCGCCTCTGCCAACACTGAGAACGATGCGTCCTGACGTTCAGGCGTCTTCGCCTCCGCATAGTCTCCGGTGTGGAGTTCAATGACCGGCGCACCGCATCGAACCGCAGCGTCGATCTGAGCGAAGTCCGGGTCAATGAACAAAGACACCTCTGCACCCATTGTCGCGAGCTTTTGGCAGGCATCTGCCACTCTCTGCTCAAGCCCTACGACATCCAGACCGCCCTCTGTCGTCAATTCTTCCCTCTTTTCAGGCACCAGGCACACGCACTCGGGCTGGACCTTGAGAGCAAATTCGACCATTGCCTCCGTCACCGCCATTTCCAGATTCATCTTGGTGTTAAGCGTCTCTTTCAGGAGGAGCACATCACGATCTTGAATGTGACGACGGTCTTCTCTTGGATGGATGGTGATACCATCGGCGCCTGCCTCTTCTGCGATCAGAGCGGCCTGAACAGGGTCGGGATAACGGGTGCCGCGTGCCTGCCGTAGCGTCGCAACATGGTCAATGTTCACACCCAGCAATACTCGTGAGTTCATGTCACTCTCCAGACGATCTCGCAATAGCGTTTCAAGTGGCTATCAATGATTGGAAAACAGTCGGCGACTGTTCAGCGGACGTCCCTGAAGCAGATAGTCCACCAGAACCCGCGTCACCTGCTTCGCTGTTCTCCGGCAATCCGGCGACTCAAGGTCCCCCCGCGCCAGCGCCTTTAATGTTTTACCGGACAGATCTCTCAGCCGAACGCGCTCGGAAAGATACGCGACGATGCCCTGTTCCGGGTCATAGCCATACGCCAATTGATCTTCAACCGGTTCGTCGGTATCGGTTGCCACATCCCACTGAAAGCTATAGCCAAGCTCTCCGGCAAATGTCTTCTCAAATCGACGAAGCACTGGTTCCACATCTTCTGAATCCGCGAGCGCCTGAAGCAAATCAATGTACTCGCCAAAAAGCTTGGGATTCGGATCTGCCAGCGGCAGTGTTCGTTGCAGAAGTTCGTTGACGTAAAGGCCACTGTACAGGGACCGCGTCCTGACCAACCGCGGCCCTGAACGCACATCCACCTGGGTCAGCGTTTTAAGGTCACCCCGCCCTGTCCAGTCCAGGATCAGAGGTTGAAAAGGTTGAAGCTGCGCCTTGAGTGGGCTTTTGGCACTGTTGGCACCGCGGGCAATTACCGTGAGGCGCCCCATGTTCAGCGAAAAAATATCCACCATCAGGCTGGTTTCACGCCAGGGCCGACGATGAAGTACATAAGCGGGCTCCTGCTGCACTCGCCCCGTCATATCGGGCTCAGAAGTCGTTCATTCCGAGGCTTTTAAGCGCGCGATCACTATCCGCCCAACCTCGTTTGACTTTCACCCACAGCCGGAGCATCACCTTGCTGTCGAACAGACGCTCCATATCCACCCGTGCTTCCTGACCGATTCGCCGCAGCCGCTCACCTTTATCGCCGATGATGATTTTCTTCTGTCCCTCTCGCTCGACCAGAATCAGGGCTGACACGTGAAGCGTCTTTCCATCGCGCTTGAACTCTTCTATCTCTACTGCCACCGAGTATGGGAGCTCAGCCCCTAACTGGCGGGTGATTTTTTCCCGAACCATCTCTGACGCAAGAAATCGCTCACTGCGGTCGGTAATCTGATCGTCCGGATAAAAATGCACGCTCTCAGGAAGGAACCTTGCGACGGCGTCTTCCAGAGGCTGAAGGTTCATCTCTTTCAACGCAGACAAGGGGATGATTTCCGCAAATTCCCGCTTGCGCGAAAGCATGTCCAGATGAGGCAGCAAAGCCTCCCGATTTTCAATCCGGTCTACCTTGTTCACCGCCAGAATGACTGGACAGCGAAGATTGCTGAGCTTCTCCAGCACCATCTCATCGGCTGTAGTCCAGGCCATCTGGTCCACCACAAAAACCACCACATCAACGTCTTTGAGAGCAGACGTTGCCGCTTTGTTCATGTAGCGGTTGAGCGCACGAGGCTCTTCCTCGTGCATGCCAGGCGTATCAACATAGATCGCCTGTGCAAGCCCCTCAGTCTTGATGCCAAGGACCTGATGCCGAGTAGTCTGAGGCTTGCGAGAGGTGATGCTGAGTTTTTGCCCGAGAATGTGATTCAGCAACGTGGATTTGCCCACATTGGGGCGGCCCACAATGGCCACAAAGCCGCATCGGCTGTCGGGATTTTCCGGACGCGTTATATCGTTCATCATTCAGTCTCCACGCCCAGTTCCTTCAACGCTACTCGGGCAGCCTGTTGTTCTGCAATTCGACGACTACTCCCTACCCCTGAGGTTTTACGATCCAAAGACGGAAGTGCGCAGGACACATGGAAGGTCTGTGCGTGCGCCTCGCCGTCAACTGAAATGACTTCGTAGCGTGGTAGCGGGAACTGTCGCGATTGCAGGTATTCCTGAAGCCGAGTCTTGGCGTCTTTCTGGGTGTCCTGTAAATCTAGCTTTTTCAGACGATGCTCAAACCAGCCCAGAATCTGGGCCCGGCAGGTGAGGAAATCACTGTCCAGATAGATGGCTCCGATAATGGACTCGACGGCATCTGCAAGAATGGACTCACGACGAAACCCGCCGCTTTTGAGCTCGCCAGAGCCCAGTCGAAGGTATTTGCCGAGTTCAAACTCGCGACCAATTTCCGCCAGCGTCACACCTTTTACCATGCGGGCGCGAAGACGACTTAACTGACCTTCACGGGCCTGCTCGAAATGAAGGTAAAGATGCTCTGCAATCACCATATTCACAATCGAATCACCCAGAAACTCAAGGCGCTCGTTGTTTTGATTGCCATAACTCCGATGGGTCAGCGCCAGAAGCAGACGCTCGGGGGCATTGAATTGATAGCCGAGACGACGCTGAAGCTCTTCGAGGTCGGGTTTGGAACTCACTGGCCGCTCATCTCATACTCATGCTGGAAATGGATAA
>CAZWEP010000002.1:52044-69775 GCA_964632565.1 uncultured Marinobacter sp. | reverse complement strand
ATGCCACCCACACGATCAAAGGATGGCAGACTGGTCAGTGATTGCCAGTGCATCCAGATCGCAAACGCTTTACCCACGACCATTTCGTCGGGAACAACTCCCCAGTAACGGCTGTCGTTGCTGTTATCCCGATTATCACCCATCACGAAGTACTCCCCCTCACCGACGCGCCACTCGCCCTCGCCTTCAGGCTGAGTTCGTCCAAGTGTGTGAAGAATCATGTGTTCGGTATCGCCCAGTTGCTCTCGCAGAACCTCCACCGGCGGCAGTCGCGCCACGAAGGTTGTGTCCACAGGTTCGTCATTCACAAACAACTGATGATCCACGTAGCGAATCAGGTCGCCCGGAACGCCAACCACTCGTTTAATGTAGTTAGTACTGCCATCTTCCGGGTAGCGGAAAACCATCACGTCACCACGCTGCGGATTGTCCATCTCGAGAATTTTTGTACCGGCCACTGGCAGTCGCAACCCATAGGCATACTTGTTGACCAGAATAAAATCTCCGACCTCCAGTGTCGGCAGCATGGAACCGGAGGGAATCTGGAAGGGCTCCACCAGGAAAGACCGGAGAACCAGAACAATCGCCAGGACCGGGAAAAACGACTTGCTCAGTTCCACCAGATACGGTTCGTTGGATTGCTTGTCGTCTTCGCTGGCGTCGCTGTCAACAGAACCGTTGGCAGATTCCAGGACAGGTCGTCGCTTTCGGAGTACCAGCACATCCAGCAGCCAGACGGCACCGGTTGCAAACGTCAGTACCACGAGCACGAGGGGAAAATTGATATCCATTCAGATGCCTTCTAGTTATCCACTTTCAGCACAGCGAGGAAAGCTTCCTGCGGCACCTCAACGTTACCCAACTGCTTCATGCGCTTCTTGCCTTCTTTCTGCTTCTGAAGCAGTTTCTTCTTACGACTAACATCGCCACCGTAGCATTTAGCCGTTACATTCTTTCTCAGCGCTTTCACCGTCACTCGAGCAACTACCTGATTGCCGATCGCCGCCTGAATGGCAATGTCGAACATCTGACGGGGAATAAGTTCCTTCATCTTGTCAATCAACGCCCGTCCGCGATAGTGCGACTGATCTTTATGAACAATCAGAGCCAGCGCGTCCACACGTTCCCCGTTTATCAGCACATCCAGGCGAACCAGGTTGGCGGTCTGAAAACGGACGAAATGGTAGTCCAGGGACGCAAATCCACGACTCGCTGACTTGATGCGATCGAAGAAATCCAGCACCACTTCCGCCATCGGAAGTTCGTAGGTCACCTGGACCTGCGTCGACATAAAATGCATGTTCTTCTGAATGCCGCGCTTCTCTTCACACAATGCAATCACATTACCCAGATGTTCCTGCGGGACCAGAATACTGGCCTCCACAATGGGCTCTCGCATCTCTTCGATAGAACCAATGTCGGGCAGGCTCGATGGATTGTCCACCGACAGGGTCTCACCCTGCTTGGTCACTACTTCGTAAATCACCGTCGGGGCAGTGGTGATCAGGTCAATGTCGTACTCGCGCTCAAGGCGCTCCTGGATGATTTCCATGTGGAGCATGCCGAGAAAACCGCAGCGGAAGCCGAAACCGAGTGCGTCGGAACTTTCCGGTTCGAAAAACAAGGATGCGTCGTTCAAAGTCAGTTTTTCCAGCGCATCCCGAAAGTCGTTGTAATCATCTGAACTTACCGGGAACAGCCCTGCGTAGACCTGAGGCTTTACCTTCTTGAACCCCGGCAGCATCGGAATCTGCTCCCAGTCTTTCTGCTGAACGATGGTGTCACCCACCGGAGCTCCGTGAATGTCCTTGATGCCAGCCACGACGAAGCCGACTTCGCCGGCATGAAGCTCACCGGTATCCGTGGGCTTGGGTGTAAAAATACCGACTTTGTCGGCCGACCACCCCTTCTGGGTGGATTTGATGACGATTTTATCGCCTTTTTTAAGGGTGCCCTGAGTCACTCGCACGAGCGAAACGACCCCCAGGTAATTATCAAACCAGGAGTCAATGATCAGCGCCTGCAGGGGACCATCAACATCGCCAGCCGGCGGCGGAATTCGTTGAATCAGGTCCTCAAGAACGTCTTCGACACCCATGCCGCTCTTGGCACTGCAGCGCACTGCGTCAGTGGCTTCGATACCGATTATGTCCTCAATTTCCTGCGCCACGCGGTCCGGCTCTGCCTGAGGCAAATCCATCTTGTTCAGAACCGGCACGACCTCAAGGCCCTGCTCGATGGCGGTGTAGCAGTTCGCAACGGATTGGGCTTCAACGCCCTGCCCCGCATCTACCACCAGAAGTGCACCCTCACAGGCGTAGAGCGAACGGGAAACCTCGTAGGAAAAGTCCACGTGACCCGGGGTATCGATGAAATTCAGCTTGTACTCAATACCGTCGCGGGCTTTGTACTTCAGAGTAACGCTCTGGGCCTTGATGGTGATGCCACGCTCTCGCTCAAGGTCCATGGAATCGAGAACTTGCTCGGCCATTTCACGGTCGGTGAGCCCGCCGCAGATCTGAATAAAACGGTCGGCGAGCGTGGATTTACCATGGTCGATGTGGGCAATGATCGAGAAGTTACGAATTCGGCTCAGTTCAGTCACAGAAAAAGGCTACTCACAAGAACAAGAGGATTGAGCCCTTACGGGCCATCATCGGGGCGTGCGCCCGCGACAACGGCGTGATTTTACCGGTTACCGCGCCCCATTGCCATGATCAGGAGATGAGTGGCCGCTCATATTGACGGATCAGAAACCCGATCAGGGCATCTTCATCGAGAGGATAACTGAACAGATTGCCCTGACACTGAGCACAACCGGCGCTTCGCAGGAAGTCCAACTGCTGGGGCGTTTCGACCCCCTCAGCGACAACGGTCAGATGAAGTTTTCTGGCGAGTGCAACAACGGCAGAGGCAACGTCAGTTGCGCTGACGTTGTAGGGGATGTCGCGAATGAAGCGATGATCAATCTTGATCACATCCAGTGGCAACTGCTGCAGGGCCACCAGCGAACAGGAGCCGGTTCCGAAATCATCCAGAATCAGGCACACCCCCAGGTCATGTAGCGAAACGAGGAGATCGTGGACCTGCCGCGCATCCTCGTTCAACAGTTCCGCTGGCATTTCCAGCTCTAACCTTTCCGGAGAAACGCCGGTCTCCGTGATGATCTGGCGCATCATATCCAGGAAACCATTGTCCATCAGTTGACGAACAGAGAGGTTCACCGCCATTTTAAGAGACTCGAAACCTGCTCGCTCCAGAGCCTGGACCTGGATGCAGGCTTGTCTCAGAGCGATCTCTCCAAGCCGGATGATCAGGCCCGTTTCTTCAGCCAGAGTGATAAACTGCTGCGCATTGACCAGCCCTTTTTCCGGGTGGTGCCAACGCAGAAATGCTTCAACGCCAATCACTCGTTCGGTCTTCAGGTCGATCTTGGGCTGGTAATGCAGAACAAACCGATCGCCATCCAGAGCCGTGGCCAGTTCCTCCTGTTGCAGCAGTCGCCGTGCAGCCTGAATGTTCATTGCTGGCGTGAAAAACTGATACGCATTACGGCCGATGTCTTTGGCGCGATACATTGCCAGGTCGGCATATTTCATCAGCGTCCCGGGATCATCACTGTCCTCAGGAATCATGGTGATACCAATACTGACCGTCACGCCGACATCGTGATCGTTAAGACGGATGCGCTGGCAGAGCCGACGAAGGATGGTTTCTGCCACTTTGCCCGCAGCGTCCGGCCCGCTGATTCGTGACAACAGCACCACAAATTCATCACCACCCAAACGCGCAACTGAATCGTCCTCCCGAACACACGCCGCCAGCCAGTTGGCAACCTGCTTGAGCAGTTCATCGCCGGCATCGTGACCCAGGGTGTCGTTGATTCGTTTGAAGCCATCGAGATCCAGGAACATCAGTGCCGCGGACTCCTCATTACGGCGACTTCGATGCACCACATGGTTGAGCCTGTCGCGGAACAGCTGACGATTTGCGAGTCCGGTCAATGGATCGTAGAAGGCGAGACGGTGC
Organism: uncultured Marinobacter sp.; assembly: GCA_964632565.1. Taxonomy (GTDB): domain Bacteria; phylum Pseudomonadota; class Gammaproteobacteria; order Pseudomonadales; family Oleiphilaceae; genus Marinobacter. The sequence goes on along the minus strand of CAZWEP010000002.1, from coordinate 65,746 downwards.
AACTCTGACTGCGCTGCTTTAAGCTGTGTAAGATCCCGAAGACTCAACACTACGCCCCAAACACCGGGAACCTTCAACATTGAGGTGAAGGTTCCCTCCATGTCACGCCACTGGCCGTCAGCATCTCTTACCCGGGCCTGAATGGCCGGCAACTGCTTACCTGGATTCTTTTTCGCCCGCTCAAATCCAGACTTCAACGCTGTCCAGTCATCCCTGTGAACCAAAGGCTTCAACTCAAGCTCGCCCGCTTTCTCGGCCTCAAATCCAAGAATGTCCCGACTGGATGGACTGGCATACAAAGGCATACCAACCTTGCTGAGTACCAGGGTCACGTTGGCCGCGCCTTCGGTGATCGCTCGGTAACGGCCAGCACTGCTCTGCGCCATAATCCGCCCCCGAGTCAGCGTCAGCGCAAACATGAAGAGCAACAGACTGATCACAATTCCGGAACCCAGCACTATCGGCGGTCGCGGGTCCGCAGCCAGATAATCGAATGCCGGCGTCGACCGCGTCTGCAGAAGCCAGTCCCGGCCACCATGGGTAACGGTCTGACTCATTTCAAAACTGAATTCATTATCGAGCGAACCCAGATTTGAACCATACATCAGGGCGTCTCTGGACACTTCACCGTTGTCATAGATTTTTACATCAAGAAATGGCGATATGAGGCCAACAATACCATCCAGCAAGGTATTCATTCGGAAAGCGCTGAACACATAGCCCGCTAATGTCATGCGGCGTTCAATGCGACTTCCCGGCACAACGCCGCCCTGATAAACGGGGTAATACATCAAGAAACTGGCCTGGTCTTCTGCAACTTCTTCCTGAATCAGCACGACCTTTCCAGTGACTTTGGGCTGAGCGGTGTCTCTGGCATCAACCATGGCTCTCTGGTGGGCGGGATCGCTAAACGCATCGTAACCGAGCGCTTTCTGGTTCCTATCGGTCCCGGGTTCGAGGTAGACCATCGGATAGTAATCAGGCCCGGAACCCAGCGGCGTCACCCGGTAGTCCAGGATTCCATTTCGACGGGTTGACGCAATATGGTCGGCCATTTGCCGGACACCGATTCTTTTGACATAACCGATGCCCTGGATACCGGGGTAGTAGCGATTAATATCGACCTTATCAATATAAGTGCGCCACTCTTCGCGACTGACCTCTCGGGCCACGGAAAACAGACCGGCGCTGCCAGCCAGAACCTGCTCGTAATTCAACAGGCGTTCCTCAATCGCGGTTTTTAATTGCAGAGATTGTGTTTTGAAGCGAGCTTCAGTGCGGTCATCGACCAGCCGTATGGACAACTGCCAGAGCAGTAACGTAATGAGCAGTGCGGCGACTAACAGGAACCAGGCAACCCAGGAATAGCGGGGTCTGAGGAGCGTGCGGAGGGGCATTTCCTTGCTGATCATCATGGCGTTTGAATCCGTTCCTTGGCCTATTCCCAGTTTTCACGACAGTATAACAAAAAAGCCCCCAAAACTGTCGTTTTTGCAGACAGCTCTTGGGGGCTGCAGGGCGGAATGAGTCCGCCCTGAGATCCACCTGCCCGTTAAGGCTTCATGACCAGATAGATCGCGCGTCCCTGTCGAACCACTCTCACCGAAACAGCGCTGTTTTCCGGGAGACCCTCAACGGCTTCCCGGAAGTCTTCAACAGTCTCGATTGGCTGGCGATTCAATTCGGTGACCACATCCTGGGGTCGGATACCGGCGTCCAGGGCCGGACCGCGGGTCACATCCGCAACCACGACACCACTGTCGACGCCCAGGGAGTCCGCCAGGTCCTTCGTCAGTGGCTCCACCATCATCCCCAGAGGAGCCGAAGAGGAGTCACCACTTCCGCTCGCCGGCGCAGCGGCGGGACTGCCACCATCTTCTGGGAGCTGCCCAATTTCAACATCGACGGTTATTTTCTCGCCGCCGCGCATCACCAGCATCGTTGCCGTTTCACCGACAGGTGTGCGTCCTACCATCGGAGGCAGGTCAGATGACCGCGCAACATCCTCGCCTTCATACTCCAGAACGATATCACCGGATTTCAGTCCTGCAGCCCGTGCCGGAGATCCTGCCATCACTTCCGCCACCAGGGCACCTCTTGGACGCTCCAGTCCGAAGGTCTCTGCCAGATCACGATTAACCTCCTGAATCAGCACACCCAACCAACCTCGAGAAACCGATCCCTTGTCACGGAGCTGACGAAACACATTCATCGCATCATCAATCGGAATGGCGAATGAAACCCCCATGAAACCACCGGAACGGGTGTAAATTTGAGAATTGATACCGATGACTTCGCCGTCCAGGTTGAACAACGGCCCGCCGGAATTACCCGGATTGATTGCCACGTCCGTCTGGATAAAGGGCACATAGTTTTCCGACGGGAGCGAGCGCCCAAGCGCGCTGACAATACCGGCGGTTACCGTGTAGTCGAACCCAAAAGGTGAACCGATCGCGAGTACCCACTCACCAACTTTGAGATCCTGAGACCGACCAATCTCCACCACCGGTAAATCATCACCATCTTCGATTTTCAGCACGGCCATATCCGATCTTGGATCAGTTCCGATCAGACGTGCCGGCAGTTCGCGACGATCGTTCAGCCGGACAATGATCTCATCTGCACCCTCAACCACATGGTTATTAGTCAGCACATAGCCGTCACTCGACACAATAAAGCCAGAGCCCATCGACTGCCTGGGAGCTGGACTACCGGGTGCGCCACGCCCTCCGAAAAAGTCCTGGAAAAATTCGGGAAGTTGCTCGAACTGTCGGCGATCAAACTGATCGCCGAAGGGACTGCCGGCCCTAGCTTTACGCTCTGTCGTCGTGCTTATGTTTACCACCGCACCCGAGTTTTCCTCAACCAGTTCTGTAAAATCGGGCAAGTCCCGCGCCGAAGCCACCTGAGCGGTCAACATGATCGCCAGTGCTATCAGGAAGGAAATTTGCCGCGAAAATATCGTTCGTTGCATTCTGGACTCCCGTAAACGACACATGATGTTCATCAATGTGGGTAAATGGCCTTTTTTCAATATTCTAAAAAAACGTTCATTTAACAACTTCGCGAATTGCCGGTGACACGGAGGTCAGCCTGGGGTCAAAACGGCCCGGCTTGCCGGAATGACCGAGCCGCGCTGCACCAAAACCCAGCCCCATACCAAACACGGCGCCGATTATTGCGCCAACGTCCTGGCCGGGTGCCAGGTGCTGTCCGGTGACAGCGCCCAGCACCAGAAACATAAGAGGCAGCGCATAGACCAGCAACGACGCACTCAGTAGCGCCGCTTCTTCGATCGCAACCGTCACTTCATCTCCGACCTGAACGTCCAGGGTGTTGGCCACGAGAACTTGATTGGCTCGCCCCCCGGATGCAGTCGCCAGAACCCGCTGGCCACAGCCGCTTCGAGCGGAGCAAGACTCGCAGGCACTGGCACGGATGGTCTGAACCCAAGCCTTGTCACCCGCCAGTGCTACAACCCGTCCCGTCTCGGTTATCATCTTATTCGCTCGCTGCTTCCAACTGGCCCAATTCTACCGAAGCGGCAATTTTGCGGGCCGTATTCAGTGGTATTTCGCCGACAACAGTCACTGTTGAAGACCCTTTGCCGTGAGAAAGCGGCGCCATAAGTATTGAGGTGGCACCAATTCTGGACACGCCGGAGGGCATCCTGACGTCGCTTGAATCCCCAATGAATACCGAGAATGACACCAGGCCGTCAGAAAACGACACGGCACGACGCCGGCTGTCTTCCGGCGATGTTGCTGGCTCAAAACCTTCTGGACGCCAACCAACATGCCAACGACTTTCAGACCCGGTCTCAGCTGAATGATCCGCCGGAGCGTTCAGCTTTTTTTTCACTTCCCGACCTTCAGAACGAACCTCAAATTCCGTGTCCGGCAGAACCCCACCGATTTCAATGCTGGCAAAATGATAGTACTCAAGCACATCGCCCTGGTCTGAAAGGACCTGTCCTTTCAGCGGCAATCCAGTGTCATTCTCCAGCCACAGCAAATGATTGTATCTCTGCTCGTCTCGCGAATTTATCGCCAGTTTGGTCACCTTATATCCCGCAATTCGATCGGCACCCACAAGTTCCAAGTCATACCAGCGGCTGACTGGCATTGACTGACTGGCAAAGGCATTGGCGAACGGTCCGGTGGGAATCACCTGATTCAACTCCATTCTGCCGTGCTCCGGGAGCACGCAGATGACATCCCTGCCTTTGCGAACCACTTCACCACTGGAGCCGTCCTGCAGGACAAGGCGTTCCTCGACTTGTCCACCCCGGTAGCGGTGGGCGATCTGGACAGAATGGACCTGGTCACCACGGGCGTAGACGAAGACCCCTCGATAAGACGTTTGCATCAATGCGGGTCCGAGTTGTCTGAACCAGTACTCCGGCGAATTCGCATCATCTGCGAGTGCAACAGGTGGCAGCAGACAGCAAAACGCGAGAAGGGGAGCAAAAAAGCGCATCAGTACTCCGAACCAGAAAGGCTGGCCGCTCGGGCGTAACCCACAGACCCCTGAGCCGCGCTTACACTGCTGTGTTGAGCATGTTCGAGCAAATAGCGGCTGAGCTGTCTGCGCTGATCTTCGGTCAAACCTTTGAGCGCTATTTGTGGAACCTCAGTGCCTTCAACTGCAACCGAAGCGTCGGCGACAGCCACAGAACCCTCACCGTCTGCATCCCAATTTGAACCTGCGCCGAAACCTATCGCCAATGCCAGAACAATTGCCATAGCAGACCAGCGCCAATGGCTCCGGACAGGAGCAGCATCAACGGTCGCATCCACCCGCGCCTCATGACCCTCAAGACGCTGTCTAACGCTGTCGCGAACATCCACCGCGTTCATGCTCGACGGCCCTCGCTGCATCAGATCGCGGACCTGTTGCCAGCGTTGTAATTGCGAACGCACGTCCTGCTGAGAGGGATTCGACAACAGCCTTCGGACTGAAAGCTCGTCTGCTTCGTCGTCCATCATGGCCGATAGGGTCTCTTTAAGACGATCATCCATGGGAGGCAACCTCTTTAAGCCTGCTCATCGTTCAGCAACGGGCCCAGATGCCGGTCTACCGACTCACGGGCCCTGAAAATTCGTGATCTGACCGTACCAATCGGACACTCCAGAATTCCAGCAATGTCCTCGTAGCTCAACCCGTCGTACTCCCGCAAAAGAAACGCGGATCGAAGCTCCTCTGGCAGGGCGGCGATTGCAACTTCCAGCTCGCGCTGCAATTCGTCCCTGCGCAAAATCGTTTCCGGCGATGCATTATCGCGAAGGCGAAAGCCCTCTTCAAAATTCTCTGCCTCGGCCGAATCGGCACTGGTCTGGGGTCGACGCCCCCTGGACTCCAGGAAATTCTTCGCAGTATTGACGGAGATGCGATAAAGCCAGGTGTAAAAAGCGCTGTCACCGCGGAAACGGTCCATTGCGCGAAACGCCTTTACAAACGTTTCCTGCGTCAGGTCCATCACTTCCTGATGGTCGAAAACATAGCGACTGATGATTGAGGCCACGCGAGACTGATATTTCACAACCAGAAGATCGAACGCCGATTTATCGCCATGACGTACTTTCCGGACCAACTGCAAATCGGTCTGGCTGTCACTTACGTCATCCCTGTGCTTGTCGGAATCCGCTTTCATTGACGCAATGCCGGGCCTCGGATGGGGCCTGACCAGATGGTCAGGATGTCGAATACAGTAAGAGTTCATGCGCTTCGTCCGTCTCCCGGCCCAGACTGCTCCACTCGTTGAAACGTGGCACCCCGTCAGGCCAAATAGACAGCAAGCACAAAGTTTAGTTCAATACACATCCACATTATGGCCCGCGATTACGACCCGATGCCACAGTCCCATGAATTTGATGTTCTCATTATCGGCAGCGGTGCGGCCGGTCTGACCGTCGCACTCAATCTTCCCGAGCATCTTCAGATCGCCGTCATCAGCAAAGGCGATATCAGCAGTGGTGCCACGCTGTGGGCCCAGGGCGGAATCGCCGCCGTGCTGGATGATGACGATTCGATCGAAAACCACATCAGCGACACGCTGAATGCTGGCGGCGGCCTCTGCCATGAAGATGCCGTTCGCTTCACCGTTGAAAACGGGCGCAAGAGCATCGACTGGTTAATCGACAGCGGCGTGGCTTTCAGCCGCGATGACAAATCAGAGTATCACCTGACCCGAGAGGGCGGACACAGCCATCGCCGCATTATTCACGCTGCCGATGCGACCGGCCATGCCGTGTCCACCACTCTGGCGTCGCAGGCAAAGGCACGGAAGAACATCCACCTGATGTCTCGTCGGGTTGCAGTAGATCTGATCACCAACCGCAAACTGGCTCTGCCCGGCAATGCCTGCGTGGGCGCCTACATCCTTAATCTGGAAGATAACCACGTCGAACTGTTTCGTGCGCGGTTCACGGTGATTGCGACGGGGGGAGCCAGTAAGGCTTACCGGTATACTACCAACCCGGACGGCGCGTCGGGCGATGGCATAGCCATGGCCTGGCGTGCCGGATGCCGTGTGGGCAACATGGAATTCAATCAGTTCCACCCCACCTGCCTTTATCACCCTCATGCGAAGTCGTTTCTAATCACCGAGGCTGTTCGGGGCGAGGGCGGGTTGCTCAAATTGCCTGACGGACAGCGCTTCATGGATCGTTTTGACAAACGGGCCGAACTGGCCCCCAGGGACATAGTGGCGCGCGCTATCGACCATGAGATGAAGCGTCTGGGTGCCGACCACCTATACCTGGACATCAGTCACAAGCCCCGCGACTTTATCGAGCATCACTTCCCAACCATCTATGAGAAGTGCAAGGAATTCGGTATCGACATCGCAGAGGAACCCATCCCCGTCGTACCGGCAGCTCACTACACATGTGGCGGCATTCTTTCTGATAAGCGGGCCCGGACTGACATCAATCAGCTCTATGTTGTCGGAGAAGCCGCCTTTACCGGCCTGCACGGCGCCAACCGCATGGCCAGCAATTCGCTGCTTGAATGCCTGGTGTACGGACAATCGGCAGCTGCGGATATTGCTCGACGGGAATCGGACATCCCCGCACCACCGGAAGCACCCGACTGGGATGAGAGCCAGGTACGTGACTCAGATGAGGACGTCGTCATCTCCCACAACTGGGATGAGTTACGACACTTCATGTGGGATTACGTGGGCATCGTAAGAACGACCAAACGCCTGCAACGGGCCAAACACCGCATCGATTTGCTGGAGCGCGAAATCGGTGAGTTCTACAGCAACTATCGTGTGTCCAACGACCTGCTGGAGCTGCGAAACCTGGTCACAGTGGCAGACCTGATCATCTGCTCTGCCCTGCAACGCCGTGAGAGCCGCGGCCTTCATTACACACTGGACTTTCCCGGACTGCTCCATGAGTGCAAGGACACCGTATTGACTCCCTCGACTTATCGAAGTCTGTCGCCCTGAGCGCTCAGGCCCGAAAAACATTCATCTGTTCCCGAAAAACCGTGAGAGGTCTCATGTCCGACCAAGCCGAATTCAATCGCCTGTACTGGCACAGCCGCCGAGGCATGCTGGAGCTCGACGTGCTGCTGATCCCATTTCTCGAAGAGGCCTACCGGGATCTGCCGCGTGAAGACCAGGAGCGCTATCACAAACTACTGAGCTGCGAGGATACCGATATGTTTGAGTGGTTTATGCAGCGCAGCCGCCCTGAAGATGCCGATCTTCAGAGGATCGTCGACCTGATCCTGAACCGTGTACAACCGGATTGATCTGATTCTGACGCCAAGCAGGGGCGTCGGTTATCTGGCTATCGTGCCGTGGTTGATCATGGCCGGCTTTGTCGTTACAGCGGGCGTTCACGGTGCCAGCATCATGTTGGCATTGCTTATACCCATTGCTGTTAGCGCAATCCTTCACTACCGCAGGTTCGGACGCCTTTCTGGCCAGAGAACAGTGCGCCGATTGACGCTGAGATCCGACGGCCTCTGGGCAAAGCTCGAGGGCAGCGAAGAGCTTCGGGTTTATGTTGACCCGTCCAGTCGGTTACTGTCATGGCTTGCTCTCTTGAAACTCAGGGCCAAGGACTCCAATGACCAATTTACGGTTGTGATCGCGTCTGCGGGCAACGCCTGCACCAACACATGCGATGATGAGTTCCGAAAACTTCGCGTTTGGCTCAGGCTCGGCCAAAGCGGAGAGTCTGCATCTATAAATCCTCAAGCAGGGAGAACTTCATGACTGATCAGCCCACGCCGGTTGCCACTTATCCTCTCCCGAGATCTGCCCGTATTACTCTGACGGACCAGGTCATTGTCAGAGTATCCGGGCCCGGCACAGACAAATTTTTGCAGGGCCAATTCAGCCAGCAACTGACCGACGTGACACCCGACCACGCCCTGAGAGCTGCAGCAAGCACTCCAAAAGGGCGCGCCTATTGCCTGACACGCATGGTGCGTGAAGGCGATGACGTTTTGATGGCGTTCCCACAAGCTCTGGCGGACGGCATTATCGGCCACCTCAAGAAATATCTGATGCTTTTCCGGGGCACGACCATGGAAGCCGAACCTTCCGCCGAAATCATTGGCCTTCTGGGCGAGTCGGCGGCAACTGCTCTTGCCGGCGAAAGAGCCGATTTGTTGCGCGAAGACGGAGACAGTGTGGTCCTGGCGTCTGGACACCTGATCAAAACCATCCCGACGGAGGACGGGCTGCCAAGATTCGAATTCTGGCGTACCGGGGACCTCAACGCAGACACGGACAAGACTCTCACACAGTTACCGGAGGAATCCCTTGCGACATGGCACGCCTCAGAGATCGCCGCCGGCGTGCCGTCGCTCACGATTGTTAGTCAGGAAAGCTACGTTCCACAGATGCTCAACTGGCAGCACCTCGGTGGCGTTCACTTTAAAAAGGGGTGTTACACCGGCCAGGAAGTGATTGCCAGGATGCATTTTCTGGGACAACTGAAGAAGAGTCTTTACCGAATTTCCTACGAGGCGACCGAGAGAGTTCCAGAACCCGGCACCTCATTGCGCTTGCAAGACCGCACGGTCGGGGAAGTTGTGAACAGTGTTCAATACAGCGACGGCCACTGCGAATTCCTGGCGGTAGTGAGACACGATGCCGCCCAACCAGACATTCGCCTCCAAAATCATCCGGATCTGCCTCTGTCGATCCTCACGCTGCCCTACGATGTTCCGGAGAGGGAGAAAGACGTCCGTTCTGATACATAACTTGACAGGAAGAATCCCGAAAGTTTGCTATAACTTCCTGTACATCTTGAATTTGCTGGCAATGAAAGCCGGTTGAGCCTCATACACCATCGGGACCGCTACTGACATGTCGGATATTGTTGAAACCATAAAAACGGACCTCATCACCGCCATCGAAAACGACAAGCTTGTACTTCCCACCCTCCCGGAAGCCGCTCTTCAGGTGCGTGAAATTGCCGAAAACGAGGACTCGGCAATCATGGATCTGGTGAAAGTGATCAGTACTGACACCGCCCTCTCTGCCCGAATCATCCGAGTCTGTAACAGCCCACTGTTCCGAGGCAGTCGTGCCATCGAAAACCTGAATATGGCGGTCAGCAGATTGGGCATGGCCTACACCAGCAACCTTGCTATGGGCCTTGCGATGGAGCAGATGTTCCAGGCGACCTCCGACATGATCGACAAGCGACTGCGTGCTACCTGGCAAACCAGCACGGAAGTGGCGGGTGTTTGTCATGTGCTGGCCCAACACTACACCAAGCTCAAGCCGGACCAGGCGACACTTGCGGGACTGGTGCACCTGATTGGCGTGCTACCCATTCTGCGTTATGTTGAAGACAGCGATATACAGATCAGCAGCTTCCGGCTGGACACGGTGATCGATGAACTACATCCGCGAATTGGTGCGGCCATCCTAAAGAAATGGGATTTCCCGAAAGAACTCCAGAACGTGCCTGTGGAATATACCAACTTCCAGCGGGAGGTTCCGGCGGCTGACTATGCGGATCTGGTGATGGTTGCAAACCTGCAACTGGTTGCCGGCACTGATCACCCTTGGACTGAAATGGACTGGAAACAAATTTCCGCATTCAACCGGCTTGGACTCGATCCTGAGATTGATATGAGCGGAGAAGAGGATTTGAACGCCGAAATGGAAGCCGCCATGGCGCTTCTGCAGTAAGGTCAGTCAAATTCGAAGAGACCTAGCTCCGACGTCCCTTGTAGCGGGCGATCAGGTCGGATTGAGAGGGCAGTGACCAATCAACAGGGCGCTGCCCTTTTTCTTGCAGCCATGCATTAGCTTTCGAAAAATGACCGCAGCCGAAAAACCCGCGATAGGCGCTCAATGGCGAAGGGTGCGGCCCGTCCAGAATCAGATGCTTCTGCGAATCGATCATCTGCCCTTTTTTCCGCGCATGGCTCCCCCAGAGCAAAAACACAACGCCTCGATCCTGACGATTGACCGTTTCGATCACCCGATCCGTGAAAGTTTCCCAACCCTGGCCCTGATGGGCGCCTGCCTGGCCCTGAGCGACGGTAAGAACCGTATTGAGCAGCAGTACACCCTGCTCCGCCCAGGGCTGAAGACAGCCATGATCCGGCGGATCAATCGCCAGGTCGGCTTGAATTTCCTTGAAAATATTGACCAGCGACGGTGGAATTGCGACCCCGGGGCGGACAGAAAAACACAGGCCATGGGCCTGACCGGGACCGTGGTAAGGGTCCTGGCCGAGAATCACCACTGACACTTCCTCAAGCGGCGTGCTGTTCAGGGCGTTGAAGCAGTGTTGGCGGGCCGGAAAGAGCGTCTTTCCGGCCTGTTCCTCGGCCGCGAGAAACTCGGCCAGGCGATGCATATAAGGCTGGTCGAACTCACCACCGATCGCATCCAGCCAGCCATTATCCGGCTTCAGCTGTGCCTTGAGCGCCTCCGCCGGATGCATTCAGTCCGCGTCCTTTTGGCCGCCCGCCTTGTGCTCGGGACGCATGGCCGGGAACAGGATGACGTCGCGAATCGATGGCGAATTGGTCAACAGCATGGCGAGCCGGTCGATACCGATGCCCTCACCTGCGGTCGGTGGCAACCCGTACTCCAATGCCATGACATAATCTTCGTCGTAAAACATCGCTTCGTCATCCCCGGCGTCCTTCTCGGCAACCTGGGCGCGGAAACGCTCAGCTTGATCTTCCGCGTCATTAAGCTCTGAGAATCCGTTGGCGATTTCACGACCGCCAACAAAGAATTCAAAGCGCTCCGTGACAAAAGGATTATCATCTTTGCAGCGTGCCAGCGGCGAGACCTCTTTAGGGTACTCAGTAATGAACGTAGGCTGCATGAGGCGATGCTCGGCGGTTGCCTCGAAAATCTCAATCTGGATTTTACCGAGACCCCAGATGTCTTTCAGCTGAATACCTAGGTCTTTGGCAAGCTGCCGTGCGCTGGTTTCGTCGGCCAGTTGCTCAGCCTTGATGTCCGGGTTGTGGCGCAGAATGGCGTCCACCACGGTCAGGCGCTCGAAAGGCTTTCCAAAATCGTACTCGACCGACTCTTCGTCGCCATTCGCCAGGGTACGGGTGTTCACAACAGTGGTGGTTCCCAAGACCTTCTCGGTAATGGTGCGCAACATGTCTTCGGTGAGATCCATCAGGTCGTTGTAATCGGCGTACGCCTGGTAGAACTCCACCATGGTGAATTCTGGGTTGTGACGGGTGGACAGGCCTTCGTTCCGGAAGTTGCGGTTGATTTCAAAGACCCGTTCGAAACCGCCAACCACCAGCCGCTTCAAAAACAGCTCAGGTGCAATGCGCAGGTACATATCCATATCCAGGGCATTGTGGTGAGTGACGAACGGACGCGCCGTCGCACCGCCCGGGATCACTTGAAGCATTGGGGTCTCGACTTCCATGAAATCCCGATCCGCAAAATACTGGCGCATGGTATTGATGATTTTCGAGCGCGCGAAGAACACCCGGCGGCTGTCCTCATTCACCATCAGGTCCACGTAGCGATGACGATACCGGGCTTCGGTATCAGTCAGGCCTTTGTGCTTCTCAGGGAGCGGACGCAGAGACTTGGTCAGCAGGACATAGTCATCCATCGTCACGTACAGGTCGCCTTTGCCAGACTTGGACAAAGTGCCGCGCACGCCCACAATGTCACCAAGATCCCAGTGCTTGGTGTCTTTCTGCACATCCTTTGACGCGTATATCTGAATCCGACCGCTCATATCCTGAACGACTTTGAAGGCTTTCCGGTCCAGCATCATCCTGCCAGCAATAGCCACCTGAACGCCCATCTCCGCAAGCTCTTCCTTGGTTTTATCGCCGTATTTGGCCTGTAACTCGGCAGCAGAGGCATCACGGCGAAAGTCGTTAGGAAAGGCATTGCCCTGGCCTCGCATGTCAGACAGCTTGGCGCGACGCTCAGCAATGAGCTTGTTGTCGTCTTGCGGGGTGTTCTGTGTGTGATCGGTCATGATGGCTCACTAAAATCGGGTTGGATCGATCCGGATTGCATTTAATGGGCGCTGTTTACAGCGCCATTTTTAAGCTGGCCTCGATAAATTTATCGATATCGCCGTCCAGCACGGTCTGGGTGTTGCTGGTTTCCACCTTGGTACGCAGGTCTTTGATGCGACTGTCATCGAGCACATAAGAACGTATCTGGCTGCCCCAGCCGATGTCGGCTTTGGCGTCTTCGGCCTTCTGCTTTTCGGCGTTTCGCTCCTGCATTTCTCGCTCAAAGAGCTTGGCCTTCAGCTGTTTCATGGCCTGGTCTTTGTTCTGGTGCTGGCTTCGCCCTGCCTGACAGGCCACAACAATGCCCGTCGGATTGTGGGTCAGACGCACTGCCGATTCGGTTCGGTTAACGTGCTGACCGCCCGCACCGGAAGCGCGATACACATCGACCCGCAAATCTGCAGGATTGATTTCAATCTCGAAGCTATCATCCACTTCCGGCGAAACGAATACGGAGGAGAACGACGTGTGTCGACGGTTTCCGGAGTCAAACGGCGACTTTCGCACCAACCGGTGAACACCAGTCTCCGTACGCAACCAGCCATAGGCGTAGTCGCCCTGAATGTGAATCGTGGCACTCTTGATACCGGCGACATCGCCTTCCTGAAGCTCCACGATCTCCGCCTTGAAGCCACGGCGCTCCGCCCAACGCAGATACATGCGCAGCAACATGTTGCCCCAGTCCTGAGCTTCAGTGCCACCAGAGCCAGCCTGAATGTCCAGATAGGCATTGTTGGCATCCATCTCGCCGGAGAACATGCGGCGGAATTCCAGCTTCTCAAGCTCTTTATCGAGCCCTTCAAGATCAGACTCGATCTCGCCGACCGTCGCCTCGTCCTCTTCCTCGGCAGCGATCTCGAGAAGACCGTCAGCATCGTCCAGCCCAGACGTCAGGTTGTCGATGGTGCGAACAATCAGCTCAAGGTCTGCTCGCTCCTTGCCCAGAGCCTGTGCACGGTCCGGGTCGTCCCAGACAGACGGGATTTCCAGCTCGCGCTCTACTTCGGTAAGACGTTCACTACGCAGATCGTAGTCAAAGATACCCCCTGAGCGCTTCGGTGCGCTCACGAAGGTCTTTAATCTTCGTCACAATGGGATTAATTTCCATGAAATCCTTACTCGCCAAATAGGAAATGGGTGCGATTAAAATCAGACGCGAGATTCTACCGGAAATCGGCTGTTAAATCAGCCGGCG
>CAZWEP010000002.1:0-51944 GCA_964632565.1 uncultured Marinobacter sp. | reverse complement strand
CCAGTGCGAGTGAAGTCTGGGACCTCAGGACCGGTATTGAATGCAATCCCATCAATGATGCCACTCCCCTCCGCCGACTGAAGCACCAGCTTGAGGTGATTTTCGCCCACAATGCGCTGGCTGATCACGCGGAATTCACCGTCGAACAACGGCTCCGGAAACTGCTGTCCCCAGGGACCCGCGCGCCGCAATAAAGCCGCGGTTTCAAGGCACAATTCTTCGGGCAGCAAGGGACCATCAGTGACCACGGCAGCTTCCAGATCGCTCGCATCCAGATTCTGCCGAACGGCTTGATCGAACGCCTCACTAAAGGAGTCGAGATCGCCTTCTGCGATGGTCATCCCAGCCGCCATCGCATGACCACCGAATTTTTTCAGAATTCCGGGATGCTTCGCGTCCACTTCCGCCAACACATCGCGGATGTGCAATCCGGGGATCGAGCGCGCGGACCCTTTGAGATCCTCGCCATTTTCATCCGCAGCGAAAGCAATGGTCGGCCGATGAGTCTGTTCGCGAATGCGAGAGGCCAGAATGCCAATCACACCCTGATGCCAATCCCTGTCAAACAGCGCAAGCCCCCAGGGTAACCCCTCGAGGTCCAAGGACATGGACGCCAGCAAATCCTGAGCCTGGTGTTTCATGTCTTTCTCGATCGTGCGGCGCTCGCGATTGAAGGTGTCGAGCTCCCTCGCCAGTCGCTGCGCCTCATCGACCCCGTCGGCCAGCAAACAGGCAATTCCAATACTCATGTCATCCAGACGGCCAGCAGCATTCAGGCGCGGACCCACCACAAAGCCCAGGTCGGTAGAGCTGATGTTTTTATGGTCCCGCCCTGCCACTTCAAGCAAGGCCAGAATGCCGGGCCGGGCTTCGCCCTGACGAATGCGCCGGAGGCCCTGCTCGACGAATATTCGGTTGTTGTGATCCAGGGGAACGACATCCGCGACTGTGCCCAGGGCAACCAGATCCAAAAGACTGCCCAGATTGGGCTCCGGATTCGGCAACTGCCCCTGTTCTCTGAGGAACTTGCGCAGCGCAGTGAGTACGTAGAACATCACGCCGACACCCGCAGCGTTCTTGCTGAGAAACGGACAGCCGGGTTGATTGGGATTCACGATGGCATCTGCATCCGGCAGCTCTTCCCCTGCCAGATGGTGATCGGTCACCAGCACGCGAACGCCAAGCTCCTTTGCCGCCCGAACTCCATCAACCGCCGCGATGCCGTTATCCACGGTCACCAACAAATCAGGGAGCACCCCCTCTTCCGACAGACGATGAACAATCCCCGGCGTAAGCCCATAACCATCGGAAAACCGACTTGGAACGCGAAAGTCCACCTGCTGTAATCCGAACATCCCCAGCCCAAGCATGGCCACCGCTGTGCTTGTTGCACCGTCGGCATCGAAATCACCCAGAATCATGACGCGCTGTTGCCGACCAATGGCCTCGGCCAATAATTCAACCGCACGATCAACGCCGCGCATTTCGAGAGGCGATGCAAGGTGCTTGAGCGTATAGCGAAGCTGATCGTCAGACGTGACGCCACGGGCCGCATAGAGTCGGCGTAATAACGGGGGAAGGTCGGAGCCCCAATCCTGAAATTCAGACCGATTGGGGCGACGAGTAATCTTTTTCGGAGTCATACCGGATCAGGTATTTTTCCAGTGTTTTGCAATGAAGTCCTGAACAGAGGGCAGGTCATTGTCCAAAACCGTGTACTGTTCTTCGCGTTCGAACAAATCTGCCATGTGAACAGGCAAAGCGGGCTCGGCCTGGGCGCCGGATTCCAACACGGCGTCAGGGAACTTGGCCGGATGCGCCGTGCCCAGAGTAATCATCGGCACCGACGGATCGCGACGGCAATTCCGCGCAGCTCGAACCCCGATTGCAGTGTGCGGGTCAAGCAGATACTCGTTCTGCTCGAAGATCTCGCGAATGGTATCCGTGGTTCCCTTATCATCCACGGCATCACTGTCGAACAGCTTCCGGGCGGACTTCCAGCGGTAATCCTCGATGCTGACAGGGCCTTTGGCTGCGTTCTCGAGAAGATCCTTGACCGCCTTGCCGTCCCGGCCGTGCAGGTCAAACAGCAACCGCTCGAAGTTACTGGACACCATGATGTCCATGCTTGGAGATAGCGTGTGCTCAAGCTGATGCTGCTCGTACCTGTTACCACTCATGAAGCGGTGCAGGATATCGTTACGATTGGTCGCAATCACCAATTGGGAAATCGGAAGCCCCATATTGCGCGCCAGGTACCCGGCAAAAATATCACCGAAGTTCCCGGTTGGTACCGAAAACGCCATGCTGCGATCCGGTCCGCCAAGCGCAAGGGAGGCGTGAAAGTAATAGACGATCTGGGCCATGATGCGCGCCCAGTTGATGGAGTTCACGGCCGCAAGCTGGGTCTTGCCACCCAGAAACGACTGATCCCCAAAACTCGCTTTCACCATGCGCTGGCAATCGTCGAAATTACCCCGCACGGCGATGTTGTGAATGTTGTCGCCCTTGACCGTTGTCATCTGACGACGCTGGACTTCTGACACACGCTCGTGGGGATGCAGAATGAAGATGTCGACGTGTTCGCATCGGCGGCAGCCTTCAATCGCAGCGGATCCGGTATCACCAGAAGTCGCGCCCATGATGACCACGTGCTGTTTTCGCTTTTCAAGCACGTAATCAAGCAAACGTCCCAGCAACTGCAACGCGAAATCCTTGAAGGCCAGAGTCGGCCCACGGAACAGTTCCAACACCCATTCGTTGGTGTCCAACTGAACCAGCGGAGCGACCGCTTTATGGGCAAACACCTGATAGGTCTCATCCAGCATGGCGCGGAAGTCGTCAGCCGGAATGGTGTCGTCCACGAAGGGGTGCATCACATTGAATGCCAGTTCGCTGTAGGACAGACCGCGCCAACTACGGATCTCTTCCAGGCTAAAGTGTGGCAGAGCCTCCGGGACATAGAGACCGCCGTCGGGAGCAAGGCCCGTCAGTAGCACATCCTCAAAGCTGACGGCCGGGGATTCGCCCCGTGTACTGATGTATCTCACCGTGACTTCCTATCAGTTAAAGTTTTCAGCGCGGATTCGAACAACGTTTCCGTCAATGTCGCTCAGAGCCTCGAGCTCCTCGATGGCCCGATTGATCTGACGCTCCTGAACGGTATGGGTCAGGATAATCACGGGAATGCGACCATCTTTGAGCTCAGATTCTTTCTGCATGATGGACTCGATGTTGATGCCGTGCTCGCTCAACACAGAGGCAATTTTGGCGAGGACACCGGGTCGATCAAGCGCGGTAATGCGCAGATAGTAAGCAGACTGAACGTCTTCCATGGACAGAACCGGAAGGTTCTCCATGGCCTCTGGCTCGAAACCAAGATAAGGCACTCGCTGATCGCTGGCGGAAGCCACTGAACGAGCCGCATCAATGATATCTGCAATAACCGCAGAAGCCGTTGCTTCATCACCGGCACCCGGGCCGTAATACATGGTCTGTCCGACCGCGTCACCATCCACCAGGACGGCGTTCAAAACACCGTCGACCTGAGCAATCAGGTGACTGCGGGGAACCAGAGTCGGGTGAACACGTAGCTCAATACCTTCATCACGGCGACGGGCGATACCCAGATGCTTGATGCGATAACCCAGGATTTCCGCGTGGGCGATGTCGTAGGGAGTAACCTCGGAAATCCCCTCGGTATAGGCTTTCTCGAACTGAAGCGGCACGCCAAAACCCGCTGAAGCAAGGATGGTCAGCTTGTGCGCTGCATCTATGCCTTCAACGTCAAAGGTAGGATCTGCTTCGGCGTAGCCCAGATCTTGAGCTTCCTTCAAGACCTCGGCGAACTCCCGTCCTGCCCTCATCTCGGTCAGGATGTAGTTACCGGTGCCATTGATGATGCCGGCAATCCAGTCGACGCGGTTGGCGGCCATGCCCTCGCGGACCGACTTGATAACCGGGATACCACCGGCAACGCCAGCCTCATAGGCAACGATGACATTCTTCTTCGCCGCTGCCTGGAAAATCTCGTTACCATGCACGGCAATCAGGGCTTTATTCGCCGTGACCACGTGCTTGCCATTTTCGATGGCAGCCATCACCAGTTCGCGCGCTGTGTCGTAGCCACCGATCAGCTCAACGACCACATCAACGTCAGGGTCATTAACCACGTCGAAAACGTCTGTGCTGAATGGGATATTGCCGAGATCAATGTCCTTCCGCGGGGTGCGCGTTGCAACCCGGGCAACACGAATCTTGAATCCGGTGCGTCCGGTAATCAGTTTTTCGTTGCGCTCCAGAACATTGAATGTACCGCCACCAACGGTGCCGAGTCCGCAGATTCCGACATTGACCTCTTTCAACTTCTCACCCCTGTTCCCGATAGGTTGCTCAAGCGAGCGACAGTATACCGGTTAATGTGCGGCCGAATAACCCCGCACATGCCATCCGGCATACTTCTGCACGCTAGACTATCAGAGGAGGCCGAGCGCCTCAGCCATTTTTTCTGCAGGACGATAACCAGGCACGATCTGCCCGTTTTCCAGGACAGACGCAGGGGTACCGGTAACTCCGATTTTCCGCCCAAGATTGTACTGTTCAGCTACCGGGTTTTCGCAGGATTTGGATTCTATACCGCGACCGTTTTTTGCGTCGTTCATGGCAGCCTGCTGATCTTCAGAACACCAGACAGACACGTACTTTGCGAAAGACGGCGTGTTAGGCCCTGAACGGGGGAATCCGTAATAGCGGACCGTAATGCCCAGTTTGTTCAGCTCAGGGACCTCGTTGTGAAATTTACGGCAGTATGGGCAGTCAATGTCTGTGAAAACGGCAATCGAAGCCTTTTCATCACCCTGGGCAGGATAGGTGATTGCTGCCTCCTCACCGTACTCGGACATGGCGTCAACTCGCTGATCCAGACGCTTTTTTTCCGATAGGTTGGCGACTCCACCGGGCGTCACCTGAAGCATGTCACCAGTGAACAAGTACTGTCCGTCTTCGGTGACGTATAAGGTTCCACCGTTGCTACTACTCACCTCGTAGAGCCCTTTAGCTTCTGACGGCTGGACGTCGTCAACGATCAGACCCGGGATGGCTTCGGTCAGGGATTTTGATATGTTGTCTTCGGTTTCTCCTGCCGCCACCTGTGTCACTGTTGCAGAAGACGCAAGGAGAGCTCCCGCCCATAGAAGAGTGGCCAACTGTCTGTTTTTAAGCATGCTACCGTCCAATCGGTTGATATTGTGGGTGCTTTTAATCACCCATCGGTTAAAAGCGAGGGGATTTAAGACCTGAAAGCGCCCGCTTAGTTCAATGTTTATCGTCAAAATACGCCGCAAGATGACCGTTTCCAAGTCATCAGCCCCTGGGATGGTGAGAGGAATGCAATGCTTGCAGCCTCTGGCGCGCGACGTGGGTGTATATCTGGGTTGTTGAGAGGTCAGAGTGCCCCAACAACATCTGCACTACCCGAAGATCCGCGCCATGATTCAGCAAATGCGTGGCGAACGCATGTCTGAGCGTGTGCGGCGAGAGATGCTTGCGAATGCCCGCCCTGACAGCGTAACGCTTAATGCGGTGCCAGAAGGTCTGACGCGTCATGGCAACCGGTCTATTGCCGGGAAACAGGGCATCCGCCGGACGACCCTTTAAAAGTTCGGGACGGGCTTGCCGCATGTACCGCACCAGCCAATCGACGGCCTCCTCTCCCAGCGGGACAAGCCGTTCCTTGTTGCCCTTACCAATAATACGAATAACGCCTTGCCTGAGATTCACCTCATCTACTGTCAAAGCGACTAATTCGGAAACCCGCAGACCACAGCCATAGAGAATTTCCATCATGGCCTTGTCCCGCAACTCAATGGGCACTTCGGGATCCGGCTCATCAAGCAGGTTCTCAATATCTTCTTCCGTGAGTGAATCAGGTAAGCGCCGGGGCAAACGAGGGCTATCAATTCGCAACGTCGGATCTTCTACTATGAGATTCTCACGCATCAGATACCGATAGAATCTCCGCAATCCGGACAAACGACGCGCGGCGGTCGAGGTTTTCAGCCCCTCGGACAGGCCTTTTGATATCCAGCCGAGAAGATGAGTTCGGGCAACGTCTGTGAGCAATGGCTTACCCGGCTGCCCATCCAACCAGGCAGCAAGGCGCTCCAGGTCATTGCGATAGGCCTGACGCGTCTTTTCACCAAGCCCGTCTTCGAGCCAGATAGCATCACAGAAGCGATCGATAATATCGATGTCCTCCTGCCTCAAACTCATCTCTTTCAGACGCCCGTCGCCCATGAGCACCCCTCTGCAATTCCAGTTTGGATGCTACAGGATTCCGTCACAAATACTGAAGCCAGAAACAGAAAAAGGCAGCCATCGGCTGCCTTTTTCCTGCTGAACCTGACCGCAATGGTCGGATCAGTTGAGCTTTTCCTTGATGCGAGCTGCCTTACCAGACAGGTCACGCAGGTAGTAGAGCTTCGCCTGGCGTACATCGCCGCGACGCTTCACGCTGATGCTGTCAATCAGCTTGGAGTAGGTCTGGAAGGTACGCTCAACGCCCACGCCGTAAGAAATCTTACGAACGGTGAACGAGGAGTTCATACCGCGGTTGCGCTTGCCAATCACTACACCTTCGAATGCCTGAAGACGCTCACGGTTGCCCTCAGTTACCCGTACCTGAATGACGACAGTGTCACCCGGCGCGAACGCAGGGATTTCCTTCGCCATCTGCTCTGATTCAATCTGACTGATGATGTTGTTCTTGCCGCTCATCGTATTGCTCCTGATACCCAATCTTTAATGCCCTGATGATTCGAAGGCACCCGGTTCGTTAAAAATCTCTTCCAGCAGCTCGCGCTCTTCGTCCGTCATAACCCGCTTCTCAAGCAGGTCTGGGCGCCGCTCCTGTGTCCGCCTCAACGACTCTTTGAGTCGCCAACGCCGGATCTGATCATGGTGACCGCCGAGTAAAATCTCCGGCACCGCCTGACCTTCGTATACTTCCGGCCGGGTGTAGTGCGGACAATCCAGCAATCCATCGGCAAACGAATCCTGCTCTGCCGATTGCGCATGACCCAGCGCTCCGGGGATGAGGCGTGTTACCGCATCAATGACAGCCATGGCTGCCAACTCGCCACCCGACAGGACAAAATCGCCGAGTGACACTTCCTGATCCACTTCTGCCGTAATCAGCCGCTCATCAACGCCTTCGTAACGCCCTGCCACCAAAACCAGACTTTCTTCAGAAGCCAGTTCTTCAACCAGCGACTGATCCAGTCTGCGCCCTTGAGGCGACAGGTAGATGACCTTGGCCTTCGACGGAGCTGCCGCTTTGGCCGCGTGGATGGCATCCCGGAGCGGCTGAATCTTCATCAGCATTCCAGGGCCTCCGCCGTATGGCCTGTCATCGACCGTACGATGGCGGTCGTGAGTATAGTCTCTGGGATTCCAGGACTCGAACGACAGCAAGCCGCTACGTACCGCTCTCCCTGTTATTCCAAACTCTGTCACAGAGTCGAACATTTCAGGGAAGAGGCTGACGGAACCAATCCACACTGCTCAGAACTCCGGATCCCAATCGACTGTCATTAAACTCTCTGACAGACGTACTTCCCGAACCACTTGTTCCGGAAGATAGGGAATCAAACGTTCTTTCTGATCGATCGAGTCATCCGTCGCCCTGACGACCAACACGTCGTTTGACCCGGTTTCGATCAGGTGGTCTACTCTGCCAAGGCACTCGCCCGATGCAGTGACCACTTTTAAACCTTCGAGCTGATGCCAGTAATATTCGCCGTCGGGCAACTCTGGCAATTCACTCGTCGGGACCTTGATGTCTGCCCCGCAGTAACTGCGCGCCACATCCCGGTCCTCAATTCCTTTAAGCCTCACGACAATCCCCTGCCCTTGGCGGCGACCATCGATCAGCTTGGCGGCTATCCTCTTACCGTCCAGCACAAGCGTCCAGTCACGGTAGTTGAGAATGCCTTCTCTGGGGTCGGTGTAGGAATAGACTTTCAACCATCCCTTGACCCCAAACACCGAGGTAATCTGACCAATCACAGTTTCCTGCGAATGTTGAGTCATGCTATTACCCCAGTGAGACTAAGCTGATTACTGTGCCTGAGCGCCTTTCAGCAGCTTGGCAACGCGCTCGCTGGTCTGAGCACCCTGGCTCAACCAGTGATTTACACGCTCCTGATCAACGCGCAGACGCTCTTCCTGGCCACGGGCGATCGGGTTATAGAAACCGACACGCTCAATAAAACGACCGTCGCGAGATTTGCGGCTGTCAGTCACTGTCAGATGGTAGAACGGGCGCTTCTTTGAGCCGCCACGAGCCAAACGGATAATTACCATTTCGACCAATATCCTGTTCTGTTGTACGAACTTTGTACGATTCACGCCCAGCAATCACAGGCTGGCGCGAAGACCCATACTCGAAAGGGGCGCTATTCTATGCTAATTGAACGCTAAAGAAAACAGGGAAAATGTCCCGGTTTCTACATACGCCCAAATGGAGGCATACCACCGCCACCGCCGCCTGGCGGCATCATGCCACCCATACCGCGCATCATGTTGGCCATGCCACCTTTTTTGCCAAATTTCTTCATCATTTTCTGCATCTGCTTGTGCTGCTTCAGCAGGCGGTTCACATCCTGGATTTGGGTGCCTGAACCAGTGGCAATGCGGCGTTTTCGGGAGTTGTTGATGACGTCGGGATAGCGACGTTCTTTGGGCGTCATCGAACAGATGATGGCTTCCATCTGCCCCATGGACTTGTCGTTTACCTGCTGCTGGGCCATCTGCGCCATCTGCCCCATACCCGGCAGCTTATCCATCAGACCACCGATACCCCCCATGCTTTTCATCTGCTGGAGCTGGTCCCGGAAATCCTCCAAGTCAAAGCTCTTTCCTTTCTTGATCTTTTTGGTGAGCTTC
The DNA here is from genome assembly GCA_964632565.1 of uncultured Marinobacter sp. GTDB lineage: Bacteria > Pseudomonadota > Gammaproteobacteria > Pseudomonadales > Oleiphilaceae > Marinobacter. Next base: position 43,001 of record CAZWEP010000002.1, on the reverse strand, counting down.
TGGGCTTTCTGCTTATCGAGCTTTCTTTCTGCCTCCTCTATTAAGGAAAGCACGTCCCCCATGCCCAGAATGCGGGAGGCGACACGGTCTGGATGGAACGGCTCCAGCGCGTCGGTCTTTTCGCCGATACCCAGGAACTTGATGGGCTTGCCGGTGATGTGCCGCACGGAGAGCGCAGCACCGCCACGGGCGTCACCGTCGGTCTTGGTAAGAACAACACCGGTCAGCGGCAAGGCATCGTTGAAAGCCTTGGCTGTGTTGGCGGCGTCTTGGCCGGTCATGGCGTCAACCACAAACAGGGTTTCGATCGGATTCACGGCCTTGTGCAGTCGACCGATCTCTCCCATCATCTGCTCATCGACGTGCAGCCGGCCCGCAGTATCGAGAATCACCACATCTACATGTTTCTTGCGAGCAGCGTCCATCGCTCCGTTGGCAATGTCGACGGGATCCTGGTCACCGGTACTCGGGAAAAACTCAACACCCACTTCACCAGCCAATGTCTCGAGCTGGCGAATGGCCGCTGGGCGATAGACATCCGCACTGACCACCATGACGGATTTCTTCTGGCGCTCTTTCAGGAATCGCGAAAGTTTTGCGACCGTCGTGGTTTTACCTGCACCCTGCAGGCCGGCCATCATGATGACGGCGGGTGGCTGGGTCGCCAGATTGAGAGACTCCGTTCCGTCTCCCATGACCCTCTCGAGCTCTTGCTGAACCACCTTTACAAAGACCTGACCCGGCGAGAGGCTACGCTGCACCTCCTGCCCAACCGCACGCTGTCGCACACCCTCAATAAAGGCCTTTACAACTGGCAGCGCGACATCTGCTTCCAGCAGCGCCTTGCGCACTTCACGCAAAGTATCCTTTATGTTGTCGTCCGTGAGTCGTGCCTGCCCTGAAATTTTGCGCAGACTGCCGGAAAGACGATCCTGTAGGCTCTCAAACATGCTGTTCTTCCGTTCCCGGATAAATTGATTACAAAACAAGGAGAAACCCGACCGGGTTCCTTGATTCCTATTGCATAATCGCGACATTATAACCAGACTAGCGGCTTTAAACGACCAGCCCGGTCAAATCGGCCCCAATGCCCCGCCGATTCCCGTTTGAATGTGGTTAAAGGAAGACATGGGAACGCTGATCCTTGCGGTCACTGCACTACTACTCTACAGCGTCGGAACTGCGCTCCAGGCGCTCAGCTTCCGTGGCCGACTCCACGCTCATGTCGCCGTCACAACACTGATCGGCCTCCTTGCACTGATCAGTCACGGCTTGCTGATTGCTCAAACCGTCTACCACGACGGCGTGTTGGATTTCGGCTTCTTCCAAAGCTCTGTACTAATTTCCTGGATTATTACTTTATTGTTGCTCGGCCTGAACCTAAAGAAGCCGGTCCAAAGCCTGTTTCTGGTCGTCTATCCTATTGCCGGTCTCAGCATTATTATGGTGCTGATCATGCACGGCTCGAGCCGCGTCGTTGCTGGCGACAGCTATGGCATGCTGTCTCACATTACCCTGTCTATCACTGCGTACAGCCTATTTACTTTGGCAGCCATTCAGGCGGTTCTGCTCAACATGCAGAATCATCGCCTCAAGCGGAACTACAACAGCATTCTCATTCGCAATCTGCCGCCGCTGCAGACCATGGAGTCCTTGCTGTTTGAGCTGGTCTGGGCAGGCGTTGTGTTGTTGGTGCTGGCCATCACTACTGGCGCACTTTTCGTGGAGGATCTGTTCGCCCAGGATCTCGCCCACAAAACGTTCTTTTCACTGTTGTCGCTCGCGGTTTTCATTGCACTGCTTATCGGACGTTACATGAAAGGCTGGCGCGGCATTACCGCAAGCCGCTGGACCCTGGCCGGTTGCGCACTACTCATGCTGGCCTTCTATGGCAGCAAATTCGTGCTCGAATTAGTCTTTCAGCGCGGCGGATAACCCCAGAACGCCCACATCAGCGCTTGACACAGCGATTTGCAGACACCACTTTAGCCTCATTGAAGCCACTGAAGGATACAACTTCTTGAACGAGACATCGCTAACTGCGCTGTTCATCACATTGGTCGGGCTGATCATGCTCTCCGGTTTCTTTTCAAGCTCTGAGACCGGCATGATGTCCCTCAACCGGTATCGCCTGAAGCATATGGCCAAAACAGGCCATCGCGGGGCGAAGCGAGCCCAGGCATTGCTTAGCCGGACCGATCAGCTAATCGGTGTCATCCTGATTGGCAACAACTTCGTAAATATTCTCGCTTCATCCATCGCCACAGTCATTGCCATCCGCCTTTGGGGCGACGCCGGCATTGCGATTGCGACTGTGCTTCTGACCATCGTGATTTTGATTTTTGCGGAGGTCACACCCAAGACTCTTGCTGCACTTTTTCCGGAAAAAATTGCCTTCCCAGCGAGCCACGTTCTTGGCCCACTCCTGAAACTGCTTTACCCCATTGTCTGGGCCGTCAACCTCTTTACCAGCGCCATTCTGAAAGTTATCGGCGTGTCTGCGGATGACGCAGCGAGCGACCACCTGAGCCGCGAAGAACTGCGAACACTGGTCAACGAGGCGGGCGCATTGATACCGGCAAAACACAAAGACATGCTGGTCAGCATCCTGGACCTCGAAAAAGTCACCGTTAATGACATCATGGTGCCTCGCAACGAGGTTGTAGGCATTGACCTCGAGGATGAGCTCGACACCATCCTGCGGCAGATAAGAAGCAGCCAACACACCCGCCTCCCGGTCTTCAAGGGCGACATCAATAACATTCAGGGCGTCCTTCATCTGCGTAACGCCACCAAACTGCTTCTGCAGGACGACATCAACAAAGCCATGCTGATGCAACTGTGCAGAGAGCCCTATTTCATCCCGGAAAGCACGCCACTGAACACTCAGCTCATCAACTTCCAGAAGGCGAAGCGGCGCTTTGGCGTGGTCGTCGATGAATACGGTGAGGTGCTTGGGCTCGCCACCCTGGAAGATATATTGGAAGAAATCGTCGGAGAGTTCACAACGGATTACGCCTCCACAAGCCCGGATATTATTCCCCAGGACAACGGCACATTTATCATTGACGGAACGGCTGCTGTGCGAACCATCAACAAAACACTGGGCTGGAAGTTACCAATGGACGGCCCCAAAACGCTGAACGGCCTGATTACGGAAACTCTGGAAAACATTCCTGACACCAATGTATGCCTGAAGGTTGGTGGCCACAGGCTGGAGGTACTCCAGATCAAAGATAATGTCGTCAAAGCCGCGATTGTCCATCCGAAGAAGCGCAAAAGGCGGGGCGCTGCGTAGATTATTTTCGACTAAAAATGCTCGCATCTCTATCGACTGGTTATTTCGCCTGAACAGGCCGATCTACCCCGCCTCAGCCTGACTTTTTCCAGACAGCAGGCTGTACAAGGACCGCCACAGGCAAGACTGACGAGAAACCCGCAACAATTTGTCATTTTTGCGTCCTGTGCCCGCTTGTAAGACTATTTTGTTCACATGCGGCTATGTAACCGCGTGTTAAAATGCGGTAAATTTGATCAGAATTAAAAAAGAAAAATTATTGCTCGGTTTTGTATCCGGTTGAGGCGTAGCACAGGAGTCGGCCATGAATAAGCAGTCCGGCATACATTATCTCCGCGAGCACCGGGAGGCTGGCAGTTCGAGTTCCGTCCCGTCTGAAGTAGGTCGCATTCGTGACACGGTTGTGGCTGGGCTGGGAGATTTGTTGCAGGGTGCCTTTGACGCAGTCGATGACTCGCTGTTTGAACTGGCGAACAACGCCAGGAGCAACAACGAGCAGAATCGCTATTTTGAAGCGATGCGAGAGATCAGAATCAAGCGTAAAGGTGTTGAACGGCATTTCCAGAATGTCGTTGGACAGTTGTTTGCCAGTCCGCCACGCAGTGGAGCAGTCGCCGAAGACGTATCATCCGCTGCAGCGCAGCCTAACGCAGAATCACTGTCGTTAGTCGGCGATGACGACCTGGAAGAACAGGTTGCTCTGAACGCCATGATCACCAAATCCAAGGCGCACTTTCAGGGACCATTGCTGCAGTTGCAAGCGCGTTTCAGCGCGGTCTATCCAGGGGCAAGTGATGACGCTCCAGTCAACCCCATGGATCCCGAACACCTCTGTGGCGCGTTTGTCGAGGCAATACAGGCGCTTGAGATTCAGATTCGCGAGCGTCTTATCCTTCTGAAGCAATTCGATCGATACGTCGTTTCTAATCTGGGCATGCTGCTCGATGAGGCAAACCGGATCCTGATTCAGGCCGGTGTTATCCCTAACTTCCGCTACCACGGAAAAGCAGGTGCGCAGAATCAGAAACACGCAAACAAGACGAACAATGCAGCAAAAGCCGGCCCGGAAAACTCACAGACTCCGGAACCGGAGACTCAGGGCCACCATGAAGGCGCGATGTTTGAGCAGATCCGTCAGATGCTGGCGATGCAGCGCTCTCATTCCGGCCTAACACCCAGAGCCTCTGACCCCAACATACATGTAATCGGCGGTTCAGAACTGGTCAACCTCCTCAGTGCGTTGCCTCAGCAGACGGAAGACCTGACTCACATTGAGAACCTGGCGGTCGGGGACCCCATGGTTGTCGATCTTCGCGCCGTCGTAGAGCAACTGATCGCCCAATCAGGCAAAACAAAAGATGGGAAAAAACCCGCCCTGAATGAGATGGACGAGGACCTGATAAACCTCGTTTCCATGCTGTTTGAGTTTATTCTGGACGACTACAACTTATCAGCACCGGTTCAAGTACTGATCAGCCGCCTCCAGATTCCGATTCTGAAGGTGGTCATCAAAGACAAAACCTTTTTCAGCAAGGCGACCCACCCGGCCCGCAGGCTTTTGAACAGTCTCGCAAGAGCTGGAATCGGCTGGAGCGACAGCGATGAGAAAACTCGAGACAAACTGTACGATCAGATTCACGGAACTGTACTACGCATATTGAACGAGTTTGACGGCGATATTGCCCTGTTTGAAGCACTGAATGACGAGTTTGAGAAATTCATAGCGCGAGAAAACCGGAAATCGACACTGGTGGAACAGCGCACGCGCGAATCTGAGAGAGGCCGTATCAAGTCCCAGAAAGCCCAGGAAACTGTAGATCAGCTCCTGCAAAAGAAGCTGGCGCGCTATAAGCTTCAGGAGCCGGTCAAAAACATTCTGTTGAACGGTTGGAGCCGGGTTATGTTCCTGGCTTATCTCCGTGACGACGTTGAGCACCGCTGGACTCAAACCGTTCGGGTCGTCGATGACCTGATCTGGTGCTTGCATCCACATGAGGACGACGAAGATCGCGATCAGTGGGTTCGGGTTGTGCCCGGCTTATTGAAGTCACTCCGTTCCGGTCTGGAGGAGGTGTCCTACAATTCGTCCAAGCTTGATGAAATGATGGCTGAGCTCAAGCATGAACTGACCGAAGCATTCCGGGCCAACGCCCTGGCCGAGGCTGCCGAAGACTCGCCAGAACCTGAAGAGGAAGTGGATGCGCCGCAAACGGCGATTGAGCGCCAGCAAGAACTGGAAGACGCTGCCATTGCAGAACATCTTGCCCAGATTGACGCCATTGAAATTGGCAATTGGGTGGAATTCAACCTGGTGAACGGCGCCAGCTTCCGCTGCAAATTGTCGGCGATCATTGAAGAGGCAAGTTGCTTCGTGTTTGTAAATCGAATGGGCCTCAAGGTCATTGAGAAAACCCGTTCCGACCTGGCTCACGAACTCCGGCGCGGACGCCTTACCGTTCTCGAACAGGGCGCGCTGATCGACCGGGCGTTGGACGCAGTTGTAGGCAGTTTGCGAAGCAAGACAGCATAGGAGTAAGCTTCCCCATCCCCATTTATCGGGGGAGGGGAAGCGCTTTTATGATGTTTCCCTCCGCCCACGCTTCCATTCCCGCTTTCTTGGAGTATTCCCTGTTCCATGGTGGATTTTGGTAACGGCCCCAGTCTTCCGGAAAAATACCGGATCACACTGGCTCTCTCCTTCGCCTTATTGGTTCACACACTGGCAATGTCGGTTTTACCGTTTAATCCGCCGGAGATTCAGTACCACCCACGAACCGTTAAGGTAGAAATTACACCCAGAGGCAGTCAACCCTCTGCGGAGGCGGTCACGGCCGCGCAGCAAGAGCGACCGATGGCCGAACCCTTCACGGTTGAAGAGCAGCCAACCGACATATCCAGTCTTCTTCCGCTTAAAAGGCCTGCCGTGGATAGCCAAAAGGCGCCGACAGCAGAGCCTGAAGCGATATCAGACTCTTCGGAGCCTCTCTCCGAACCGGTAGCGCCTGTCACACCGCCGCAGACCGCCCAACCCGCAATCCCTCAATCGATCAGCAGTGTCGCCAGCGTTGCCGGCGACCAGACATCCCAAACGAAGGCCATAGCTCAGGAAGAAACGATTGAGAAAAGGTCGACGAAAGAGGAGAGCCCAGAGGAAGTCTATTTAGGTCAGCTTGCTGCCAGAATCGGCGAGAAAGGAAAGCGGTACCTCACCAAGATCAGACAACATCTGGCGACTACCGGCGATGCCGAAAAACGAATTGCAGTAAAGCTGGAACTGAAACTGATACCAAACGGTACCCTGGTCGGCGCAAAAATCATTGAGGATTCAGGTTACCCTGAAGTCGATCAGGAAATGTATCGAGCGGCCCTACTCGCCAGCCCTTACCCTGAACCTCCGGACACCTCATCCGGTGCCCAGAAGTTCGTTGTCGAGCTGTTTTACGGCAAAAGAGAATCTTAAGCTCTCGCCGAAACCGGCAAGATCAGGCTTCTGCCTGCTTCGCAGCAGCCTTGACCTGCTCGGCCAATTCGCCGCTTTCTGACATTTCAAGAATAATGTCGCAGCCACCGACCAGCTCACCGTTAATGTAAAGCTGTGGATAGGTAGGCCAGCTGGAGTATACCTTCAGCGCTTCGCGGAGTTCCTGATTGTCCAGGATGTTTACAAACGCGAACCGCTCGCCACATGCCATCAGCGCCTGGGATGTCTTAGCGGAAAAACCACATTGAGGCTGCTGAGGAGTCCCTTTCATGTAGAGAATGATCGGGTTCTCATCCAACTGGTTTTTAATCGTTTCGTTGATATCCATTGATGCACACCTTAAAGAAATGGAATGTCACTGTTCGGGTTCTCTTGCCTGTATTGTACACGCGTCCGATTGACCGAACCAAACTACAACTGCAGCCAACGAAGCGGCCTGACCGCTCTGGCTGACGTTGTCTTCCCCAGAGCGAAGGGATAGACTTGCCTCTTTATTTGGTAGCCAAAGCCCCATTTATCAAGACCTGCACCGGTGCGATTTGTTCGCTGGCCGGGTCTTTTGTATTTTTGATTCGATGACGTAAGGGCCATCTCATGGCAAGACATTTTCTCACTCTCAACGATTTCAGCTCAGAAGAACTGGAAGCACTGCTGGACCACGCCACCAAACTTCGCAAGGAGTGGCGATCTGGCGTTGTGCGAAAAAGTCTTGAGAATCGCGTGCTCGCCATGATCTTCGAAAAGTCCTCCACGCGGACCCGGGTGTCTTTCGAGGCGGGCATGGCCCAGTTAGGCGGATCGGCTTTGTTTCTGTCGCCGCGGGACACTCAGCTGGGGCGCGGAGAGCCTATTGAAGACTCCGCCATCGTGATTTCAAGCATGGTTGATGCGGTGATGATCCGCACCTTTGACCATGAAACGGTCGAACGCTTTGCCGCGTCTTCCAGCAAGCCGGTGATCAATGCGTTGACGGATGATTTTCACCCCTGCCAGCTGCTGGCCGATATGCAAACTTATCGCGAGCACCGCGGCAGTCTGAAGGGCGGCGCGGTCGCCTGGATTGGTGACGGCAACAACATGTGCCACTCCTACATGAATGCAGCTGCCAAATTCGACTTCGAGTTACGTATCGCCTGCCCTGAAGGCTATGAGCCGGACGAGGACCTCCTGCGTACCCACAAAGACCGAGTTACCATCGTTCGCGATCCGGCCGAGGCGGCGCGGGACGCGAACCTTCTCGTAACGGACGTCTGGGCATCCATGGGACAGGAAGACGAACAAAAAGCCCGCGAGCAGGCGTTTGCTCGATTTCAGATCAATCCGGAATTGATGCAAATCGCCGACAAAGACGCACTCTTTATGCATTGCCTGCCGGCTCACAGGGGCGAAGAAATCTCTGCTGACATGATGGAGCACAGCAGCTCGGTTGTCTGGGATGAGGCGGAGAATCGCCTGCACGCTCAAAAGGCATTGCTTGAATTCCTGATTCTAAACAGTCTGGACTGACCATGATGAACAGCCTGACCAGCCACGGCGACTGGCTGCTCGAAGTGAACAATATGTCCTGTGGTTACGGCGACGGATCCGTCGTAAACGACGTGAGTTTTTCTTTGAGCCACGGCGATATCGGGTGCCTGCTCGGCCCGAGCGGTTGCGGAAAAAGCACTATTTTACGAGCTCTGGCCGGGTTCCTGTCTTTGAACAGCGGTGAAATCAAGCTCCAGTCCTCATCCATTAGTTTGCCAGGCAAAACACTGGCACCCGAGAAAAGACGTATTGGGATGGTCTTTCAGGACTACGCCCTGTTCCCTCACCTGACCATTGCAGAAAACGTGGGCTTCGGCCTCCGAAACGAGAGCCGGTCAGAAAAACAGCAAAAAGTGGCCGAGCTGCTTGAAGTTGTGCACTTGCAGGACCTGGCCAACAATTACCCCCATGAGCTTTCCGGAGGGCAACAGCAACGCGTGGCGCTGGCACGAGCACTGGCCCCCGAACCGACACTGATCCTACTGGACGAGCCCTTCTCCAACCTTGATGCTGACTTGCGTCGCCGGCTCAGCCTGGATGTCCGGGAAATTCTCAAGACTTTGGGAATCAGCGGAATTCTGGTCACCCACGATCAGCAGGAAGCGTTTGCTATGTGCGATCAGGTTGCCGTGCTGAAGGATGGCGGCATCCAGCAATGGGACGTGCCTTATAACCTTTACCACGAACCGGCAAACCGCTTTGTTGCAGGCTTTGTTGGCCAGGGCGGATTCATTCCCGGCACAGCACTCGGGCCCGAGGAAATCGAATCCGAACTGGGCGTGATACGGGGCAATCGAGCCTATCGCTGGAAACCGGGGACCTTGGTTGACGTACTGATCAGGCCCGATGACATCGTTTACGATGCCGAATCGGAACTGAAACCCAAGGTGGTCGAAAAAACCTTTGCGGGCACATCAACGCTGTACCGCTTCCGCTGCTCTGAAGACACCGAGTTTGAGGCGCTGTTTCGCAGCCACCTGGATTTTCACCTCGGCGAACACGTGCCTGTTCGAGTCGAGGCGGACCACCTGATTGCCTTTGAAAGGACCTGACGCGGAACACCGCGTCAGTTATTGCACACCCGCTCGATTGCATCCAGCCAGCCGGCATATAGGGATTCCCTGAGGACCGGCTTCATTGCAGGCTCAAACCTGTGCTCCCGCTCCCAGAGCTTTGAAATCTGGTCCAGGTTTTCATAAACACCGGTCTGCAAACCGGCCAGAAAAGCAGCTCCCAGCGCTGTGGTTTCGGTCACTTTTGGGCGATCCACCGGCACATTGAGAATGTCGGACAGGAATTGCATCACCCAATCATTGACGGCCATGCCTCCATCTACCCGCAGCGCCTGAAGCGACGCGCCATCGTTCTGTATCGCGCGCACAAGATCCTTGGTCTGGTAGCAAACTGACTGCAGCCCGGCCGTCACAATCTCGGCAATACCGGTGTCTCGGGTAAGACCCATAATCGCCCCTCGGGCGTGGGGGTCCCAATGGGGCGCACCAAGACCTGTGAAGGCAGGCACAAGATACACAGGATTATCAACGCCAACTTCCGACGCGTATCGGGAAGACTCACTGGCATGACTGATCAGTTTCAAACCATCTCTGAGCCACTGCATGGCAGCACCAGCCACGAAGATGCTGCCCTCGATTGCATAGCAAGGTTTACCGTTGAGCCGATAGGCCATGGTCGTCAGCAGGCGATTCTCTGACCGGATGGCCTTGTCCCCGGTGTTAACTACCAGGAAGCAGCCAGTGCCATAGGTGCTTTTCGCCATACCTGGCTCAAAACACGCCTGGCCAATCAGCGCGGCGTGTTGATCACCGGCCATGCCAGCGACCGGCACTGCAGCACCAAGACACTCTGCTTCAGTCGTACCGAAGTCGGCTGCCGAATCCAGCACCTCTGGCAACAGTGAGCGGGGAACCCGGAAAAGGCTCAGCAACTCCTCGTCCCATTCTTGCGTATGAATATTGAACAGGGCAGTCCGAGAGGCGTTGGTCGCATCCGTTCGATGGGAACGGCCGCCGGTCAGGTTCCACAAAAGCCAACTGTCCACCGTACCGAAGGCCAGATCACCAGCCTCAGCCCTGGCTCGTAAGCCATCAACATTGTCCAGAATCCAGCCAATTTTTGTGGCCGAGAAGTAGGGATCAATCAGCAAGCCGGTGCGCTCGACAACAAAGTCTTCATGACCATCTGATTTAAGCTTGGTGCACAGCGAGGCGGTTCTGCGATCCTGCCAGACAATGGCACGATGCACCGGTTCACCGGTCTTGCGGTCCCAGAGCACCGTCGTTTCACGCTGATTAGTGATACCGATACCCTTGATGTCATCGGCCGCCAATCCAGATTTCTCAATGGCCTGCCGGCAAACACTCAGGGTGCTTTCCCAGATTTCCGACGCGTCGTGTTCTACCCAACCGTCTTCAGGGAAGTACTGCTTGAATTCTTGTTGGGCCGTAGCGAGAGAGACGCCAGCATCATCAAAAACGATGGCACGGGAACTGGTGGTTCCCTGATCTATAGCAAGCAAATACTGCGACATTACGCGAGTCCTTTCAGAAAATTCAGCATCTTGATTGTGGATGTCCAGATTTTCTCAAAGGCGAGGAAGGAACGCTATGACAAAAAAAAGGGCCGGTGAACCGGCCCTCAAAATGACGAATGAAACAAGGAAAGTTCTTTAGAACTACAACCTCAAAAGTCATCCCTTACGCAGACTAGTATCTGTCGTAAGACCGCTTGTGTCCGTTGATGTTATGTTGACCTTTGTAACATCCGGTGAGAGGGCCGTGCAGAGTTCACAAAATCAGGCCATTGCGGGTTCAAGGGGCTTCTTTCTCGGCCACACCAGGCTGAATCTGGCGCCACCAAGCGCATCACTGCGACTTACGAACGCTTGGCCGCCATGCCAGTAAAGAATTCGACGGACAATGGAGAGGCCCAGACCGTACCCTCCAGAGGTACGCGTGCGACTGTCATCAAGCCGCGCGAAGGCGGTAAAAACCTTTTCCCAGTCTTCCTCGGGAATTCCGGGACCGTCGTCCTCGACGTCAATTCGACAATTATCTTCGTCGAACTGGCAGTGCACCCGCACTCGACTGGCCGCATAGCGTGCTCCGTTACCAACCAGGTTCTGGATGGCCCGATGGATGTAGCGAGGCTCGACATCCGATAAGGCCCAACGTTCGGACTCCTCATCAATGTCCGCCTCGATGACATGCTCGGTGCGAATCATCTGTTGTTCGGTTACTACCTGCCGAACAATGTCCGCCACCGACACTTCCTGGAGTGAAAATACCGGGCCGCCCTGCTCCAGCCGGGCATAAGTCAGAATTTCATCAATCAGTTCGTCAAGCTCCTGGATGTCGCCGTCGATGCCATCCAGCTGTTTCTGCAATGCCTCTTCGTCTTTCGTACTCTCAATCATCTGAACCCCGAACCGGATTCGCGCGACGGGAGTTCTGAGCTCGTGGGACACCGCGTGAATCATCTCACGCTGGACTCCCACTAACCGCTGAATGTGCTCAGCCATCCCATTGAATGCACCGGCCAGGCGAGAAACCAGGCGACTGTCCGACGCCTCTACCCTGGCTCCCATTTCGCCGCGGGCAATTCGAATGGCGACGGACTCTACGGATCTCAGATTACTGTCCACATCCCTCAATGCGAAGTAAAGCGCAATGGCGAGGACGCCTCCGCCGACCAGAGCCAGCAGCAGGAGAACGGGCCAGGCCAGGCTGTTGAAGGGTCTGCCAACGGCCATGTCTACCAGGGTGCCGTCCTCAAGACGGATCATGACATGGGCCTGATTGGTATCGCGATTGTGGTAACGGGATATACCTCTCTCCGAGACCCTGCCGAGCACTTCAGAGTCTGGTACCGCGTCTGGGTCCTGAACGTTGTTGAGCGTCACCGCCAGGGACGATGAGAGTTGGGCCATCGCGCCGTCCAGACTCTCAAGAGGGACCTGCGCCAAATGCCATCGTACGATCAATGCCAATGCTTCGGCGACGTCGCTGTAAGTATCCCTGAATCTGAGCTCAAGGATGCGCCCATCGTCCATCGCATACAGAATCCGCTGACCAATGCTGGTTTGCAGTGCAACTACCTGACCATAGGACAGGCGTTCCAGAACCACATCGGACAGATTCAGATTCTCGGGAGATTCGACGCGAAAATCGTAGAACGGAGCGAGCCAGTGGTACTGATTGGCCGCATTGGGCGTCGATGCAATCCAGTTTACCAGGGGTGTCGAAAACCGTTCCTGCCAGTATTGCTCACGCACTGAGTTAACGCCGGAAAACAGTAAGGCGCAAAGAATCAGTATCAGGAGGGTCAGGCCGATCAGGCGGGCGTAGAGTTTCAAGAAGAACTTCAGGGGCATTGCATAAACCCTGGCAATCAACGCCGACCTGTTGCGGCCGGCGCCAGAGGCTGATTAATCAGGCTTCCTTAACAAACAGGTAGCCTTTGCTGCGGACTGTCTTGATCCGACGAGGATGAATGGGGTCATCACCGATCTTCGGTCGGATGCGGGAGACTCTCACGTCAATGGAGCGATCCTGTCCGTCGTATTCGATCCCCCGCAGTGCGGTAAAGATCTCTTCCCGGCTCAGCACACGGCCAGCATTACTGGACAGCAACCAGAGCAGATCGAATTCAGCGCTGGTGAGATCGATGCTGTCATCATTAAGCCAGGCTTCACGCATCGAACGATCCACGATCAGATCATTGAACTGCAGGCGAACCGGCTCTTCACCACCAGACTCTTCCGCAGCTGCAGAACCATTCTCAGTCACGCGGCGAAGCAATGCCCGAATTCGAGCCAACAGCACCCGCGGCTTAACAGGTTTGCCGACGTAGTCGTCGGCACCCATCTCAAGCCCCAGGACCTGATCGAGGTCATCAGTCCTTGCGGTCAGCATGATGATCGGTCCCTGGTAGAACGGGCGAGCCCTGCGACAGATGGAAAGGCCGTCCTCACCGGGCAGCATCAAATCCAGAACCACCAGATCCGGCTGCTCATTGCGGATCCGCTCTACTGCGTTTCCGCCGTGGGTCTCCAATGAAACGGTGAGGCCATTACTCTCGAGATATTCCCGGGTGAGCTCTGCCAACCGCTCATCGTCCTCAACTATAAGAATTCGCCAACTTTCGTTCGTTTGTTCCACGCCGTCCATCTCTGATTATGTTTTTTTAGTTTCTGGTGCTTCCAGCCAGCGATTCCCCCCTCTGGCCAGACAAACGTTCTCAGCAAAAGACTTGCTGCTCAACCGACGATACAGGCTACATCCTGTAACAGCAATTATACATGCTTTTCAGAAATATACATGGAAGCGCCTCCTTGTTACACCTTAGACCACAACGCTGGAAACGACTAGCAACCATCCGCTGTCATCTATTCGTCATTCATTTTTAACGTTGCTGTCACTCAGGATTCATAGGCTTTTTCCGTCAATGAATCAGATGAGGTTGCGGCATGAAAGATTGGGCTCGGATGGTTTCGCGGTCGGTTTTATTTACGAGCTGCCTGCTGGCGACAACGCTGGTAGCCTGTGGGCTGAGACTTGGAGACACGCTCACGGGCAAAAGTCTGGCGCGGTCGCCCTGGGCCCAGCGCTGTTTTCAAGCTATCAACCAGAGCCTGGGGCTGGAAGTGCGCGTTCATGGAAAGCCTGTTAAAACACCTACGCTTTATGTCTGTAACCACGTGTCGTGGTGTGACATCCCGGTTCTGGGACAAATCATGCCGGTGACATTCTTATCGAAAAGTGAAGTGCGCCGCTGGCCGCTCATCGGGTGGCTTGCCAAGCAGGCAGGCACTGTTTTCATCGAGCGTGGAAAAGGCAAGGCGACAAGCGTTGCCGAGACGTTGGCCGGCGTATTGGAGAATGGCGAGTCAGTGCTACTGTTTCCTGAGGGGACCACAACCACGGGACTCACCGTGCTGCCATTTCATGGACGGCTCCTTCGCTCGGCCAGCTTTGCCGGGGTCCGCATACAACCGGTCAGCCTCTCCTATCGGCGCCGCGGCGAGCCGGATCACCTGACCCCGTTCATCAATAACGATGATTTCATCGCCCATCTCGGAAGAATGCTGCGGCACCCCTCGCCTGAGATTGATGTTATTCTGCATCCACCAGTCGAGGTTTCAGCATCGGACAATCTGTCCGAGCTCGCCGGCTCTTTGCGCAATATCGTGTATTCTGGGGTCGTGGAGCTGCAAAACGGCGGGCGCGATGCTCAGGATGTCATCAGTCCAGAGGGTAACCAGCAGCCACCTCTTCATCCGTCGCCTCGCGCTTTCCGATAATTTCGAGATCGAAATACAGCGTAAACCCCGCCAGTGGGTGATTTGCATCGACACGGATCAGGTTGCCGTCAATACCTACGACCTGAACAACCTGTGCCTCATCGCCGGTATTGGTCTGAAACTTCATGCCGACCTGGAGGTTCTCAACCCCTTCGAACAGCGAACGCGGAACTTTGCGGATAAGCTCAGGCTTATGTTCACCGTATGCCATGGCCGGCGGCACAGTGACCTCAAGACAATCACCAACATTCCGGTCTTTCACGGCTTCCTGAATGCCCTCAATGACACCTGCACCACCCTGTAAAAAACGAAGCGGCTCGCTGCCTTCAGAGGTATCTACAAGCTCGCCAAGCTTGTTTTTCAGGACGTAATGAACGGTAAAAACAGCCGGTTTTTGCATCAGGTCGTCTGGTTTCCTTTGTTCGATGGAGTGTGAGTCAGATCCAGGCCATGTATCAGCAACCGCTGATCAAGCTTTCCGCGTATGCCCGCAGGAGTTTCAAGACGCATTCGCTGCAACAGCGACTGGTAACGCCCCTCGTCATCGGAGGCTTTCATGGCTTTCCATAGGGTCGAGAGTTTACCACGTCGCGTTGCCGTTGAGGCTTTCAGTGCCTTAAGGGCTTTGCCCAATACCAGCTCCTCCTCCGTGAAATCGCAGCCGAATGGGAAAGCCGGAAACAGCGGCTCACCTTCGGAATCCTGCATTTCCTGAATTTTCTTGACCGAAGCAGGCGTATTCTGTCGCCACGCTAATGGAAGCTGGAAATCCTTATCAACCTTGCCTGCCTTCTTGGCCTGCGCCAGCAGTGATTCCTGGAAGCGTGAATCTGCCACCCTAATCAGACGAAGATAAACCTGTTCATCTGACTGCCCTCGCAAATCGGCAATGCCATATTCGGTGACCACCACATCCCTCAGATGTCTGGGGATGGTGCAGTGACCATAACTGAAGACAATATTGGAAACCGTTTTACCATGGGAGGTTCGTGTGCTTCTCAAACACAGAATGGATCGCGCTCCCGGCAGCTCATGGGCCATTGCCACGAAGTTGTACTGTCCGCCGACGCCGCTTACCACTCGACCGTCTTCCAACCCATCTGAGACGGCGGCGCCGCTCAAGGTTTGCATCATTGCCGTATTGATGAAACGGCTATCCACACGCTGCGCCGCTTTGAGGCGCTGATTACCGTAGGCATGATCGTACAGGTGATTGATATAGTTAACGCTGGTCATGCAGATTCGTTGCCGCTCGTCGTCGGGAAGATCGCGCAGCTTCTGATAGAACGATTCCGGCCCAACGTAGAAGCCACCGTGAATCACGATACCCCCGGTTAACTCATCACCGAGCGCCAGCTTTTCGATAGCCTCTCTGGAAGAGTCATTGTCCAGATCCGGCTCCAGCGATTGCTCTTCTATGCGCAGACGACCGCCCTTGAATTCCACCTCCGGACGCAAAATGCCGTAACCCCTCAGCCAGGAAACATCCCTCGCCCTGAGCGGAGAATCAATCAGATCCTCCTGACGCAACACGTCCAATGTGGCCATCGTCACCTTGCGGTCCACGCGCCCATCGTTGATCAACTCCTGCAGTTGGGGATGGTTGTAGACTTCCCGCTGCATGACGCCTGCCTCAAGCAGGTGAATAAATCCATCCACCATCATTTCACTGCAGCCGTAAAGACCCAACTTAAACGGTTCTCGCCCGCCTAACTCATTGACCACTGGATACTGATCAGCCACGTGGAAATGATCGAAAACGGAACGCCATTGCTCATTCTGCTTATGACGCAGGATGGTGCTGTGCACCAGCGCCGCCCCGAGGGAGCCGATCCCCACCTGAAGTGTGCCACCGTCCTTGAGCAGAGCACTGGCATAAAAACCTATCATGTGGTCCTCAGGACCAATGGCCATCTGTGGTGCAGAAAACAGCGGGTAATCGGAGCGTTCGTGCTCCAGAAGCACATCAAATACGCTGGCCTCCACAGCGGCATCATTGCCCATGAATGGCAAATTACGGTTGAGTTCTCCGACCAACGCGACAGGCTCACCGTCCTCTGCTTTTTTTCGCATGAGCGGAATCAGGTCCAGGGTGAGATCAGGATTACAGCTCAGGCTGACTTTCTCTGAGCCTGCGGATTGCGAGGGTGGCGACACCATCTGGGCAACCACATTGACGCCAACTCCCATCAAATCGCGGACTGCGTGTGTGTAATTGGTACAAACGTAATGGCGCTGTTGTTCCGCGTCGTTCAAAAAAGAACCGGCTTTGAAAAAGAACTCGGAGACCGACACGTTTGCTGGCAAGCGCCTGGCCAATACGTCACGCGCATACGTCATCTCCGGGATGTTGCCATAGAGGCGCTCCGTAAAGGGCTCCAGAAAACGCCTCTCAAGTGACGATTGGCCCACAGGCCGAGTCAGTGAGAGTGCAGTGACAATATGAAGGCGGATGCCGGGATCCTGCTTTGCACGCTCGTAGAGCGCGTTGACGAAGCGTATTGGTTTTCCGAGACCCAGTGGCAACCCGAGCGTTATCTGCTTACCAACCTGCTGAATAACTCGGTCAACACAGACGTCGCTGTCACTGACGGTATTCGGTAAATCCTTCGCCATGAATTAACTCCGTTTGAGCAATATGGTGAGCGCAAAAACAGAATGATCACACGGCTGCAGGTGACTGGCAACGGAGTCAGGAGCTCAAAGGATTAAATCAGGGAGAGAAAAATCGGGATGAAGTGTTCAGAAGTTCCAACGCAGGTTCAGGCACGCACCCTCTTCCAAAAGAGCGATCCCATGATCCGGCTGGGCGGGATCCGAGGCGTACTGCTTTGAGCCTTCCTGACGCTGGGCAAAGCTGAGACTCAAAAGACGGGATCCAATGGTGGAATACATGTCAGAGTCCTGGTGCTCGAAATCTCCGGACATTTCTTCCTGAAGGGCGTAAACATCCTGTACTGCCGCTTCATCTGCAAACGCACGCTCGCTGGCTTCGGCGCGAACGACGAACGCGATCATGTTGAGAGCAAGGAGAGCGATGAACAGTCGAATAATCATGATGAATTACTAGCCTTTAACCGAGCCGAAATACTAATGTCACATAAGGCTAAAGTCTAATGAATTAGAGAGTAAAAGATGTGAATTAGGACACAATGATGTCAGAGAACCGCCACGCAAGGGCGGCTTTTTTGTCAAAAAAACCGCACCTTTTGTGTCAGTGTGTAATCAGGAGCTTCAAGGACAGGGATAGGTGTGGATCGCGTGGAGCGCTTCGATCTCCTCCAGAACCTCGTCGCTAAGCGTGACGGTCGCCGATGCAATGTTCTCCCGGAGCTGTTCAAGCGAGGTCGCACCAATGATGTTACTGGTGACAAAGTCCCGTCCTGTCACGTACGCAAGCGCCATCTGCACCGGCGATAGGCCATGCTGACGGGCAAGCTCAATGTAAGCACGGGTTGCCTCATCGGCCTTATCCCCCGTGTACCGTGCAAAACGACTGTACAGAGTCAACCTCGCACCATCAGGCCGGCGTCCGTTGAGATACTTGCCGGACAGAACACCGAACGCCAGTGGCGAATACGCCAGCAGACCGACGTCCTCGCGACACGCGATTTCAGCCATGCCCACTTCAAAGGTCCGGTTTAGAAGGTTGTATGGGTTCTGGATGGAAACGACACGAGGCCAGTCATTCTCCCGGGCCAGCCGGAGGTATTCGGACGTTCCCCAGGGCGTTTCATTGGAAATGCCGACATGGCGAACCTTGCCTTCCTGGACCAGCTCGTTGAGTGCGGACAGCGTTTCCTCAATGGGCGTCGCCTGCTCGCTCGGGTTGTGTTTATACCCTAACTTGCCAAAAAAATTGGCGTTTCTATCCGGCCAGTGCACCTGGTACAAATCGATGTAGTCTGTCTTCAGACGCTTCAGGCTCTGTTCACAAGCCTCCCGGATGTGATCCCGGGTCAACCGGGGACCGTTGCGCAAGTAGGTTAATCCGTTGCCCGGCCCAGCGACTTTCGACGCGATCACCAGGTCGTCCCGACGCCCGCGCTGCTCAAGCCAATGACCGAGGTAAGTCTCCGTCAGACCCTGAGTCTCTGCTCGCGGCGGCACGGGATACATTTCAGCGGCGTCAATGAAATTGATGCCCTCGCCGGTTGCGAGGTCCAACTGTTGAAAGGCCTCCTGCTCGGAGTTCTGTTCTCCCCAGGTCATCGTGCCCAAACAGATTTCGGATACCTGAACATCAGTCCTGCCAAGCCTACGGGTGCGCATAAGTCCTCCAGAGAAGATCGGGGAAACAGTCATACATTTGTCACAGAAGTGTCGCTGCCCTGTCACGGCGGGCGTCCACAGTGATCTTAAGGAAAGCAGAAATACGGGAGTTACCGTGACTGGGTTCAGCCAAACAGCCGTCTGTCAGCGACACATTACCATTGTTTCGGAGACCTTTCCGCCCGAGGTCAATGGCGTTGCCAACACGCTTCAGTATCTTTGCCAGGAGCTCAAACGCCGCGGAAACCGAATTTCCGTTATTCGACCAAGCCAGAGATCAGAGCCGGTCGCACGCCATGAACGCGGCGGGTACGCACTGTTCGATGAAGAAATGCTGGTGCCCGGGTTTCCAGTACCGGGGTACAGAGATCTCCGTTTCGGGCTGACCCGAGCTGCAAAACTGAGAAAACGGTGGTGCAAGGATCGGCCCGATGCCGTCTACGTGGCAACCCAGGGGCCCCTGGGTGTTGCCGCCGTCACCGCTGCGAGACGGCTTGCTATTCCAGTAAGCTCCGGGTTTCACACAAATTTTCACAGCTATAGCGAATACTACGGTGCTGGCTGGCTGAAAAGCACTCTGTGCGCTTATGGCCGCTGGTTCCACAACAGAACCGCTATCACCCTGGTCCCCACAGAGAACACCCTTGCCACAACTCGGGCCCTGGGCATTCGGCCCACCGCGCTATGGAGCCGCGGCGTGGACTGCACATTATTCTCGCCCGTCAAACGCAATGAAGCACTCCGGGAATCCTGGTCGCTCAGTCCGACAGATCTTGCCGTCGTGTATGTCGGCCGAATTGCTCCGGAAAAGAACTTACGACTCGCCGTTAGTTGTTTCGAACGCTTGAAAAGCCTGCATCCTACCGCTCGCTTCGTACTGATCGGCGATGGGCCGCTGCGCCAGAAGCTATCCCAGCGACATCCTGATTACCTGTTCGCTGGCATTCAGCGTGGCGAGCGCCTTGCACAGCACTACGCATCTGGCGATCTGTTCTTGTTTCCCAGCAAGACAGACACCTTTGGCAATGTAGTCACCGAAGCCATGGCCAGCGGGCTGGGTGTCGTGGCTTTTGATGATGCGGCCGCCAAGGCCCATATCCGGCACGGCTACAACGGTATGAAAGCAGACCTTGAGGATCCGGAAGCATTCGTTGACAACGCCTTGAGGCTGGCCGACCAGCCGACGCTCACCCAGAGGATTCGCGCCCAAGCCCGCCTCGATGCCCTGGATCTGGATTGGCCGTCACAAATCGAGCGCTTCGAAAACCTTGTCCTTAATACGCCCAGAGAGGCAAATGACCATGTCCGTCACAAACAAGGCATCTCGTCTATTTACTAACGTTGACCGGAGGGAGTTCCAGCTCTGCCGTTCAATCAACCGACTCCTTCGCTTTCGGGGTGTCCGCCCGTATTTCAGTGTCGTAAGTCGCCTGGGTGATGGCTGGCTCTGGTATGTGGTGATCTTGCTTTTACCAGTATTGGCACCGAGCCAAGGTTTACCCGCCCCCCTGGCAATGGTTGCAACAGGACTCCTGTGCACCCTGCTTTACAAGGGGCTGAAACACCGGCTGGTGCGGGAACGCCCCTTTATTTCATTTAAGGCGATCCACTGCGGCACACCGCCGCTTGATCGCTACAGTTTTCCCTCAGGCCACACGCTGCACGCTGTCTGCTTTAACACCATGCTGTTTTCGCTGGCGCCTGCCCTTGCCTGGCTGCTGCTCCCTTTCACCGTTAGCGTAGCGGCCTCGAGAGTCGTTCTAGGGCTTCATTACCCGACTGATGTGGTCGCCGGCGCAGTGATCGGCGGATGTCTGGGAACTGTGCTGACACAGCCTCTGGTCACGTTTTTCAGTCAAATAGTCTGAGCTGTGTGGTCGGTGATTCGTCATTCCGGAATCTGACCCCCAACCCGAGCAAGCGAACCGGACGATCCGGATTGGTCATCAGTTCGTCGAACAGCGGCTGATAATCGGCCAGTTCAGGCTCCTGCACCTGATCCCGGACTCGTTCGAGGGTATGAGTTGAAAAATCACTGTAACGGATCTTAATGAACAGTTTGTGAATAGGCTTTCGCCCGGCTTTTCGGCGCAATCGCAGGGCCAGATCCGACACCAGCGACGCCATCACCGAGTCACAGGCGTGTTTGTCGGGCAGATCCTGGGAAAAGGTTCTTTCAACACTGACGGATTTGGCAATTCGCGAAACCACTACCTTCCGTTCGTCCCGCCCAAACGCCATTTCACGAAGCCGATACCCCTGCTTGCCGAACTTATCCAGCAGCACTTCAGGCGCAATTCCCTGCAAATCGCCACAGGTTGCCACGCCCAGGTCATGGAGCTTCGAGGCCGTGACCTTGCCTACTCCAAACAACTTCTCCACCTTCAAGTCGCGGACAAACGCCTGGACATCGTCAGGGCGGATCACAAAAAGGCCGTCGGGCTTTTTCCAGTCGCTGGCAATCTTGGCAAGAAACTTGTTGGGGGCAACGCCAGCCGAAATGGTAATGCCGACCTCCCGCTTTACACGCTCACGGAGATATTTCGCCATCAGCGTTGCACTGCCCTTGTGCTCTTCAACCTCACTGACGTCCAGAAACGCTTCATCCAGAGACAACGGCTCTACCAGATCCGTTAACTCTCGCAAAATACCCATCACCTGCTTGGAAACGGTCCGGTAGCGATTCATGTCCGGAGGAACGGTTACCAGCCCAGGGCACAGGCGCCTGGCCTCGCCGCCTGGCATGGCCGAACGCACCCCGTAGGCCCGCGCCTGATAGTTGCACGTCGTAACGACTCCACGCCCGCCCTCACCACCAACGGCAAGAGGCACATCCTTGAGCGAGGGATCGTCACGCATTTCCACGGCGGCGTAGAAACAGTCGCAATCGACGTGGATAATCTTGCGTTGGCTCATGAAACGTCTGCCGCGTTAATATTCTGTACATATGTACAGCCTTGTATCTTAAGGTAACATGCTGAGAATGTCAGGATCTCAGACGCCGAATCGCCCAAGGGGAGCGCCCATCATGACCGACACCATCCCACAACAATCCCAGACTGAAATCGAGGCCGCTGCTTTCCGCAAACTGGTGAGTCACCTCAGAGAGCATACAGAAGTGCAGAACATTGATTTGATGAATCTTGCCGGCTTCTGTCGCAACTGTTTGTCAAAATGGTACCGCGCAGAAGCTTCGGAGAGAGGTTTTGATCTGTCAGATCCGCAGGCTCGTGAAATTATCTATGGCATGCCTTACGAGGAATGGAAAGCTGCACATCAGACCGGCGATAAACAGTCTGTGAAGGACTCAAATTGATGAACCTCAACGAGCAGGTGCGCGTGCACCTGGCATCAATCCGGGCGGGCCACGGCCATTTTTCAGACACACTGAATCTGATCTCTCAGCATTTCAGTTACGAGCCCACCGGCTTTCGCAACGGCCCGGTAACCAATAGTCCGGGCGAAAACGAGGGCTCCTGCCGAGTATTTTCGCTGGCACAGCTATGCAACCTCAGCGAATCGGACACCCTCAACCTGTTTGCCGAGCACTACCGTTCCGTACTGGATGACCCGACGGGCGACAGTCACGGCAATATCCGACAGTTCATGACCACTGGATGGTCCGGGATTGAATTCGATGGCATTGCCCTGCGCCCGCTACCAATCAACGACCCGAACGACACCACGGAAGAGAGCAATTAATGAACGACACGGCCGACTCCGGTGTTAAAAACTGCTTCCAGTTGAAAAGTGCCAGCGTCTCCATGACGGCGTTGGAACTCTACTTTTTTGACGAATCAGAATTTGAGCAGACACTGAGAGACAAAATCAGCCAGGCCCCTGGTTTTTTCAAAGACATACCGCTGATTATCAGCCTCGAAAAGTATGAGGGGCCAAGCAGCGAACTGGATTTTTTCAAGATCATCGGCGCCTGCCGTCGTCACAACATCCATGTCATTGGCGTCCGCGGCGGTGACGATGACCAGCGCCGCCTTGCCCGTGGCGCATCGCTGGCGCTTCTGCCCGGCGGCGGTCAGCGTGACCGGGCTCTGAGTGAGTCTGCGTCAGATGCATCTGACGAGGCCGCGACTCCGACAGACACCGTTCAGGCACCCCAGGCAACAGAGCCTGCAGAACCAGCGCCAGCGCGTATCGTTCAGCAACCAGTCCGTTCGGGCCAACAAATATACGCCCCCCATGGCGATCTGATTATTCTGGCGCCGGTTCAGGCCGGCGCGGAGGTACTTGCCGCTGGCAATGTGCACGTATACGGCCCACTGCGCGGGCGCGCTCTGGCCGGCATTCATGGCTCTGAGCACGCCCGCGTATTCTGCCAATCTCTTGAAGCAGAGCTTGTGTCCATTGCTGGACACTATAAAATCTCGGAAGATCTACAGGAAAACGGCTGGAAGAAAGCCGTCCAGATCCAGCTCAGGGACGATTTGCTGGTGGTTACACCACTGGACAGGGCCTGATCTCGAATCCACCCGCAAAACAGGAAGGCAATCTTGGCTAGAATCATTGTCGTTACTTCAGGCAAAGGTGGCGTTGGTAAAACCACAACCAGTGCCTCTATCAGCACCGGACTGGCAAAGCTCGGCCATAAAACCGTCGTGATTGATTTCGACGTTGGCCTGCGCAATCTGGATCTCATCATGAACTGCGAGCGTCGCGTGGTGTATGACTTTGTCAACGTCATTCAGGGCGAAGCAAGCCTGAACCAGGCACTCATCAAGGATAAGCGGGTAGAAACCCTGTATATCCTGCCGGCCTCCCAAACCCGGGAAAAAGAAGCGCTGACCAAGGATGGTGTCGAGAAGGTCATCAACGAGCTGTCCGAACGCTTCGACTACATCGTGTGTGATTCCCCCGCCGGCATCGAGCACGGCGCCCTGATGGCACTCTACTACGCAGACGAAGCCGTGGTCGTGACCAACCCTGAAGTCTCGTCTGTTCGAGACTCTGACCGGATTCTGGGCATTCTGCAAAGCAAATCCCGCCGGGCGGAAATGGGTCAGGATCCGGTCAAGGAACACCTGCTTCTGACACGCTACAACCCGGATCGAGTCGATCGCGGTGAGATGCTGTCAGTCGCGGACGTGGAAGAAATCCTCGCCATTCCGCTTCTTGGCGTGATCCCGGAATCGCAGATTGTTCTCAATGCCTCTAACCAGGGCGTACCAGTGATCCTGGAGGAGGACAGCGATGCAGGACAGGCCTACGAGGACGCAGTGGCACGGCTTCTGGGAGAAGAACGTGAGCACCGTTTTATGTCGGCCCAGAAGAAGGGCTTCTTCTCACGGATGTTCAAGGGGGGCTAGGGAATGAGTTTCCTCGATTATTTCAAGAGTAAAAAGAACAACCGTACTGCCAGTGTTGCCAAGGAACGTCTACAGATCATTGTCGCCCACGAGCGCGGCAAACGTGATCAGCCGGATTATTTGCCGAAGCTTCAGCAGGAGCTGCTGGAGGTTATTCGCAAATACGTCCAGATTAGCGATGACATGGTGCAGGTAGAAGTTGACCGCAACGACAGTTGTTCGGTGCTGGAACTGAACGTCACACTGCCGGAAAGCTGAGCCATCACAGACGTCAGCCTTGCGCCCTGATCCAGGGGCGCCGGGCTGATGTCTGCCCAGCAATTCGGGCCAGAATTGGCCCAATCTATCTCCATCGGATACCCAGTTCACAATCCCCGAATCGCATCGGCCGGATCTCGCTTTTGCCGTGATAAACTCCGCCCATCATTCTCAAGGAAGTGTTTGCGATGCAAAACCCGAGCACGCGAGTTGTTCGACGGTCGGCAGTTGTCCGGGCCGCTCGATTTGCGGCTGTGATGTGTGTAGCCATGATGCCGGCCTGGGCACAGGCGTCACTACCCGCCGAGAACGCCGAAGGCTGGAGCCTTCGCAAGGAGACCGACAGCATTCAGGTCTTCACTATTGATCAACCTGAGTCTAGTTTTCAGGCCTTCAAAGCCGTCGCTCTCATTGACGCACCCATCGAAAACCTGATGGCCGTTATGATCAACCCGAAGTCCTGTGTCGAATGGGTTCACAACTGCTCAGAATCCCATGCCTTCGGCGAGGGCGATTTCTTCGACAGATTCGCCTACTCGGTGAACAACATGCCCTGGCCAGTCGCCGACCGGGACTACGTTCTTCGCATCCGCACCCACAGTGAGAATAACGGACAGGAAATCATCATGGACCTGAACGCCGTGCCCAACCGGCGCGCAGAGCAGGACGGTCTGGTTCGCGTTGACCAATCAGACACGCTCTACCGATTCATACCCCAGGGCGACAAGACGCGCATGATCTGGGTTCAGCACACAGACCCTAACGGATCGATCCCGGGCTGGCTGGTGAACACCTTGCTGGTGGACATCCCTATCCGTTCGATGGAAAAGCTCGAGGAAGTTGCCCAGACAGAGCGTTACAGCGGCCACAAACTTCTGATCAATAATGAAGGTCAGCTATACGGTGTTGTCCCGCGAAGCGAATCAGGGGATGACTAGACCTGCATGAACAGCTAAGCTCTTAGCTAAAGGAATGCCGATGGAGCCACGCCCTCAATGACCGTCCGTGCCTACGAGATAATGACGCCCAGCATCAAAGCCGTACCTCAGTCATGGACCATGGATCGGCTGGCACGATTCCTCACCGACAACGAAATTACCGGCAGCCCCGTCACTGACGACGCGGGCGAGATCGTTGGCATCGCCACCCTGAAAGACATTACCGAATTCCGCTGGAATGCCAGCCGCAACGGGAGCTCGGACAACCCCATGACAGCCGAAGAAGAGCAGGAAGCACGTCGCCTGCGTATGGTCATCTTCGAAGAAATGGGAAAGGTGCCGGTTGAAGTCAGGGACATCATGACGCCGATCGTACTCTCGGTGGACGAACAGACCCCGGTACAGGACATTGCGGAAGTCATGATGAAAGAGCACCTGCACCGCATCTTTATCACCAAAGAGAAAAAGATTACGGGTATAGTGACCACCTACGATATGCTGAAATTGATCTCCGATACGGAGCTTACCAAACGCTGTGCCGGTAACGGCGGCTGACCAGAGAGGTATCGCACCCTATGCCAGGAGCACCGCAAGCTCGCAGAAAGATGTACGTCCTCGACACCAATGTCCTGATCCACGATCCCAACGCCCTCCTGAATTTTGAAGAACATGACGTCATCATTCCGATGACGGTCCTCGAAGAACTCGATAGCCTCAAAAGCGGCAAACAAGCCGTCGCAGCCGATTGCCGTCAGGCGATTCGCAACATCGACAGACTGCTTGGCGATGCAAGCCCCGGCGAAATCGAGAAGGGCGTTCCCATCGTTCGCGGAAAAAAAGCGGAGCCACTCGGCACCCTGAAAATCCTGATGAGCACGGAAAACCTGGGCAACCACAGTCTCCCGGAACACCTGAACGACAACAAGATCATCAACACCCTTGCTGCTTTGCAGGAACGCCACAAATCCCGCGACATCATACTGGTCAGTAAAGACATCAACATGCGGCTGAAGGCCCGCGGCTTCGGTGTCGAAGCCCAGGACTACCACAACGATCAGCTGCTCGACGACATTGACCTCCTCCCCAAGGGCTACAAGGAGTTCCCCAATTCCTTCTGGGACAACATCGCCAAGGTAGAGACCATTCAGCGGGAGGGCGTCACGGAACACATACTGCGCCGCGAAGGGGAGCTGGCAAAGCTGACCATCAACGAATTCGTCATCGACGAACAAGGCTTCGTTGGCAAAGTTTCCGATATCAGTGAGGATCAGTTGGTCATCCGTGATCTCCATCAGCATGACCTGATGAACGAAGAGGTCTGGGGCCTGGTTCCACGGGATATTTATCAGGCGATTGCGCTGAATCTGCTGCTCGATCCGGATGTGCATTTGGTCAACCTGACCGGATCCGCCGGCTCAGGCAAAACTATTCTCGCGCTGGCCGCCTGCATCGAACTGACCGTCGCAAGCAAAACCTACAAACGCATCATCGCCACACGAAGCACCCAGGGTCTGGATGAGGACATCGGCTTTCTACCTGGCACAGAGGCAGAGAAGATGGAGCCATGGCTCGGTGCTATTGTGGACAACCTGGAAGCGCTCCACGAAGACGATGAAAACATGACCGCCAGCGTGGACTACATCCTCAGCAAGGTGCCGCTGCACTTCAAGTCCATGAACTACATTCGCGGACGGAGCTTTCAGCACAGCTTGATCATTATTGATGAGTCCCAGAACCTGACACCGCATCAGATCAAAACCATCATCACGCGAGCGGGGAATGGCTCAAAAGTCATTTGCCTCGGCAATTTGGCACAAATTGACACTCCGTACCTCAGCTCACTGAGTTCCGGCCTGACCTACATGACGGAGCGGTTCAAAAATTTCCGACATGGCGGTCACATCCACCTTCAGGGCGTGCCACGTTCTGTGCTCGCAGAGTACGCGGAAGCAAATCTGTAGGGCTCACCCACCCCCAACTCACCTGTCTTGACCCTGGCGACACACGCCAGGGTCGATTTCGCCATCGTCGATTGTGTCGTCTCACCGTACCCTTGAATTCATCACCGATGATTCGGACATCGACACAAAAACAAAGACAGGCGATGAAATGAATAAATTGACATCACTTTCAGTTGCAGCGCTCTGCGCAGCAAACCTGGCAGGCTGCGTAGGCGCATCCAGCGAAACCACCGCCGAAGCCCCTGCAGCCGCAGCTGACACTCAGCAGTCGAGTCAATCAACAACGACAATTCCGCCCCAGGCACATCGATCTGATAGACCTTTGCCTGCCAGTACGGTCGAACTGATGCCCGCATCGTGTGCCGGTGAAAGCGACCTTTCAGGGGGCCGAGCTTACCGTGTTGAAATGCCCTCCCGAGTGGACGGCGCTGCCATCGTCTTTCAGGTTTTTGAGCCCAGCAACTTCGATTGCCAGCAGGGCCACCCACTGATCCTCCAGGGCCATGGCTTTAGTGGGTCGCGAACCACAGAAGCGGGCACCGATCCCCTTGCACCAATTGCACCGCTCATTGAAGCCGGGTATGCGGTGATCAGCATCGACCAGCGAGGCCATGGTGAAAGTGGCGGCACCATCAGGGTGATGGACCCGGACCTTGAGGGGCAGGATCTGATTCAGATCACGGATTGGGCCGAAGCAAATCTGGACTATCTGAAGTACCGAAAAAACAACCTGCTACTGGGAGGCGTCGGGGGTAGCTATGGCGGTGGTTTCCAGTACCTGCTTTACAACGTGGATCCGGACCAGCGCATGGATGCCATGGTGCCCCAGATCACCTGGCACGACCTGACCTACAGCCTGAATCCCGGCAACGTCACCAAGAACTACTGGCTGGCCGCCCTTTCCCTGCTTGGAGACGTCGGCACCGGGCTATCCATGGATCCCTACATCCGCTCGTCACTGGTCGACGGTATTAGCACCGGCAAGTTTCCGGAAAGCGCCCTGGCATTTTTCCACTATCACAGCCCCAGTTATTTCTGGCAGAACGAACTTAACCTCGAGCTCTTTGACAGCAATAACACCAACGATTACTTACTGGAGCCGGTCACCGGGGAGTTGCCCGTCACCAGCGACGGACGCTATATCGTAAAGACACCGACACGCGAGCCTTATCCTGTCGATGTACTGATGTTCCAGGGCATGCGCGATAGCCTGTTCCCGTTCAACGATGCAGCCGACAACTATGAGGTCCTCAAAGCGGCCGGCGGCGATGTTCGTCTGTTGACCTACCCTTTCAGCCATCACTACCTGGCGCCGAATGTCGGCTTGATCCAGGAAACTCTGGCGAACCTCACGTTCTATAGCGGTGAGCTACCCACACTCGCAAACGACGGGCTGAACGCCCTTACACGCTGTGGCGACATCAGCGTGAACGACGCCACGGTTGCCTGGTTCAATGAAAAGCTCTTGGGCGAAGGGAACGCCGACGATGTGATCACCACTGGTCAGCAGATCTGTTACACGCTGACCCCGGGCGACACGGTATCAGCACCCGACATTACGAAGGGTGGCCGAAGCTACGAAGCCAGTATTGAGGTATTGGGTCAACAGCTTCCAGCTACAGTTCTGACCGGTGCTGCCGGTACTGTGCCGACCATCGTACCTCTGGAAACACTGACCGAAGAAGCTGTTGTCGCCGGAATTCCAACCGCGTCTCTCACCGTGAGCACAGGACTGCCAGAACTGGATTCCCAGTGCCTGGATTCGTCCGATCCGATCCTGCAGCTGGGCACCTGCGATGCCATCGTGTTTGCGGGCGTTGGCGTTATTCGCAGCAACCAACTGGTGCCCGAGCTGATCGACGAGCAGGTCATGCCCCTGCGAGGCCTTGGAGTGCATGAATTGGAACTGACAGGCATCGCCGAGCGCCTGCAAGCGGGCGATCAGTTGGTACTGATGCTGTACGGCCAACACCCGACTTTTGCCGGCGCCTTTTCCCGGGATCTTGTAGTCCCCGAAGTGCAGGTATCCGGACAGGTTGCTGTTCCGTTGCTCAGCCCTGACGGGCAGTCACAGCTCTGACACATCTCTCGACATGCCGGCGCGATCACTGATCGCCCTGCTTCAGTTGCGGCCCTGCAGGGTCGCAACAATTCGCCGGCCCGATGCGTGATCCCGGTGTTCGCAGAGGTAGACGCCCTGCCAGGTTCCAAGGGCCAGCTTGCCGTCTTTTACCGGCAGCGTCAGGGAGGGTCCGATCAGTATACTTTTGATGTGGGCCGGCATGTCGTCCGGCCCTTCGAGGGTGTGCTCATAGTGCGGAGCATTCTCCGGCACCATAACATTGAAGTGTCGTTCGAGGTCGCCCCGAACGTCGGGATCTGCGTTCTCATTGACCGCCAGCGATGCCGACGTATGCTGAATGAACAGTTGCAGCAGCCCCACCTTGCATTCCGAAAGATCCGGCGCCTGGGCCAACACCTCTCGGGTGACCAGATGGAACCCCCGGGACGCGGGGGCCAGTTCAATCACACTCTGTTCCCAGATCATGACGGCCTCCACCAATTATTTCTGGTTTTCATCCCAGGGATGGACCGGGACAACTTCCTCGCCCACGTCGGATTCGTAGGTGCTGCGGAAGTATTGCATGGCTTTCTCCGCCTCGCTCAATTCGTCAAACCGGGCAATGTGGTAGATGGCCTCACCCTCGTTCACCAGCGGCAGATTGTTCACGCAGATCACAATCCCTGAACACGGGGACAGCACCGCACTCTCTGACTCACCGAAAGGATCGGCGACCATCGCCAGCCGCTGCCCCTTCCGGACCTTCTGCCCCAGTCGCGCCACCGGGCGCATAATTCCGTCGGTGTCGGTGCGCACCCACTGCGAATTGGCGGCCGTTTCAGATCGTTTGCGAGGCGCTTTCGGGCCCTTCCTCGCAGGGATCATCTCCAGTTGACGCATGACGCGGATAACACCTTTCACGCCGCTGGAAATCACCACCTCATCGAAGCGCAGCGCCTCGCCTCCCTCAAAGGTGATAACCGGTATGTCCTGAGAGTCTGCGTAAGCTCGCAAGCTGCCTTCCCGCAGGCTCGCATTAATAATAATGGGTGCGCCAAACGCTTCCGCCATGCGGATGGTTTCCGGGTTTTTCAGCTCCGCCCGAATCTGGGGCAGATTGAACCGGTGAATGGCCCCAGTGTGCAGGTCAATGATGTGAGACACATTCTCCATGATCTGGCTTCGCAACAGATAAGCGATCCGCCCCCCCAGAGAGCCGCTTTCGGTGCCCGGAAAACAGCGATTGAGATCGCGACGGTCTGGCAAATATCGGGTGCGCTGAACAAACCCGAACACATTGACGATGGGCACCGCCACCAGGGTGCCTCGCAAATGCCGCAGGGCCGAATTCTTCAGCACACGGCGAACAATCTCGACACCGTTGATCTCGTCACCGTGAATCGCGCCACAGACCATCAGTACCGGCCCTGAGCGTCTGCCATGGACGACCTCGACCGGGATGTGCAAAGGCGTGTGGGTGTATAGCTTGGCGACCGGCACTTCTACCGTTTGACGGGTTCCGGCCCGTACTTCGTGATCGGCAATGACAAAAGGAGCCCGTGCAGCCATCCTAGCCGCCCCCGCCCTTGGTGCGAGTTTTCCAGGGCTTCTGGTTCTTCTCGGTCCAGTTGATGATCATCCCGGCGATGTTTTTACCGGTGGCATTCTCAATACCTTCCAGACCTGGAGAGGAATTCACTTCCATCACCAGCGGACCACGACTGGAGCGCAACAAGTCGACACCGGCCACATTGAGCCCCATCGCTTTGGCAGCCTGGATGGCGGTGCGTCGCTCTTGGGGCGTGATGCGCACCAGCGAGGCACTGCCGCCCCGGTGCAGGTTCGAGCGAAATTCTCCTTCCGCCCCCTGACGCTTCATCGCTGCAATCACCTTGTCACCAATTACGAAACAGCGAATGTCTGCGCCGCCCGCCTCTTTGATGAACTCCTGCACAAGGATGTCGGCTTTGAGCCCCATAAAGGCTTCGATCACACTCTCGGCGGCCTTGCGGGTCTCAGCCAGTACCACGCCGATCCCCTGGGTACCCTGCAGCAGTTTGATGACAACCGGCGCACCGCCAACCATCTTCAACAGCTCTGGCACGTTATCCGGTTTGTTGGCAAAACCGGTCACCGGCATACCCACGCCCTTGCGCGCCAACAACTGCAACGAACGGAGTTTGTCGCGGGAACGGGTAATCGCCACCGACTCGTTTAACGGGAAAACGCCCATCATTTCAAACTGACGGAGCACCGCCGTGCCGTAGAAGGTGACCGAGGCGCCAATCCTGGGTATCACCACGTCGAAGTCTTCGAGCACCTCTTCGTGATAGTGGATTCTGGGATCCGCCGAGGTGATATTCATCGAACAGTGAAGGGCGTCAATCACCCGTACTTCATGGCCGCGGTTGATGCCTTCTTCCAGCAGTCGACGGGTCGAGTACAGGTGACGGTTGCGCGAGAGTATCGCTATTTTCATTCTTTCGTCCTTAGAGCCGGCTCACCGGCAAGATAGGAACATTCAGGAAGCACAAAAGCGCGGCTGGCCATCGCAGTTCGGCCAAGCAGCATTCGGAATCTCATGGAGTCTCGGTTGGTCAGCGTCATTTCAATGGGCCAGACCTGCTGACCAATCACAAGATTTGTCTCAATCACCAGGCGTAATTCCCGGTGGCCACCGGAGTCCGAGACGTTTCGTTCATCCAGTATAGCCGCGTCACATTCAACGACTTTGTGGAGATCATTCTGCACCGGGTGGACCCAGAACCTTACCCTTCTCTGACCGTTTTCGGTGTATGGCTCAGTCCGAAAAGTATGAAGGCAAGAGGTTCTGGCGCCGGTGTCCACCTTTGCCTTGATGCGGCCAATATCGAAGTCGGGTAATGCCACCCACTCGCGCCAACCGAGTGGGAGCTTGTCCTCAACGTTCGCTAAGCCTGCTCCGGTATGATCATCCTTTGTGGTCGACATCCGATTCTCCCGATGTGGTTGAACGCCCCGGTGGCAAAAGCTCCACCCGGAAAGGTTCAGAATGGCTTCCAGCGTACACACTGGTATGCGGGAAGGGTATCTCAATTCCGTGATCGTCCAGCGCCTTCTTGATCGCGACCATCATCTGGCTCTTGCCTTCGAGGATACGGTCACTGGGCAGCCAGAATGAGAACTGCAAATCCACTGACGATGGGCCAAAGCCGGTCACCAGCACAAAGGCCCTGGGCTCTTCCAGGCTGAACGGACTCGACTGGGCAAGGTCCAATAATATCGTCTCAACACGGCTGACATCTTCGGCGTAGGCGATGCCCACCGTCAGATCCAAACGTCGTATCGGGAACCGGGACCGATTGATAACCTGCGTTTTGATCAGGGTCTCGTTCGGGATACGGACGTAAAGGTTATCTGGCGTTCTCAGTTTCACACTGAGCATGTCAATGGCGACAACCTCGCCGATGGTGGTATCCACCTCGATCACATTACCAATTTCAAACGGTTTTTCGACCAGCAGGAAGAGCCCACTGATCATGTTTGAAGCGGAGGTCTGAGACGCGAAGCCGATCGCTACGGTAAGAATACCAGCCGCACCCAGGACAACTTCCAGAGAGAATCCAGCTTCTCTCAGCGCTGCAATCACGAAGACCGCCAGCACCACGTAAAAGACCAGGCGCCGGAACATCACCGTGTGATGTCGAGAAGCCCGATCCTGCATAAAGCGCACGACCATGCGCCCAGCCAGCGAGGCCAGGACCCCACCCAATATCAGCAGGAAACAGACACCAATCCACTTACCCCAGGCGATGCTGTTGATGAACGCAGTAAAACCGGTTTCAAGTTGCTCTTGCAAAAATGACGCTCCGTCGAATTACCTGAGAATGGGCTTAACCAAACATGCGGTCGTAAGCGCGAATCAATCCGCCACGGGCGGGTTGCTCGCGGGCCTCGGAGATCCGGCTGCATTCACCTGCCGCAGAAATCAATGACTGATCAACTTTGAGCCTGGCCGAGCTCATCCCGGATTCGCAGGTCACCGTTACCCTGGGCGTCCATAACTGACCCAACTGATTTTGATGCAGGGACAGCAAGGGCGTCGGCAGGCTGAATCGCTCCAGCAAAAGCGGTTCATCCTGACGATTCCGGATACGAACGGGCGTGATCGCGCGCCAAGGGCGCTTGGGAACCAGGTCCAGGTCAAGACGAGCGAACGTGGCCGCCGAATAACAGAGCTCCCCTTCCATGGTATTCCGTCCCACCCAGGTCATGGTCGGGTCCGCCAGCGGCAATTCCATCAATGGCGCCCGCTGCTCCCCCACCAGAATTCGCATCCAAACCAGGGTGCCCACATAAATGGTGCACTCACTGTCTGCAGGCAGCGTCAGTGGATGATAAGGACGAATCACCATTGCTCTTTCCGACATGACCGGCAGATAGCAGAGGGTGTTCGAACCGTCTGTTCGAACAAAACGATGAACCTTTTGGTCGCCCTCGGGTCGCTCGGCCCGGATGGCCTGCAACCATTGATCCCGGTTCTCGTCTTCTGGCTGTCTCTCGTAACGAATCTGCCATTCGTGCTCCAGAAGGGTCACCCACACGGCGGTATGGCTCAACTCATGGTAATGCGTACTACCAACCTGAAGCTCATAGGGGAACGACCACTCACCGTTCCTCATGGGATTTTCAGCGTCTGATTTCGCCATCATTCCTGTCTGGTTTCCTGCCTGATTATCAACTCACTATAATCCAAACAGCCATTGGCAGCGAATAACCAACAGCCTCCGGCCGCCTATAAACCCATGATTTCAAATCTGGATCTGCTATGACACAGCTCGTCTGGTTCCGAAACGACCTGCGCCTTGCCGACAATGCCGCTCTCACGGCGGCCTGCAAAACCGGGCAACCGGTGCAGGCCTGCTTCATCGTCACTCCAAAGCAATGGAAGGAACACGACTGGTCGCCTGCTCGGGTCAAAATTGTTCTGGATCATGCCAACGCACTGTCCCAACGACTCGCTGAACTGGGCATTCCCATGACGTTTCTGGAGGCTCCGGACTTCAACGCCAGCGTTGACGTTCTCGGGGATCTGTGTCGGAAGCTGAGTATCCGGCATATTCACTTCAATGAGGAGTACGGAGTTAACGAAAGGCGGCGGGACAAATCACTCAAACCGGCGATGGACGAGCTAGGCGTTGAGGTGAGCAAATACCGGGACCAGACCGTTGCGCCCGTCGGCAGTATTCTGACTCAGCAGGATGAGCCCTACTCCGTCTTCACGCCCTTTTCGCGCAGCTGGCGAAAATGGATTGACGACCATCAGCCCACGATCTTTCCCGAACCCCAGCCACAAGGCGATGCAGTCGAGCCAGCACGCTATGAGCATTTCCCCGAGGAGTTCCCGGAGCCTCCACCGGCGCTGGTGAAAACCGGCGAAGCGGCGGCCCATGATCAGCTCGAACGCTTTCTTGCCGAACGGGCTGGCGATTACAAAAAACTGAGGGATTTGCCTGCCGTCGACGGTACAAGTGTGGTGTCGCCGTATCTGGCCAGCGGCATTCTCTCTGGCAGACAGTGCCTGATCGCCGCCAGACAGCAACAGGCCAACGGCGGTAATCAGGAAGGACTGGGTACTTGGACGAACGAAATTGCGTGGCGAGATTTTTACATCAATATCCTCTACCACTATCCCCGGGTGAGCATGCACAGAGCTTTCAAACCAGACACAGAAAGCCTTGTCTGGAACACCCCTGGAGCAAACTTTGAGGCCTGGAAACAGGGGCAGACCGGCATTCCGATTGTTGATGCCGCCATGCGTCAGCTCAACCAGACCGGTTGGATGCACAACCGACTGCGCATGATTACCGCCATGTTTCTCACAAAGAACCTGTTCATAGACTGGCGCCTCGGCGAAGCCTACTTCATGTCCAAACTGGCTGATGGATTTCTGGCCTCAAACAACGGTGGCTGGCAATGGAGTGCTTCGACAGGCACAGACGCAGCCCCCTATTTCCGGGTGTTCAATCCGGTCACCCAGAGCGAGCGCTTCGATCCGGACGGCAAGTTCATCCGGCATTACGTGCCGGAACTGGAGAAATTCGACAACAAGCAGATTCACGAGCCGGGCCGAAAGGGCGTGCTTCCAAAGGGTTATCCGCGACCAATCGTCGATTTGAAAGAAAGCCGGAAGGCGGCGATTGAGAAATTCCAGGCTTTGAAGAAAGAGTGATTTGAGTGAGTTTCGGAGGCATAGCCGCTGATCAGCTGCGGCTGGCGCCTCCACAGACTGCACAATCCGGATCACGCGCCAGCTTCATCTCCCGCCACTCCATCTGCCAGGCGTCCAGAATCAACAGTCGGCCGATCAACGGCCTTCCCACCCCGGTGATCACCTTGATGGCTTCCATAGCCTGGGAAGCCCCGATCATTCCTACCAGCGGGCCGATCACGCCCGCTTCGGAACACGTCAGTTCCTCATTGCCTTGTTCAGGGTACAGGCAGTGGTAACAGGGACTGGTCGGATCGCGGCTGTCAAACACGCTCAGCTGCCCTTCTCCCCGAATGGCCGCACCGGACACAAGGGGAACTTTAGCCGCCTCGCAGGCGCGGTTAAGGGCGAATCGTGTAGCGAAGTTATCGGAGCAGTCGACGACCAGCGTGGCAGCAGACACCTGTTGCTGGAGCGCTTCATCTTCGAGGCGCTCTCCAATGGCGACAACGTTAACGCCAGGATTGATCTGTCGAGTCCGGTCCGAAAGGCGATCTGCTTTGGGCTCGCCAAGGTCACTTTGGGTAAATGCGATCTGTCGCTGAAGGTTGGCCAGTTCGATCTGATCGTCGTCTGCAATCGTCAGATGCCCAACGCCAGCAGCAGCCAGATACAAGGCCACCGGACAACCGAGGCCGCCCGCGCCCACAACCAGCACCTGGGCCGACTTCAAACGCGCCTGCCCCTCAATGTCAAAGTTCGGCAGTAGAATCTGACGACTGTAACGGAGCAACTCTTCATCATTCAGCATAGGTGTACTCCTCCGTTCTCCTACCATCTGGCAAGGGTGAAGCGATCTCTGCGACCGTAATCCTGACGGGTTTCGACCGCTGCATAGCCGGCCTCCCGGTAGATCTCCTGAACCGCTTCAGCCTGATCGTATCCGTGTTCGAGCACCAGCCAGCCACCCGGCCGGAGCCAATGGGTCGCTTCTGCAATCAGATGGCGAATATCGTCCAGACCGTCTTTGCCGGACACCAACGCAGACTCGGGCTCAAATCGCACATCACCCTGCCCCAGATGCAGATCACCTTCTGCTATGTACGGGGGATTGGAGACAATCAGATCGTACTGCTCTGGCACAAGTTGCTCGAACCAGCGGCTCAGGCGAATCTCGATTGTCAGCCCTAACCGTTCAGCGTTTCGGGTGGCCAGCGCCACTGCGTCCTCAAACGCATCGCTTGCGCTTATTCGCCATCCCGGCCGCTCACTGGCCAGGGCAAGGGCAATCGCGCCGGTGCCGGTGCCAAGGTCCAGAACCCTGGCGTCGTCCGGGAGCACCAGTTCAAGCGCTGCCTCAACAAGACATTCGGTATCGGGGCGAGGAATCAATGTCGACGCGTCCACCTGAAGCGGCAATGACCAGAATTCCTGCTCTCCAAGAATGTGAGCGACCGGCTCCCCCCGGCTACGACGATCAATCAGATTCTTAAAAGCCTGACTCTGAGCATCAGAAGGTGTTCGCTCCGGCCATGCCCGAAAGTCGGTTCGCGACCACCCCGTGACAAAGCTCAGGATCAGTTCGGCGTCGAGACGTGGCGAGTCACCGCCGATCGCGCCTGCTCCCTGACGGATCAGCAGCTCACAGGAAAGACGGGAATCATTCATCGGCCAACGAGGCCAGCAGGTCGGCCTGGTGTTCTTGCTGAAGAGGCCCGACTACGGCATCGAGATCTCCGGACATAACTTCGTCGAGCTTGTACAGAGTCAGGTTAATCCGATGATCCGTCACCCGGCCCTGAGGAAAATTGTAGGTCCGGATGCGCTCGGACCGATCGCCACTGCCCACCAGGCTCTTGCGGGTCTCGGCCATGGATTTCTGTTGCCGCTCCGCTTCTTCATTCTGAAGTCGCGACGCCAGAAAGCTCATGGCCTTGGCGCGGTTTTTGTGCTGTGAGCGCTCTTCCTGACACTCCACCACGATACCGGTTGGCAAATGGGTAATCCGGATTGCCGAATCCGTTTTGTTGACGTGCTGACCACCCGCACCAGACGCCCGGAAGGTATCCACTCGAAGATCCGCTTTGTTAATGTCGATCGCCTCCGCTTCGTCTGCTTCCGGCATGACGGCCACGGTACAGGCGGAGGTATGGATACGGCCCTGAGATTCTGTTTCCGGCACCCGCTGCACGCGGTGTGCGCCGGACTCGAACTTCAACGCGCCGTATACGCTGGCACCTGCAATGCGGGCGATAACTTCCTTATAGCCGCCGTGCTCGCCTTCGCTCTCACTGAGAACTTCCACCTGCCAGCGATGGCGCTCGGCATAACGCATATACATCCGAAACAGATCGCCGGCAAAAATCGCGGCTTCGTCGCCCCCGGTTCCGGCGCGGATCTCCAGGAACACGTTCTTGCCGTCGTTGGGATCTTTGGGCAACATCAGACGCTGAAGCTCTTCATCGAGCTCTTCACTCTTCTTTTCTGCCGCAGAGAGTTCCTCTTCGGCCATCGCGCGCATCTCAGCATCGCCATCACGTGCCAGCTCCGCCGCCTCTTCCATGTCTGCCTGCGCCTGCTGCCAATGCTGAAAGCACTGAACGATCGGTTCTATCTCGGCGAATTCTTTGGACAGGTCCCGGAACTTATCCTGATTAGCAATGGTGCCCTGGTCACTCAGTAACGCGCTGACCTCCTCGAAGCGGTCGTTGAGCTGCTCGAGTCGGGTCTGAATGGATGCCTTCATAGTTTTTCCGGGATTGTGGGCTCGTCGGCCTCTGCCGCGTCCAGCTGATGGAGTTCTCTCAGCCAGTTGGTCACTTCCGGCCGGCCTTCGGTGGTCGCCTTGCGGACCTGAACGGATGGCTCGTGAAGAAGTTTGTTGGTCAATCCGCGGGCCATGCTACGTAGTACTGTTTCTGGATCGGCGCCATTGCGCAGGGCGCGCAGTGCCTTTTCGGTTTCCGCATCACGTAGCGTCTCTGCTCGCTCACGAAACTGCTTTAGCGTGGAAACCGCATCCAGCGCCCGCAACTGATTCAGGAACTGATCGACGCCATCGGAAACAAGATTCTCAGCCTCACGGGCAGCTCCCTCACGAGAACGCACATTCTCTTCAATGACCTGACGCAGGTCGTCAACGGTATACAGGAAGACATCGGCCAGAGAGGCCACTTCCGGTTCAATATCCCGGGGCACCGCGATATCGACCATAAAATAAGGCCGGTGTTTGCGCTGCTTGATGGCGCGTTCAACGGCCCCCTTTCCGAGAATGGGCAGAGGGCTGGCCGTGGAAGAGATGATGATGTCGACGTCTGCCAGGTGTTCTGGAATCTCGGACAGCAGGATGCCTTTACCGCCACGGGCCTGAGCAAGCGTTTTGGCGCGCTCCAGCGTTCGATTGGCCACAAGGAAATCCTTCACACCCGCGTCGGCCAGATGGCGGGAAACCAGCTCGATGGTTTTGCCTGCGCCGACAAGCAACGCTTTCTGGCGCGACATATCCGAAAAGATATGGTTTGCCATGCTCACGGCGGCATAGGCCACCGACACCGGATTTTCTCCGATGGCAGTATCGGTGCGCACTCGCTTGGCGACCGAGAAAGTGTGCTCAAACAGCCGGGATAGAAAAGAGCCGCTGGCGTCATGCTCTCGTGCAAGGGCATAAGCATCTTTCAGTTGCCCAAGAATCTGCGGTTCACCCAGCACCATCGAATCCAGACCTGCGGCCACCCTCATCACGTGCCGGACGGCTTCGGCATCCCGGTAAACGTAGAGCGCTTCCTGCAGATCCGCCGCCTCAAGGTTGTGGAAACCTGCCAGCCAGCGCTGAACCGCTGAAACGCACTCGTCATCACCCGCCAGGTAGAGTTCCGTCCTGTTACAGGTAGACAGGATCGCCGCCTCGGAAGCGCCGGACATAGCCTTGAGTTCCGAGAAGGCTTCCGCCATCCGCTCTGGCGTAAATGCCACGCGCTCCCGCAGCTCAAGCGGCGCAGTGCGATGATTTATTCCCAGGGTGACCAGAGCCATAGACGATTACTGCTGCCATAAAAAGACAAATTGAACCTACATTTTAACGACCGGGAGAGCACGCCGCCACCCGAAACACACCCCTGATCGGTATTTGCGGACAGATTCAGCACCCACATACCGAAGGACAGGACAGGTTGGGCAAGCCTGAACGCTTGTGCCATCATACAGCCTTGACCCTTAGCCTCGCCCGAACGCGGGTTCACAGATTACGGGATACTGCATGCAAAAGCCTGCTCTACTGCTTGTCACCGGCCTGGTTGTTCTTACGCTCCAAGGCTGTGCCGCGTTGAAAAGCGACTCTACAGACGAAAACATCGCTGCAAGCCCGACACCGGAGCCTGCAAAGCCGGAAACACAAGAAGACATCAAGTACGGAAACTTCGAACCAGAAGTACTCTACCTTTTGCTTTCCGGCGAGGTCGCCGCGCAACGAGGCCGCTATGACGTTACGCTGGTGAACTACCTGAAAGCCGCCAAGCAGTCTCGGGACATGGGCGTGATCAAGCGCACTATGCGGATTGCCCAATCACTGAATGCCGACAATGCCCAGCGCCAGCTAGCAAACCTGTGGCTCGAGCTGGACCCCAATAGCCTGGAAGCGCACCGGGTATTAGCCATTCAGGCTGTGAAAAAGAACGACCTTGAAACAGCTCTGGGGCACATGGAAGACATTATGGACCTGGGCGGTGACGCCGACTTTGACAGTCTGGCCGCCATGGCAGGAAACCTGCCGGTAGAGCAGCAACAGGAGCTACTGGCACTCTACCTACAGATGGAGCAGCGCCACCCGGATACACCCGAGCTTCAGTACAGTATTGCCCTGCTGCTCAAGGTGACGGGCGAACCACGCCAGGCCCTTGACCAACTCGAACCCTTGCTCGAAAAAGAGCCCAATTTTCAGCCGGCACTGATCCTGAAAGGCGATCTGCTCTACGAGACTGGCCAGTCGCAGGAAGCGCTGAATTTTCTTCTGCGTAACACCCGCCAGTTTCCTGGCAACCGCCAGATGGGCACTCTGTACGGCCGCATGCTGATCGGAGAGGGTGAACTGCAAGCTGCCCAGGATGAGTTCAACCGCCTGGTCAAGCGTTTTCCCGCTGTGCCCGGCCTGCGGCTCTCGCACGCGCTAGTAGCATTGGAAAATGGCGAAAACACACTCGCTGAACAGGAACTCACCCAACTTATCGAGCAGGGACATCACACCGACGAGGCTCATTATTACCTCGGCCGCATTGCCGATCAGGATGGCCGCCGGGAACAGGCCATCGGTTACTACCAGAACGTAGAAAAGGGTAACTACTACTTCCCTGCCCTGGCCCGGGCCAGTGAACTGAGAGCGGAACAGGGTGACCTGGAGGACGCGCTGGCGACCATTCAGCGACTCCGGGAAGGCAACCCCAAACAGTCTGAAAATTTCTGGCTTCTGGAGTTCAACCTGTTGCGCGAGCGCGGCGAGGAGCAAATGGCCTTGAGCACGGTCAACGGCGCCCTCGCAGAGCACCCGGATAACGTCCAACTTCGCTACGCCCGCGCCATGATGCTGGATTCGAAGGGGCAATGGTCCGAGGCGGAAGACGATCTCAAAACCATTATCAGCGCAGATCCCGATAACGCAGTGGCCCTCAACGCACTGGGGTACATACTGACGACACGAACCGAACGCCATGAAGAAGCCCTCGGATACATTGAACAGGCACTGGCACTGGACCCGCAAAACCCTGCGATCCTGGACAGCATGGGCTGGGTTCTGTTCCAGCTCGGCGACACCGAACGGGCTCTGGGTTACCTGACCGAAGCCTGGGAGGCGTTCCCGGACCCGGAAGTAGCCGCCCATCTGGGCGAAGTCCTCTGGACCACCGGTGATCGCAGCCAAGCCCGCGTCATCTGGGAAGACGGGCTGGAGGAAGCCCCGGAACATCCGATACTGCGCGAAACCATTGAGCGACTGACGGGACAACAAACACCGTGATTCGTTGGCTAATTACATTAACCGCTACTCTCATCCTTCTCAGCGGCTGCGCGTCATTCGACGTTGAACCCCTTCCTGAGGGTCTGACTGACGAAGCACCGGCGCATTGGCCTGCGGACAGAGCCCGACTGGAGCAACTCGACCGCTGGCAGCTCACGGGAAAGCTCGCCGTGCGACAACCCTCTGACAGCGGAACCGCCCTGATTAACCAGTGGACCCAGCGAGGCGGCGCCTACGACATCGCCCTGTCGTCCTCCTTTCTGGGCATGGGCAGCACTCGCCTGCGCGGGACGCCGGATTTCATCGATCTGACACTTCCGAGCGGGGACCGCTACCAGTCCGGCGACCCGGAATCACTTGTCAATGCCGCCACCGGTTGGCAGCTACCACTTGGCAATCTTCCTCAATGGGTGAAGGGGCTGCCAGGCAACAATGGCGATGCCCGTCTGCTGTTCGACCCTGAGGGCAAACTGGTCATGATCCGCCAGCAGGGCTGGGAGATCCGATACGATCGGTGGGACACCTTTTTTTCGGACGTGCCACCACTGCCAACCCGCCTGACCGCGGTCAACGGCGAGAAGCGCGTGCGCCTGGTGATTGCTGACTGGCAGAGCCTGAACGAGACAACCCCGTGAACAGCCTCACCCTTCCGTCACCGGCCAAACTGAATCTGTTCCTGCATATCCTCGGACGTCGGCAGGATGGCTACCACGAGCTCCAAACCCTGTTCCAGTTTCTGGATTATGGCGACACCCTCACTTTGACGCCGAGGAGCGACGGCCAGATTGTGTTGGCGAACCCGGTGCCCGGCGTAACCGACGAAGACAACCTGATTTTCAAAGCCGCGCAAACACTGGCCAACGCTGCACCCGACCCGATACCGGGTGTAACTGTGAGCATTGAAAAACGCCTCCCCATGGGCGGGGGCTTGGGCGGCGGAAGTTCCAATGCCGCTACCACTCTCGTCGGACTGAACCGACTCTGGAATCTGAACTTCAGCCTGACCGAACTTGCGGAACTCGGTCTTTCCCTGGGGGCGGACGTGCCTGTGTTCGTCCATGGACACTCGGCCTGGGGTGAAGGCGTTGGTGAAAAGCTGACTCCGGCGTCACCTTCTGAAGATTGGTACCTCGTTGTAAAACCTCCTTGTGATATAAGCACTAAGGAGATTTTTTCCGAGCAAGGGTTGACAAGAAACACCCCCGGAATCAAAATAGCGCCCGCTTTTGAGGGAGACGCCTCGACGTACCGAAATGACTGTGAGGATGTGGTTCGAAAACTGTATCCTGAGGTTCATCGAAGCCTGGAGTGGCTCGCACAATTCGGACCTGCAAGATTAACCGGAACCGGGGCTTGCATATTTGGACGTT
>CAZWEP010000001.1:85041-182837 GCA_964632565.1 uncultured Marinobacter sp. | reverse complement strand
TTTTCCGGTATCGCGACGCCCAGTTGTTGCTGAAAGGCTTCCCATGATTTTTGTAAATCGACAGATTCGTCGATCAACCACGGTAGCCCGGCGATCTTCTCTGGGGTTATGTCTTTCCCCTCAATCAGGCGCTCATGACACACCGGCACCAGGCGTTCTTCAAGCAACTTTCTGGACTCCAGGCCCTCGTATTCGCCTGCGCCGAACCTGATAGCAAGGTCGACGTTATCCCCCTGAAAGTTCACGAGGCTGAGACTTGGCAGAAGACTCAGAGTCAGGCCTGGATTCAGCTCGTGAAACCGGCCCAGTCGCGGAACAAGCCAACGGGTCGCAAAGGAAGGAACAGTTGCAACGGTCAGGCGATCAGGAGCCGAATCAGGCGAAAACAGTGAGATGCCCTTTTCAAATTCCTGAAAACCACTTTCGATGTATCCAGCCAGTTCCCGGCCTTCCCGAGTCAATTGCACTTCTCTGGTCAAACGCACAAACAATTTGATACCCAGAAAGTTTTCCAAACCCCTGATATGGGTGCTCACCGCAGCCTGGGAAATGTTCAGCGCCTCTGCTGATGCTTTAAAACTCAGCTCTCGCGCGGCTAAACGAAACGCCTGCAGGCCTCTCAGGGGTGGCAGCTTCTGCAAATTAACCTCCAAACAAACCGATATACTTAATTTAATATTAAGTATAGACGAGCTTAACCCGTTTGTTCAGGCGCTGGAAGATTGGAAAACTGACATTGAACTTAATCATTGGAGGAAACAGCAATGTCAGCTCTTTATTTT
Organism: uncultured Marinobacter sp.; assembly: GCA_964632565.1. Taxonomy (GTDB): domain Bacteria; phylum Pseudomonadota; class Gammaproteobacteria; order Pseudomonadales; family Oleiphilaceae; genus Marinobacter. The sequence continues at coordinate 182,055 of CAZWEP010000001.1, read as the reverse complement.
CAGGCAGCAGGTAAAAGGTTCGCCTCAGGCACTCGCCTGTCTGGCACGAAAACAAAGGCCCGCAAATTCAGGCCTATCAAAATCCTGAAGTCCTGGTACCAGAACTGGCGCACTCGAAGGGAGTTGGCGGGCTTGTCAGACTATCTGCTGAAGGATATCGGCATCACACGCGCTGAGGCCGAACAGGAATTTTCAAAGCCTTTCTGGAAGGAATGAGTGTTACCGGCGCCAGGGACGGCGTCGGCTGAACCAATTAGAAAACGCCGGTGGCGGCAAGCTCCCGAATGATTTGAATAGTTTCTATGTCTGTTGCGATATAAGCCTCTTGCAGATACGAGTCGTACTCCATCGCATCGCCCTTCTCTTCGATACTAGTCGTCGAATAGACAAACCGAACGAAAATTGAATCAGGCTCGGGCTCTTCAATGTGCATGGTTAAAGATGCAGACGGCATTTCATCGGTTGGCTGTGTTTTGTATTCAATGGTCGTTTGTGGGTAAAAACGCACCTCATCTATCACGGGTACACCCGGCAACTGGATCCAGCGCTTGAGGTAATCAGGCCCCTGATCCAGAATCTCAAATTCTTCGACGCCCACAAGAAACTTATCGGGACGACGCGCCCTTAGGATCAACCCCTCCCAGAGCTGGAATCGGTTTAGCATGCCCAAATCGGGCCTGTTGAGATCGTTAATTTGAATAAGGTGCTCAAAGGTCATGCTTTTTCCTGTTAAACGCTGACGCCTTGGCGAAAAGGCGATGAGTTCCCAGCGTCTCAGGTACGGGCATCACGGAGCAAGTGGACCGAGCGATCGACGGTGCGAATTTTTTTGAGAAACGGGCCGAAGCCGTGTTCTCCGAGCCAGAACCGAACCAATCGATGAACGCCCCGACTTGTTACGGTCGCACCGCTGATTGCGTCAACTTCGTAGATCGCGGTTGGTCGATCCGCCGGCAGCCCACTTCGGGCAACACCAACCCGAACGTCACCAGTGGCATCCCAAATTTTCTTCCCCTGCCATTGAGCCAACCACTCGCTACCACTTGCGCGCGCGCCTAACCCGGGTGTTTCACCGTGCTCATAAAAGCTCAGTCCTGCCACCGTTTCAGACCTTACATTGACTGCCAGATAACCTTTTAATGTGGACGCATAGCCCTTTCCATACACTGGCAAAATGACCATCTCGAGCGCATTCTCCTGCCCAACCACATAAACCGGAAGGTATCGTGGACGCTGGTGCAGGTCGGCGGTGTCAAAAGCCGGAGGAATCAGTACAGTTTGTTCCATGAGCTTGCCGTGGGCGTGCTCCTGCAACTCCTCCAATTCGTCCGTCCCGATCACCCTCCCCGACTCAAGCTCGACCACCACCTCCTCGATGCGTTTGGCGGCCTCGGTGTCGAAAAACGACATTAGCCCTGGCTGGCTGTCCAGCAGTTGTAAAAGGGTTTCACGCTGCTCACCCTCAAGATTTGCAAGATAGTTAGGGCGCAACATCACAGAGGCAATAGACACGACAATTCCGCACAAAACCGCCACCACGAAAGCCACGGCAAAGGTTTTCCCGATGGTTTCCTTCGGCGGTCGTTTTAACATAAGCAATCCAATTGCCTGGCGTTACTCATGTTTCGTTACCTTCCCATGAATTCGACCAGCGTTTGCCCGAGCCCATTCAAGGTCCTGTTTTGTATGGCAGGACATGCAGGCGTAATCCAGAGTGAGATGCGCTCTTCCCTCACTGTCCAGCCGCACAAACTGACCATCGTCTGTAAACATGCGCCAATCTGGATCCAGGGTGATGCGCTGGATGTGAGTTCGAAGATCTCCTCTGGGAACGGAGCCTCCTTTGAAGGCGACCGTGTCTGAAACGGCAGACTTTGCGACCAATGGCATGTGACAGGATGCACAAGCCATATCGGATTTGCTTTCCAGTGCGATTTCCACGTTGGAGTGACACCCTATACAACTGGAATTTCCACTTTGAATTCCACCGGTTTCATACACCGTACTTTGATGGGGAGAGTGGCAGCTGCCGCAAGCAAGTGCCTCGTGCGGTGACGCAAGCAAATCTTCGTATTGTTCGTGGTGTCTGATCAGCCCACCACTGGCGTCGATTGCGTTGACGTCGCCGCGGGAATGGCAACTGCCACAATTTTCAGCCGTGCTCAGATCAACGTTTACGGGATCGGCAACATGGGCGGCGCCTGGGCCGTGGCAGGCTTCGCAGGTCACGCCAGCCTCAATCCAGGTTCCGTGAATGCCCGGCAAGCCGTTCTGGTGCGGGCCGGCGGTGCCTGTCGGTGTCCAGCCAGTGGTATGACAGCCTCCGCAGGTGTAGGGTTTGCGGCCCGGGACCTCCCCCTCGTACGCTGTCCAGTGTGCGGATAGCCCCAGGTCTGAATTGGCCAGATTGTATTGGCGGTCGGGCCCGGTCAGTATGAAGCCCTCTTTGTCCATGAACCTCGCTTTCCAGGCGAAACCGCCAATCACGTAGCTGAGGTCTTCCCAACGATGGCTGGTCGGTGGATTCGGGACACCTGGCGAAGTATTGTCAGGATAAGATGGTGGCTTGCCCCTGATTTGCTGCAATTTGTAGGGGTGGCCAGTCAGGCGATATTGCTCGTAAATTTCTGCGTGACAACCTTTACAACTCTCAGAGCCTGCAAATTCTGACGCATACCCCAAGCCGCTGTAACAAAGAACAAGGCCAATCCAAAAACCGTTGATGAGACGCTGATAGTACATAGCGAAGCCCTCCCTTCCTGTTTGGGTAGAGCGCCCTTCCCCATACATCAACATAATCCAGAAGCATAAATCCCTCCAGTATTTCGTCACTCGAATAGCGGGTTCCGCTAATGGTCAAATCCTGCCTTGACGTGGTCAGATAAGGAGTCGTCAACGCGGGATCGGGAGGCAGTCATGAACTCAACTCAACAGCCAGCAACAGACCTCTCTCATAAAGGCCATTTTGGCCACTTCTTTCAGGCTGCGAATAATTGGACAAAGAGGGTTACACGGCGTCAGGCATTTCGAAAAACCTTTCTACCGCTGTTAGAGGAGCCCGATGACGTTTTGACCGACATTGGCTATCGTCGTGCGGATATTGAAAGAGCGCTGCATCTACCCCTGAACGTCGATGCATTGGGCTACATCGAGCAACAGCGCAATTTCCATGAAGAGGAAGATCATCACACCCGGCTTAAACGGTGAATGCTGCTGATAGCCTCTCCATTCCAGACAAACTCAAAATGAGCGCCCTGAATGATGCTCTTGATGCGCTTTGGCGTGAAGAGGCCCCAACAAATCGCCCCGGGGTGGCGCACCGACCAGTATTGAAGACCTTCTGAACCCGATTTCCATAATGTTCGGCCAAACGACCGAGACGCGGCGTAGCTCGCTGGATCATAGATCGAATGATTGCGATCCAGACATGTGCCGTCGTGCCACTCTTCCTCCCCAACTTTGACTCTAAGCCCGCGAAACACGAACCGGTCATAATCCAGCCCCTGGACTCCCGCCCAATAGCGCCCCTGATGGTAAGCGACTTCCTGAATCGCCGTCGCAACGGAATCGGCCATGTACAGCACGCCAAACTGGCCATCGCTGAAACGGCTACCGTCCGGGTTAACATGTGTAAAGGGACTCGTAGCGTATGAGCAGCCAGTTATCCCGAAAGGAATATCAGACTGCTTGACCAGATTGAGATTGCCAATCTCGGTCTGTATGCGGGGGTTTGTGAGCGCCTGAAGCTCGTAGAGAGCTTCAAACTCATCCTCATCCGCGACATCGTCAAAAAGATTGATCGGCGGAAATTTGGAATTAACGAGGCGAAACCCGGTGAACGGAGCCAATTTAATAATTGGCGGCAGCGTTTCCGTCACCAGAGCCCTCCTCTGAGCGCATCAACCCGTTTAAATGTCTCATAGAGAGCACCGAACTGACCGCTTCCGATGATTTCCAGCGGACTTTTCCCATTAAAAAACGGGTTGTCGTTTTTCAGGGACATAAAGCCATAAACGTTTTTCGGGTTTTCGAATAACGTCCGCAGGCTCGCGTGGATGTTCAGAACGTAGCTCAAACGCTCAATCTGATCCCTGGAGAGGTTCGCTTGCTCTGGCCTTTTCTTGTATTTGTAGTAGGCAGGACGGGAAACCTGAAGAATCTTCTGAGCCTGATCCGCACTGCACCCCCATTTCTCCAGAATGGCAAGAACGGTTCTAAGCCCCGTAATGGCAATGTCATTTCCGGCGGAATGCCGGGTTGCTGTGGAAGTATTCATAAAACTACCTGAAACCGAGCGTTTAGTCTCAGTGTAGACATTTCCTAAAAGATTGTCTATTTGGAGAAGCTTTTGGCATACTGCTGCAGGTCTGGAAAGAATCTAAGAAAACGCTCTTCGAGCTCTTCGTCATGGATGCGGATCTCGTCAATGATTCCATCAAATCGGTTCCTGAAACGGATGCGCTGGGCGACACGATCCAAAGCGAAGCCCACGTTTGAAAGATCCCGGTACGAACGGAACCAGTCATATCGAACAATACGTCCAGTGACTATTTGCTGTTCGGCAGACATCGCGTGGTTGTGCTGCTGCATTTCTCGATAGACCAAGTCGATAAACTCATCCTGCGGGATGTGGCTAAACTCGGACCAGTTTTGCAGCAGGTAATGATCGTAAAGCACGTCAAGTGCGACACCGGCAAACCGGCGGCGCTGCGCCGAGAACAGCTTCTTACTGGCAATGACTTCAGGGTGGCTATCAGTGAACACGTCCACTGCCCGATGATGCTCAAGGCCTTCCCTCACAGGAACAGACAATGCTGAGACGTCGACACCTCGGGCAAAGTCACCCATCAGCGCCCCAATTCTGTGAAGCGCTGAGTCGGGTGCAAGGAAAAGATGCGCAAGGTGATTCAAAGGTCCTCCGACAGGCCTCGCCTTAGAAACGGAACGTCACCCCCAAGCCTACGCCGTCGACAATCGTGGTGCCATTATCGTAATAGTTCAGGTATTCAATGTTGCCAGCCAGCCCAGGTGCCATTTCTATCTCGACACCTGCACCGAAGGAGAAGTCAGAGTCTTCCTCTGTGGTTGTTCCAGCGATTGATGTCGCTTCGATTTCGATATTGCTAACGCCAAGCAGGAAATAAGGGGTAATCGGAGAACCGTTCGCGAGGTTTAGTGACGCATAACCTCCAAAGGTATTGTTCAGTTCATAATTGACGCCGTCCAGTTGATGCTCCCCAACGCCGAAGCCAAATCGTGCCTCGATGCCGATGAATGGGTGAGGCTGAGCGCCAATCTTGCCTGAAATCGTCTCTACATTCAGACGATCCCAGCCGTCGTCGATCGCCACGAAGTTATAGTTCACCCCGGCATACACCTCAGCGCCTGAGCGGTAGGGGTCGGCCTGACTCGTTGAAGACCAGGCCCCGAGGATTGCGAGGCCATAAATCATCAGAAGAGGTATTTTTTTCATGTTAAGTCTCCCGAAATTGATCCGCATTTTCAGCAAGAATGTGATGACCAAACAGTGAAAACCAGCTTTGGGAGCCCGCTTTACCTTAAATTTACCTGTCTTGAATTAAGCTGTAAGACCCTGACATGACGGGGGTTCCACCTTGCGAAAGGTGCAGCCCGGATGTATTCTGACGCCCATTCCTTTGTGCCGGCTCGAGTGGCTTTCCTTGAGAAATCTGAGTCCCGTCATCTTCATCGTCAGCATCATGTTTATACTTGTCAGTATTTTCATGACGTTACCTGTGATTCTTCTGGCAACTTCTGAAGCCCCGAATTGGCTTGCCTTTGTCGAATCCGCGGGCATATGTCTGGCAGCCGGCACTCTGGGTGTCCTGGCGACCCACCGTTCGGCACACGATCTCAAACCCCGCTTCATGTTCGTTCTGACCGTTTCCAGCTGGTTTGTGATCTCGCTGATCTCCGCTTTGCCCTTTTATCTGAGTGACCTCGGCCTGACGGTTGGAGAGGCAGTTTTTGAGGCCACGTCAGGCATAACAACCACAGGAGCAACGGTACTGACCGGCTTGGACACCATGGATCAGGATCTCCTCTTGTGGCGATCCATCCTTCAATGGATTGGGGGCATCGGCATCATTGGTATGTTCGTCGCCGTACTTCCTTTCCTGCGTGTTGGGGGGATGCGGCTGTTTGCAACAGAATCCTCAGAGTGGACCGACAAGGCCCTTCCAAGAATGAAAACGCTGAGCCGAGGACTTCTGGTGGTGTACCTGAGCTTTTCGGTTGTGGCGGTCCTGGTTTACTGGCTGTCTGGAATGAGCCTGTTCGACGCGTTTAATCACGGCCTTACCAGCATCGCTACTGGCGGCTTCTCTACCTCCGACCTGTCGATGGGCAAATTCAATTCCAACCTGATCCTTCTGGAAGCCACCTTTTTCATGATGATTGGCAGTCTCCCCTTCTTCCTTTTTGTCCGGGAGATGCATGGCCAGCACGGTGTGCTTTTTCGCGACCAACAGGTCCGGTTGTTTATTACCATTCTGTTGACGGTCCCCGCCCTGCTGACGGCACATCGGTGGCACATTGCTGATGGCAACTTTGATCTGATTGATGGTTATGTCGCCACACTGTTTAACGTCACCTCGGTGGTCACGACAACGGGTTATGCTTCAGAGGATTACTCGGCCTGGGGTCCACTGGCCTTCGTTTTATTTTTCTTCCTGATGTTTGTCGGGGGCTGCTCTGGCTCCACCTCCGGCGGCATGAAGATTTTCCGCTTTCAGTTGTCATTACTGGTGCTAAAAGAGCAGCTGATGCGACTTCTGCATCCACGAGCAGTGCTGACGCGCAATTACAACGGCCGGGCGGTCAGCGATGAAATCATCGCGTCCATGATCGCCTATACGTTTATCTTCCTGCTGTCGCTGCTTGCCATCACCGTCGTGCTGGCATCCATGCAGCTGGATTTCACCACCAGCCTCTCGTCAGCGCTGTCGTCCCTGACCAATGTTGGCCCCGCACTGGGCGACATTACCGGGCCCGCCGGTAACTTTGCACCGCTACCAGAGGCAGCCAAATGGGTATTGTCGATTGGAATGCTGATGGGCCGGCTCGAGATCCTCAGTGTGGTTATCGTACTCTCACCGGCATTCTGGAAAAGCTGATCAAAGCACTGTCTGTTTGAGAAACTTTCCGATGTCTACGATTTCTTCCATGCACACGCTGTGCTCCATCGGATAGGTTTCGTACGACGGGTCGTAGCCCATTTCCTTCAGTTTCTGAACACTCATCTTGCCCAACGATTCGGGCACCATGGGGTCGAAGGTGCCGTGGTAAACCTTGATCGGAATATTTCGATTGGCGTCTGACAGCTTCACGGTGGCCGCTGTCGCAAAGTAAGTGGACAACGCAATGATGCCCGCCAGTTTTTTGGGATAACTGAGCCCAAGTTCATAGGCAACAGCACCGCCCTGAGAGAAACCAGCAATCACGATATTCTCGCTTGGCACGCCTCGTTCAATTTCCCGATCCACAAGCCTTGCGACTGCATCCGCGGATGCCATCAACTGCTCGGTATCGACAGTACGATCGATGTCGATGGCTTTGATGTCATACCAGGCGGGCATCACCATGCCGCCATTGATGGTGACCGGGAGGTTTGGTGCATGAGGAAAGATGAAGCGCACCGCCGCTCCGTCGGGGAGCCCGAGTTCCGGCACCACAGGTTCGAAATCGTGGCCGCTGGCGCCCAGACCGTGCAGCCAGATGACCGACGCGGTCGGATTCGGATTGGTCTCGATTTCAATCGTCTTAAGATCTTCCACAAACATCCTCGCTCAGTTAACGGTTCATTCGCTGGTGTTTTTTCGCTGTTGGTTGGCCTCCAGAGCCGTCACGACCGGATTGGCGTACATGTCCAACAGGTACTGGCGTGCTTCCGGGCTGCAACTTTCAAGGCGTCGCTCCATTTCCGCTTCCGCAGCTTCCATGTCCGCTGGCGACCAGGTTTCTGCCGTCACCACAGAATCGCTCACTGACCCTTCGGTTTCGTGGGTATCAGGGTGGATCGCCCGGGTCTGGTAAGCCACCAGATTCGAGGCGTGAAGATGGTAATTGGCGTGCATTTCCTGGTCGATACGAGCGGCGAACTCCTTCGCCGTATCTTCAGCATCAGCGATGGGCTTGCCAAAATGCACATGGACATGGCCTTTGTAACCGGTCAGGCCTTTCATGATCGAATCCGTGTCTTCATCTTTGGACTTGTTATAGCTCCCGGTTCTGGCCCGGGTTTCAAGTTCCCGGGCTTTATCCAGGTCACACGGATCGTATTCATAGGCAATCGATACCGGAACAATGTGAAGGCGGTTCATTACCTCACCAAAACTCAAATCGCTTTTTTTCCGGCTCATATGGAACATCTTGATAATGGCAGGATCAGTCACATCCAGGCCATCTTTCGCCCGCCCTTCTCTCTGGGCAATCCAGATACTTTCATTATGGTCAATGCTGTGATTGATAAAGCTCGACAGAGTCATGTAGGCATCGCGCATTTCTCTGGGACTGGTCATGTTTCGCCGGACCACAAAGCTTTTGTTCAGGCGCATCATTTCGGCGAACACCCGATTGGACAAAAGGTTGTCGCCGATGGCAATTCGCGTGGTGTTGAACCCGTTTGAAAACAGCAGGAAATTGACAACCATGGGATCAAAGACAATGTCCCGATGGTTGGATATGAAAAGATAGGCGCCATTCTTGTTGAGATGCTCCAAGCCACTGTGAGTCACCCGGCTGGTTGTACTTTCAACCAGCTCGGCCACGTAACCGGATAGACGAGCCTGCAAGTCATTGATGCGGGTGAGGCCCCCGAAATGTCGAATCAGCCATCGACGAATCCAGCTTCTTAAAAGCGCGGGCGCCCACTTGGCAAGCGTCGGCGACTTGAAACGGCCGATCATATCCAGAAACTCGGCGTCTTCGACCAGATTCTGAATAGCTGCTTGAGTTTCGTCGTCCGAGTAAGGACGAATGGCGTCAAATTCCTGCATGCGTGTCCTTTTCGTTAAAGCGCAGAAAAACGAGTATTGTAGACCTCTAGAGACCCGATTGTCTTTTCCGATTCCGCGCCCGGTTTCTGTTACCATATGCGCGGTTCGATTCGCCCTCCATCGGGGCAACTCCGCATAGTCATCGCTATCCAGGTCTCTACCGCAATGGATTTTGAACAGTTAAGCACAACGCGACCCGAAACCACTGGCGAATCCCCGGAGCAAGTCCTGCACCGGGTGTTTGGATACGAATCCTTTCGTCCGCTTCAGGGCGACATCATTCAGGAAGTGGTTAACGGCGGCGATGCACTGGTACTGATGCCAACGGGAGGCGGCAAATCACTCTGTTACCAGGTGCCGGCCCTGGTTCGAACCGGGACCGCCATTGTGGTCTCTCCGCTGATTGCTCTCATGCAAGACCAGGTCGCTGCGCTTCAAGAGCTTGGCGTAAAAGCGGCATTTCTGAATTCGACAATGGACGTCCAGCAGGCGCAGGCCACGGAAAATGCGCTCATGACCGGGGAACTGGACCTTCTTTATTGCGCCCCTGAACGTCTTATTCAGGTGCGGACCCTGAGTCTGCTCAAAGAGGCGTCGCTTTCTCTGTTCGCCATCGACGAAGCCCATTGCGTCTCCCAGTGGGGGCACGACTTCCGCTCCGACTATTTACAACTCAGTCGACTGGCAACCGAGTTTCCCGGCGTGCCACGAATTGCGCTCACGGCCACCGCCGACGAGCGAACGCGTGCAGAAATCGCCGAGCGCTTATCCCTCTCCGAAGCCAGGCACTTTATCAGCGGTTTCGACCGGCCCAACATACAATATCGGATTGCGCCAAAGACCAACGCGAATAAGCAGTTACTGGATTTTATCCAGGCTGAGCACCCAAACGATTGTGGGATTGTCTACTGCCTGTCCCGCAATAAAGTCGATGCAACGGCGCGGCTGCTTCAGGAACGTGGCTACGCAGCACTGCCCTATCATGCAGGCCTTGATTCGGATGCACGCGCCAGGCACCAGGAGAGATTTCTGCGAGAGGACGGCGTCATTATCGTGGCTACCATTGCCTTTGGCATGGGGATCGACAAGCCCGACGTTCGCTTTGTGGCGCACATGGACCTGCCCAAAAGCCTGGAAGCGTACTACCAGGAAACTGGCCGTGCCGGCCGCGACGGTAAACCATCGACCGCCTGGATGGTCTATGGGCTTCAGGACGTCATCAAGCTGCGGCAAATGTTGGAGGGTTCACAAGGGAACGACCACTTTAAACGCGTCGAGAGGCAAAAGCTGGATGCAATGCTGGGCTTGTGTGAAGTCACTCATTGCCGGCGCCAGGTGCTGCTTCGGTATTTTGGCGACCAGTTGGAACAAGCCTGTGGTAATTGCGATACCTGCCTGAATCCACCAGAGACCTGGGACGGTCGTGTTGCCGTTCAGAAAGCGCTTTCCTGTGTTTTCCGGACCGGTCAGCGTTTCGGGGTGAGTTATCTCATCGACGTTCTCAGAGGCTCTGAAAATGAACGGATTCTGCAGTCCGGCCACCATAACGTTTCTACCTATGGCATCGGAAAAGAACTGTCCGCCAACGAATGGAAATCTGTATTCAGGCAACTCGTTGCCAATGGTCACTTGAGGGCCGATCCGGACGGTTATGGCGCGCTCCAGCTCACTGAAAGCTGTCGCCCACTGCTGAAAGGCGATGTTGACATAAAGCTTCGGAAAGATCCGATTACCAAACCTGGACGGTCAGGGAAATCCGGCTCTCGGCGGGGCGGTGGAAAAAACCTGGATCATATTACCGACCCGTCAGGTTGGGAAGCGCTCAGAAGCCGCAGAAAGCAGTTGGCCGATGACAAAGGTGTGCCGCCCTACGTCATTTTCCACGATGCCACCCTGATGGAAATCCTGGAGAAACGGCCTGCCTCACTTGAGGAAATGGCGTCGATCAACGGAGTTGGCGCCGCCAAGTTGGAAAAGTACGGCCAGCAGTTTCTGGACGTTATTCAGCAGCTTTGAACCCTTTCTTGCGAACCCGGTAATGAGCAACCGATGAGGCTACGTGGGTCCCTTCCTCGTCGGTCAACGTGCCATGCAGCTCGAAGGCTGCCCTACCCGATGAATCAGCTTCACGCTTGATGGCGCCAACGGTTTTCTGGTCGAGCGTGAACTCGACAGTGACATCACTGTTTGCCGGCTGCAAAAACTGGAGACTCATTTCTTTGAGAATCGGGGTGTAAGCGGGCCCCAGATCAAACAATGTGAGCACTCCGCCGGGGATCTCGGCGACCAGGAAGTAAGCACCGGCGTAAAGGCTGCCAAAATGGTTCTTGTTGCCTTTCAGGGGAATGCGAGCCCGCACGTATCCTGGTTTGAGCGCTTCCACGCGGAACCCGTTTCGAGGCGCAAACGGAATTGAAAGCCCGATAATACGGTTCACGGCGGCGTACCCGCTGGCCTTTCTTAACCACTTCAGCGGCGTGCGCAGCGTTGCATCCGGATCAGATTCCGTTACCCATTGGCCAGTCGCGCCAATTAGATTATCGATCAATGCCATGGTCAGACTCCGATTTTATAGTGTTTCAAATTGTCTTTGATGCTGGGATCGTAGAAGTCATCTACACTGCTATCTACTCTCAAACAAGGACGGATGCTTTAATTGTACGGCAAAGGATGCCAGGGCTGTGAGCGGATGATCACCCGACTGTTTCACCACGCTTTGATAATCAACGCTTGCTGGCTCCTTCTGGTGTTCAATCCGGTGTGCGCGGCTGAAAAAGCACCTGAACACTCGCGCGAATCTTCCGTCATTTTGTGGTACCGCAATTTTGACAGTCCGCAAGTACGCAGCCTGGTCAAGCTTGCCCTGAAACAAACCCCGGAGTATGGACATCTTCAAATATTAAGAAGCCCTGAAATGTCTCAGGGCCGAGCCATCCACGAGCTGGCGAAATCTCACTCGGATATTGTCCACGTCGCGAATGTGGCAAGCAGTGTTACCCGTGAAAAGGAGCTTCATGCGATTCCCATCCCGATTGATGGTGGGCTGCTTGGATTGAGAGTTTGCATAGTGCAAAAAGCCGACTTACCGCTTTTCAAGGACATAACCAGTATTCAGGACCTTGCCGACAGCGGCATTCGCATTGGTCAGGGAACACACTGGCCCGACACCAGTGTGTTACAGGTAAATGGAATCAAGGTTGTGACCCACTCCCGTTATGAGATCCTTTTCGGCATGATAGACAATGACCGGTTCGAGTGTTTTGCTCGCGGCGTCAGCGAGGTCCTTTACGATCTGGAACTGGAACAAAACGACAGCTACGTCATCGAGCCGAGCCTGATGCTTGCCTACACCATGCCATCGTACCTTTTTGTCAGTCGCTCGAATCAGGAGCTGGCACAGCGCCTGAAACTTGGCATCGACCGTGCCATCGAGAATGGCAGCTTTTCAACGTACCTGGACACTTACTACGGTCGCGCTATTCGTGAACTCAACCTGGGTTCCCGAACCATTCTCGCGCTGGACAATCCCTACATTTCCCGCGACTCCTGGGAAATCAGTCAAAAGACTCTTGAAGAACTGCGTGACACAATTGACCGCAGCCTCAAGGAGTGAACTCAGACTCTGAATCGTGACACGTTGTCGTTCAGCGTTGTCCCTATGGTTTCAATTTCACTGCTGTAGACATCGTTCTCGCTGGCTGCAGTTGCTGCCTCCTGACCCTGATCAGCAATCCGGATGATAGAGGCGTTCAACTCTTCGGTGACGGACGTCTGCTCTTCCGATGCCGTCGCAATCTGCGTTGTCATCTGACTGATGGAGGTGATCGACTCGGCAATCCGGTTCAGGGAATCCATCGCGTCCTGAGCTTTTTCCATACTCACGTTGGAGACTGCGGTCGAGGCCTGCATGACTTCAACGGCGTTTGTCGCACCGCTCTGCAGACGCTCAATCATGTTGTTGATTTCTTCCGTGCTGTCCTGAGTGCGCCTGGCCAGATTCCGGACTTCATCGGCTACCACCGCAAAACCTCTACCTGCCTCACCTGCCCTGGCAGCTTCGATGGCTGCATTGAGCGCAAGCAGGTTGGTCTGTTCAGCAATCCCCTGAATCACTGCCAGTACAGAGGTGATATCCGTGACATCCTTGCCTAATTTGTCGATAACCTCGGTTGCGGCGCTGATCTCTTTCGACAATTGCTGCACGGCGTCCCGCGAAGCCGATACGGTTTCCAGAGACTCCCGGCTTTCTTCATCGACGGAGCTCGATGCGTCAGCGGTCTGCTGGGCGTTCTGTGCGATCTCACCTGCCGCCGCGGACATCTCGTTGATTGCAGTAGCTACCATATCGATCTCTGCCTGCTGTTTTTCAACGCTGTTCCGGCTTTTGCTGGCAGTGTCACGCAGAGCGGTGACATTGTTCTTCAATTCAATTGTTCCTTTCTGAACATCGGTCACCACCGTCTGAATATTGCTGACGAACTTATTGAACTGCGCTGCCAATTGTCCGAACTCATCGTTCGCACTGTCATCCAGGCGCTGAGTGAGATCCGCATCACCACTGGCAATCGCACCCATAGCGCCGGTTAGACGTTTTACTGGCGACATCAGGAACCGAATACCGAGATGCAAAAGCCCCAGAGAAATCACCAGTCCAATCAGCGCCATAATCAGGCCACCAATGCGGGCGGCCTGGAGCGGTTCATTGAGTTTGTCTTCATTGATAAAGGTTCCGAGATACCAGTCGACGCCACGGGCGTCTTCAATCGGGTGAAAACTTGCCCGCCAGTCGGCGTCCTCAGAGATATACGACTGAGACTCACCATTGAGTTTTGGCGCTGCTTGGATCAGCGTTTTGATGTTGGAGCCTACAAGCGCTCTATCCGGGTGGAACAATACATCGCCATTGCTGCTGATCAATGCTGCGTACCCGGTGTTGGCCAGGGTTATGGTAGAGAGCAGGTCCTCGATGGTTTTCAGCGCAATGTCACCACCGACAACACCGGCGTAATCACCGCGCATTACCGGTGCAAGAGATGAAATGATCGTTGTTCCAGTGCCAGCGTCCTGATAAGGCGCCGTGTACGACGCTGTCCCGAGCGACTTTGCTTTTTTAAACCAGGGCCTGACACGGGGATCAAAGTCATCAGGCAGTGTTGATTCAGCCTTATCGCTTTTCATCAGCATGAGGCCATCATCCCTGCCAACGTAGACGTCAATAAAACCGCCTCCGGTTGTTGCCTGAGCAAGAACCACCCTTGCCTCCTCTTTGCTTCTTGCCGATTCCAGCGCTTTGGCCGTGGACGTGGTCATATCGAGGCGGGTGTTCAGCCAATCCGCAATACTTGCGGTGCTCTGTGCAACCGCATCATCAATCAATGCATCGACGTACGTTGACGTGGTGTCCTGGAGACGGGCGTTACTGGTGAGAGTGAATGCGGCCATGACAAGGATCAGGAGTACAGCAAAGGCAGCGAGCAGTTTCTGCCCAAAACTCAGATTCATGATTTGTTTCCTTAGTTGAGAGGCGCTTCCAAGCCCTCATAACAATGGGGCTCGGATAATCAATATCTGTAAGGGTCTTCGGCCCGCATTGCGAAGTCTTTAGTGCTATCTGATAAAATGCGCTTTTTGATTAATAATTAAGCTAGTACTCACTCAACCGATCCCATGGGAGCCGCCTCTATGGCCCACGAAGAACTGCATCTCAATCTTCGTAATCTCCAAACCGCCGATTACCCTCAGCTTCAAACCCTAATGGACCAGGTCTATGACGACATCGGTGGCGCCTGGCCCGAAGAAACCATTTCCGAGCTGGTTGAGAACTTCAGCGACGGCCAGATCTGTATCGAGGAGTCCGGCCAACTGGTCGCGGTGGCGCTGACAGTCTGCGTAAAGTACGAGCGGTTCAGTAACCCTCACACCTATGACGACCTGATCCTTCGTAACGAAAAAATCTGGCATAACCCAGAAGGCGACTCGCTGTACGGACTGGATGTTTTCATTCATCCCGAGTATCGGGGATACCGTTTGGGGCGTCGTCTGTACGAGGCGAGGAAAGAACTTTGCCGCTCGATGAACCTGCGGGCGATTCTGGCGGGCGGTCGGATTCCCGGGTACTACAAATACTCCGACCAGTACTCACCAGAGGACTACATCCAGAGAGTGGACCGCAAAGAGATCTACGATCCAATCCTGACCTTCCAGTTGTCTAACGACTTTCAGGTGACTCGCCTGATGCACAAGTACCTGCCCGAAGACGAGAAATCCCAGGGCTACGCCACGTTGCTGGAATGGCGAAACATCCTGTACACCCCGCCCTCAGCAGTTCTCAACGTCAAGAAGACCCAGGTCCGCCTTGGCGCTGTTCAATGGCAAATGCGTGAATTTACCTCGGTGGATGAAGTTCTTGAGCAGGTCGAATACTTTGTCGATGCATTGTCCGACTACAAAAGCGACTTCGCCCTGTTCCCCGAATTCTTCAATGCTCCGCTAATGGGCCTGACGGATCAGATGGATCAGACACGCGCCATACGTTTCCTTGCGGGCTTCACAGAGCAATTCCGTAATCAGATGTCTGAAATGGCGGTCAGCTACAACATCAATATCATTACCGGTTCTATGCCACTGCTCGAAGATGATCGCGTCTACAACGTGTCATACCTCTGCCATCGCGATGGTCGCGTCGACGAACAGCGTAAAGTGCACATCACGCCCCACGAGCGTCGCGATTGGGTCATCGAAGGCGGCAACCACTTTGAAGTGTTCGATACTGACGCGGGCCGCGTCGCCATCATGATTTGCTATGACATCGAATTCCCGGAGCTGGGTCGCCTGGCCGCCGCCGAAGACGTGGATATTATCTGCGTGCCCTTCTGGACGGACACTAAGAACGGTTATCTGCGTGTTCGCCACTGCGCCCAGGCCCGTGCCATTGAAAACGAATGTTATGTGGTCATCACCGGTAGCGTTGGAAACCTGCCCAAGGTCGAAAACCTGGACGTGCAATACGCGCAGTCTTCCGTATTTTCGCCCTCGGACTTTGCTTTCCCTCACGATGCCGTTATGGCAGAAACAACGCCGAATACAGAAATGATCATGTTCTCTGATATGGATCTTGAGAAACTCAAACTGGTTCGGAACGAGGGCTCGGTCACCAACCTGAAAGATCGGCGTACCGACATTTACCATATTCAGGGACCAAAAAAGGCCAAATAAACACTGCGGACCTAAAAACCGTATGAATCTTGCGACGTATGGTACTGAGCGGATTGCCAAACCTTGATTGCATGGCTATTGTTTAGAAACGGAACCCATGGCCAAAAGCCTCTCATCAGTGGCGGCTGGATGCCCTTTATCAATGAATCTGATACCGATGAATGAAGCACTGCCCGATCTATTTGCTCAGTTCCAAGTCAAACTTGGGCTTTTCCGACGCGAACGCGTGAAAGCTGCCCTGTTTGAGTTGGACGATTTCGGCTGCATTATGAAAACTGACAAACTTTTCGAACCGGGCGACACGCTTACTCTGGATCTGGTTATGGAAATGCCGTTTGATGACATCCGCGCGGACGGTATCAACGGACTTGTCACCGAGCGTAGAAAGCACTGTAGCAACTTCTTCTATTCTGTTGATTTCTATGAATTAAACGGAGGAAATGACTCTTCATTTTCTGGCAAATTGCGTCGCATCCGCGACGTTTTGAAGAAAAAGCAGTCGTTAAAATCAAGGCGCTCCACAGGACCATCGTCCAGTGCACGGCAAACGGCCTGACCCTACACTCTCACGATCATCGAAACCTCAGGAGACCAATCCTATGGGCAAGAAAGCGAGTAAGGCGAACATCGATAAAGTCATTGAAAAGGTGAACAAAGAGTTCGAAAAGACGTCCAAGCAGATCGAGAAAATGATCAACGACGCCTTGAAACAATTTGATGGCGTCCAGAATCAAATCCAGGAGCCAGTTAAAAAGCTTCTCAAGGATATGGACGAACTTCGGGAACGCGAAGTTAAGCGTTTTTCAGACGAGTTCGATCGCAGAATGACCGAGTTCCATGAGCTACAGAACAGCGTGATGGATCGGCTTGGCATCGCCAGCAAAAAGCCTGCGCCAACCAAGAAAAAGCCTTCAGCGGCAGCCAAAAAGCCTGCTGCGAAAAAGCCGGCAGCCAAGAAACCTGCCGCCAAAAAAGCAGCTCCGAAAAAGCCAGCTGCAAAAAAACCGGCAGCAAAAAAGCCAGCAGCCAGCAAAACAACCGCAGCCAAACCTGCCGCGAAGAAAGCAGCTGCGCCCAAAAAGCCAGCTACGCCTAAAAAGGCAGCTCCGGCAGCCAAGGCGGCCAACAAAGGCGATCTGACGCGAATCAAGGGCATCGGTCCGGCTACAGCGAAGAAAATGAAAGAGGCCGGCATTACTTCGATCGATCAGGTGGCCAACCCCTCCGCAGCGGATCAGGAAAAGCTAAAAGCGTTTTCTAACGTAAAAGGCTTTAACACGTTTAGCGCAGAGGCCAAGAAAGTTCTTTAATGCAGCAAACTGACCAACCTGTTTTACGGGACATTGTCCTGATAGGTGGCGGACACAGCCATGTAGGTGTTCTAAAGCGTTTTGCAATGAACCCGGTGCCTGGTGTCCGCCTGACCCTGATCTGTCGAGACACCCACACACCCTACTCCGGAATGCTACCTGGTTACGTTGCTGGACATTACAGCTACGACGAGGTGCACATCGATCTCAGCAAGCTTGCTGAGTTCGCGGGTGCGCGCTTTTATCGCGATGAAGCTGTGGGGATTGATCGTTCCGGCAAAAAAGTCCTTTGCCGGAACAGGCCTGCCGTTCCCTACGACTTGCTCTCCGTCAATATCGGTTCTGCTCCACGGGTGAGCGACGTCGACGGCGCGTCCGAGCACGCTGTCCCGGTGAAGCCCATAAATGGTTTCAATCACCGGTGGCTGTCACTGCTGTCCAAGCTCGAAAACCACGATGGCCCCATGAGCGTTGCGGTGGTCGGGGCTGGTGCCGGAGGTGTAGAGCTGACACTGGCCATGCAGTTCAGGCTTCAAAACGAACTGTCAAAACGTGGTCACGACCCGGACCAACTGACGTTTCATCTATTCGATGCGCACACGCAGATCCTGCCGACTCACAACACTAAAGTTCGGGCTTTGTTCGAGCGGACCCTGGCTGAACGGGGCATTCATCTCCATCTGGGCTCGCCCGTGTCGAGCGTCGACGCAAAAACCCTCAAGACGGAGAGCGGAGAAACCGTCTCAGCGGATCAGATCCTCTGGGTCACGCGCGCAGGAGGGCCTGCATGGCTGGAGAAAACCGGTCTTGCGTTAGACGATGGTGGATTTTTGCGGGTCAGAGACACGCTGCAAACGGAAAGCGACGACGACATCTTCGCAGCGGGTGATATCGCCAACGTCATAGAACATCCCAGAGAGAAAGCTGGCGTTTTCGCCGTTCGTCAGGGTAAGCCCCTCGCCGACAACCTGCGCCGCAGGGCGCTTGGTAAAGCAACAAAGCCATTTTACCCCCAGAAAAAGTGGCTCGCCCTGATCAGCACAGGCGATAAATACGCCATTGCTTCCAGAGGCGATGCAGCCTTTTCCGGTTCCTGGGTTTGGCGCTGGAAAAACTGGATTGATCATCGCTTCATGGCGAAATTCAACGATCTTCCGCCGATGAAGGAATCGACTGCGCTACCGGATACCGGTGCAGCGCAGAATCCGGAGGAAGCATCGCAGGCAATATCTGCCGTGGCCATGCGCTGTGGTGGATGCGGAGCCAAGGTTGGCAGTACCGTTCTGTCCCGTGCACTGGGCGAGCTGAAGCCTATTGAACGGGATGACATTATCATTGGTCTGCATTCACCTGACGACGCAGCCGTTCTCAAAGTGCCGCCGGGAAAAGCCGTGGTGCACACCGTGGATTTCTTCCGGGCCTTTATTGATGACCCCTATGTGTTTGGCAGGGTTGCGGCCAACCATGCATTGGGCGACGTCTTTGCAATGGGCGCCGAAGCGCAGAGCGCTACCGCCGTTGCGACGGTCCCTTATGGCATCGAGTCGAAGGTTGAAGATGTGGTCTTCCAGATGATGTCAGGCGCGGTGGAAGTTTTAAATGAGGCCGGATGCGCGCTGGTTGGCGGCCATACAGGCGAAGGCAAAGAACTCGCTCTCGGGTTTGCAGTCAACGGCCTGGTGGATCCAGACGATGTGATGAGCAAAGGCGGGCTCAAAGCGGGCGATGCACTCATTCTCACCAAACCAATCGGCACCGGTACGCTTTTCGCAGCGCACGCGAAATTGGCTGCCAAGGGGCGCTGGATCGACTCCGCCCTTGCGTCGATGGTTCAATCCAACAAAGCGGCCGCCGAGTGTCTGCACCGGTTTGGCTCCAAGGCCTGCACCGACGTCACAGGCTTCGGCTTGCTTGGCCATCTGGTAGAGATGACACGTCCGTCAGGCGTGGATGCAGAACTGAACCTCAGTGCCATTCCAATGTTGCCCGGAGCAGAGGAAACAGCTGCGGCAGGGATTCTCAGCTCACTGCAACCGGCCAATATCCGTTTACGCCGGGGAATTCGTGACCAGGAGCGCTGGGTAAAACACCCGCGCTATCCACTAATTTTCGATCCGCAAACTGCAGGTGGCCTTCTGGCCAGCGTTCCGGCAGACAAAGCGGACGAATGCGTCGCGGAACTGAAAAACCTGGGCTATCCACATACCGCTGTTATCGGGCGAATCTTACCTCAGGACGAGTCGGGACCGATTGAGCCTATTTCGCTGGTGGAGTAAGACGATGGGTAGCCACGGCGTACCGAATGGCGTCAGCCAGTGCCTCTCGCTCACGATCTGGCGTGAATGCCGGGGCTAATTTCGTTACCTGGTCTGTCAGGCGGGCCAGGTAGTCCCCGGAGGTCTCAATGTTCATCATCAGGCGGGCGAGATCCTCTTCATTGCCGGTTTTAAAATAGCCTTCATAGTCGTCTCCCAGAAGCCCAAGGTTGCCGGATATGTTCGATGCCAGAATGGGAAGTCCTAACCGGCAGGCTTCGGAAACCACATTGGCCCCGCCTTCCATCACCGAGCTGATAACCATCGCGCGGCAACGTTGCATCAGCAACTGCGTTTCCGACTTTTCCAGCTCGCCAACCCACTCGAACCGCGGGTTGTTTTCCTGCTCTTCAACCGCCCTCGCCTCCCAGACTTTGGTATGGGGCTTACCGGCATTAATCACGCGAATTCGCGAACTCTCAGGCAGGATCCTTGCAGCCTTGGCCGCCCTGAGGCTGTCCTTTTCATCTCGAAGATGGCCAATAACACAGATGTCGAATCGATCCTCGAGTGTTTCAGATGGCGGTTCCGGCGATTCCGCAGATTGAAGAACCGTCTTAAGCCGGCCCGAGAAACGTGGTGGGATATCCAGAGCGACGCGGCGATGCAAGCCAATCAGGCAATCTGCCATGGTCATGGATTCCAGAGTCTCATCCGGATACTCATGCTGATGGAAATAGATGTCGGTGCCTGTGAGCACGACAATCAGAGGCGTGTCAGGATGGGCTGCGCGAAATCTCACAATGGCTTCGTGGCTTCGCCAGGCATGCAGTGCGATGAACAAATCACAGGGTTGATCCTGATATTCCGTGACAACCTCTACAATGTGGCCCAATTCGCCAAGGAGGGTTTGCCAACGCTCTGCCGTGGCCCGATTTCCGGCCTTGGAGCCTACGGGCGCGGGAGTGATCAGAATGATATGCATCAGAGAGTCTTGCCAGAAGGAGATTTTTTTCTGCCGATCGAAGGCTGTTTATTGGTTTAAATCGTATCGATGTTCAGTGTTTCCGTAAATAACGGTATGCTGGATTTCCTGATCCAACGGCACTGGCGGTAGGTTCAGGTACAACCTCAAAATAAACAAGGATCTTTCAAAATGGTATTGAACTTGATACGGAAATTGGCCGTTGGCGGCCTGCTTACCTTCGCCGCCTCCGCATCCATTTCTGCACAGACTCTGGTGTTTACAGCCATTCCTGATGAGGATGAAACCAAGCTGGTAGAACGTTTCCGCGGAATTGCCGACTACCTGTCCGAAAACCTTGATGTCGACGTTAAATATGTGCCGGTCAAGTCCTACGCAGCGGCAGTTTCTGCTTTTCGCAATAACCAGGTTCAGCTCGCATGGTTCGGTGGTCTTTCCGGCGTGCAGGCTCGTTCGCTGGTGCCAGGTTCTCAAGCGATCGCTCAGGGCGTAGAAGACAAGGCTTTCTACTCTCATATCATTGCCCACGAATCGACCGGTCTGGAAGAAAGCGAGACCCTGCCCGAGTCACTCAAGGGGAAAACCTTCACGTTTGGCTCGAAGGGTTCAACTTCAGGCCGCCTGATTCCTGAGTACTACATTCGGGAGGCCTTCAATGCCGCACCGGATGAAGTCTTCTCCCGCGTCGGCTTCAGTGGAAACCACACCCGCACCCTTCGCCTGGTCGAGGCCGGCACCTATGAGGTTGGCGCCATCAACTTCTCCGTCTGGGACAAAGAGACCAAGGCTGGAAACGTAGACATGGATGCAGTCAAAGTTATCTGGACCACGCCCAGCTACCCGAATTACCAGTGGAGTATCCGTGGCGATGCAGATGAGACCTTCGGTGAAGGCTTTACTGATCGTGTTCAACAGGCTCTGCTCAACATGAAAGACAAAGAGCTCCTGAA
This sequence comes from uncultured Marinobacter sp., assembly GCA_964632565.1. Taxonomy (GTDB): domain Bacteria; phylum Pseudomonadota; class Gammaproteobacteria; order Pseudomonadales; family Oleiphilaceae; genus Marinobacter. Next base: position 160,323 of record CAZWEP010000001.1, on the reverse strand, counting down.
CAGCTTCCCACGCTCCGGGTTTATCCCGGTATCCAACGATGCTTACAAGCCGATTGAAGTGGTCGGGAAACAGATTGGAATCATCGATTAATGTCGGGATTTGACCTTACAGGTCTAACGGCGTCTTTTGAGGGAGAGCGGGTCATTGGCCCACTCTCCCTTCACGTTGAAGAGGGCGAACACGTTGGTCTCGTTGGCCACAGCGGCGCAGGCAAATCGACGTTGATCAGCCTGATACACCAGCAGGTGGATGGCCATTCTTCCCTTGTTCCACAGGAACTGGGGTTGGTAAACGCACTTCCGGTGTTCCACAACGTGTTTATGGGCCAGCTGGACGCGCACTCCTCCTGGTACAATACCTGGACGCTGATCAAGCCTTTTGCGAAGGACAAAGACGCTGTCAGAGCCCTGCTCGGTGAGCTTTCAATGACGGAAAAACTCTGGGTACCCACCGCGTCTCTCTCTGGCGGCCAGAGGCAGCGGGTCGCAGTGGCAAGAGCCCTGTTCCGAAACGCTTCACTGTTATTGGCAGACGAGCCGGTGTCGGCACTTGACGGCCCGATGGCTCATCTCGTGATGAAATTGCTCACAGAGCGCTTTTCCACAAGCATCATTGCGTTGCATGACGTTGAGCTTGCGCTGCATTACTGTACTCGCATTGTTGGTATACAGGACGGTCAGATCGCCCTCGACGAGCACAGCGACCGACTCACACCTGCCGACATAGCTCCACTGTATTAATCATGGTTATGCTGTCGTCTCCGACTGTCCGTGTCAGCCTTATCTTCACAGCGATTGCGCTGATCGGGCTGTTCTTCGCGGACATTGCGATCACGGCCGCAAATCCCTGGAAGGATCTTGGGCAATTTTTCCTGGGTGTTCTCACGCCGGACTTTTTCAGCTCGGAAGGCGTCGCGACCGCCCTGCTGCGAACCATTGCATTTGCCTTTGTTGGCGTGGCGCTCGGCAGTGTTTGCGGCTTCGCTCTGGCGCTCGTATATCGCGCTTACCCCGTCCGGATTTTTTGTGCCTTTATCAGGGCTATTCACGAGCTTTTCTGGGCTCTCATTTTTTTACAGTTCTTCGGCTTCCACCCGTTAACCGGTGTGTTAGCCATTGCCATTCCCTACTCCGGCATATTCGCCAAGGTCTATTCAGAGATTCTGGAAGAAGCGGACCCCACACCAGGCCGCGCTCTACCTCCTGGTACCGGTGTTATATCGGCGTTCCTGTACTCCAAAATTCCGGATTGCTGGGTCCAGATCCGGACTTACACGGCATATCGACTGGAGTGCGGGTTGCGCTCCAGCGCCATTCTGGGCTTTGTTGGCCTGCCAACACTCGGCTTTTTCCTGGAGTCTGCGTTCTCTCAGGGTTACTACTCAGAAGCCGGTGCCATGCTGATCCTGTTTTATGTGCTGATCGCAACTATTCCACTCTGGGTCAAGCCCAAGCTTTTGCCGATTTACATCGTGGGCGCGCCCTTCTTTCTTGGCGAAGGCCTCCCAATCGTCTGGGGCAACGTAGAGCGATTCTTTACGCAGGACATCATCCCCTCCCCGCTTCGCGATGGCGAGGGCTTTGAAGGCCTCCTGATGTGGCTGAGCGACGTGTTCGTGACAGAAGCACTCCCCGGTATCTGGAATACCGTGGTGCTCACCCAGATCGCTCTGGTCGCGACGGGCATTCTTGCGCTCCTGGCCTTTCCCTTGATCTCTTCCCACTTCGGGGGCCCCGTCAGGCGCACCAGCGGCCACGTGTTTCTGGTGATTGTCCGATCCACACCGGAATACATCCTTGCCTACATACTGCTGCAGCTTTGGGGGCCATCCATGTTGCCCGCAGTGGTTGCGTTGGCACTTCACAACGGCGGGATCATTGGCCATTTAATTGGAAGACAGTCCAGCGCGATCCGGCTCAGGCCAGATGCTGCCAAGGGCTTCAATCGGTACACCTTTGAGCTGGTGCCGCGAGTCTATCGTTCGTTTCTCGCATTTCTTTTCTATCGCTGGGAAATCATCATGCGAGAAACCGCGATTCTGGGCATTCTGGGCATTTACACGCTCGGTTTCTATGTGGACAGCGCCATCCAGAACATCCAGTTTGATCGGGCCATGATTCTCATCGTGATCACGGCACTGCTGAACATTGGTATCGATATCCTCGGTCGATTTATCCGCCGAAAACTGGCCCTTCAGACCATGCCCACCTGCTAGGCCTGCATACCCCATCACACTTCCGGAGATTCATGCCGTCATTCCGGCCAATTGTATTTCTTTTACGGGGATACAATTGGTTACAATCTGTTTCACGCATTAACACTGACGAAAGTGTTCGGGAATTGATGATGAGCGGTTTTATTCTTCTTCTGGAAATAGGTCTGTTTGCCCTTCTGCTGTTTTTGGCATTTCGAATGCTGATTCTGGCTCGCAGCGAACGCCTCGCCCCTGCTCTGAACTCAGATTCTTTCACCTCAACGCCGCAGTCCCGACAGAATTTCCAGCATAAAATTTCGGGTGGCAGATCGAAAGACACTTCAATGAATTCCGCTCATCACCCGGACAAATGCGAACTGATCAGCAAGCTGCTCATCCTGGCAAGCCTCCAGGAGCGTGATTGTAGGGAACAGGGACTTGACCTCGAGGCATCACACATTGCCGTAAGGGAATACGCCGTAGCCTGGCTCTATGGCGCAGCTGCAGCACTGTCAACGCCAGTGGGTCGAAACCCTGAAATGTTGGCGCATCTAGTGAGCCACATTGCAAGTCGGAAACTCGGCATCCGTCAGCCGGACGCACTCGGTGTGGTATGGAATCTTACCGGCACGTCCGGGCTTCTGGTCTGTTACAGGGGCGGCATTGAGGGGGCTGAGCACTGGGAGAAGCACCACTTCGTTCCCCGGGAGATAAGCCTCTACGAAGCGGTGACATCCAGTACGTTTGTGTAGGCGGGGTCAGCTTCCGGACGTTACCGAATTTGCGTCAGTGACCAGCATCCAGTCAGTTCCAAGGTCCTTCAACTCCTCTCCTTTATCATCGGCCACACCGCTCACCAATGGTTTTCCAAAACTGCCATCCTCCAGGCGTTCCATTGAATCAACGTCCACTGAACGCACAGAATAAGTCACGCCTTCCACGCTCACTTTCGATCTGTGTGTCAGGCCGTAGATAAATCGGCAGTAATCGAGTTTTAGCTGAACCAGATCCTGCTCGGCTTTCTGGATTTTCCGCAACAGAACTTTCTGAACGCTTTCGCCATAATCCATGGGCAAATCCCTACTCTGTCGTTGGAATAAAACTGGACCACGCCGATTTTACACAATCTCGGTGATTATATGGGCCTTTTTCGCCGGTCTGACGTAACGCAGTTAAAACATCGTCCCCGAGCGTCCCGACTCGGTCAGAACTTCCTTAATAGGCTGCGACCATGAGAAACTACGGCGCTTCGAAATATCTGCCACAGGATACGCTCGTGCAACCCGATATCTCTGTTAAACACTTGAACAAGACCTACGGCGACGGCTTCAAGGCGCTAAGCGACATCAATCTGGATATCCGACGCGGTGAGATATTTGCGCTTCTTGGCCCCAACGGTGCGGGAAAAACCACGCTGATAAGCATTATCTGCGGCATCGTCAACATGACATCAGGACAAGTAACCGCTGCAGGTCATGACATCGTGCGGCAGTATCGAAAAGCCCGCGAGAGCATCGGGCTTGTTCCGCAGGAGCTAAATACGGACTCGTTTGAAACAGTCTGGAATGCGGTCAGCTTCAGCCGGGGCCTGTTTGGCAAGCCGCCTGCCCCCGATCACATAGAGCGAGTGCTACGCGACCTGTCTCTTTGGGACAAGCGAAACAACCGCATCATGTCCCTTTCCGGCGGCATGAAACGACGCCTGATGATCGCAAAAGCTTTGTCTCACGAACCGCAAATACTTTTTCTGGACGAGCCAACCGCCGGCGTCGATGTCGAGCTCCGTCGAGACATGTGGAGTATGGTCCGAAAACTCCGTGAGAAAGGCGTCACCATTATCCTGACCACTCATTACATCGAAGAAGCGGAAGAAATGGCAGACCGCATCGGTGTGATCCGACAAGGTGAAATCATACTGGTCGAAGACAAAAGCAGTTTGATGAGCAAGCTCGGCAAGAAGGAACTTCGTCTTCACCTCCAGAAGCCGCTGGAGGCGATTCCCGATTCGCTTGCGGACGAGCCCATTGAACTCTCGGAGGACGGTTATGAGCTCGTTTATACGTTCGATTCCCAAAAGCAACAAGCGGGCGTTGCACGGCTATTGCGAACGCTTGGGGACATTGGCGTGGATTACCGTGATCTTCAGACCCGTGAAAGCTCACTGGAAGAGATCTTTGTAGGCCTGGTGCACAAACAACCTCAGGGAGAAGCTGCTCGATGAATATGTACGGTGTCCGGGCCATTTATAATTTCGAGATGGCGCGCATGCGTCGCACTCTGATGCAAAGCGTTGCTTCGCCTGTCATTTCTACCTCCCTGTATTTCGTGGTGTTTGGGTCTGCGATTGGCAGCCGCATGGGAGACATCGACAACATCAGTTACGGTGCTTACATCATTCCCGGGCTGGTGATGCTCTCACTGTTGATGCAGAGTATCTCCAACGCCTCTTTCGGGATCTACATGCCAAAATTCTCGGGCACCATCTACGAGGTTCTTTCCGCGCCGGTATCCTATGGAGAAGTCGTGCTGGGCTACGTGGGTGCGGCGGCTACCAAATCGGTGATCCTTGGCGTCATTATTCTGCTCACCGCCAAACTGTTCGTTGATTACGACGTGCTTCATCCCTTCTGGATGTTTGCCTTTCTGGTTCTGACTGCCATCACTTTCAGTCTTTTCGGTTTCATCATCGGCATCTGGGCAGATGGCTTTGAGAAACTCCAGATCGTTCCTTTGATGATCGTCACCCCATTGGTCTTTCTCGGGGGCACCTTCTATTCCATCGACATGTTGCCGGAGGTCTGGCAAACCATCAGCCTGTTCAACCCCGTCGTCTACCTGATCAGCGGTTTCCGTTGGGCATTTTATGGGGTGTCTGACGTTCATGTCGCGATAAGCGTGGGAATGACTCTGCTGTTTCTGGCAGGGTGTATGGGGGCTGTCTGGTGGATCTTTAAAACCGGTTACAGGCTTCGGTCCTGATCGCATTCATGTTCACTCACCGACTGCTCGCCAGTGTCTTTACGCTGGCAAACCTTGCAATTACCGGCGTTTACGCAGCGGAGCTTCCAAAGATTGAAGCTTGCTTTGTAAATTCCGCAAGCGAAAGCGGTGTGACAGTCACACTGGAAGTTGCGCGCGAACCGGCCGAGCGACGTAAGGGCTTGATGGGAAGGGAATCACTGGCGCAACGGCACGGTATGCTTTTTATCTATCCCGAACTGAACCAACCAGAGCGCGGCTTCTGGATGTACAAAACACTCATGCCACTGGATATCGCCTACCTGGGCAGTAACGGGCAAATTGCCAGCATCCGGACCATGTCCCCCTGCCCTGCGGATAACGGCTACGATTGCCCCAATTATCCGGCCGGTGTACCTTTCATGTTTGCCGTAGAAATGCGCGAGGGATTTTATTCCGACCACAACCTTGCCGTGGGCGACCGGCTTATCTGGAACCGTCCACTTCCCGATTTTTGCGCTGGCTCAACCGACTCTGAGTGAAAAGGTCTTCCGTGAGTATTTTTTTGCCTCCCTGGCACAATGGGTAATTACTCAAACCGATGCTAATCTTTAACCAGCACTGTGTATAACTGAAACGGTCCTGATTGCCCGATGAAGGCTCCAGCGTGCCCCACGAATGAAAAACAGCGGCTTCAAAAGCTGCATAACCTTGACGTTCTTGATACGCCACCCGAAAGCATGTTTGACGACTACACTCGTCTGGCGTCGATCATCTGTGGAACCGAATTTTCGGTGGTATCGCTCATTGACGACCAACGTCAGTGGTTCAAATCTATCCAGGGCAACCTGGGTGTCGAGGAGACTTCCCGCGATGTGTCTTTCTGTGGTCACGCCATCCTAGGCGACGAACCCTTTATCATTGAAGACTCGTGGCAGGATGAGCGTTTTTTCGACAACCCCGTTGTGTTGGACGGGCCAAAAATTCGTTTTTACGCCGGAGTTCCGCTTGTTACCCACGACGGACACAAACTCGGCACACTGTGTGTTTTTGATCCAAAGCCCGCAACGATTTCCCCGGAACAAAAAGAAGCCCTGGTTCTCCTCGCCAGGCAGGTCACGTCCAAGCTGGAACAGCGCCTGAACGACATCCTGCTTGAGAACATTGGTGCCGTTCTGGACATCAGTGACGCTTTCGTGATCCTCGTTGACCCCAAAATCGAACGAGTTACCTTCGTCAATACAGCACTGAAAAACCGTTTGGGGAATAACCCCACGTGGAACGCCCCCCGACTTCTGGAAAGCCTGTTCCCGGATATGGATTTCCATACGATTTTACGGGACCCGTCGCAGCTTCAGTCGGCGGCGGTTCAAACCAGGCTTCAATTCCCTGACGCGCCGGATGGCATGGCAGAGCTTCGTATTTTACCGCGATTGTCGATGGGCCGGAGAACTACTGTGATTCTGTTCAGGGACAACACCGAGTTGTTTCGAACCCAGTCTACCGCGCGAGAGGCGCAGACTAACCTTCGACTCTTCAATCAGGTAGCGAATCAGACAAAGAATGGCGTTGTGATCTGCAACTCAGAGGGACGCATTGAGTGGGTGAACCGTAGTTTTGAACTCACAACCGGGTACACCCTGAGTGAGTGTATTGGCCGTAAACCAGGCTCTTTTTTACAGGGGCCAGAAACGAGCGAAGCTCACCGTAAAAGGATGGCCGACCACATCAACAAAGGCATCCCTGTCTCACAGGACATACTGAACTACTCCAAAGAAGGCCAACCTTACTGGGTAGAGGTCGTGATTGAACCGATTCGCGATGAGAACGGAAAGCTCACGAATTTTGTCTCCACTCAGACTGACATTACAGACCGGAAGCAGCAGGAATCCGCATTGAAGGCCGCCAAGTTGTCTGCGGAGTTGGCAAACCAGGCGAAAAGCCAGTTCCTTGCGAATATCAGTCACGAATTACGCACCCCACTGAACGGCATCATAGGCATGACTGAAAGCCTCCGTGATCGAGCCCCAAAGGACCTTCAGAGCACAATTGGGACATTGAACGATTCCTCAATGCACCTGTTTAACCTGCTCAATGACATACTGGATCTGTCACAGCTGGAAAGCGGGCACATGACAATGACAGATGCTCCGTTCAATACCAGAACCCTGCTCAATGAAGTCGAGGCCTTATTTCGTGAGCGGGCAAAAGCAGTTGATTCGATCCTTGAGAGTCGGTTTGACCCGAACATCCCGGAATGCCTGCTGTCCGATAAAACCAGACTCAAGCAGGTGCTGGTGAATCTGACCAGCAACGCCATCAAATTTACCCACCATGGCACCGTTACGATCAGCGCAACATCATTGGGTCAGGTTCAGGACAAAGATGGCCAGTTCTGTGAGTTTATTCGGTATTCGGTGCAAGACACGGGACCGGGCATCAGCGAACAAGACCAGGAACGGATTTTTGAAAACTTCGAACAACTGGATAATTCCAGCACACGGGTACACGGCGGTTCCGGACTTGGCCTGGCGATTTCACGCAGTATCGTCAAGGCCCTGGGCGGCCACCTCCAACTGATCAGCCGTCCAGGCGAAGGCGCAGAATTCAGCTTTGAACTTGCGCTCAAAGCGGCAAATACGGAGGCTGCTACCGACGAACGACGGCCTCTGGTGGGCAAACTGAAAGAGCTTCATGCCCTGATTGTGGATGATAACGAGGTAAACCGGACCGTGTTGTCAGATTTGCTTGACCGGGCTGGCCTTGGATCAATTTACACGGCTGCATCCGCACGCCGGGCTCTGGTTCTGCTGGATAACATTCAGCCCGACCTGATCTTCCTGGATATACAAATGCCCGAGATCGATGGATTCGAGTTACTGGAGCGCATTCGACGTGAATTCGGGGCTCGCGGTCGAACGGTGCCCATCATGATCGCCTGTACGGCAGATGTATCTAACGAACAGAGACAAAAGTGCCTTCAGGCCGGGTTTGACTACCATCTGGGAAAGCCTATCACCAGTCAGAAGCTAGACAACTTTATGACTGGCCTTACGGCAGGCAAACAAGTGGTTGATGAGGATAATCTTCTGCCCCGCGAACAAGCCACGCTCGGCCCCCTGCTTAACATGCAGCACATCAGCGAGGCCTTTGATACCGATATAGACCTCATCAACGATTTTTTAGTGGCGATACAGGACAACATACCGGCTCAAATGAGACACATCGAGCAGTCCCTCGAAAGTGGAGAGGACGCTCTGAATTCAGCCGCTGCGCATCAACTCAAGGGGTTGGTTAGCTATTTCGGTCACCAGAACATGCTGTTCCAGGCGGAGGCTTTGCAGCACAGCATGGAACAAAACGACAGGAAGGTGTCAGCCAGGCTTTATCAGGGCCTGAAATCCAAACTCTCTCAACTTCTGAATGAAATTGCACTGGAACTGGAGCGGCACGACTAGCACACTGTCAGTCGTTGGCCCTGTTGGGCATCTCTGAAAACGCTGACGGAGTTTATTTTGGAAAAAACGCGCCTAAAGGGTCTTAGCATTGCCGCACTGGGCGTACTCTTTATCCTTCCTGATGCCCTTCTGGTCAAAATCACCTCAGTTGAACCCACGGTGTTCCTGTTCTGGCGAGGCCTTTTTCTGGGGCTGAGCTTCCTGCTGATCAGTTCTGTGCGATATCGCGGGCAGCTCGTTGCTGAGGTGCGCAGGTGCGGCGGTAAAGGCATCATTTGTGCCGTGGCCTTTGCAATCACCACACTGGGCTTTGTGACCGGCATGAAAAACACCGCCGCTGGCAACGTGCTGGTGATTCTCAATCTCGCGCCGATGATTGCCGGATTGATCGCCTGGGTGGTCTGGAAAGAAACCCTACCCCTACGCACCTGGGCCATTATCGTCGTTTGCGTATTTGGAGCCACGCTTATGGCCATGAGCGAATGGGGCCGTGGTGAGCCGCTCGGGTTGCTGATGGCTGGTCTGGCGGCCACCACCTTTGCTGTCAACCTGAACGTCGCCCGCTCCAAACCCAACTGTGATATGAGCGTGATGCTGATGTTCGGTGCCGGACTGGTGGCGCTGATCGCCGCACTGTTTGGAGGTGCCGTTTTACCCTCTTCACAGGATCTGTTCTATATCGGTTTGCTCTGCCTGGTGTTTCTTCCAGTCTCAAGTGTCCTGATTCAGATCGGACCGCGCTATATCCCTGCTGCTGAAGTCAGTCTGATGCTGCTGATGGAGACCGTGTTTGGCTCGCTGCTGGTCTGGATATTCCTGGGGGAGGTACCGCCCACTATGAGTTTCGTGGGCGGTGCTATCGTCTTTACAGCCCTGGTCACGCACGGCTGGCTGGAGGTTCGCCAGTACCGGGCCAGCATGCTCATTCACTAGCCGGCCGCGCGTGCGGCCCGGGCTGCGTGTAGCTTCTTATAGCTTTCAATCAGGCGCTGGTGCTTTTCCAGGCCTTCGAGCTGCATGTTGGTGGTCTCGAGACCGTAAAAGCGAACGGAGCCATCAACGGAGCCAACCACAGCGTCCATGGTCGTATCACCGTACATCTTGCGCAGGTTGACGATGAAGTCTGACAGCTCAAGTTCCTCGTCCAGCGTAATCTCAAGCACCGCCTGAACCGCCCGGTAAAACAGGTTACGCTCAACGGTGTTGTCATTGAACTGAAGGAAGGTTTCGACAAACTCCAGCGCCTCCTCGTGCCACTTCAGCGAGAGGCATATCAGCAGCTTCAGCTCCAGAATCGTTAACTGGCCCCAAACGGTGTTTTCGTCGAATTCGATACCGATCAGGCTGATGATGGTCATGTAATCATCAAGCTGACTGGCTTCCAGGCGCTCGGCCAGGTCCGCCAACTGTTCTTCCGGCAGCCGATGGAGGTTCAGAATATCCTCGCGGTAGTCCAACGCCATGTTGGTGTTGTCGCAGATCAGATCCTCGATCGGGTAAACCTCGGAATAACCCGGCACCAGTATCCGGCAGGTGGGTGCACCGAGATCCTCATACACCGCCATATAAGCTTCTTTACCAAGATCGCTGAGGATCGAGAACAAAGCCTCTGACTCTTCTCGGTTGGTCCCTGAAAAATCCCACTCGCAAAATTCATAATCCGAGCGCGCGCTGAAGAACCGCCAGGATACAACCCCGGTTGAATCGATAAAGTGTTCCACGAAGTTATTGGGCTCTGTCACCGCGAGGCTATTGAACGTCGGTGGTGGCACATCGTTGAGCCCTTCGAAACTGCGTCCCTGGAGCAGCTCGGTCAGGCTACGTTCCAGCGCAACCTCAAAATTCGGGTGCGCTCCGAATGAAGCAAACACCCCGCCGTTACGGGGATTCATCAACGTGACACACATCACCGGAAACTGACCGCCCAGCGAGGCATCTTTCACCAGAATCGGGAAACCCTGTTTCTCGAGAGCGTCAACACCTTCCAGAATATCCGGATACTTTTCGAGGACCGACCGCGGGACATCTGGCAGGGCAATTTCCTGCTCCAGAATTTCACGCTTTACCGCCCGCTCAAATATCTCCGACAGGCACTGCACCTGTGCTTCGTAGAGCGTGTTACCTGCACTCATCCCGTTACTTAGGAACAGGTTTTCAATCAGGTTCGATGGGAAATAAACGGTCTCGCCATCAGACTGTCGGACGTACGGCAGTGAAACAATTCCACGATCAGAGCGCCCGGAGTTGGTATCAATCAAATTGGACGCCTTGAGCTCGCCTTCAGGGTCATAAAGCGCCAGGCAGTAGTCATCCAGAATACCTTCAGGGATCGCATCATCCGGGCCCGGTTTGAACCACCTCTCATCCGGATAGTGGACGAAGTCGCTGTTAGCAATTTCCTCACCGAAGAACTGGTCGTTGTAGAAAAAATTGCAGTTCAGGCGCTCGATGAATTCGCCGAGCGCAGAACACAAAGCGCTTTCTTTGGTCGAGCCTTTGCCGTTGGTAAAGCACATGGGGGATGCAGCATCGCGGATGTGTAAAGACCAGACGTGAGGAACGATATTGCGCCAGGAGGCGATCTCGATCTTCATCCCCAGCTCCGACAGGATGCCGGTCATGTTGGCAATGGTCTGCTCCAGCGGGAGGTCTTTGCCCTCAATGTAAGTCTCAGCCGACTCATCCGGCTCTACCATCAGCAGTGCCTGAGCGTCCTGGGCCAGATTCTCGACGGTTTCTATCTGGAACTCGGGGCCGGTCTGTACCACTTTCTTCACGGTGCAGCGTTCGATGGAACGAAGAATGCCCTGACGGTCCTTGTCAGACAGGTCCTCCGGCAGCTCTACCTGGATCTTGAAGATCTGGTTGTAGCGGTTTTCCGGATCCACGATGTTGTTCTGGGACAGCCGGATGTTGTGAGTTGGAATATCCCGCGCCAGACAGTAAACGCGCACAAAGTAAGCTGCGCACAGCGCTGAAGACGCGAGGAAATAGTCAAATGGGCTCGGTGCCGACCCGTCCCCCTTGTACCGGATCGGCTGATCGGTCACGACGGTGAAATCGTCAAACTTGGCTTCAAGACGAAGGTTATCGAGAAAGTTGACGTTGATTTCCATGGTGCTATTTCCGGGCGTTGGAGAATGTCATCGGAAGCCGGCCAGCGGCTCGAAAAACCGACATTATCCAGTTTTTACCCCGCCCCGTCTTGTGCGTAGAAATCACGCGCCTTGACGCCGCTTTTCGTTCAGGGACATGCCAAACCAGCGGATCAGCGCTTTGTGGCAGCTGCTAGGCTCGCGGAAACCCAGCACATAGGTTAGCTCCGCTTGTCCAATGGATTCGTCCTGTATCAGTTGCATCGCACGATTCCGGCGGGCGTCATCCAGCAAGGTGCGGAAAGAATCTCCCGTCACCTTTAAACGCCGGTACACCGTCTGGCGGCTCATATGAAGTTGTTCGCAGACCCAGTTCAGGGAAAGATCCGGATTGGACAGATGGGTTTGAATCAGGCGCACAACCTGTGATCGCATCGAATCGGAACTGGATAGACTCCGGAGTTCGTCTCTGGCAATGTCTGCCACAAGGCCCTTCAAAAACGAATTGGCCCCCAACACGGGCCACGACAGAGACTCTGCCGCGAACACCAACCGATTTTTAGGCTGACTAAATTTGAGGCTTCGACCGAATATCGGCTCGTAGGCCCCACGGTAATCCGGGTTGCTCCATTGAAATTCGGCACTCGCTGGTTTCAGAAGCTGACCGGTCAGATGGCGACCCCAGGCGACTAAAGCGCTCAGCGCCCGTTCCTGGAAACTCACGGGCAAAGCGCCCTGCCCGCCAACATTGAACTCAACGACCAAAGTCCCGTGAGGCCCCATGCGGAATTGATAGGTTTCAATCCGGCTCATCAAGGCACTGTTCTGGGCGAAAACATCGAGGGCATCGCCCAACGTTCGACACTGGCTGACCCAGCTCGCAAGGACCCCTTTGGTCTCAGGGTTTACCCGAGAGCCAATCTGCAGCCCGTAGTCGGTGCCACGCCCTTTAGCATCGAGATGTTGCCAGAGTGATACCACCGCGGCTTCTGGCACCCTGCCCGCCGCCATCGATGCTCCATACCCGGCAAGAAACTGATCCGTGCAAAAGTCTGCAGGTAAGAGATTCAGCGCCTGTCCTGCATACACCGAATCCAGGAACGCGTGGCTGGATACGCAGGCTCCCTGCGCGGACTGAACATTTGATGCAGTGGTGTTACCAGCGGACATGATGTTGCCACCCCAGGACGTCGAGATTTCCCTGACAACCGGGCGAAATAGCGGTTTGATCCAACGTTTTACAGCAACAGGGAGAAGATCATGCCGCTCATTCGTTCACTTTACCCGGCGCTCCTAGTGGTCGGGACGGTTGCCATCATGGGAATCTTGTTGATTGCCGGCTGCGCCACACGCATGACCACGGAGGAGATTGATAAAAAATACATGAATTCTGCCTCGAATCGCACCCAGATCGGTCAACTTTCCGTGCATTTCCGTGATGAAGGCAACAAATCCCCCTCATCAGAAACCGTTGTTTTGCTGCACGGCACCGCCTCTTCGCTGCTCACCTGGGATGCCTGGACCGAACGTTTGAGAGATCATTACCGCATCCTCCGAATGGACCTGCCGGGCCTGGGCCTGACTGGTCCAAGGGAAGACAAGGCCTACGAGATCCCTGACGACGTTGCTTTTTTGCATCAGTTCCTGATGGATCAACAACAGACGGCCGTGCACCTGGTGGGCAGCTCCCTTGGCGGCCGCATTGCATGGGCCTATGCCCTGAAATACCCCGACCAGGTCAAAAGCCTGACGCTCATCAACGCACTCGGCTATCCGCAGGCATCCTGGCCCCCGGCCATCGAAATGGCGCAATGGAACGGCCTGGACGATCTGATGGCGCTTTATATTCCAAGATTCGTTTACCAGATCAGTCTCGGTGACATATACCACGACCCTGACCAGATCACCGATCAGGTCGTCGACCGATATCACGAAATTGCGCTACGTGAGGGGAATCTGGAGGCATTTACCGATCGGGTTAAGGCCGATCTGGACAGTGACGCCCGAAAGATTCCAGACATCTCTGTGCCCACGCTGATCCTGTGGGGCGAAGAAGACAAATATTTTCCCGTCGAAAATGCGTTCCGGTTTCACCGGGACATCCCGTACTCGAAACTTGAAACCTATCCGGACGTCGCCCATCTGCCCATGGAGGAGAGCCCTCAGGCGTCTTCAGACGATTTCAGAGCCTTCGTCGATTCCCTTCGGTGACGAAAAGGTTCGCTCAACTGACAGAGAAATGTGACCCCAGTCACAAAAGGACACACAAAGTTACATCCGGGGCAAATTCATCAGAACCGATTCGAAAGACACCTCGTCCGATTCATGGTCAAGCACGAAGGGCCAGAGCATTGTGGCACTGGCCACACATCGTTTTAGAACTGACAAAAGGTGATTCTGATGATTAATGAAACCCGGACCGTTGTCGTACGTCCTGAGCCGATCACTGCAATTGAAGGAATTGTCGGTGAAGAGCTTCCCACCGAGGTGGCGCTGGAGATCGATGGAACTGTCCCTGACAAGTACCTTGCGGATGCGGCGCTCGACGTTTTTCAGCGCACGTTCAACGTCGGCATCATGAAGTACATCGACATCGCCGTTTTTCACAATGGCGTCGAGATTTTTCCAGCCGCCGAATTCGATGACGGCGAGTTTCAGGAATACGGCAAGGTTGCCTGACCTCGAGTTTTTCGGTTTCCGGTTGCTAAAACAAAAACAAGAATGGTGCCCGGAGCCGGACTTGAACCGGCACGACCCGAAGGTCGAGAGATTTTAAGTCTCTTGTGTCTACCAATTTCACCACCCGGGCATGTCTGGGCAGAATTTGACGGGCAGGATTGTATAAGGCCGTGCTCTGTAACGCAATTCAGATCCGATGGTTCTGCCTGGAACATCACTTCGCTTTGATGGCGACGCCCTTGTAGATATAAGCGGCAAATTTCGGTGCCTTGGGCATGTATAGGTTTTCAAGGGACTGTATTTCGAATCCTGCGTCCGCGATCAGTTCCGCAATGGGGCGATTGAGGTGACAACCGCCAGCCAATTTCTTCCAGCCAGGGGTGATACGGTTCTGCCACTTGAGAACGCTTTCGTCAGGTGACTGGCCGTGTTCAAGGAACAGCAATGTCCCGCCTGGCTTCAATACCCGCTTCATCTGCGATAACGCCGCCTGGGAGTCCGGGATAGTGCAGAGCGTGAAAGTGAGCAGAACCGTATCAACGCTGTTATCCGGAAGCGGAATTTCCTCGCCAGGCAAGCCCAACCACTCTACCTTGACCGACGACTCTGCCAATCGGGGTTGGGCTTTCCGCCGCATGCCTTCAGACGGCTCCAGCCCATACACCAGACTCACCCTGTCCTCATTGTAAAATGGCAGATTAATACCGCTGCCCATCCCGACCTCCAGAACAACGCCCGATGCCTGGGGCACGACCTGGCTGCGCAACTTCAGCACTTGTCCCACGGAACATGCTTTATCGATGAGATGAGGAAGTATTCGGTTCTCGTAAAAGCTCATAGTCTGCCCGGCAATCTGACGTATCGGTTTGAAAGACGTGTCGGAGTGTAGCCGTCCTGTGGTTTAAACCGACGATCTTATTCGCAATAATGATAACACTGCAGGTTAAAACAATGGACAACAGGTACCAGAGCAGCCCATAGCAGGAGCCTTCGCCCTGCTGTTTGTCCATTTTGACCATCGGAGCGCCCTCATGGAGTTAGATCCGCTTATTCTCTCGCGCATCCAGTTTGCGTTCGTTGTTTCCTTCCACGCCATTTTTCCAGTCTTCACCATCGGTTTGGCGTCCTTCATCGCCGTGCTCGAGGGGTTGGCCTACAAAACCCGGAATCCGGACTGGGAAAAACTGTCCGGCTTCTGGACCAAGGTGTTCGCAGTGGTGTTTGGCATGGGTGTGGTGTCAGGCATTGTGATGTCCTTCCAATTTGGCACCAACTGGAGCAACTTCGCTCAGGCCACCGCCAATTTTCTGGGTCCGGTTCTGAGCTATGAGGTGGTCACTGCCTTCTTCCTCGAGGCCGCATTCCTGGGTGTCCTGCTGTTCGGGCGCGATAAGGTTCCACCTGGTCTGCATCTGTTCGCCGCCATTATGGTGGCAACAGGCACCTTCATTTCCTCGTTCTGGATACTGGCGGCCAATAGCTGGATGCATACGCCGGCAGGCTTCGAACTCCGGGAGGGCGTGTTTCACGTCACCTCGTGGAGCGACGCAATCTTTAACCCATCATTCCCTTTCCGATTCCTTCACATGGGGCTGGCATCGTTCCTGACAGGCGGTTTTGTGGTTGCAGGCGTCAGTGCCTGGTATTTGCTGCTTGGACGCGAGGTAGAAGCCAATCGCAAAGCGCTTTCCATGTGTTTGTGGTTGTTGCTTTTCATCGCTCCGGCGCAGATGGTCGTTGGCGATTTTCATGGGCTGAACACACTGGAGCATCAGCCGACCAAGGTGGCCGCCATGGAGGGTAATTGGGAAACCTCGTCAAATGTGCCGCTGTTGCTGTTTGCTATTCCAGATCAGGAAGCACAGAAAAACCATTTTGAGGTGGGCATCCCGAGTCTGGCCAGCCTGATCCTCACTCATGATTGGGACGGTGTGGTGCCCGGTGTTAAAGACGTCCCAAAAAACGAGCAGCCTCCAGTGGCCATCGTTTTCTGGTCTTTCCGGGTGATGGTTGGGCTCGGCATGCTGATGATTTTGTTTGCAATCACGGGCCTGGTCTTACGCCCCGGCGGTCGTTACTGGCAATCACGTTGGTACCTGCAGGGTCTCAGGTTTATGAGCATCACTCCGTTCTTTGCGGTTCTGGCAGGCTGGTTCGTCACGGAAATTGGCCGGGCGCCCTGGCTGGTCTATGGTTTGATGAATCAGGCCGAAGCGATCACGCCGTCTTTGTCTGGCGGTATGGCGCTGTTCAGCCTGGTCGGCTACATACTGGTGTACGCCTGCGTATTCACCGCAGGCGTCTATTACCTGATGCGAGTGCTCTTTGTCGGGCTTGAAGGCGATCAGGGCGATGATTTTGAAGAGGCTGAACGACCCAAACGCCCTCTTTCAGCAGCACACGTCCCCTTCGAAATAGAGCCCTACAGTGGATCGGGCAAGTCATCGGAACAGGGAGGCTACTGATATGGAACTGTTCGATCTTCCACTGATCTGGGCCTTCATCATCGGATTCGGAATCATCATGTATGTGCTCATGGATGGTTTCGATCTGGGTGTCGGCATTCTTTTTCCCTTCGCTCCGGGGGATGAAGCCAGAGATACCATGATGAACTCCGTTGCGCCGGTTTGGGACGGCAACGAAACCTGGCTGGTGCTGGGCGGCGCCGGATTGCTGGCCGCCTTCCCACGGGTGTATTCCATTTTACTACCAGCCCTCTACATCGGCGTTTTCCTGCTGCTCGCCGGGCTGATCTTTCGGGGCGTCGCGTTCGAGTTTCGGTTCAAGGCCCGCAGTTCCCGCTATCTGTGGGACTGGTCTTTTGCGGGCGGTTCTATGCTTGCGTCATTTGCTCAGGGCACAGTGGTGGGTGCTTACATTCAAGGTTTTGAAACCGCGAATGGCGTCTTTGTAGGCGGCCCCCTCGACTGGTTAACACCCTTTACCCTGCTGACCGGGTTCGGAATGCTCGCCGGATACGCGCTCCTTGGTTCAACCTGGCTGATCCTGAAAACGGAAGGAGAATTACAGGACTGGGCATACAAACTCAGCCTGCCGCTACTGGGCGCCGTGCTGTTGGTATTCGGTGCTATCAGTGTCTGGACACCGTTTGTGGACGATATGGTCCGGGATCGCTGGTTCTCGAATTTGAGTGTGATCTGGATTCTGCCGGTGCTGACATTGCTCTGCGCCTTCCAGATCTACCGTTCGGTTCGTAACCGGTCAGAGGGAATGCCGTTTGTCGCGACCATGGGGCTTTTCATCTTCACCTATCTCGGCCTTCTGGTTTCCCGCTGGCCTTACGTGGTTCCGCCCGAATACACCCTTTGGGACGCCGCATCCGCCTATGAGTCCCAGCTCTTTCTGCTGTTAGGCCTGCTTTTCGTGATTCCCTGTGTTCTGGCATACACCGCATGGACTTACTGGGTGTTCCGGGGCAAGGTTCGCGCGGACGCGGGATACCATTAAAGTGCCCAAGCCAGGCCAGCACAACGACGCACATGCCAAAGGCCCAGGCAACGAACTCAAGGCGACCCGGCTCTGGCTGAACGATCTCGCATTGACAAGCCGGGCGCCCATGATCGCCACCATAGCAGCCGGGATGTTAGTCGGCCTTTTAACGATCACTCAGATGGCATTGATGGCGGGCATCATTCATGGCGCCATCGTAAAACAGCAAACGGCGCTTCAATTGGTGCCACTGCTTGCGGGGCTGGTGGCCGCTGTTGTCAGTCGGGCCGTTGCACAGGGCTTGCAGAGCCACTTCGGCGCCGCCTGCAGTCACGAGGTTCGTCGAACGGTCCGTTTGCGACTGAATCAGGCCTGGCAGGCGTGCGGCCCGGTGGCGACAGGAAAGTATTCCGCTGGGGCCTTGGCTCGGGAATGGATTGACCATGTCGAAGCGCTGCACGGGTATTTCGCGCGATTTCTGCCTCAAATGATTCTTGCGATGGTAGTGCCGCTCATGATTCTGGTTATCGTATCGTGGCAAGACTGGCTCGCCGGCACTTTCCTGCTGCTCGCAGCACCATTGATACCGCTGTTTATGGCACTGGTCGGCATGGGTGCTGATAGTCTCAATCGGAAGCATTTCCGAACCATGAGCCGCCTGTCCGGGCAATTTCTGGACAAGGTCCGGGGGCTCACCACGTTGCAGCTCTTTGGCCAGACCAGTCAGGCCACTTCATCCATCAAGCACCGCTCGGACCAATCTCGGCAAATCACGATGCGAACGCTGAAAGTCGCGTTTCTGTCCTCGGCGGTATTGGAATTTTTCGCATCTGTTGCCATCGCAGTCATCGCAATTTACGTCGGCTTTGGGCTTCTGGGATACATCGAATACGGCCCGTCGGAGCAATTGACGCTGTTCTCGGGATTATTGGTGTTGCTTCTGGCGCCCGAGTTTTTTCAACCCCTGCGCGTGCTGGCCCAGCATTACCATGATCGAGCGGCCGCCATGGGTGCTGGCACCGAGATACTAGCGCGGCTAAACGCTCGCGCTGAAATGTCAGCAACTACAGAATCCGCTCTCATCGAAACCAGACCAGACTCTGTGCATCTGCGAGACATCTCTTTCGCCTACCCGGATCAGTCGCCCGTGTTTTCCGGGCTCTCCAAAACGATTCATAGGGGCGAATGCGTTGCGTTAACCGGGGTTAGCGGTGGAGGCAAAAGCACCCTGCTCCGACTGATTGCGGGCTTTGTCCAGCCAACGGATGGGAGTGTTTCGGTGTTCGGGGAGCCGCCCGGAAAAACGGCGTTTGGATGGCTGGGCCAACGAGGCTTTTTGATTCATGGATCCTGGGCTGACAACCTGAGATTAACCTCACCAGACGCGTCAGACATTGCCATCGAAACTGCACTCAACCGTGTTGGTCTCGGGCCTCTGGTCAAAAGCCGGGACCATGGTATTCACAATCCGGTTGCAGAGGATGGACAGGGCCTCTCGGGTGGCCAGGCGCGCCGACTGAATCTGGCGCGGATATTTCTGGCAGATTACGATCTGATCCTTCTGGATGAGCCAACGGCAGGGCTGGATGCGGACAGCGAAATATACATTCTGGAATCCCTACACAAACTCGCGCAGGCCGGTAAAACCCTGATTTTCGCCACCCATCACCAGGCATTGCTTACGTTGGCGGACCACGTGATGGTGGTTTCTGATGGGGAGGTGCGCGATGCGTGATCTCATGCCTTGGCTGAGCCTTATTTTTCAGCGCAAGGGCCGCCTTTTAACAGGCGGATTGTTGATGGGCCTGACAGCCCTGTCTGGCATTGGCCTGTTGTCATTATCCGGTTGGTTCATCACTGAAACCGCACTGGTTGGACTTGCTATAACTGCAGGTGCCGCTGCAACCATCAATCTCTACACCCCCGGTGGCGGCATCCGCCTGTTTGCCATCACCCGGACCCTTTCCCGCTATCTGGAGCGTCTGTACAACCACGACACGGTGCTGCGTTTATTGACCGATATCCGAGTCGCCCTATTCTCTAGACTCACCTTTGCATCGCACGCAGACCGGAGTCACCTCCGCAACGCGCAATGGCTCTCAAGACTGACCACAGACGTGGACGCCCTGGACACCCTCTACCTGCGTCTGATTGCGCCGACGGCATTAGCAATTTTTCTGACTCTCCTGGGAGTCATCATCGTTGCCTGGGTTATGGACGGATCTGCCTCCCTCTGGATTGCCGTGTTGCTGGTTCTGGCCCTGATGACGGCCACTGTCCTGCTTTATAAGCGCACAGCGCAGCTTTCAGGCGAGCTTGGAACAGCTCAGGACCGCTTGCGCACCGATGTCATTGAACATTTGGAAGGACTCAGCGAGTTGACAGCAGCCGGGCGTGCGGGAAAACACAGCGCCCGGTTACGGCGCTATGCACGGGAACTGAGCGCAGCCCAGATCAGCATCGAGCGTCGAATTAGCTGGCATCAGGCCATTGTTCAGATGCTTGTTCATTTGAGCGCGGTCGCGGCCTTGTGGCTGGGCCTTCAACTGTATGTATCGGGACAGATGTCGGGGCCACTGATGGTTTTGGTGCCAATCGGTTTGCTGGGGCTGGCGGAAGTGTTCACCTCCCTGCCCGACGCCTTTGGTCGCCTCGGGTTTGTGACCTCCGCGGCAAAGCGCCTGAATGCAATGAGTGCCCGTAACCCCAGTGCTAGGGCCTCTGCCCTTTCCGAAGCACAACTGTCAGGATTCGCCGTCAGGGTGTGCGACGTGACCATCCGTCATCCAAATCAGGCGGCCCTGACCCACCATTTCAGTCTGGACGTGTTACCAGGCGAACGAATAGCTATAACCGGATATTCCGGCAGCGGCAAATCCTCTCTCGCCGATGTCATGGCTGGCCTTTATCCGCCGGAACATGGTCAGGTCATCAGCGCCTCCACAAGTTATCTCACTCAGCGCTCGGTGCTGTTTGAAGACACTCTCAGAGACAATCTTCTGATCGGAAACCCTGATGCCAGCGACGACGAACTGTGGGGTGCGCTGAGAGCCGTGGAACTTGCAGATTGGGCGCTCAGTCAACCGGGTGAACTCGCTTTGTGGCTCGGGCCCTTCGGCGCAAGGCTGTCCGGCGGACAAGCAAGGCGGGTTGCGCTGGCTCGTGTACTGCTCAATCCCGCAAAGGTGGTGATACTTGATGAGCCTTTCACTGGACTGGATACGGCTACCCAGAGGCGCGTAAAACAAAATCTTAAGGGCTACTTGGCAGGAAAGACGGTGATCAGTTTTGGCCACTCGGCCGAGGCCCTACCGGACAGCGACCGAGTGATCCATCTCGATAATTAATCCCGTTCTAGCTGGTTTCCAGAACGTCGAAGGTGAGGCCCGCTTTCGAGGTGAGGCGCTCCATCAACTTGCCATCCATGATCGAAGACGGTGTCCAGATGCCGCCCTCTTTGTCACTCACATCGAAGGCCAGGCACATGCCGGCTTCACCCAACATTTTGGCTGTTGAACCATAACCTGGGTCACGGTCACCGGTCACCTTGGTCTTGATGGTTCGGCCGTCGGCAGTCTTACCGATAAATCGAAGATCGTAATAACCGTTTTCCTGGGCTTCCTTGCTTGGCCCCTCACCGGGTTTCGGTACGAATTTTTCCACGACCCATCGAGTCGGTTTAAAAGCGCTGGCCGTAAAGAAACCACCCAGAGCACCGGTGATACCGTAGGCCGTCAGCCGGCCCTGGAAACCACGACCGACCATCATCGCCTCATCGTAGGTGAATTCCTTGCCGTAGCGAGCGTTTTGCAACGCATTGGAGCGGTGAACGATGCGAGTGTTGATTGCGCCCATCACGAACGGCGCCAGCCATACCTTCAGCTCGCTGTCGTAGGCAGCGCCCTTCAGATTCGGTTGGCGAGTCTCCGAGCGATGATCTGGCGGACAGATGGAGAACGGGTTGGCGAGTTCCTTGCGCAGCGCCGGGTCTGCCGCAGCTTCTTTGGCAATGTTTACCATGCTGGCTACCGTGCCGCCAGAAAACTCGCCCTTTGCAGCTTTTACCCGCATGCGAACGTCGCGGCAGGGTTCTCCGAACACCTCTTCGGCTTTACCCTGCAGGAAATACACGCCCATGTCAGATGGGATCGAGTCGAATCCACAGCAGTGAACGATCCGCGCACCGCTCTTCTTGGCGGCATCTTCATACTGGGTGACCATCTTGCGGATCCACTGGACTTCTCCAGTGAGATCGCAGTAATCAGTGCCCGTTTCCGCACACACCTTGACCAGCGGCTCGCCATACAGCGCGTAGGGCCCAACCGTGGAGATAACCACTCGCGTTTGATCGCACATGGCCTTCAAGGCTGCTTCATCTGAAGCATCCGCAACGATCGCGGTTAGTTTGGTACCTTCTTTACCCAGTGAGGCCTTCAGGCTATTCAGCTTGTTCTGAGAGCGACCCGCAATGGCCCACTTGACGTCGCCATTGTGGCCATAGGTTTTGAGCAGGTATTCGGTGAGTATCTGACCGACAAAGCTGGTCGCGCCAAACACAATGATGTCGTAGGAAGTATCCGTTTTATTGCTCATTGCTGATCCTTATTGCAAATGTGCCTTAGCGGTTAGAAGCATTCTGAGCCGATTTCGCGCCCATCAGTACCAGAAACAGTGCCACACCCAGTCCCCAGAAACCATTCAGCATAAGACCGCCTACCCAGGTTGAAGCAGACACTGCCAAACCCTTCATCGGGAACACAACAAGCATGGCAACGGCGGTCGGTCCGATAGCGCCAACGACGACGTTCCCAAGCCAGAACTTGAACCCGACAAGACGGCCAAGCAGTACCCAGAGAACCATGCCCCAAAGCCCACCAAAGAAAGCTAGTGAAATGACCGACGGAACGCCCAACGGCGGTACAGCGGCCATATTGAACGGCGCTGACGGCACCATACCCGCCAGATAAAAAACTGCAAACAGGCCTTGATGAAAAATCAGAGTTGCCAGAAAGCCACTGACAAATGCTTTTAACCAGATCATGCTAGGTTCCTTTATGGTTTCCTTTTTGGTGAATCCCGGCCGTCTCATCGGCCAATCGAATCACCGGTTTTATCCCTCACACTGTGCTAAAACACAACAATGCTTTCCGGAGGTTTGCTTTTGAACACCCTTCTGCTCATCTTGAGCATTCTTCTGTCACTCATCTGCGTCTGGTTATTCTGGCAAATTCGCAACCAGAAAGCCCAGATACTTCAAGTACAACAAGAAATGGGCATGGACGACGATGGTCGTGAACCAGAGCTCATTCTTACGTTACAGGTAGTGGATCCGATTGCCGTTGCACGCCGCGAATCAGCCTCGGCTCGATTCATCTCCGACCACCTCCCCATCATGGTTAAAAAGATGGTTTATCAGGAGGTTATGAAGGAATTAGAGAAAGAACTTGAACAACGTGAAATTGATGTCACCATGCAATTGGAGTATCGATAAGCGCTTATGGCTCTCTCCACTCTTCTCATCAGTGCACTATTAATCGCGACCTTTATCGGCCTGGTCGCTGGAATCGTGCAACTGTTTAAAGCTCAGAAACAGTTGGTCGCTCTTCGGGCGAAACTGGCCGTGCAAAGAAGCCGCATCCAGAAACGCCGACTGGAAGTCCTGGAAATGCGTAATCGGGCTCGCCTGCTCGAAGACACGGTCAAGAATGGCACAACCGCAGTGGAAAAGATGCATAAGACCATCGCATCCACCACCTTCAGCCTGATCGATCATTTCGCAAAAGACGAGACCTTCAGAGAGAACGCCCGCAGGGCCCGCGATTCCCACGATAACACCAGCGCTCAGATATATCAGGCGGCACGCACCACCAATCGAGCCTTCCATGTAATTGCCGACACACTGTTTATCAGTCGGCGTGAAAAGAAGCTCACCACTCGCAAAAAGCCATCAGATAGCCAATAAAAAAGGCACCCGAAGGTGCCTTTTTTCGTAGAGCTCAAAGATTAGAGAACCTTTTTAAGCTCTTCTTCCAGCTGTGGTACCGCCTCGAAGAGATCGGCGACCAGGCCGTAGTCAGCAACCTGGAAAATAGGAGCTTCCTCGTCCTTGTTGATCGCAGCGATCACCTTGGAGTCGCCCATACCAGCCAGGTGCTGGATGGCACCGGAGATGCCAACAGCCACATAGAGCTGCGGAGCAACGATTTTACCAGTCTGGCCGACCTGCATGTCGTTTGGTACGAAACCTGCGTCGACAGCGGCACGTGAAGCACCGATTGCAGCGCCCAGCTGGTCAGCAACCTGCTCCAGCATCTTGAAGTTTTCGCCGTTCTGCATGCCACGACCACCAGAGATGACGATGTCGGCGCTGGACAGGTCCGGACGGTCAGATTTGGCAAGCTCTTCGCCGATGAACTCGGACAGGCCAGAATCCTTCACGATATCCAGAGCTTCAACCGTGGCAGAACCACCCTCAGCAGCGACCGGATCAAACGCAGTCGGACGTACGGTGACAACTTTGATGCTATCGCTCGCTTTGACCGTCGCGATGGCGTTACCGGCGTAGATTGGACGTACAAACGTGTCTTCTGACTCAACGCGCATGATGTCAGACACCTGTGCGACGTCCAGCAGCGCTGCAACACGCGGCATGAAGTCTTTGCCAGTTGTACCGGCGGACGCCAGGATGTGGCTGTAGTCCTTGGCTACTTCAGCCACCAGCTCAGACAGGTTCTCTGCCAGGGTGTGGCCGTAAGCGGCGTTATCTGCAACCAGAACCTTGTTCACGCCTTCGGCTTTGGCAGCGGCCTCGCCAACGGCGCCACAGTTCTCACCGGCAACCAGAATGTCGATGTCGCCACCGATAGCTTTCGCAGCAGCAACCACGTTCAGGGTGGATTGCTTCAGGCTGCTGTTGTCATGATCAGCAATTACAAGGATGCTCATTTAGATCACCTTCGCTTCGTTCTTCAGTTTGTCGACCAGTTCAGCAACGTCGGCCACTTTGATACCTGCCTGACGGGCAGCCGGAGCTTCAACCTTAAGTGTGGTCAGACGTGGCGACAGCTCGACACCGAGATCTGCCGGAGACATGCTATCCAGAGGCTTCTTCTTAGCCTTCATGATGTTCGGCAGAGAAGCGTAACGAGGCTCGTTCAGGCGCAGGTCAGTTGTAACGACGGCTGGCAGCTTCAGACCGACCGTCATCAGACCGCCATCGATTTCACGAGTGACGTTGACTTTGTCACCGTCAACAACAACTTCAGACGCGAATGTGCCCTGACCCATACCGGTCAGCGCAGCCAGCATCTGGCCTGTCTGGTTGTTGTCAGAATCGATGGACTGCTTGCCAAGAATGACCATCTTCGGCTCTTCTTTCTCGACAACCGCCTTCAGCAGCTTGGCCGCTTCAAGGGACTGAACTTCTTCGTCAGTTTCGATGTGGATGCCACGGTCAGCACCGAGCGCCAGCGCGGTACGGATCTGCTCCTGAGCAGCCTTGGGACCGATTGAAACCACAACAATCTCGTTGGCAATACCCTTCTCTTTCAGACGAACCGCTTCTTCGACAGCGATTTCGCAGAATGGGTTCATTGCCATCTTGACGTTGGCGAGGTCAACGCCGGTGTTGTCAGGCTTGACACGCACCTTCACGTTGTAATCGATAACTCGTTTTACAGCGACCAGAACCTTCATAGATTCCTCGTTCTTCTACGATGAGTTTACAAATGGGGCAGCATGAAAGCGCGGGGCGAGCTGCCAATTTCAGGGCGACCTAATACTGCCGACAAAGGTTATTGGGGTCAATAGCCTCATTAGACGCGCCTCGCGCGCCCCTGCGGCCAACCAGAACCGCATCAGGTCACCCGGGTCAGCGAATTATAGTGTCGAGACACACAATTACGACCGCACCCAGTGAGCGAAAACAATGCCAAAGCTCAGGCGAAATTTCAAACAAACGTTTGTTTGATTTTTGAAATACGGTATCCTTGGGCTTAGGAAACCCGTGATCTTTCAAGCCGGAACAGTCGTTTGAGCGCAGGATTACAGGTATCATGGCGCATCGATGAAAGTTCAGTCTAGCGTCATTAAAATAGAGAAAGAAGGGTTCCGAGGAACCCCAACTATCCACTGAGATGTTTGAGGAGACCAACGTGGAACGCGAATCGATGGAATTTGATGTTCTGATCGTCGGCGGTGGGCCAGCTGGCCTGTCGGCAGCCTGTCGTATCATGCAAATGGCACAGGAATCCGAGCAGGAACTGACTGTCTGTGTTGTTGAGAAGGGCTCTGAAATTGGTGCCCACATCCTGGCCGGCACCGTATTCGAGCCAACGGCCCTCAACGAACTGTTCCCGGACTGGAAAGAAAAAGGCGCCCCACTGAATACGCCGGTGACGCGCGATGACATCTTTCTTTTGAAAGGTGGCGACAAAGCCAGCAAAATTCCGAATGCGTTCGTCCCCAAAAACATGCACAACCACGGCAACTACATCATCAGCCTGGGTAACCTGTGCCGCTGGCTGGCCGAACAGGCCGAGCAACTCGGCGTCGAGGTGTATCCCGGATTTGCTGCTTCTGAAACCATCATTGAGGATGGTCAGGTAAAAGGCATTATTACTGGTGACATGGGCGTTTCCCGCGACGGCTCCGAGAAAGACGGCTACATGCCAGGTATGGAGCTGCGCGCCAAATACACCCTATTTACCGAAGGCTGCCGTGGTCACCTCGGCAAGCGCCTGATCAATGATTTCAAACTTGACGAAGGTAAGGATCCACAGCACTACGGCATTGGCATTAAAGAGCTGTGGGACATCGATCCTGCCAAACACGAGCCGGGCCTGGTTGTTCACACCACAGGCTGGCCGCTCAGCGAGAGCGGTTCCACAGGCGGTTCGTTCCTGTATCACCTGGAAAATGGCCAGGTATACGTCGGTCTGATTACCGATCTTTCCT
The DNA here is from genome assembly GCA_964632565.1 of uncultured Marinobacter sp. Classification (GTDB taxonomy): domain Bacteria; phylum Pseudomonadota; class Gammaproteobacteria; order Pseudomonadales; family Oleiphilaceae; genus Marinobacter. The sequence continues at coordinate 133,533 of CAZWEP010000001.1, read as the reverse complement.
ACAGCAACCCGCACCTGAGTCCCTTCGAGGAGTTCCAGCGCTTGAAGACTCACCCGGAGATCAAGAAACATCTGGAAGGCGGTAAGCGCGTTGCCTACGGTGCGCGTGCAATTACCAAAGGCGGCTTCAACTCGCTGCCCAAGATGAGCTTCCCCGGTGGCCTGTTGCTTGGTTGCGACGCTGGCACTTTGAACAGCTCCAAGATCAAAGGCTCTCACACGGCCATGAAATCAGGCATTCTTGGCGCCGAGGCGGTGTTCGAAGCGCTGAAAGAAGGCAAGTCTGGTGAGGAAATCACCACGTTTGAAGATCGCTTCAAAGACAGCTGGCTTTACAAGGAGCTTTATAACGAGCGTAATTTCAGCCCGGGCATGCACAAGTTCGGTAACTTCGTGGGTGGCGCAATTGCCTACTTCGAGCAGAACATTCTGCATCGCAGTCTCCCGATCACGTTCCACGATACGGTGCCTGACTACGCCACGCTCAAGCCGGCTGACCAGTCGAAGAAAATCGACTACCCTCGCCCGGACAACACGCTGACGTTTGATCGCCTGTCGTCTGTGTTTATTTCAAACACAAACCACGAGGAAGATCAGCCGGTTCACCTGAAACTGACGGATCCCTCGATTCCGCTCGACCAGAACCTGCCCAAGTACAATGAACCAGCGCAGCGCTACTGCCCTGCCGGCGTGTACGAAGTGGTGGAAAAGGATGACGGTTCAGGCAAGAAGTTCCAGATTAATGCCCAGAACTGTGTCCACTGTAAGACGTGTGATATCAAGGATCCGGCCCAGAACATCACCTGGGTGACACCGGAAGGGGGCGGCGGGCCCAACTACCCGAATATGTAACGCCGCACTCGATTAAAAGCCCCTCCCTGGAGGGGCTTTTTTTGTGCCTTTTTGAGATATACAGACCGACAATAGTAGGTATTCGATCTAGTAAATTAACGAATGAGTGAATGCTCCAGAACTATAATTAAGTGAGCGTGAAATCGGTTGGGTTTTGCTGTATCCAACCTCCTGTTTCAGCCTGGATGCGATTCAAAGGAGGTCCTATGAACATCTCAACCAAGCTGCTTCTCTCATGCGCGATCGCGCTGTCGGCCCCACTGGTTACAGCGGACGAAAATCAGCAATTGATCGACCAGGCCCGCTCGGCTGCACCGTCTCTGGTGAGTGCCGACGCGACCATCATGTATCAGGGAAAAGTCCTGTCAAAGGGAACCAATGGTTGGACTTGCATGCCGGAGACGCTGCCCGGTGACAACTCACCTATCTGCAACGATTCCACATGGATGACAATGCTCGAGGCTGTTGGCAGTAAGGGGCCATTTGTGGCCGACAAGATTGGTGTTTCCTACATGCTTGGCGGCGATGCCGGTGTCAGTAACTCGGACCCTTATCACCCCGACCACATGAACGCCGAAGATTTCATCAAGGAAGGGCCTCACCTGATGCTCATCGTGCCGAAAGCTATGCTTGAAGGCGTCACCGATGACCCCAATGCAGGCGGGCCCTACGTCATGTGGAAAGACACCCCCTACGCGCACCTGATGATTCCTGTTGGAGACAGGGAGTGATCAACAGATAGCACAGGCACAAAAAAAGCGGCCTGTGGCCGCTTTCTTGAGAGCGTGTCACGTCTACACTACTTAGTGAGCGTGACCATGCTCTTGCTCTTCATCGGTCGCATCACGAGCTTCAACGACTTCAACATCGAAGTGAAGCGTCTCGCCAGCCAGCGGATGATTCGCATCGATGGTGACAGTCTCGTCGCCAACTTCAACCACACGAACAACCTGAGGGCCGCCCGGTGTCTGGGCCTGGAACTGCATGCCTGGCTCAATGGTATCAACGCCTTCAAAAGCTGAACGGGGAACTGGCTGGATCAACTCTTCGTTGACCTCGCCATAGCCCTCGCCAGGGGCTACGGATACCTTTACCTGGTCACCTGCGTTCTTCTCGTTCAGGGCGTTTTCAAGACCGCCAATGATGTTCTGGGCACCTTCCAGATAAGACAGAGGCTCACGACCTTCTACACGGGAGGAATCCAGCTCTTCTCCCTGATCGTTGGTGAGCGTGTAATGGATGGTGACAACACGAGGTTGGGCCATGTGATCTCCTTGCGTGTCGCAATGACTGTTTATTGAATGTTTGGGTAATCGAAAGTGATCGTGAACAGCCAGACTGCACAGAGGAACTTACGACCACCAGGCCTCGTTAGAGAGCCGGGCTCGTTAACAAGTGCGAAAATACAGTTTAACAAGTGTTTTCCTGCGTTTTCTACCTTGTTGGTGGGGACTGGGCCTGCGTTTTCAACCGTTCTCGCCGATTTTATAGAAATTTCCGTGACTCCAGACACCCAAAGAATCATCGCCATCCCTCGCAGGGACGACCAGGTCCGCAAGCTCATAGTAGGCGGCCGTTACCAGTCTGGCTTCCAGACCATGGGGCATTTTGATCACCGGGCGCGGCTCGCCGGTTTCCGGGTAGGTACTGACAACTAACGGGTGTGTTTCATCGACCGGAAGCGTCTCCCCGACATTGGTGGTCACTGAGAGCATCTGATCTCTGCCCTCGCCCGATACCTCCAGCGTGTGCGCGAGCAACGGCGTATCTTCTACCTGAATGCGCCACTTCTCTACCGGGGTGACCAGATAAAAGTGGCCATCCTCCTCACGGCGCAGAATGGTTGAGAACAGTCTGACGATTGCCTCTCGCGGAATCGGCCTGCCCTGATAAAGCCACTTGCCGTCTCTCGACACAACAATGTCGATGTCGCCAGAAAGCTCAGGGTGCCATTTGTCGATCGGTGGTTTTGAACCGCTTTTTCCACCCTGTTCAATCTGCTTGGCAATGGCTTCGGGTTTCTGGCTCATGATCTTACGCTCCTCGTGTTCCGGGCTAAAGGCCGCGCATCCATTCTTCACGCAACGGCATGGCACCCGGATTGGTAATAGCAAGGTTCACTTCATCCAACAGCCGCTGTTTGTCGCGGTTGAGAGTTCCTTTCAAAACGAGATAATTAGATGCATGATCACTACGGAAGACCGTGTTTTCCAGTTCAAGATTCTGCAGAAATAACTGAATCTCTTCGAAAAGACTGCGTTGGGAAAGTGGCACAAAATCATCGCCGAAGCCTTCCCTGAAGCGCTCCTCTCCCTGTGGAAAGCTCACTACCAGGGTAGAAAGATAATCCGGTTGTGTTTCGTTACACAGAGTTGCTGTGTTGATGGCATGCTGCCGCGATAACGATTCTCCCCCGAGACCATTGAGCACCATGACGGAGCTGACCAGGCCTGCCTCTCGAATCTTCACAAGGGCCGATCGCGTCGATGCCCAGGTTTCGCCTTTATTTACTCGCCTGAGGATCTCGTCATCACCCGATTCCATGCCTACGTAGAGCATTTGAAGGCCGGCTTCACGCAGGCTTTGCAATTCTTCGACGCTCTTCTTGGCCAGATTCCGTGGCAGGCAGTAGCTAGACACTCGTTCCAGTGCAGGGAAAGCCTCCTTGAGTTGCTGGAGAATCTCTAGCAGGCGTCGGGTGGGTAGCACCATGGCATCCCCATCCGCCAGAAAGACCCGGCGAACAGCACCCAGCCCTTTCGCAGCACGCTCGATATCAGCTTTCACATCGTCCGGTTTGCGGGCACGAAATTTTTTCTGTGGCTGCGTGTACATCTCGCAAAAGGTGCAACGATTCCAGGAACACCCGTTGGTAACAGGCAAAATAAGGGACTTCGCCTCACTGGGTGGCCGGAAAACCGGCTCCACATACTCGATGGGAAAACTGTACATAGTGTTAGCTCCGCAAGTTCACATTGCGCGGGTTCAGGGTAGGAATTGGGCTCTCAGATCGGCGCATCCCGGGCCAGCGACAGGCATATCGAGAACAATCGCCTGGGCCGTCATAAACGGGATTCCCTCCCGATGGCCGTCAACAAAAAGAGTGGACAGACTCCCAACCAGAGGCATGTGTGACACCAGCATCAGGGGCGACTCTGTCGCCTCCAGAACAGCGTCCAGACAAAGGCCGGGATCGTCATCGGGGGTGATGAATCCTTTCTCAATGACGGGGCAATTGAGAATTTCAGCGACAATCGCGGACGTCTGCCGCGCCCGAACAAGCGGACTGCTCCAAATCACTGCAGGCCGCCATGGCGACTCGGCAATCTGGGCGGCCACTTCTGCCACCGCTTGCCTCCCATGTTCTGTCAACTCTCGCTGGCCATCATTGGAGTGCCACCCGGCCTCTCCGTGGCGCATCACGATCAAGTGCACCAGCATCTCCCCGCAACCACGTTCGTCATTGAGATATGGTCCTCGGCAGAATGAATTCAACGTCCGAATTCTGTACAGACATCATGAGGCTGCTTATAACCGCGCCAATCGACGCGCCTTGATACAGAATTTCGTAGAGCCCGCGCACGAGAGGCATGTAGATACCGATGGCTTCGGACTTTTCCTTGACCAGTTTCAGGGTATAAATACCCTCTGCGACCTGCCCCAGCTCAGATACAGCTTCATCCAGTTCTTTGCCCTTACCGACGGCATACCCCACTCGGAAGTTCCGGCTCTTTGAAGAGGTGCAGGTCACGATCAAATCGCCAACACCGGCCAGCCCCATGAAGGTCATTGGGTTTGCCCCCATGCTGACCGCAAAACGACTCATTTCTGCCAGACCACGGGTAATCAACATAGCCTTGGCGTTCTCGCCGAGGTCTCGCGCAGCCGCCAGACCAGCAATAATGGCGTAAATATTTTTCAGAGCTCCGGCCAGCTCTACTCCGTAAACGTCGACGTTGGCGTAGACCCGGAAATACTCACAGCCAAGCAGTTCCTGAACCGTTCTGCGCACGTCCGGATCTTTGGCGGCTATCGTGCTTGCGGTCAGGTCACGACTGACAATTTCGCCTGCCAGGTTCGGCCCGCCCAGCACGCCAATCCGGCATCGCGGAATTTCCTCGAGCAGGATCTCACTCATAAGTTTGAAGCCATGCTCTTCGATGCCTTTGGTGAGACTGACGACAATTTGTCCGTCATGAAACACATGGCTGTGCTCGCGGATAACGGCACGAAATGACTTACTCGGTATGGCAACGAGGATGGTCTCCGCGTTGCTGACAGCTTCTGCAAAATCAGTGGTGGGACGAACATCACCGATCAACTCGGCGTCTGGCATATAACGCTTATTAACCCGAGTCTCGCGAATGCCCTGGGCCTGCTCTTCGTCTCTCATCCAGAAATAGACGGTGTGGCCGTTTTCTCCAAGCACTTTAGCCATGGCTGTACCAAAGCTCCCGCCGCCCAGAACCGCAACGGTCTGATTCGTCGGTATGGGATCGTTAGGCTTGGAATTGGTGTTTTCTGGCATAAATCTTCCCTTGAAAGGGGATGTCTTGCATTGCCCCGGTCAGAAAAATATTCGGAGTCCGCCGGTCTTTTAGCCGGGTTCTTCGCATTCCAGCGCACGCACCAGGTTTTTGAACTCTTCCCGATTGCGGCTGTTCATTCCCATCAGCACGCGATGGGCCTCAAGGACTTTATCCCGAACCTCTTGTTCGCTGGCGCGCAAAACCGGAATTTCTTCCAGTTCTTCTATCCTGGTTGCGGGCTCTCGAACAATGATGAAAATCTTGTCGAAACCCATTGAGGTGATGATGCGGGTAATATCTGGGTTGGTCGAGATGAGTGTCGGAAGGAACTTGCTTCTTTTCTGGGCGGCCATTGCTATCTTGGCCAGGAGCCCAAGGGTGGTGCTGTCGATGATCTCTGTTTCAGTCACATCAATGACAACGGTTTTGAAATTTGGATCCTGCGTGATGGACTCAACGAGATTATCCAGCGTCGAACAGAGGTTGAGCCGGATCTCCCCGATGAACTTGAGCAAATAAATGCCCTGTTGTTCCGCCTGCAGTATTTTATAACCAGCCATTGAATTCATTGTCACTATGTCGACGTCGACCCACTGGGAACGGAACCTGTGTCCGTTACCGATACAATAGCAATATCGTCAGGTAACTCTGTGATCGCGTCCAGATTCAGAGCATCCCTGAGAGACGCGATAGTGTGACGACCTCCCGAAACGAGTTCAAGTAGCGTTTCTTCCTTCTCGTCCAGACTTTTTGCCGCGATAACCTCAAGAATGCCGTCCGAGAAGAGCGTTAGATGAAACGGCTTGTCCAATTTCACTTCGTACACCTCCCACTCAGGCTCCTCAAAAAGCCCCACCGGCAATCCGCTCCCTTCCAGAAATGCTGTCTCGCCGCCTTCAAACGAAAGAATAGGTAAAGGGAAATGCGCCCCCACGGAATAACGCATGCTGCGATCCATCACATCAATGATGCCGACAAACACTGTGACGTGCTTACCGAGCCCGGTATCAAGCAACTCTGTGTTGATACGATCCAGGAACTGATCCGGATATAAAATTTCGTTACTGGATCCGCGGCGCAGATTGCGCTGAAGTCGGTTCGTAAGATTTTTGAGCAATACCGTCACAAACGCAGAACTGGCGCCGTGACCCGATACGTCAGCAATATAAACCAGCACCTGGTTGTCGGAAATCGGAAAATAATCGAGAAAATCACCACTGAGGTACAGCGATGGCTTGATCAAATGAGTGATGGCAAGCCCACCGATGGACTGCTCCACATCCGGCAACATCTTGAGCTGCACTTTACGGCCGGCGTTCTGGTCTGCCCTGAGCTCTGCGATACCATCTCTGAGATCGCGGTTTGCCTCTTCCAACTCTTGTCGGTACAGATGATTCAGCCGGTTCAGACGGACGCGATCGAACAACTTCTCGATAACGTCATCAAGGGCGCCTCGGTCTTCTGAGCAGGGCTTCAGAACTATGTCTGCAGCACCTGCACGAAGCGCCTCGACAATCCGCGTTGCCTCGCCAGTCGCATATATCGCTACAATCGGGATATAAATTTCAGCGTCTTCCAGACGGGATGCCAGTTCGCCAATAGCCACCGGCGGTATATCGGCAAAGATTATGTCCGGCAGGTCCTCATCAAACAGGGTTTTGGCAAAGCTGAGATCGGCATATCCAGTAACGTAAAAACCCCTGGCACCCAGATACCGGCCGAGCTCAGATCGGGCGCGCTCATCGGAATCGATAATAAGAATGCGCTCGGTGCGCGATGTCATGATCGTTGCCCTAAACTGCCTGCTGCAAAAGGAAAATTCGCCGTTTCATACCTATTTTGGCATGCCCCTGTGATATAACAAGGCATCTTCATGCAATAACCGCGGAGTTAAGCAATGCGAAGCGCCGTTAACGACCTGCTCGGGGCCTACGACAAACTCATCATGGACCCGGTTCACGGCGGCATACCACTCTATCGACACGAAATCCGGGTCATCGATCATCCGCTATTTCAGCGCCTGCGAAACATTTGCCAGAACGACATTCTTAGCCTTGTATTTCCGGGGGCGACCCATTCAAGGTTCCTTCACAGTATTGGTGTGATGCACGTTGGAACTCGAATGTTTCGATCGATGATTGACGCCTATTTGAGGGAGAGAAAGCTTAATCAGCAATCAGACCTCAGTTTTGAGCAGCTCGATGCCATTGATTATCTGGCAAAAATGGTGCGACTAGGTTGCCTGCTGCACGACAGCGGCCACTCCAGCTTTTCCCATCAGTTCACTCAGGCCCGGCGTATCAATGAGCTGATGGCGCGCTCCAATCGTTTCCAGGATCTGTGGCAAAACGCAGACTATCAGCAATACTACCGTCAGATACCGGCCGAGCTGGAACACGAGCATTATTCGGTCCGAGTGGCACACGACGTCCTCACGTCGGTCGATCTGGAATCCGCCGGACTTGATGGCCGTGATGTCATCGGAATCATGGAAACAACGGACGTCATACCCAGCGCCACATTCTGCAGGCACGCCAATACCTTCTGGAATTTCATTGCCGGGCCTGACGCCAGTTCGGGCCTCTTAAGCGAAACAGAAACGCCCCGACTCGTGCTGGATCTTTTGTCGTCCATCGTGTCAGGTGAAATCGACGCTGACCGCGCCGATTACATGCTGCGGGACGGATTCCACTCCTCCGTGACTATTGGCGGCTTCAATCTCGATCACCTTTTAAGCAATCTCCGGTTTGGCTGGGATGTGAGTGAACCCTGGCTTGGGCTGGCGATCACTCAGAAGGGGCTGGGCGCTCTGGAAGACTTTGTGTACAGCCGTCATCAAATGTACCGCAAGGTTTACGCCCACAAAACCGCACTGGGCTTCGACTGGCTATTGCGGGAAGCAATCAACGAGGTGTTGGATGACCCAGAGATCTTCGAGTGGGTGGACACGTGTCTGAGTGACATGCGTTATTTCGCCGAACTGACCGACAGTTTTTTCTGGGAAGCGTTCAGAAAAATGGCCCGTAAAGCCCCCGGGAGCTACTCAAAGTGCATTGTCGACAGGGTCAAGCTGAACCATCTGGACACCCGCGAAGATCTGTCCGACGCAGGTATCGATCGACACAGCTCGTGGCTAGCGCAGGAACTCGGTTTGAATCCGGCCAGTGTCGTGACCTGCACCATGCGAGCGCGATTCTCCAACATTCAGGACAATTTCAACAGCATCAAAGTGCTGGTCCGCGACCCGATTGACCGATCACGAACTCTGAAGAAGATCACGGATGTCAGTGCGTTTTTCAGTAAATTCAAAGACGGCACCATCACTCACTTTTACACGGCGCCTGCCGTTAAGTGATGGTGATAATGACGTCAGCGATCAGCCAACATCTCGCGAACCAGCGCCTCAGCACTGTTGAAAGCACCCTCAACGCGGCCGCCACTTAACCAGTCTCCGGCGAGACCAATCCGCTCGTCAGTAAACCAGAGACAACCGGGCTCGGCGGTGTCCGTTGATTTCGCATACAGCCAACGGTGCGCCACGACTTCATCCGGCTCTCCGCTGGCGCCGGTTTCGGCTTTGAACGCTGAGAGCATGCGCTGAATGACCTGTTCTGCGTCGGTGTCTTCGTTCTGCTGAGACCAGGCGGAGGTCGCATGCAATACCCACCATTGACCGTCGTCTTCCCTGCCGGGCTTGCTGGAATTGTTGGCCACCCAGCTGAGAATGTCACTGCTGACTCGCATACCATCAAACTGATCCATCGGCGGGTGCGTGAAATGAGCCGCAACCGCCCAGCACGGCTGAACGTGGCGAACCGGCTCGTCCAGTTCAAGTGCCAGCTCGCTCGCAGTGCTCTCTAATAAAATATCTCTGGCCTGTGCAGGCGGGGCTGTAATGATCACAGCATCGAAAGGACCATGGTCAGTGCCCTCTGTGTCAAAGAGCCGGCTCACCCGGTTTTCATCCTGTTCAATGAGCTGAATGCGGGTTTCTGCCTTCAAGTTCACATGTTCTGACAAAGCGCGCGTGACGGCCGTCATTCTGGGGGTGCCCACGTATCGGGGTTCTGCAGGAAACGGCTGCCATCGCCCCTCTTCAGTCTGGTATCCAAGACGACCATGCCACTCCGAATACGATTTATCGCCGGCATACTGACCAAGAAACTCATGGAAATCAGGATTGCGAACAGTGAAATACTGGGCCCCAACGTCCGCTGAGCCTCCGGAAACGCGCTTTGATGCAAGCCGACCGCCCGGACCGCGGCTTTTCTCGAAAACAGTGACTTCGATTTCTTTTTCTGCCAAACGAATAGCGGCTGTAAGACCGGCAAGCCCTGAACCAACAACGGCGACACGACGTATCGGGTTGGCAGAATTACTTTTGTGAATCATTGTGAATTGTGCATCCAAAATAGGTAGAACGAACGTATGTTTGAACAAGATTTCGCATCAGTTTTGAGATGCGAGCTATAACTGTAGATCAAACTTCAAAGGCAAGCAGGGTATGACCCGAGTGCAACACTGGCTGACAAACGTAATGAGGTGGTTCGACTCTGATGCGGGTTCAGATCACCTCGACACTTCTTCCCGGTCGTTTAATTTTTTACGCGTGATACCTTTCATCGCACTTCACCTCGCCTGTTTGATGGCGCTGTACACAGGTGTGAGCGGTTTCGCCATCGCGTTTGCAGTCGGTTTCTTCGTTCTCCGCATGTTTGCGATTACCGGGTTTTACCATCGCTATTTCGCCCACAAAACCTTCAAGACCAGCAGAGTTGCACAATTCCTGTTTGGCGTTCTGGGCGCGAGCGCTGCCCAGAGAGGGCCTCTGTGGTGGGCGGCTCACCACCGCCATCACCACCAGCATTCGGATGCAGAAGAGGATCTCCATTCACCCCACCATGGCGGCTTCTGGTGGTCCCACTTTGGCTGGTTCACCTGCGATGCAGGCTTCGCGATGAATGAGCGTCGGGTCAAAGATTGGATGAAGTTCCCCGAACTCCGATTCTTGAACCGTTTTGATTCACTGGTGCCAGCTTTGGCGGCCGTCCTCATTTACGGACTTGGCGAGTTCCTGGCTGCAACAGCACCACATCTTGGAACCAATGGTTTACAGCTTTTGACCTGGGGCTTTTTCATTTCCACGGTCGTGTTGTTCCACGCAACGGTGTCCATCAATTCGTTATCCCACGTCTGGGGCAAGCGACGCTTCGATACCGATGACGACAGCCGAAACAACGGCTGGCTTGCGTTGATTACTCTTGGAGAGGGATGGCACAACAATCACCACCGTTGGCCTCAGTCGGTCCGCCAGGGTTTCCGCTGGTATGAAATTGACGTTACCTGGTACGGCCTCTGGCTTCTTTCGAAACTGGGCATAATCTGGGACATGAATCCTATTCCGGACCACGTTGTGAAAGAAACCAAAGAACTGGATGCAATAAGGAGAAAGCGCCTATGAGTACTGCCTCCATTGTTGACCTGAAAAAATCCAATGACTCGGTGGCTCAAACCCTGGTCAGGTTTACCAAACTGTTTAACAACCTTTCTGCGGGAAACATCGGCGACATTGTAGATGTTTACACCAAAGACGTTGAATTTCAGGACCCGTTCTCAAAAGTCACGGGCCTCGACTCGCTCGCGAACTACTTTAAAAGTGCCTACGGCAACGTACTCGATTGCAGGTTCGATTTTGAAGAGCCGGTCATCAGCGGAAATAACATCTGCATCGCCTGGACCATGCGCTTGAATCACAAACGTATCCGAAACGGCTCGCGAATCGACGTGGATGGGATCAGCCAACTTACGATCCGGGAAGGTAAGGTCGCCCGACACCGCGACTATTTTGACGTGGGGCAACTGCTCTATGAAAACCTCCCGATTCTGGGTAAGGCCATACGCTGGATTCGGAGTCAGGCAGGATGAGCAAGCCACTTCAGAGCAAATCCAACGTGTGGATTACCGGCGCGACATCAGGAATCGGCGAGGCTCTCACGCAGGCCCTGGTTGACGACGGGCACCATCTGATTGTCTCAGGGCGACGTGAGGAGGCCCTGACCGACTTGAAGCAGAGACACGGTGATCGCATAACCACGGCTCAGGTGGACACCACAAGTCGGGAGGAACTGGCCTCGATCAGCGAGGTTCTCGAAGCGTCCGGTGACCTCAATATGGCGATCCTCAACGCGGGAACCTGCGAATACCTGGACGTCAGCGCTTACGACAGTCAGGTCATCGAAAACAACGTCATGACGAACATCGTTGGCACGGCGAAAAGCATCGATATTGCGCTACCCGCGCTGCGACGAACCGCCAGCAAAGGTTTACCTGCGACGCTGGTCATCGTCAGTTCGTCTGCCTGGTGGTTTCCGTTTGGCAGAGCAGAGGGCTATGGCGCCTCCAAAGCCGGGCTGACGTATTTCGCACACGCTCTCCGAGCTGATCTGGCTTCGGAAGGAATCGATGTCATTGTGGTGTCCCCGGGTTTCGTAAAAACTCCTCTCACCGATCAGAACGATTTCCCGATGCCGTTCCTGGTGAGCGCCGAGGACGCCGCGGGAAGAATCCTCTCTGGTCTGAAAAAGGGAAAGCGGGAAATTGCATTCCCAAAAAGATTTACCTGGTCGCTCAAACTCCTGGGCGCGCTGCCCCAGGGCCTGATTGATAAAATGTCCGCCAGCATGAGCCGGCAAGGTAAAGAGTAATCTTCAAAGGAACCGACTGAATGAGTAACGACCGCTTGCGGATAGCCGTGATTGGAGCCGGTGTTTCGGGTTTGACGTCCGCTTGGCTGCTGGCAGAGAAACACGATGTTGAGTTGTTTGAGGCAGGCGACTACGCCGGCGGCCACACCAACACGGAGACTGTGGAACTGGGAGGCACTCATTGGCCCGTCAACACCGGCTTTATCGTGTTCAACGACTGGACATACCCGAACTTCATCAAACTGATGGACAGACTCGGCGTTGAATCAGAAGTCAGCGACATGAGCTTCAGCGTCGACAGCCACGCAACGGGTCTGCAATACAATGGAACCAGTCTGAATACCCTGTTCGCTCAGCGCAGCAATCTGCTGAACCTGCCCTTTCTGAAGATGATTAGTGAAATTCTGAGATTCAACAAGGAAACAAGGCAGGACCTTTCGAATGAGGCCATCGACGACCGGGAAACGCTCGGCGAGTACCTCAACCGAAACGGCTACTCCCGCTATTTTCGCAATCATTACATCGTTCCGATGGGCGCGGCCATCTGGTCAGCGCCAGAGATTGTCCTCGAACAGTTCCCGATTCGGTTTTTCCTACAGTTTTTCAACAATCACGGAATGTTGTCGGTGGACGATCGGCCCACCTGGCGTGTTATCACGGGTGGATCGGCTACTTACGTCAACGCCATGATGGAACGCCTTGGCGATAGAACACACCTCAACAGCGCAGTCACTTCTGTTACCCGGAACGCAGATGGTGTCACGCTGGAGGTAAACGGCCAGAAGCAGGAGTTCGATCAGGTGATTTTCGCCTGCCACAGCGACCAGGCCCTGAAGATTTTGAAGGACCCCACTCCGGAAGAAACCGACATTCTCGGAGCAATCCCATTTCAGCAAAATGACGTTGTTCTTCACACAGACAGCTCTGTATTACCCTCTAACCGCAGGGCCTGGGCGGCATGGAACTACTACATTCCCTCCCATAGCACGGAACCGGTTTCCGTGACCTATAACATGAACATTTTGCAGAATTTCCACACAGCGCCGGAAACATTCTGCGTGACGCTCAACCGGACAAGGGACATCGATCCTTCGAAAATCATCAAGCGATTCGATTACGCCCACCCCGTGTTCAGCCTGGAAGGTGTCGCTGCTCAAAATCGTTACGATGAGATTGGGGGCAAGAACAGAAGTCATTTTTGTGGTGCTTACTGGTTTAACGGTTTTCACGAGGACGGTGTTTGCAGCGCTCTTCGTGTTACCCGTGCATTCGGTGTGGACCTTTAATCATGACAGCCGCCCTGCCCGACCACCTGATCGATACCCGGCTTCGCAGCCAATGGCTGGAAGGGCAGATTCGTCATCGCAGACGGGCACCGGTAACGCACAATTTTAGCTACCACACCGGCATGCTTGCGTTGGATTTGCGCGAATGGGACATGGTTACTGACATCAGTCGCTGGTTTTCTCTGGAAAAATTCAATTGGCTGTCGCTGTTTCGATCCGACTACTTCAACCCATCTGAACCTGATTTGCTGACTGCGGTTTGTCAGCAAGTGGAGCTTGCTACTGGCTGGAGACCGGATGGCCCAGTTCAACTGATCACTCACCCACGCTACCTGGGCTACGTGTTCAATCCGGTCAGCTTCTATTTTTGTTATGAACGTGGAGCGGACCCTGGTGACGGGGCTGTCCCGAAGGTGATTCTTGCACAGATTACCAACACTCCCTGGAAAGAATCCCACACCTACTGTCTCGAAACCCGTGGCGAACAACCAACCCAGGGCGGGTGGCGCAGTGAACGCTTTGAGTTCACCAAGCGCTTTCACGTGTCTCCGTTCAACGACATGCAACAGCGCTACAGCTGGACATTTAGTTTTCGCGGTCCGGAACTTCGTATTCATATGAACGTATATGAAGATCAGAGCAAGCACTTTGATGCGACTCTCATGGTCCGCAGAGTACCTCTTGATCGTAAAGAACTGCATCAGAGCTTGCGCAGGTTTCCCCTGGAAGCCATCAAGGTGACCGCCGGAATCTACTGGCACGCCCTGAAACTGAAACTCAAGGGGGCTCCGTTTTACACGCATCCTGATAAACGGCCGGAGCAGGATCCCTCCTACCGGCTCGGATCAACCGATGATGGCAACTCAGTTTCAGAACCAGACCAACAGACACGAACAGGCAGGGTAACGTCATGGAGAACCTGAATACACAGGCCGAAAGCCAACAAGCTGGGGCCTCAGCGTCGCTTACCAGCAGGATGGCCCGCTCACTAGTGAGGAGCCAACTGGCTCACCTTCAACATGGCGTTCTTACCGTTCGAGAGAACGGCAACGGAGTAACCACGTTTGGCGATGGGGATCAGCGTTATCCAGCTGCCGAACTTGTGGTGCATGATGCGAGCACCTGGAAAGACCTTCTCACAGGCGGCAGCGTGGGTGCCGCAGAGGCATTCGTTGCCGGTGACTGGTCTACGCCAGACCTGGTTGCACTGCTGCGCTTCTTTACCCGAAACGTGGATCTGATGAATCAGTTCGAAGACAGATTCAGCTGGGTTACCAAGCCAGCGTTGAAAGGCCTTCACTGGTTGAACCGTAACACCAAGGAAGGCTCCAGAAAGAACATCAGTGCCCACTACGATCTCGGCAACGACCTTTTCGAGACGTTTCTGGACCCCACTATGATGTACTCTTCGGCGATCTACCCTCGGGAAGACGCTACCCTAGAAGAGGCAGCGGTGCACAAATTGGACACCATCTGCAAAAAACTCGGGCTGAATCAAAACGATCACGTGATCGAAATCGGCACGGGCTGGGGCGGCTTTGCTATCCACGCGGCGAAACATTACGGCTGTCACGTAACGACAACCACCATCTCGCAGGAACAGCTGGAACTTGCAAAAGCACGCGTCGAAGTCGAGGGTCTTGAAGACAAAATAACCCTGCTGTTTGACGACTACCGCGACCTCGAAGGCAAGTTCGATAAACTTGTTTCGATAGAAATGATTGAAGCGGTCGGACCACAATTCCTGGACAGCTACTTTTCGCAGATCAGCAGACTGCTCAAACCCGACGGCCTGGGTCTGGTGCAGGCCATAACCATGCCGGAGCAGCGGTACGACCGGGCGCTTCGGAATGTCGACTTTATTCAGCGCTTTATTTTCCCGGGCAGTTTTATCCCTTCCTTCGGCGCCATTCTCGAGTCCGTTAAAACCGGCTCTGACCTGGTGATGACCCATGCTGAAGACATCGGTTTCCACTACGCAAAGACCCTGAACGATTGGTGCAAAAGATTCAAAGCTCAGCGCGGTCAGTTAGGAGCCGCGGGTTACGACACTCAGTTCCAAAGGTTGTGGGAATTCTACTTCGCGTACTGCGAAGCAGGCTTCAGCGAGCGAGCAATTGGTGTTTCGCAACTGCTTTTCGCAAAACCCGGCAATAAACGACCGAATTTGTTGAGCATCTGATGCAGAACGAATCCGTCCGCAATATCACCAACTTTCTGCTATTTCAGGCAGGCTGGTTTTTCTGCGTGCTGTATCCGGGGCTGATCGGTGCAGGCGTTGTGGTAGCTGTGGTGGGTTTTCACCTACTGTTCATCAGTCGGTCCCCTGGCGTGGAATTGCAGTTTATTGGTGCCGGGACGGTCATTGGAGGGATTCTTGATGGCATCTGGTTCAACACTGGTGTTCTGACGACGGCGCAGCCTGGCACCGAAGGCGAAACCTTTGGTGACGTATCACTCACGCCGATCTGGATCGTCGGAATCTGGGCAGCGTTCATGACTACTCTCTCCCATTCTCTCTCCTGGATCAGCAGCAAGGCCTGGTTGCCGTTCGTCTGCGCGCCGATCGCAGGTCCTTTTGCCTACTGGTCCGCGAGCAAAATGGGGGCCGTTGATTTGCCAGACCTGACCGTTTCCCTGATAGCTCTGGCGGTCGGATGGCTTTTGGTATTTCCTCTACTGCTATATCTGCAGAGATCACTGTATCCGGAGCTGGTGAAATGAAGCGTATAATGCCAATTGGAATCGCAGCGATTGCGCTGGCGTCTGCCACGCCAGCGGTCGTTGCCGCGGATACTGCCCGCTTCGTAGGAACAGCAAAGCCGGTCGGCGGCGGCGAGCCCATTTATCAGGAAATACATGAGGTCAAAGGCCTCTGCACTGAGGGTTTTTTCCAACCGCAAAGCCATTCGGTTGCCTATCGTCGCAATGCTTCCGGAGAATTTGCTGACAAAACATTGAACTACGAATCCTCCCCTCTCCGACCAACCGTTCGATTCAGCCAACCGGAGTTCAACGAGCAGATGAACATCCGTAACGATGCCGAACAACTGATGGAGATCGAGTGGAAGACCCCGGAGGGGGATACGAAGAACTTCACCGTTGACGTGTCGTCCGCACTCGTTGCCGACGCTGGCTTCGATAACTTTGTTCGCCGGAACTGGTCCAGTGTTGTCAAACAGGGTGAAAGCGTTGAATTTGACATCCTGGCACCCACTCGAGGCGACTACTACGGCTTTGTTTTGGAACCTGCCGAGGACAAACGCATCAATGCCGAGCACCAGGTCCGCATCAAGCCCTCCAGCACACTCATGGGGTTTCTGGTTGATCCCATCCTGCTGGGCTACAACAGCGATGGCATGCTCACCGATTATCTTGGGCTCACCAACATCCGCAAAGATGAAGACAGCAACTTCGTCGCCCACATCCGCTATGACATCGAGAAAACTCCAGATTGTGAACTGACGCGCTAATCCGGTCACCGTTGCCAAGGCCAGTCAACATACCCAGTGTGTTAAACTCCGATTTTCTTACCGCCTGCAGGAGATTGTTCGGCAATGATGTTCGTTTCTTTCAACGTCAACAGTATCCGAACCCGCCTTCACCAGTTGGAGGCCGTCATCGAAAAGCTCAATCCCGATGTAATTGGGCTGCAGGAAACCAAGGTCACCGACGAAGAGTTTCCCGAGCAAGCCATCAGAGATCTTGGCTACCACGTGTATTTTCATGGCCAGAAAACCCATTATGGTGTTGCGCTGCTGACCCGCCATGAACCTCTGTCCGTTCAAAAGGGATACCCGTGGGACCCGGAAGATGCCCAGCGCAGGCTGATTGTTGCTGACGTGCCCGTGGAAGGAAAAACCCTGACCGTCATCAATGGATACTTCCCTCAGGGAGAGAGTCGCGATCACCCAGTGAAATTTCCAGCCAAGGAACGCTTCTATGCAGACCTGATGCGCTATCTTGATGAACTCAAGGTGGCGGGCAACGACCTGATCGTGATGGGCGACGTGAATATTTCACCGACCGATCTCGACATTGGAATCGGTGCCGACAATGCGAAGCGATGGTTGCGCACCGGCAAATGCAGCTTCCTTCCTGAAGAACGAGAGTGGATGTCTCAGGTTGAAAGCCGTGGGCTGACCGATGTGTTCCGCTACCTGCACCCAGAGGAGGCCAACACCTTCAGCTGGTTTGATTACAGGAGCAAAGGATTTGAACGAGACCCGAAACGTGGATTGCGCATTGATTTAATCATGGCGAGCGAAGGCTTAATTGGAAAAGCCCGTTCCGCAGGCGTGAGTTACGAGATACGGGCAATGGAGCGTCCATCAGACCATTGCCCGGTGTGGGCATGTTTTGATCTGGACTGAACGTCCTCGGCACACACTATGAAGAAAGTTAAAACACGGGACAGAATACTGAACGCCAGTCTCGCCCTCTTCAACAGTGTGGGTGAGCCCAACGTGACGACACTTCTCATATCGGACGAGCTGGATATCAGTCCTGGTAATCTCTACTACCACTTCAAGAGCAAGGGCGATATCGTCGAAGAGCTGTTTGACAGTTTCGAAGACGAGATGATGGATCTTCTGGCCGTTCCCGAAGACGCAGACATTTCCCTGGATCAGCAAAGCTTCTTCCTGCACCTGTTGTTCGAAACGGTCGCGCGGTACCGGTTTCTTTATCAGGACCTGGTTAATGTGCTGTCCCGATATGATCAGCTGCAAGCACGCTTCCGGCGTTTATTGAAGAAAAAGACAGATGGTTTCCGAACCCTGTGCGATAGCTTCCGACGCCAGGAGATGATGGATATTACAGAGACCGAACTTGATGCCCTGTGCGAACAACTTACTCTAACCGCTTGTTATTGGTCTAGTTTTGATAGCCTCTCACATCTCGATGATCGGGATTCAGTGGACCCCGGAAAAGGTGTCTATCAGATGATGCACCTTATGATGCCTTATTTTGGCAACGACGAAAGAGAGCAGATTGTACTGATGAGCAGGGATTACCTGGCGGCCAGCTGACACGCCAGGTGATCACGAGGATCATTCTTCTTCTGAGCGACTTTCATCTTTGTCCCTGAGAATACTGAGCTCAGCTTCCAGGGCCTGAATACGCCGCTCCATCGCTTCGATTTCTTCGCGACGATGGATGCCAAGACGCCGCAAAGCACCCGAAACACGCTCATCAAACATGTTTTCCAGACGATCCCATGTGCCGGTTGCCTTCTCACGCACACCACCCACGCGCTCTTCGACCGATTTGAGCTGTTTTTCAACCACTCCACGAGTTTTGGTTTCTAACTGCTCGCCTTCCTGAACCAGGCGCTCAAAAAAACGGCCAGCGTCGTCCTCGGCCTTTGTGTAAGCCCCAAGGCCGGCCAGCCAGATCTGCCGTGCAGAGCCTTTGATTTTTCCAGCCAACTGATCATCAGTCTCTGGCTTGTGCTCGTTATCATCTGACATGCAACATCCTCAGGGAAATGGAACTTCCGAAAGGGATTATTGTATTACACCGTGAATTGAATTTCAGTTCGCCCAACCCAGATTGAATCCAGCACCCAGTTTGCCCTGAAATCCCTACTGTGAGAGGGCTCAGTATAAGCAGCGCGTCGATATGAAAAAATGTGATCAAAGGGATTTCCAACTCGCTTGAACTGCTCAGAATTTGGTCAATACTTCATGTTACCGGTGTCCCTGCTGACACCGGTTTGTCTGGAAGTCTTTCATGGATACTACTCGCACGCCTCTGCCCGGCCACCAGTGCCGGGCTTTTTTAGGATGGATTTTAATATACGTTTGTGGTATAACGTTATAACTTTTAGTTTGTAGTGATCGGAGATACGTTTATGTTGACTGTTGCGTGGGACGAATTCACCCCATGGATGGCTCTCAGCGGCGGCGCAATCATCGGCCTGGCTGCAGCAATACTGATTCTCATCAACGGCCGAATAGCAGGCATTAGCGGCATTCTTGGGGGGCTTCTGACAACTTCTGCCAGCGACGTATCGTGGCGCGTGGCTTTCCTGGCTGGTTTGATCCTTGCCCCTATACTCTGGCTCGCATTCAGTCACCTGCCAACTATTACCATCGATGCGAATTACCCCACTCTGGTCCTTGCCGGACTGCTCGTAGGGATTGGAACTCGCTATGGGTCCGGGTGCACCAGCGGTCACGGGGTTTGCGGTCTTTCTCGCTTTTCCCCCAGGTCATTGGTTGCCACCCTCGCCTTTATGGGTGCCGGATTTGCAACCGTTTTTGTCATCCGTCACGTTATCATGGGGGGCTGATCAAGATGCTGCTACTCACCTCCTTTATTGCTGGCCTGACGTTTGGGGTTGGACTTCTACTAAGCGGCATGGCCAATCCAGAAAAGGTGCTTGGTTTCCTGGATCTCGCGGGACAATGGGACCCTTCGCTCGCGCTGGTCATGGTTGGCGCCATTGCCATTGGTGTTCTGGCATTCGGCCTGGCAAAACGCCGCAAGCAGACGCTGCTAGGCCGAGATATTGGCTTTCCAACCTCCAATCGAGTGGATACTCGACTGATCCTGGGCAGTATTCTGTTCGGTGCCGGCTGGGGCATTGCAGGGTTTTGCCCTGGTCCAGCACTGGTTGCCATGGGTGCCGGTGAAGCCAAGGCGGTGGTGTTCGTCATCGCAATGGTTGGCGGCATGGCACTATTTGAGGTCATTGAAAAAGCCAGGGCCTGATCGCACTGCTGACTCAAAGCACTCTGACACCCGGCACCTCCTATGGCATCATGCTGAGTCGTGAAAAGCCCATGCGACGTTTTCAGCACAGGAGTCTCTATGGACATCAGGCCCATCGACGAACACATTGCAGTTGCACCCCAGATTTCAGTGGACGACATTCCCGAGATCGCCAGACTTGGCTTCAAAACCCTGGTGGCCAACCGACCCGACGGCGAAGAACCGGGTCAGCCGGCCATGGACGACATCAAGGCCGCGGCTGAAGCTCACGGTCTCACCTGGGTTTATCAGCCCGTTGCCTCAGGCAACATCCTCGACTCTGACGTAGACACCTTTGATGAAATGATCTGCAGTGCCGATCAACCCGTATTGGCCTTTTGCCGAAGCGGGACCCGTTGTACCGTCCTATGGGCACTGAGTGCAGCCCGCCGGCAAAACGGCCAGGAAATCATGTCAAAGGCGCGCCAGGCAGGTTACGACATTAGCGGCCTGGCGCCCCGAATGGCTCAGCAATCCGGCCATTGACGCGAGAATTCCGCACGCTCTACTCTCTTCAGGACGAAACAGCATGTCGTATACGGGTACCGAGAATTTCAGCCACGATCATCCAGAAAAAGTCGGAGTGCTCATCACCAATCTGGGCACCCCTGACGCTCCAACCTCATCTGCTCTGCGTCGTTATCTGGCGGAATTCCTCTGGGATCCCCGCGTTGTTGAGGTTCCCAGACCAGTTTGGTGGCTGATCCTTCACGGCATCATTCTTCGAATCCGTCCCAGTCGGTCGGCAAAGGCCTACGCGGGGGTATGGCAGCCAGAAGGATCGCCACTTCTAACGCACACCGCCAATCAGGCAGAGGGCATTCGTAAAAACCTGAACGAAAAATATGGCAATAATGTGGTGGTCGGGTTTGCCATGCGTTACGGCAATCCGAATATCCGTAAAGTTCTGGACGAAATGCAGGCTCAAGGAGTGAGAAAACTTCTAGTGCTGCCGCTTTATCCGCAATATTCGGCCTCAACATCGGCCTCGACCTTCGACGCAATTGCCAAGGACTTCACCCGGCGGCGGTGGTTGCCGGACTTCCGTTTCATTTCCCATTACCCCGATTATCCGCCCTACATCAACGCAATGGCCGAGCACATAGAAGCGCACTGGAAAGAGAACGGGCGTAATCAGAAGTTGATACTGTCCTATCACGGCGTGCCTCTTAAATATTTGCTCAAAGGCGACCCCTACCACTGCGAGTGCCACAAAACGTCCAGACTTCTCGCAGAGAGGCTTGGGCTTGGCAAAGACGAGTACATGACCACCTTTCAGTCGAGATTTGGACGGGAGGAATGGCTGCAACCCTACACCGATGAGACCTTAAAAGGACTTCCGGACAAGGGCGTGGAGTCCATTGACGTCTTCTGCCCCGGCTTCTCATCCGATTGCCTCGAAACCGTCGAAGAAATCGATGAAGAAAACCGTGAGTACTTTATCGAAGCTGGAGGCAAGGCCTTCAGCTATATCCCTGCCCTGAATGCCTCTGCCGGTCACATCGATGCTCTGAGCCAACTCATTGATGAGAACCTGCGCGGCTGGGAGATCCCGGAGAACAAGCCTCAGGATCTTGCGGAAAGGCTGGAAAGAGCGGAAGCTCAGAAAGAGGCACAGTTTCCGGGAAGAGACCTGTAATGAAACTGAACTGCGATCTGGGTGAAAGTTACGGCGCGTGGGAGATGGGACAGGACGAACATGTCATGCCCCTGATCGACATGGCGAACATCGCCTGTGGGTTCCATGCCGGCGATCCGTCGATTATTCGCAAAACTGTGGCGCTCGCTGCCAGGTACGGTGTAGCCATCGGCGCGCATCCGTCCTACCACGATATTGCCGGCTTTGGGCGGAGGTCCATCAGCCACACACCGGACGAGATCCATGCCCTGATGCTCTACCAGCTGGGCGCTCTGGACGGCGTTTGCCGCGCTGAAAATACGTCGCTGGCCTACGTCAAGCCGCACGGTGCCCTGAACAACGATATGATGAAGGACATGGCTGTCCTTGAATCGGTGATGCAGGCAGTACGGGCATTCCAGCCTGACCTACCTCTCATGATACCCACAACGATCCACCATGAACGGCATCAAAAACTTGCCGATTACGTTGGCATTCCAGTGTTACTGGAAGCCTTCGCGGACCGTGCTTATGACGACGAGGGCCAATTGGTGTCACGCCGGTTACCCGGCTCCGTACACAGCACGGTGGACAAAATTGTCGACCAGGCGACGTCTTTTGCCCAAAAAGGCGGGGTGCTCAGCAGTTCAGGACGCTGGCTGGAGCTGCCTGCAGATAGTCTTTGCGTGCACGGAGACACCGACGGCGCGCTGGCGTCGATTCGTGCCATCAGAGACGCCCTCGAAATCAGGGGGCACTGAGGCAATAAGAAGTTAGTTACGGAAAGCAAAAGCACTCTTGCAGTAACTGAGGCGGTGTAACGCAAATTCAGGGCATCAGAGGGAAGAGGAAAAGTGGCGGTGGGCCAGGGATTCGAACCCCGGGAAGGCTACTAACCTTCGGCGGTTTTCAAGACCGCTGCATTCAGCCACTCTGCCAGCCCACCGTTTTTCCACAGCCGTCATTGCGACAGCGGGACGAATGATACCGGAATTGCCTCCTCTGTCAACGCCCTGCGGAAAACCGACGAAACTTTTCAATCTGAATGGTTTTTAAGGGAATTTTTGAAGCACCAAGTGGTCAGAAACGATTGAAAGTTCGTATTTCGACATTATTATGAGACTATCACTTTTTGGTATGGGCTTCTGATATTGCCCAGACCTACAGGCTGTAAACACCGGAGATGATTCACAATGGACAATAGACAGTACAGCGTACAAAACCAGGGCGGCGTTATTTCGCGCGGCTCAGCGACTGACGCGATCGGCGCTGACGCGAAGAAAGTGCTTCGCAACACCTATACCTTGCTAGCAATGACTCTGCTCTTCAGTGCAGGGACTGCAGGCGTTTCCATGGCCCTTGGCCTGGGCCACGGCATTGGACTGGTTTGCAGCATCGGCGCCCTGCTTTTGATCTGGCTGGTCCTGCCACGTACTGCTAACAGCTCCGCAGGCATCGGCGTTGTTTTCGCATTCACAGGCTTGCTTGGCCTGTCACTGGGACCAATCCTGTCGTACTACCTCGCCATGTCTAACGGCGGCCAGGTGGTCATGCAGGCACTTGGTGGCACAGGCGTCGTGTTCTTCGGTCTTTCAGGATATGTCCTGACAACCAAAAAGGACTTCAGCTTCATGCGGGGCATGCTGGTCGCCGGCCTGATGGTTGTCATCGTCGCGATGCTGGGATCCTTTGTCGCAGCCTTGTTCGGCGTTGATGTAACCATCTTCAGCCTCGCCATCAGTGCAGCCATCGTGTTCCTGATGTCTGGCTTCATCCTGTATGACACAAGCCGGATCGTGAACGGCGGCGAAACCAACTACATTCTTGCGACGACGGGGCTGTATCTGAACATTTACAACCTGTTCGTATCGCTGCTGCACATCATCGGTGCTTTCTCCGGCGACGATTGATCGGAGCTGATAAAAGCCCGATTTACGAAAGCCCCGGCCGTTAGTCGGGGCTTTTTCATTGAGGCCTAAGGTCCGCAGACGCCATGGCAGAAACTCTCAAAACAACCTATACCCTGGTGATTACGGGTGCCCCGTATACGTCGCAAGCACCGCAAACTGCATTGAGTTTTGCGAAAGCGGCCGTTAATGCGGGTCACAGTATCGAGCGCGTGTTTTTATATGGAGATGGCGTACATCTCGCGTCGGCGCTGTGCTCTCCCCCCTCCGACGAAACGCATTGGCCAAGGGCATGGTCAGAGTTTCTTATCGAGCATCAGATTCCTGCGGTCGCGTGCATCGCTTCGGCGCTTCGTAGAGGCATTGTTGATGCCAAAGAGCAATCGCGGTATGAGTTGCCTGCATCAAACCTCCGCTCACCCTTTGAAATCGCCGGGCTTGGTGAGTGGGTGGAGAGCCGTGTCGCCGGGTCGCGCACGCTGTATTTTCACAAGGGGACGTGAGTCATGACGACTTTGATCGTAATCGATCAGCCACCGTATGGGGCATCGGAAGGTAGAGATGCCATGGACATGGCCTTCTCGCTTGCGGCATTTGATCAGCCAGTATCCCTTCTTTTCTCGGGGGCCGGCGTGAACTGGCTGCGAAAAGGTCAAGCCGCCGATCACATTGGCCAAAAAACCTTGGAGAAAAATCTGGCCGCAGCACCCATCTTCGGAGTGAAGGAGGTGCTGGCAGACCGCATAAGTTGCCGCAATTATGCGCTCAACGAGGGCCTGTTACAGGACAATGTCCAGCTTGTTGAGGTGAATTCAGAGTTGTTAGGCCGCTTCACTCACACATTATTCAGCGGATAGAGCCATGGAACACTCTAAAACCCTGCACATACTCAACAAGGGGCCGGAACACGCACGGACTCGAACCTGCCTTTCGGCTTTGGGCCCGAATGACGAACTGTTGTTGATCGAGAATGGCGCGCTCTGTCTCGCGAAAAAGAACCTGGACCTGGATTGTGGCCGGATTTACGTGATTGAGGCGGATTTGGCCGCCAGAGGCCTGTCTGATCAGAACAACAATGCGCAACCCATTGATTACGCCACCATGGTCGCGCTGACAGCCGAAGCAGAAAACATCATCAGTTGGTGAGTTATGACTAAAAGCGGTCTTCCGGAAAGGAATTCAGAGGGTTTTCTCGAAGATGCAGGCTTGTGGACTGAAGAGGTTGCGGTCGTCATTGCCGCTGAAGATGGCATTGAACTGGATGACAGGCATTGGGAAATCCTGAAATTTTTACGGGAGTTTTATGCCCAGTACGAGGTGTCACCTCCGTCCAACCGATTGTTCGTCAAAGCCGTGAAGGAAGCGTTTGGTGAGGAACGGGGCAATAGCATCTATCTGATGCAGTTGTTTCCCGGGACACCGGCGAAGACCGCCTGTCGCATTGCAGGTCTGCCCCGGCCTACTAACTGTTTATGAACCCTTTTCGTTTTTCGAACGAGAGTCTGACGGAGCGTCACCCAACAGGCTGCTCAAACCGTTTTCAAACAAGCCAGTACCGAACCGCCTGAACTGACGGGAGGATTCTTTGAGGGTCGTTTCGGGCAGGTCCCGGAGCGTTTCTTCAACCCCTTCTCGCACCCCACGCTTGACGCCAGGTTCAATTTCTTTGGCCGCGTCAATAATCTCATTCACTTTGCGATTAAGGTATGGCCGCACAACGGCAAACCAGAAACCCGCAAGAACCAGAATCACTACCAATCCGGTTGTGAGCGCCTGAACAAGAAGCATCCATCCGTTTGCCATAGTAAAAACTCCTGTTTAATGGGGATTTGGCGCAGACAAGATCACAGCACAACCAGAACAACATACTGAATAGCCCCTGCCAACATGCCAAGCACCCCGCCAACGAACATTAACTGCAGCTCCTCTTCCCGAAACGCCGGCCGCAGAATGTCCTGGAATTCCTCCGGACCCAACGATTTCATCTGATCCGAGAGCACGCTCGCGACCACAGGCGCACGTTCTCGATTAAAGCTCGGATCACTGAACACGTCACGGGTCGCCAACACGGCCTTCTGATTCATTGCCTTCTTAAGGTCAGTGTAACCGGTCATTCCAACGGTCACCTGAGCCGATAACTTCATCACCATGGAGTTATCCAACAAAGGCCTGAGATGCTTTTGAATGATGGCGCGGGTACGGTCCCCATGGCGACCATTGATCATGGCGTCCGCCACTTTCTCGACGGTGATTAGCTCCTCCGCTACAAGGCGCGCCCACACTTCGCTGATTTCCGGCTGGCGCTTGAGAAACAGCCCCTGAAGCTTCCATCCAAGTATGCGGCGTGGGCGCAATGGTCGAAATATCAGATTAATTGCGATCCAATTGGTCAGGAATCCCACTACGAAGCCGCCAACAGGCAGCAACCATGGCTCTGGGTATCGCAACCAGAGGGGTGCGAGGACGGCACCCAGCAAACCGCCAATAATCGCACCACGGCTGATGACCGAATGCAGCTCCGCCGAGCCTGCCTCCTGGAAGATCCGATTCATCAGGTCCGGGTGTTCCGCAAGCTCCCGGCTCAGGAGGGCTTTCAGGTCAACCAGATCGTTGAGGTCGTCCCCAAAATCCTCAACCAACGACTCAATTCGATTCGGAAGTTGCTCCCGGCCCCAACGATAAATACGATTGCGCACAAACAGGGGAAGGTTGTCCCAAAGCACCGGTTGGAGGTCGTACATGACTTCATCAATGTACTCGTCCATCCGAGGGCCTACCTGGGAGACAACCTGCTGGACAATTTTTTCCGGTTCAAGCTGACGATAGACAGCGTTGAGATCCCCGAACTGCTGCAGCGTCCGGTCAATACAGATATGGGCCATTTTCTCCGCTTTTCTCGGAATGACCCCCTGCCAACCAATAGGGCCTGCTCCCAGAAACTGAACCGGATAAAATGACATTTGGATTGCCAGCCAGTTAGTGAACCACCCCACTGCGGCGGCCATCAAAGGCACTGACATTAACGCTGCATCAAGCAATGAAAGCCTCAGCTTCAAGAAAAAAGGGCATCATAACCCTAAGAATCAATGATTAATGTGACGATGATGCGGGAATGCAACAAAACTGACATTGGCCGAATCGCCACCCATTCAGCGGTGTCTTGGTAGTTTCTGGCAGGCAATAAAAAAGCCGGCAGCCGCCGACTTTTTTATGATTTCAAGTCTATGTCACTTAAAACTATTGGTAGTAGGCGTTTTCAGTGTATGAGTGATCAGTCACATCGCGAACCGCGGTGATTTCCGGCACCCGTTCGCACAGCGTCGATTCCACGCCCTGCTTCAAAGTGAGACTGACGGCACTGCAGCCCTGGCAACCACCGCCGAATCTCAGAACTGCGACGGACTCATCTGCGATCTCAACCAGAGAGACCTCGCCACCATGAGCAGCCAAACCAGGGTTGATCTCAGACGCCAGGATGTACTGCACTCGTTCGGGCAACGGAGCATCGTCACTGACCTGCGGCACTTTGGCATTGGGTGCTTTAATGGTCAGCTGCCCACCCATCTGATCCTTCGAGTAGTCCACAAAAGCCTCTTCCAGGAACGGCACGGAATTGTGGTCGAGATACAGGGTAAATTTGCCGAGGTCCACGGTTTCATCCGTCGGCACCACTTCATTGGGCGGACAATAGGCCAAACAGGTTTCCGCATTCTTGGTTCCGGGCTGGGTTACAAAAATGCGCACGCCCATTCCGTCAACGTCCTGCTTTTCAATCAGTTGGGCCAGATAATCCCGCGCGGGATCGGTCACAGTCACCAAAGCCATAGAGTAAACCTGCTTCGTAAATTTCTTCGTATTTTAAGGCAGTTCGCGCCAACATGAAAGACCAAGTAAAATACTCAGGCT
The DNA here is from genome assembly GCA_964632565.1 of uncultured Marinobacter sp. Taxonomy (GTDB): domain Bacteria; phylum Pseudomonadota; class Gammaproteobacteria; order Pseudomonadales; family Oleiphilaceae; genus Marinobacter. The sequence continues at coordinate 105,976 of CAZWEP010000001.1, read as the reverse complement.
TTACGCGCCCGATCACACTATAAATCGTTGATACGGGACGTGTGTGCGCAATTTTGGTACTATCCCGCGCCTTTGAGTTACACATGTTATCCGGAAATTGAATATGACCGATCGCAGCAGTCGTCTTGAGCAGCTTCAAAAAGCCCTGAAAGAACGCATCGTTATCCTCGATGGCGGCATGGGCACGATGATTCAGAATCTAAAGCTCGACGAGGAAGCGTTCCGCGGCGACCGTTTTGCAGACTATGATCGCGAGGTTCAGGGCAACAACGACCTATTGAACCTGACTCAGCCCGCGCTGCTGCGAAATATTCATGCCGACTACCTGGAAGCCGGCGCGGACATCATCGAGACCAACACATTCAACTCGACACAGCTCTCACAGGCCGATTACGGGCTGGAAGAGATTGCTAAAGAGTTAAATGTCGCGGCCGCCCAACTGGCACGGCAGATTGCGGATGAATTTACCGCGAAAGATCCCTCAAAGCCGCGGTTCGTCGCTGGCGCGGTCGGTCCCACCTCCCGCACGGCCTCCATCTCGCCGGACGTCAATAACCCGGGTTATCGCAACGTCGATTTTCAAACCCTCGTGGACAACTATTACGAGGCAGTTGCAGGCCTTACTGAGGGTGGCTGCGATCTGATCCTGATCGAAACCATCTTTGACACCCTGAATGCGAAGGCTGCCATCTATGCCACACAGCAGTACTTCGAAGAAAGCGGTATCACTCTACCGATCATGATTTCTGGCACCATCACGGACGCCTCGGGTCGGACGCTGTCTGGCCAAACGACAGAGGCATTCTGGAATTCGGTCGCCCACGCCAAGCCAATTTCCGTGGGCCTCAACTGCGCTCTCGGGGCTGATGCGCTGCGCCCTTACGTCGAGGAACTTTCTGTTCGAGCGGACACCTACGTCAGCGCGCATCCGAACGCCGGCTTGCCCAATGAGTTTGGTGAATATGATCAAACGCCGGAAGAAATGGCAGAGATCATCGAAGGCTTTGCCCGAGATGGCTTTTTGAACATTATTGGCGGTTGTTGCGGTTCCCGTCCGGACCACATTGAGGCCGTAGCGAACGCGGTTTCTAAGTACCCTCCCCGTCCAATTCCGTCTCCCAAGCCAGCTTTGCGCCTATCCGGTTTGGAACCCTTTACTGGTGACGAGAACGTACTTTTCATCAACGTCGGTGAGCGAACCAACGTAACAGGCTCCAAGCGGTTCCTGCGCCTGATCAAAGAAGAACAGTACGAGGAAGCGCTCAGCGTCGCTCGGGATCAGGTGGAAAACGGCGCCCAGATCATCGATATCAACATGGACGAAGGCATGCTGGATTCCAAGGAGGTCATGGTGACCTACCTGAATCTGGTCGCCTCCGAGCCTGACATTTCCAAAGTCCCGATCATGATTGACTCCTCGAAGTGGGAGGTGATCGAGGCGGGCCTGCGTTGCATTCAGGGCAAGGCGGTTGTGAACTCCATCAGCCTGAAAGAAGGCGAAGAGGAATTCCTGAAACGCGCGCACGACTGCATGCGGTATGGTGCGGCCGTAGTGGTCATGGCGTTTGATGAAGACGGCCAGGCCGATACCTTCGAACGCAAGACGGAAATCTGCAAGCGCTCTTATGACCTCCTCGTTGGCGCGGGCTTCAACCCGGCCGATATCATCTTCGACCCCAACATCTTCGCCATAGCGACGGGGATCGAGGAGCACAACAATTACGCTGTGGATTTCATCAACGCCACCCGTTGGATCAAGGAAAACCTACCCCACGCCTCAATTTCCGGCGGCGTCAGTAACGTCTCCTTCTCGTTCCGCGGCAATGATGCGGTGCGCGAGGCAATTCATTCGGTTTTCCTGTATCACGCGATCAAAGCCGGCATGAACATGGGTATCGTGAACCCGGGACAGTTGGTGATTTACGATGAAATCGACCCTGAACTCAAAGAGCTGGTAGAGGACGTCGTCCTGAATCGGCGGGATGACGCAACGGATCGACTGCTCGAAATCGCCGAGCGCTATCGAGGAAAAGGCGGGAAAACCCAGGAAGAGGACCTCGCCTGGCGCGAATGGCCGGTTGAGAAGCGCCTGGAACACGCCCTTGTGAAAGGCATCACCACGTACATCGTGGAAGATACCGAAGCCTGCCGCCAGAACGCCGACCATCCGATTGAGGTGATCGAGGGCCCGCTGATGGACGGCATGAACGTCGTCGGCGATTTATTTGGTGACGGCAAGATGTTCCTGCCTCAGGTCGTTAAAAGCGCCCGGGTCATGAAACAGGCCGTAGCGCACCTGATCCCCTTCATTGAGGCGGAAAAAACCGAAGGTCAGAAAGCCAAAGGCAAAATCCTGATGGCGACGGTTAAAGGCGATGTGCACGACATCGGCAAGAACATTGTTGGCGTTGTGCTCCAGTGTAACAACTACGAGGTCATCGACCTCGGCGTCATGGTGCCCTGCGACAAAATTCTGGATGCCGCCCGTGAGCACAACGTTGACATGATCGGCCTGAGCGGCCTGATCACCCCTTCCCTTGATGAAATGGTTCATGTCGCCAAGGAAATGCAGCGCCTCGATTTCCAGATTCCGCTGATGATTGGTGGTGCGACGACCTCTAAAGCTCACACGGCTGTTAAGATTGAGCCGCAGTATAAAAACGATGCAACGCTCTATGTGTCCGATGCGTCTCGCTGCGTTAATGTGGCATCTCAATTGCTGAGCGAAACAGCCAAGCCCAAACTGACCGACGCCACGCGAAGCGAATACGAAGAAATTCGTGAACGCCGCAAGAATCGTGGCGAACGCACAAAGCTGGTGTCGATCTCGGAAGCTCGAGGACGAGCACCTGAAATCTCATTTGAGGGCTATCAGCCGCCCAAACCAGCGTTTACGGGCGTCCGGACGTTTGAAACCTGGGATCTGAATGAACTGGTGGATTATATCGACTGGTCTCCGTTCTTTATTTCCTGGGACATGTCCGGCAAGTACCCAGCGATTTTCGACGATCCCAAACGCGGCGCTGCAGCGCGGACCCTGTTCGATGACGCGCAGCAGATCCTACGCCGGATGATTGATGAAAAGCGTGTATCAGCCAAGGCAGTCATTGGTTTCTGGCCAGCCACAAGGCGCGGCGACGACATCGTTGTGTACTCCGATGAAAGCCGCGAAACGGAGCTGACCACGCTGCACCATCTGCGACAGCAAGACGAAAAAGCCGACGGTAAGCCCATGGCCGCGTTGTCTGACTTCATTGCACCGGAATCAGCGGGAGTTTGCGATTATGTTGGCGGCTTTGCTGTAACCACAGGCATTGGCGCCGAAGAATTCTCCCTGGAATTCAAGAACAATAACGACGACTACAACGCCATTATGGTCAAAGCGCTTGCCGACAGGCTGGCAGAAGCGTTTGCAGAACGTATGCACGAGAAGGTTCGCAAAGAATTCTGGGGATACGCTCCAGATGAAACCTACGGCAACGACGATCTGATTCGGGAAAGGTACCGTGGCATTCGCCCTGCCCCTGGGTATCCGGCGTGCCCAGATCATACGGAAAAGGCAACATTGTTTGAGCTGCTGTCTGCGACCGATAACGCGGGCATTGAGCTGACAGAGCATTTCGCTATGTATCCGAGCGCCGCCGTGTCAGGCTGGTATTTCGCTCATCCGGAATCCAAGTATTTTGCTGTGGGCAAAATTGGCGCGGATCAGGTAGAGGACTACGCTTCTCGCAAAGGCATCTCAAAGGCCGAGGCTGAGCGCTGGTTGGCTCCCAGCCTTGCCTATGATCCAGCAGAATAGGTTTTATCGTGTCGGAAGCTGACGAAGAGAAGAAACCCGCTAATAAGCGCAGGCCAGGCGTTCTGAAAATCATTCAGAGCATCCTGGCCGGTGCCATTGGCGTGCAATCAGATAAGCGCCGACAGGAAGACTTCTCCAGTCACAGCCCGTGGCCCTACATCATCGCCGGCATTTTATTCACTGCTGGCTTTGTAATCACACTGATTGTGGTCGTGAAACTGGTGCTGGCTGGCCAGTAATCCTACTGGCCGGAAACCCAGACCACCGCGAAGGTGACCACAAGAGCCACCAGCAGAATGGCTGCGACGGCATCAACCTGGCTGTCTGTGTGAGTTGATTTACTCATAGGTGTTCTCCTTATTTCATTGTTGTCTGTATTAATCGGAGTCGGTAACAGCAATTTAGGCGTTTCGTCGCCCAGAGTCCACAGAACACGGCTCTATATCTCTTAAATCGATTAACTTATTTAGAAATAATCATTTTAACACTATACCCGCGGTGGTATTCTCCCGCGCAAAGATGCCATAAGTGCCTTTTTCTAGCGTTTTAGCAGGACGATTTCACTATGTATGTTTATGACGAGCATGATCGGCAGATAACCGCTGAGCGTGTGGAACAATTTCGTGACCAAACACGCAGAGCCCTTGCCGGTGACCTGAGCGAAGACGAGTTTTTGCCACTGCGACTGCAAAACGGCCTTTACGTTCAGCGCCTGGCTCCAATGCTTCGCATTGCGGTGCCCTACGGCATGCTGCGTTCGGATCAGCTCCGCAGGCTAGCCAGGATTACCCGCGATTACGACAAGGGGTACGCGCACTTCACGACTCGTCAGAACGTTCAGCTGAATTGGCCGGAGCTTGAGGACGTGCCGGACATTCTGGCAGAACTTGCCGAAGTCGAAATGCACGCCAATCAGACCAGCGGTAACTGCATCCGGAATACCACGACCGATCAGTTTTCGGGCGTTCAGTCTGACGAAATTGCTGACCCTCGCCCCTATTGCGAAATCATCCGTCAGTGGTCCACTTTTCACCCGGAATTCGCGTTTCTACCGCGCAAGTTCAAGGTGGCGGTGAACGCCTCCGAGCACACCGATCGCGCAGCCATTCAGGTTCATGACATTGGTCTGCAGCTTGTGCGCAATGACCAGAACGAGCTTGGATTCCGCGTTCACGTGGGCGGTGGCCTCGGCCGTACGCCGATGGTTGGACCAGTCATTCGCGAGTTTCTGCCAGAGGTTGACCTGCTTACCTATCTGGAAGCGGTGTTGCGCGTCTATAACCGTTACGGACGTCGCGATAACAAGTTCAAGGCGCGCATCAAAATTCTGGTGAAAGCACTGACGCCGGAAGGATTTGCGGAGAAAGTTGAAGCGGAATGGTCCCACATCAAGGACTCGCCAACTCAACTGACCCGGGAAGCCATCGACAAGTTTAAAACCTACTTCACCGAACCCGAATACGCGCAGGTCCCGGATGTTACAGAAGACCTTGCCAAGCTCCGGTTTGAAGAGCGTGGATTCGATCAGTGGCTCACCCACAACGTCGATGTTCACAAAAAGCCGGGCTATGCGATTGTCACTCTGACCATGAAAAAGACCGGCACCCCGCCGGGTGACGTCAGTGATGTGCAACTTGAACAGATCGCCGAACTCGCCGACCAGTACAGCTTTGGTGAAGTGCGCGTCACTCACCAGCAGAACGTCGTGCTCGCAGATGTTCGCAAGGATCAGCTCTACGATCTCTGGAAGTCCATTACGCCCATGGGCTTTGCTACGGCGAATCTGAACACTCTGACCGATGTGATTTGCTGCCCCGGTGGCGACTATTGCGCCCTCGCCAATGCCAAGTCCATCCCGGTTGCCGAAGCGATTCAGCGCAAATTCGATGACATGGATTATCTCTACGACATCGGCAATGTGGACTTGAATATTTCCGGCTGCATGAACGCCTGCGGGCACCACCATGTCGGAAACATAGGCGTGCTTGGGGTGGATAAGAAGGGCCAGGAATTCTACCAGGTGAGCCTGGGTGGCTCCTCCCATCACGATGCAGCCGTAGGCAAGATTCTCGGCCCCTCATTTGCGCGTGAGGACATGCCGGATGTGATCAAAAAGATCATCGACGTCTACGTTGATAACCGGACTCAGGAAGAACCGTTCCTGGAGACCTATCGTCGAATTGGAATTGACCCTTTCAAGGAGCGCGTTTATGCCTGAGGTAATTCGTGAGGATGGCAGCATCCACCCGGACGACTGGGTGGTCGTTGAGCGCCCGGAAGAAGGTGATTCCCTGGTTTTGCCGGATTCGCCTGCTTTGATCCCTGCAGACCTGTGGCTTGCCGGAAAAGAACGGTATCAGGGCAATGACGCGATCGGTATCTGGCTGGACAGCCATCAGGAGCCGGAAATGCTTGAGGGCGTTGTTAACGAGGTCAAGGTTATTGCCGTTAATTTCCCCAAATTTGCAGATGGCCGTGGCTACAGCATCGCACGCTTGCTGCGCGAGCGTCTCGGCTATAAGCATGAATTGAGGGCTATCGGGGATGTACTGCTGGATCAGTTGCAGTTTATGAACCGGTGCGGGTTCGACAGCTTCGTACTACGTGCCGACAAGAATGCGACTGAGGCTGCTCGCTGCTTGAACTTCTTCAGCCAAGGCTACCAGGCAGCTACAGATACAGACGTTCCGTTGTTCCGGCGCCGCGCTTCCTGATGGAAGCGCTGTCACACCGGTGACGATCCAGTCTCGCTGAGCGCCCGACGGCCTCAGCGAGAATGATCCAGCACAATCTTCCCTGACGACTCACCTTTCAGAAACGCCTTCAAGGCTGCATCCAGATCAGCCCGCCCGATATCTTTCGCGGATGCCTCCGTTTTTGGACAAGCCCAGTGGGTCGACAACCGCTCCCACACCAGTTGCTTCTCCGCCAGCGGGATCTCCACCGAATCGACACCGAGAAGATTGTTTCCCCGCAGGATAAACGGCAGAACCGTGGTCTCCAGCTGAGGGCCCGCAACCAGACCACAGCAAGCCACGGAACCGCCCGGAATGATCTGCTTCAGCATTTCCGCCAGAGGGCTTCCGCCCACCGTATCAATACCGTTTGCGTAAGCGGGCTTTAACATCGGCTTCTTGGAAGGCTCAAATGCGTCTCGACCGAGCACCTCTGAGGCACCCAATGCTTTCAATACATCTGCGTGATCCGCCTTACCACTGACAGCCACCACATCGAAACCAAGGCCTGCCAGGATTTCAACGGCAACACTGCCCACGGCCCCGCTGGCGCCACTGACGACCACCTTGCCCTGCTCTGGCTCCGCGCCCATGGCAAGTAACTTCTTGACGCACAGGCCCGCTGTGAGGCCCGCAGTGCCGTATATCATCGCCGTGCGGGCGTTCCAGCCTTTCGGCATTGGCACACACCAGACGGCGGGAACACGAATGTACTCGCCAAAGCCGCCGTCGGTGTTCATACCGAGATCGTACCCGGTAACGAGAACTGGCTGTCCGGGAGCGAGGCCGCCCGCAGACGCCTCCACTACCTCACCAGCGGCATCTATGCCCGGAGTGTGGGGAAATTCCCTCGTAACACCCTTGTTGCCTGAGGCGGACAACGCGTCCTTATAGTTCAGTGAGGAATGGCTGACCTTGATAAGCACTTCGTTATCCGGCAGTTCCGATATGGGCAATGTTTCTTCATTGCCGACGTAATCTCCGTCGCTCTCGTGTACACGCCACGCTTTGAACTCGGTAATCTGTGTCATCAGTGCTACCTGTGCTGTTAATTGGCTTTTACTGGATTTTCTGGTTCCGGAATGCGCCCAGCACTCTCCAAACGGTGTGCTCCAAAGCGGCGCTGGTGGCCAGTCCCAACCTTTCTGGCAGCGTTCTCTTACGCTGATAAGTCACCGACACTACGTCAGCCCGATCACAGGCCTCAATGAGATATTCGTCTGAGGTCTTGATCTCATCAATCAGGTTTACATCCAGTGCACGTCGACCAAACCAGATATCACCATTGGCGACGGCCGAAATATCCAGAGAAGGACGCCGCTCGCTGACGTAGTCTTTGAACAATACGTGGGTGTCCTCGAGGTCTTCAAGGAACTTGGTCCGGCCTTTGTCGGTGTTTTCCCCGAACATCGTCAGCGTGCGCTTGTGCTCTCCGGCGGTCAACACTTCGAAGTCGACGTTGTTCTTTTTGAGCAGACGATGGAAGTTCGGCAGTTGAGCGACAACACCGATGGAACCCAGAATCGCAAAGGGTGAAGCGACAATCCGATCAGCGACGCAGGCCATCATATAACCACCACTGGCAGCCACCTTATCCACACAGGCCGTTAGCGGTAGGCCCTTTGCGCGAATGCGGTCAAGCTGGGCTGCAGCGAGGCCGTAGGAGTGCACCATGCCGCCTCCACTTTCCAGGCGAATAACGACCTCGTCTTTAGCAGGATCGGCCACACTGAGTACGGCAGTGATGGCACGGCGCAGCGGATCAGTATCACTGGCTTTAATATCACCATCGAAATCCAACACATATATCCGGGACTTCGCCTCTTCGGTGTCGTCTCCGGACTTGTGCTTGGCTTTGGCTTCTTTCTTCTCGGCTTTATCTTTCTTCTTCAGGGCTTTTTGCCAGGCTTTCCGCTCCGATTCGGAACGCAGCTTCGCCTGTAAGTTTTCCTTCAGCTTGCGATACTTATCGTTGAGCTTGCGGACTTTAAGCTCTCCTTCCTCACTGGAATCACCCTTATCTTTCTGTGCCGCCGAGATGACCGTAGACAGGATGACAATAATCGCGATTACGAGCGTGACGGTTTTCGCAATGAACAGTCCAAATTCTGACAAAAATTCCAAGTTGACTCTCCAGGAAGAAACTTTAGCGCTCGATTGTAACCGAGGGGCGCCGCGGTACAAGCCTTGCGCGTTAATTGAAAAATTAAAACAAGCGTTCGATCGAGCTTGACACTGAATTTTTCTAACCCTAAAGTCGAGTGGCTACGCCGGCTCACCCTGCGCGCCCCTCAGGGCAGCGTGCCTGGACCTGAAAGCCGTCAACAAGCCAATACCAAACATATAAAAGGGTAAACTCATGTCTGTAGCTCCGGTATTTGACAAACTCGAACAGAATTTCAACGCTGACGCAGCACAGGGTCTGGACCTGGTATTCCAGTTCGACATCGAAGACGACAAGACTTATCACCTGGTCATCAAGGACGGCTCATGCACCAAAGCTGAAGGTGCACACGACGATCCTTCTGTCACGCTGATCATGAATTCAGAGACTCTGCAGGGAATCGTTTCTGGCGATACCGACGGCATGCAGGCGTTCATGGCCGGTCAGCTGCGCGCAGAAGGCGACATGATGCTGGCGACCAAGCTGGGTGAACTCTTCGATATGGGCTAAATACGGCCGTCGACGAGACACAAAAAAACCCTGCCGTTAGGCAGGGTTTTTTTATGCGTAAACATATTTACGATCACAGCCCAACATCGTTGAGAGAGGCCTCCGCAAGCTTCAGAAGCTCCACGTTTCGCTCTTCCCGGCGACCGACACTCTCAATGTAATATTCCAGGGACGTCAGACCATCAGCCAGTGCCTCGAGCACCTGTCCTGATGGCGCTTCACGCGAGTCCAGCAACCGGTACTGAATCGAGGAAGCGACTCTACCCACCATCTGTGCGGCACCCTCGTCGCCGAGCATCGTCAGACCTCCCCAGATGCTGTGCAAGGTACCGGGCAGATTTGCCAGGTGAAGCTTGTCGTAATCCGACTCGATAAACGCCGTTATGGCGCGCTTTGCCAGCGTCAGCGCACTTTTGGCCTCGTCAGCAACAACGAATGTGGCTTCCTGTAAATACAGCGACTCTTCACGGGCACGCTGCCCACCGGCCAGTGCGTCAGTCTCCGAGGTAATTCCCCGGGTGACGATTTGCATCACGGCGTCTTCAATACCCAGAACGGAGTCCGCAAGATTGTAAAGTTCCGCCTCGGCAGGAAGACGTTTCTCCTCTTCCCAGCGCCGAAGTTTTCCAGCCTCTTGCCTTGCCATTGCCCCCAGCTGGTTCAAATCAAGCATCACCAAAGTATTGGCAAGTCGCTCTAACGCATCCGCTATGGAGCTGAGCTCGGCCAGATCCGGCTCGATGCCACGCTCAACGATGTCCAGTTTGTCTTTGAGCTGGTTCAGCTCGTCCTGCAACGCCGTCGACAATGATTGCAATACATCGGTACCGGGCCCATACAGGCGCCGAGCATGGGCATCAAATATGCGGTCAGGGAACTCCGTCGGGGCAACTTTGAAAGAAGACAGCACGCCAGTAACTTCGGGGTTAGTCGAGCCACTGCGATACAACAAATAGACAAGGTCGCGAATTAGAGAGTCCGGCGCGTCTTTCGCCGTCGCTACCTTGCCCACATACACGACTTCCCTTGAATATTTTTCAATCCTCATGAAAAGCCGCTTACGTGCTTTGTTAAACCCCATCACACGGTCGAGCATGGTGTCGGCGACCATCGAAACGAGACACCACATCTGCCCCATTGGTTCACCCTGACACAAGCGCACAAACCCCTTGGCCGAACGACTGAACAGCTTTTTACTGACTACCGGATTTTTTTCCCGCAGTATTCCCAACAGTGCAACCTGGAAAGTCAATCGCATCCGGCGGGCCAGAATTTCGTACTCGGATTCGTTGCCTTCAAAGGGTTGTATCGAGAGATTGCTACAAAAATCAGGTCGCTCTTTGACGTCAATGTCGAAGAAGCAGGACTCCGGGTAGGGTTTTTCCTTGCGCGCCTCACGAAGGTCGTTAATGACAGGCAGTAACAGCTCTGGATGATCGGCTCTCTGCTGGTGGTAATACTCAACGTAGCGGCGAAGGATAAACAGAGCGCTGTTGAGGGTCGTGAGGAGGATGTTCTTATCATCGTTGGCGCCGACAGGAACGTCATTCGCCATGGAAACCGCTTCCTGGCAGAGCAGCGTGCCAGCACGCAACTCAACCAGCACGAAAATACCCCGAAGCTGATTCAGGTAATCCACGCAATTCTGCAGGTCTTCTCCGCTGTCACGGTTTTCCTGGAAGCGTTCAAGACTCGATTCGGCACTCTTGATCGTTTGCTCTATCTCGCTTTTTACGAGATCAAAAGAGTGAGATTTCGTCGCCAGAGACGATTGAACCATAAACGCTTCCTGTTTTTATTGCGGAAACTACCGCGTTTCGTTCCCGTTTTATCGACCATTCCGCTGTGTGCGCTCGGTCATCTCAGCAGCCCTTTGATGAATCCATGGCTTGCATTGGTGTTCGCAAAAAGTGGCGAACTAACCATTACTTATAACACAAAACTCAAGTAGCTCAAGAAACCGGAAGTGTAACAATACGTGACTTAATTTGACGGCTCGAGTTTACCCCACACGGTTTCGCCTGCTTTGTCCGTCAACATGGCCATGAACTCCTCGTGTGCGGCGGCCTCCGCATCCGATGCTCCGACGACTGGCAAGGGCTCTCGGCCGGAGGCCAAGCGGCGAACTTCTGCCCCGCCTCCGGCATTGTCACCGTGCGCGTCCAGAGTGAGCGCAGTCTGGCCACCGGTAAGCAGCAGGTACACGTCCGCAAGTATTTCCGCGTCGAGCAATGCGCCGTGCAGTTCGCGGTTACTGTTATCAACGCCGTATCGTTTGCACAGAGCATCCAGATTGTTCTTCTGGCCGGGATGCTTCTTCCGCGCCACAGCGAGGGAGTCCACGACCCCACAATGCTCCTGGGTTTTCCTGACTGGCTTCAGCCGGGAGAACTCAGAATCCATGAAGCCGATATCGAAGGCTGCGTTATGAATGACAAGTTCCGCACCTTTGATGAACTCGAAGAATTCATCGGCTATTTCGGCAAATTTGGGCTTGTCCGCCAGAAATTCGTTAGTGATGCCGTGAACCGAAATGGCCTCGGCCTCAACTTCACGCTCGGGATTGATGTAGACGTGGTAGTGACGGCCCGTCAGTTGCCGCTCCATCAGCTCGACGCAACCAATTTCGATGATGCGGTGACCTTCCGCCGGATCGATGCCCGTGGTTTCCGTATCCAGTACAATCTGTCTCATGGATTAAATCATTCCAATTTATATTCAGTTAGTTGCGAGTTCTTCTACACCTTTATTGGCAAGTTGATCAGCCAACTCATTGCCAGGGTTGCCAGCATGCCCTTTCACCCAGTGCCAGTTTACGCTATGTCTTGAGACCTCGTCGTCCAGCGCACGCCACAGATCTTCGTTTTTAACCGGCTTTTTAGCTGCGGTTTTCCACCCGTTTCTCTTCCAGCCATGCATCCATTCAGTAATACCTTTTCGCACATACTGGGAATCGGTGTAGAGCTCTACCTGACATGAACGCTTGAGGGCGGACAGGCCCTTGATGGCGGCCATCAACTCCATCCGGTTGTTGGTGGTATTCGCTTCTCCGCCGTGCATCAGCTTCCTTGCATCGCCGTAGTTCAGAACGGCACCCCAGCCGCCCGGGCCTGGATTACCTTTACAGGCCCCATCGGTGTACAGAACTACCTTCGCAGCCATCACTGCCCTCGCTATCGTTTCTGTCTATGACGTCAGTCGTTTGCCGGGTCTATCATTGAAATCTTTTTCTCGTGATAGCCGCGGGACACCCCAACCGAGCCCGTCGCAGGCAGTGGAATTACCTTCTGGCTCCGCCAGACTGGTTTGCGTGGCAGCCTCGACAAGACCCGTTTTTTGGCAAGGATACAGTAGTAGGCGCCGACAGGAAGAATGCGATTACCACAAATTCGTTCGACAATTCCCTGTCCCTCGCGCAAGGCAGAGGCCTGGAAAGGCATCCTGAAATAGTTGAATTCAGAGGATTGCACGCTGAAATCCAGCAATCTCAGCCAGTCCTCCATTCGGGAGCGCAGAAGAAAGCGCCCACCCCAGGGACCGTTATGATGCCGGGATACCAGACGCCTTAAACCCCACATGCCCAAAGGATTGAAGCCAATCAACAAAATCGACCCTTCTCCACGCAGTACCCGTGACGCCTCTCGTAGCGCCTGATGCGGGTGCGGTGAAAAATCAGCGGTATGGTGCAACACAACGAGATCCATGGATTCGCCGGGAAAAGGCAGCTCATCGGCATCGCAGACAGCAACACCCTCGGGCATTCGCGCACTCCAGGCAGGCGTGGTCAGTATTTTCTGGGCGAAGTCCGTACCGGTCGCCAGCGGCAATCTGTGGCTCAATGCCACATGAAGCTGCCTTGCACCAGTCAGTGTGCTGGCGTGCCGATCGACCTGCTGACGTTGATCAGCAAGCAAAGCCCGCCCGAGTGGCGTCTGATACCAATCCTCGAAACTGCTGTGTCTGGCGGCATAATCAGGAGTCGCGGCCTTATTCATAAACATTATCCTGTCTGAGTGGCCTTCGCGGTTGGGACCACCTGGCGATTCCTTTATCATAACAGTGACACTTGCAGAGCACATGGGGTTCCAATGCTGACCATTACGCCGATTCCTGCATTCAATGACAATTACATCTGGTGCCTGGAAGACAGTGACCGGCGAGAGGCCCTGATCGTCGATCCCGGTCAGGCAGCGCCCGTTCTTCAACATCTGGAAGAATCAAACCTTCGCCTGACAGCGATTCTGGTAACACACCACCACCCTGACCACGTCGGCGGCATTTCTTCCCTTGCCAAGGAGTATCCTGATTGCCGCATAGTCGGTCCATCAAGCTCGCCTTTCCGGGGCACAACAGAAACGGTCTCCGAGGGTAATTCTGTGCAGTGGAACGAGGTTCACTTTGCGGTGCTCGAAGTTCCCGGACACACGCTTGACCACATTGCGTTCCACTCGGAGACACGGGTGAATGATCAGGCCCTTCTGTTTTGTGGCGACACTCTGTTCGTCTCCGGTTGCGGACGTTTATTCGAGGGCACTCCGGGGCAAATGAAAACGTCGCTGGCGAAATTGCGAGCACTACCCGAGGATACGGCCGTGTACTGTGCCCATGAGTACACCCTCGCCAATCTCCGATTCGCACGATCCTGGTTGCCCGAGGACGCAGGTCTCGAGGCTTTCGAGATCGAATGTAAGGCTCTGCGGGATCAAGGCAAGCCGACCGTTCCAAGCACAATTGGCCGCGAAAAGGCCCTCAACCCTTTCCTTCGCTGGGACGACTCCAGCGTAACTGCCGCTGCCGAGCGCTATGCCCAGGTCAATCTGCTTCCCTGCGACACGGACAGTGACGTATTCGCCGCGACCCGGCACGGAAAGGATAATTTTTAATCAGTTCTTTACGTTTTCTGTCATGGCCGTAACGCAGGGTCTGTTGACCGCTCAGAAAGCGTTCCCATAGACTCTGGAATCAATAGAACAATGCATTTACTTTGCGCATAACGCATTTCATTCGGACGATCGTTTATGACCCTCTCCAAACTGTCGGCACTCTTTTTTGCGGGTGCAATCACCGCTGGGTGCGCACTCGTTGTCGACCAGACCACCTCCCAGACCGAAGAGGACGTTCTCAACTCGGAAACCCTGACGGTTGCAGCCGGCGATGAGGGGCTGAAGGAGGCCGTTGAAACAGAGGAACAAGCCGGCGAGCCAGCAAGCCTCAAGGCGACCCGAACCAAGCTTGACGATGCGATTGAACCATCCCTGAAAGAAACAGCGGAAAACGCGCGGGAAAAACTGGATGCTGGTGCATCCTCTTCCGATGAACAGGCAGAACCTGCCGAAAAGCCAGAACCGGATTTGTGGGCGCGCCTGCGCGCTGGCTTCGCAATGGATCATGATGTCAAAGAACAGCGGGTCCAGGCACAGCTCAACTGGTACAAGCGGCACCCCAAGTACATAGACAGGGTTGTGGAACGAGGCAGTCGCTATCTTTATCACATCGTTGGGGAAGCCGAAAAACGTGGTTTACCCACTGAACTGGCGCTCCTTCCGGTAGTAGAAAGTGCATTTGATCCCTTTGCGTACTCCCACGGCCGAGCTGCCGGGCTGTGGCAATTTATCCCGTCCACAGGCAAATACTTCGGGCTGACCCAAAGCTGGTGGCATGACGAGCGACGCGATGTCATTGCAGCAACGGACGCAGCGTTTAACTACCTTGAAAGGCTGGCGAAGCGATTCGACGGCGATTACATGCTTGCCCTCGCCGCCTATAACAGCGGCGGTGGCACCGTATCTATTGCCATGCGGAAGAACCGTCGGCAAAACAAGCCCACGGATTTCTGGTCGTTGGACTTACCGAAAGAAACCAGACACTACGCGCCCAAGCTGATTGCACTGGCCCGTATTTTCGATACACCGGAGAAGTACGGCATTCAACTGCCTGAACTGGTGGACGAGCCGTATTTTGAGGTGGTGGATACCGGTTCACAGCTGGATCTTGCGCAGGCTGCAGAACTTGCCGAAGTGGATATAGACGAGATTTACCTGCTTAACCCGTCATTCAATCGCTGGGCGACCTCACCCGATGGCCCCCATCGCCTGCTGGTTCCCAAGGAAAAGGCGGATACCTTCCGTACGGCGCTGGCAAAGGTCAGCCCTTCAGAACGTGTTTCCTGGAACAGCTACAAGGTCGTATCCGGCGATACGCTCAGTACGATTGCACGTCGATACAATACGACGCCTTCTGTCATTCAGCAGGTCAATAAGCTTAACAGCCACATCATTCGCATTGGCCAGCGCCTGATGATTCCCTCAGCCAGCCAGAATTCCGACACCTACTCTCTCAGCGCTGCTGAGCGCCTGAGCCGGAAACAGGATCGCGCCGGGCAAAGGGCCGACGGCAAGCGCATTGATTACACGGTCAGATCCGGCGACACCTTCTGGGACATTGCGCGGGAGCACAAAGTGTCCGTCCGTCAGTTGGCATCCTGGAACGGAATGGCCCCTGGCGACCCGATCATTCCGGGGCAGGATCTGGTGATCTGGTCGAAGTCACCTCGCGCAGCTCAAATCGCCACTGCAACGAGAAGCAGTGATGGTATGGTGCGCAAAGTTGGCTACAGAGTGCGGAAAGGTGATTCATTGTCTCTGATTGCGAGTCGTTTTTCGGTGAATGTGCGCGATATCGCAAGCTGGAACAATCTCAACACCTCACGTTATCTCCAGCCCGGCCAAAGTCTGGTACTCTACGTAGACATAAGGAACAGTCCCTGAGAATTCCAATCAAACGTGCGAGCTTCATGATAATAAAATCAACAGCATCATCCTTTTACAGCCTGGCTTTTATTTTTTGTTCGCTGGCGCTGGCGCCGCTACTGGCCAGTGCGGAAGACGTTGAAGCGGTACACGGGCTCGCCATGCACGGCGAGGTCAAATACCCTAAAGGATTCGACCACTTTGACTACGTCAATCCTGAGGCCCCGAAGGGCGGCGAACTTCGTATGGCAGTGATTGCCAACGGCTATGACTCGTTCAATTCGCTCGTGGCTCGGGGTATCCCTGCAGCAGGCTTAGACACCTACCTCTATGACACTCTGCTCGTTTCCTCTGACGATGAACCCTTCTCGGTCTACGGATTGATCGCAGAATCAATCGAAACCCCCGAGGATCGCAGCTACGTTGTTTTCAACTTGCGTGAAGAAGCACGCTTCCAAGATGGCGAACCCATCACAGCCGAAGACGTGAAGTTCTCTTTCGATATCCTCCGCGAGGAAGGTCACCCCCGCTATCAGAGCTATTATCGGGACGTGAGTGAGGTGGTAGTTGAGGCGCCGGATCGAGTTCGCTTTCGTTTCGCAAACACCACCAACCGCGAATTACCGCTGATTGTTGGCCAACTCCCCATTTTGCCAAAACACTACTGGGCGGAACGGGAATTTGGAAACAACGGTCTGGATATTCCAGTTGGCAGCGGCCCCTACCGCATCGGTCGGTTTGAAGCAGGACGATCAGTGTCCTACGAGCGGGTTGAAGATTACTGGGCGCAGGATCTTGGTGTTCGTATAGGTCGCTTCAATTTTGATACCGTCACGTTCGAGTATTACAACGACGACACCGTGGCCCTGGAATCCTTCCGTGCGGGCAACTTCGATTTCCGAATCGAATCCCAGGCCAAAAACTGGGCCACAGCCTACACCGGCGAGCCATTCGACAACGGCAAGATTATCAAAGAGAGCATTGAACATCAGCGACCTGCGGGCATGCAGGCCTTTGTGTTCAACACTCGCCGCGAAGTCTTCAAAGATCCCGCCGTTCGAAAAGCCCTTGCCTACGGCTTTGATTTCCAATGGGCCAACAAAAACCTGTTCTTCGGCCAATACACCCGCACCAAAAGCTATTTCGAGAACAGCGAGCTAGCCTCTTCCGGATTGCCAGAAGGTCGAGAACTGGAAATTCTGGAAAACTATCGGGACAAACTCCCGGAGGCAGTCTTCACAACAGAGTACCAGCCGCCTTCTACTGGAAACGGGCGCACTATGCGGGATAACCTCCGAGATGCCCTCACCCAGTTACGTGCTGCCGGCTATGCGATTGAAGACGGGGTGATGAAGAATAAAGCCACGGGCGAACCTCTGGCATTCGAAATCATGCTGTTCCAGAAAACCTTTGAACGGGTTGTCCTGCCTCTCAAAAACAACCTTAAAAAGCTTGGAATCGAAGTGTCTGTTCGCATGGTCGATTCCAACCAGTTCACTGAACGCTGGCGCTCTCGGGATTTCGATATGACCGTCGGTGTTTTCCCTCAATCCGATTCACCTGGCAACGAACAGCGCGGTTACTGGCACTCCTCTACGGCAAATCAGGATTCCACCCGCAACCTTGCCGGGGTGAGCGATCCCGTAGTCGATGAGCTGGTTGAGATGCTGATCCAGGCGCCCAACCGAGAAGAGCTGGTTCATCGGGTCAGGGCCCTCGACCGGGTCCTATTGCATGGACACTACGTCATTCCCAACTGGTACCTGGACAGTGATCGCATTGCCTACTGGTCCTTCCTGAAGCGCCCCGAAACGGTTCCAAAGAACGGTGCCGACGTGAATAACTGGTGGGTTGAACGCTGATAGGAAACGCCTCTGCTTAAAGGCGTGAAACGGATCGGGAGAGCTTCAGTTCATGGGCAGCTACATACTACGGCGATTGGCGCTGATTATTCCCACTCTCGTGGGGATCATGCTGCTCAATTTCATCATCGTTCAGGCCGCGCCCGGCGGACCCGTTGAGCAGATGATTGCCGAAACCGAAGGGTTTGGTGGCAGCGCACTGTCAAGAGCCAGCGGGGGAGGCTCCGAAGGTGAAATTTCATCGGGCGGGGACAGCCGAAGTTCCCGAGGCCTGCCGCCGGAATTGCTAAAAGAGATCGAAGCCATGTACGGCTTCGATAAGCCGCCCCACGAACGTTTTCTCAAAATGCTGGGCGATTACGCCACGTTTGATTTCGGCGACTCGTTTTTCCGTCAAAAATCAGTGACCGAACTGATCGTGGATAAAATGCCGGTCTCAATTTCCCTGGGACTCTGGTCGACGTTAATCATTTATCTGATTTCAATTCCCCTCGGAGTCCGCAAGGCCGTGACGGATGGCTCCCGGTTTGATGTCTGGACCAGTTCCGCAATTGTCATTGGCTACGCCATACCCGGATTCCTGTTCGCGATTCTGTTGATCGTCCTGTTTGCAGGCGGCAGTTATCTGGACTGGTTCCCTCTTCGCGGACTCACGTCTTCCAATTTCGATCAGATGACCTGGTACGAACAGGTCGGAGACTACTTCTGGCACCTGGTTCTGCCTGTGACGGCCAACGTCATCGGAGGGTTCGCCACGCTGACCCTGCTGACCAAAAACTCGTTCCTGGATGAAATCAGCAAACAATACGTCGTGACCGCGCGGGCCAAAGGGCTAGAAGAAAAGCGGGTGCTATACGGCCACGTTTTCCGAAATGCCATGCTAATCGTGATTGCCAGTCTGCCCGGCGTTCTGGTGGCGTTATTTTTCACCGGTTCGTTACTGATCGAGGTTATTTTCTCGCTGGATGGCCTGGGGCTTCTGGGCTTCGAAGCGGTTCTCAACCGTGACTACCCCGTGGTGTTCGGGACTCTCTATATCTTTACCCTCATGGGGCTGGTATTGAAGTTGATCAGCGATATCACCTACGTGCTGGTGGATCCGCGGATTGATTTTGAAAGCCGGGAGGGTGCATGAGCCTGGTAAATCTCACCCCTATCCAGCAGCGCCGCCTTCAGAACTTTTGCAAAAACCGGCGTGGATTCTGGTCGCTCTGGGTGTTTCTGGCACTGTTTGGCCTGTCGCTCTGTGCGGAACTCATTGCCAACGACAAGCCATTGGTCGCCTCCTACAAGGGGGATCTGTACTTTCCGGTGTTCGAGGTCGTGTCGGAAGAGACTTTTGGTGGTTTTCTGCCCACGGAGGCAGATTACCGGGATGATTTTGTTGCTAACGAGATCAAAGAAAACGGCTGGATGATCTGGCCACCCATCCGGTTCAGCTACAACACCACGAATTACAATCTGGACGTACCGTCCCCTGCACCACCGAGTGCTGAAAACTGGATAGGTACGGACGATCAGGGCCGCGATGTGGCTGCGCGAGTCATCTACGGATTCCGCATATCCGTTCTGTTTGGCCTCATCCTTACCCTCCTGAGTTGCCTGATGGGGGTGATGGTCGGCGCCATACAGGGTTTCTATGGCGGCAAGGTGGACTTGCTGGGCCAGCGCTTCATCGAAATATGGGCAGGTCTCCCGGCGCTATACCTGCTGATCATTCTATCCAGCATCGTCCAGCCGAATTTCTGGTGGTTACTGGGCATCATGTTGTTGTTCAGCTGGATGGGGCTGGTCGATGTGGTAAGGGCTGAATTTCTTCGGGCCCGCAACTTTGAGTATGTAAAGGCAGCACGGGCGCTGGGTCTTGGCAACCGTAAGATCATGTTCCGACACATACTGCCCAATGCCATGGTCGCAACCCTCACCTTTTTGCCATTTATACTGACGGGGGCTATCACGAGCCTGACATCCTTGGATTTCCTGGGCTTTGGCTTGCCTGCGGGCTCCCCGTCACTCGGTGAACTGATCGCTCAGGGTAAGGCCAACCTCCATGCCCCGTGGCTGGGAATCTCTGCCTTTGTGTCGCTGTCGGTCATGCTCACCCTGCTGGTTTTCGTGGGTGAAGCCGTGCGAGACGCTTTCGATCCGAGAAAGAATTGATATGACCCGATTACTCGACATTCAGAACCTATCCATCACCTTTGATCATCGCATTGAAGCGGTCAAAGGCCTGTCGCTGTCGATTGATGAGGGCGAAACACTCGCGTTGGTCGGTGAGAGTGGCTCCGGGAAGTCAGTTTCAGCGCTGTCGATTCTCCGTCTGCTGGACGAACGTCACGTGACCTACCCTTCCGGAACAATCCATTTCCAGCAAGAGAATATGCTGGCTATCAGTGAAAAGAGGCTCCGTCAGATCCGCGGCCGCAAAATCAGCATGATTTTCCAGGAACCCATGACCTCGCTCAATCCACTGCACACGGTGGAAAAGCAGATTGGCGAAACTCTGGCACTACACCGGGGAATGCGCGGACCACAGGCCAGAGAGCGGTGCATTGAACTGCTGAACCTGGTGGGCATCCCGAATCCGGCTGAGCGTTTAAGCGCCTACCCGCACCAACTGTCAGGCGGGCAGAAACAACGTGTCATGATTGCTATGGCGCTGGCCAATGAGCCGGACTTGCTGATCGCAGATGAGCCTACAACGGCACTGGACGTGACGGTTCAAAAGCAGGTTCTGGAGTTGCTGAAAGACCTGCAACGTAAGCTGGGCATGGCGATTCTCCTGATCACTCATGATTTGTCCATTGTCCGGCGCTATGCGGATCAGGTCGTGGTCATGGAGCGCGGTAAGGTTGTCGAAACGGCCAAAACAGAGACGCTGTTTACCTCTCCCGAGCACCCCTATACCCAGCGGCTGCTGGATGCTGAACCGCCGCCTTCACCGTCGGATTCGATGGTCAATAGTGATGAATTGCTGAACGTTTCCGACCTGGACGTCCGCTTTGTGACCAAGAAATCCCTGTTCGGCAAACCTCAAAAATGGTTCCAGGCGGTTGACGGCGCGACCTTCTCTGTTAACCGTGGCGAAACCCTCGGTATCGTCGGAGAGAGCG
>CAZWEP010000001.1:78072-84941 GCA_964632565.1 uncultured Marinobacter sp. | reverse complement strand
GGCGCGACCTTCTCTGTTAACCGTGGCGAAACCCTCGGTATCGTCGGAGAGAGCGGCAGTGGCAAGACGACGATCGGTCATGCGCTCCTCAAATTGACAACCAGCACCGGAAGTATTTGTCTATCTGGAAAAGAGTTGGGCGCACTTACCCAGAAAGCGTTCAGGCCCTATCGGAGCAAGATTCAGATAGTATTTCAGGACCCATATGGCAGCCTGAGTCCCCGGATGTCGATTGCCGAAATTGTACGAGAAGGTCTGGAAATACACACGGACGATAGTCCTGAACAACACGACCAACAGGTAATACAGGCGTTGCGGGACGTGGGCCTCAATCCAGACGACCGTCACCGCTATCCCCATGAATTTTCGGGCGGTCAGCGACAGCGAATTGCCATCGCCCGAGCGCTTGTGTTGCACCCTGAGATCATCATTCTGGACGAACCCACATCGGCGCTCGATCGAACCGTTCAGAAGCAGGTCATCAATCTGCTGCGCGATCTACAGGAAAAATATGGTCTAAGCTACGTGTTCATCAGCCACGATCTCGCCGTTGTGCGCTCTCTGAGCCACAAGCTTCTGGTTCTCAAAGACGGTCAGATCGTCGAGTACGGACCCGCATCCCGCATATTTGAATCGCCACAAAGCGACTACACTCGTGAACTGTTGAATGCGGCTTTTTTCTATTCCTGATCGCTGACAGCGAACTCTACGACCAATTGAGCGTTACTGACCGCTCGCCAGTTCAGGGATAATGTTCTGAACTGCACTAAAGGGAGATGAATCTATGGGATTACTCAGTGGCAAAAAAGCACTGATCGTGGGTGTTGCGAGCAAGCATTCCATTGCGTACGGGATTGCCGAGGCTTTCAGTCAACAAGGCGCCGAAATGGCGTTCACCTACCAGAATGAGAAACTGAAATCCCGCGTCGAGAAATTTGCCGAGGGTTGGGGCAGCAACCTGATCTTCCCCTGTGACGTTGCCAGCGATGAGGAAATTGAAAAGGTATTCAAAGACCTGTCCGAGCACTGGGACAACATCGACATCATCGTCCACTCAGTCGGGTTCGCTCCCGGAACCGAACTCGATGGCAACTATGTCGACGTGACTACTCGTGAAGGGTTCCGCATTGCCCACGACATCAGCTCTTACAGCTTTGTGGCGTTGGCCAAAGCCGCCAGAGGCATGCTTCATGAGAACAGCTCTTTGCTTACGTTGAGTTACCTGGGTGCGGAGAAAGTTCTCCAGAACTACAACGTCATGGGGCTTGCTAAAGCCTCGCTTGAAGCCAACGTTCGCTACATGGCCAGCAGCCTGGGTCGGGACGGAATACGTGTGAATGCCATTTCCGCAGGTCCGATTAAAACCCTGGCCGCATCAGGCATCAAAAGCTTCCGGAAAATGTTGTCCGAAAACGCCAGGCGAGCTCCCCTGCGCCGTAATGTCACAACAGAAGAAGTAGGGAACGCGGCGGCGTTTATGTGCTCAGACATGGCCTCAGGCATCACCGGCGAAATCATGTATGTGGATGCTGGATTCAACATCACCGGAATGGGTGAGTTAGAAGAGTGAACCTTTAGAGCACAGGTAATTGAAAAGCGTAAGAGACGCCTTTGATCTTCTTGTCGGGGGCGCTTCTTGCCTCTCAGTCTTCAGCCATCGCTTGCGCGACGGCTTCCACCCACTCCAAGTACGACGTATCGTCGGATTCCAGAATACGAAGCCCAACCAACCACTGTCCCTCGTCGCCTGGCCGGCACCAGACCACATCAACTGTCAGTTGAAAGGGGTCTTGCGCAGAGTCGAGTTTCACCCAGGCGATGAGCAAGGCATTTTGTGGCAAAGGTTCCGGACTCGACAGACAAAATCCCTGAGCTGAGAGATCCCGAGTACGGACGGTTAATGTTCGATCATCACCTCCCTGCTCTGGCTCACTGGATTCAAGTTCAAGGGTGACCTGAGCGCTGCCCGTTAAACGATACTCCGTCCGGTTATCGCCAGATTCCGGCTCATCGTCGCGATTTCCAAAATCGTAGTCCACGTCGCTCATAGTGAAATCCTGTTCAGTTTAACCGACTCATGACCGAGATCATCGATCAACGCCCCACGCGAATTCGGCCAACAACTCGTGATAGCGTATCCTCAAATTCTGCTGACGCGCCCAGCACGCGAATCTTGCCGGATAACACGTCAGCGACCAGCTCCGTCTCACTGAATTCCTGTCTGTTCAGCCCAAGGCGATCAACGAATACCAGTTTTCTCGACGCATTGATTCGCACCGCGAGTTTAAGGCGCCTGGCATCCTCATCCCCGGATTGATGAACAACGATCCAGCCACCCAACTTAATCCCAGCCACCAGTTTCTCAGCGGCGGCTTTCTGCTCTTCCAGCAGTTGCTGCCTGTGAGCCGCTTCATCAGCCAGGCGTTTCGCCTCTGCAGCTTTTCGTTCAGACTCTTGCTTCGCGTTCTGAGTGGCAATTTCTGCAGCCCGCCGATCTTCCTCCGCCTGTTTTTCCGCGCGCAGGGCTTCTGCCCGCTGCCTGGCTTTAGCTGCAGCCTGTTTTCGTAATTCCACCTGCCGTTGAAGAACCCTGGACAACGCATGTATTGTTTCGGCCAGCACCTGCCCGAACGGCGTCTGCGAGGGAAGCGCCCGAATCGCA
This sequence comes from uncultured Marinobacter sp., assembly GCA_964632565.1. GTDB lineage: Bacteria > Pseudomonadota > Gammaproteobacteria > Pseudomonadales > Oleiphilaceae > Marinobacter. The sequence goes on along the minus strand of CAZWEP010000001.1, from coordinate 82,279 downwards.
CCTTCATCAAACTTTTTACGGAACTCGGACCAATAAGTGACCCCCAGCTTCACGCCCGAGCCGTTCGTCCAGAGTACTTCCTGGGTTTCATTGAGGAGCGCAAAGAAGAAGCGCCGCTGCTCCTTCGCGCCTTCTCCCTCAACAAACCAACGCCCTTCGAATTCATCGTAATCCGATTTATCAAGCGGTTGCCTCACCAACCAGGACGAATTCCAGGAAAATTTATCCGGCGACAATGCAGAGACCAGGTCGGGACTTTCCCCTCGCAACCGGGCAATCAGCGCAGACTGCACTCCCGCCAATGCCTGGCTATCGAGCGGTTTATCGTTCAGCCGGCCCCACACGTCCACCAAGCGATCCTCAAGCTGCTCACCCACTGTGTAGAGACGATCCTGATCCGAGTCGGACAGGCTTGGGTCGCCGATCCAAATAAGCCACTCGAGAAGCTTCGAAGCATGGCGCCAGTTTTCGCTGTCGGTGCCCTCTTCCCAGACGACCTGTTTCAGCAACTTGAACCACGTATCCAGAATGAAACCAATAATCGGTTGCGGAAGCTTCCGGTTTTTGAGCGCCCGCCCTACCAGGGCCCTTGCAGTGTGCTCAGCCTGCCTTTGTCGCGCAGCGCCTTTTTCGGTATCCAGAAGACGCTCTCGCAGACGTGCCGCCTGCTGCTCGCGCCTTTCACCGTCCTCTCGCCACTGACGACAAAACGCCATCACGGGCGCTACATCCCCGGAATCAAAAGCACTGGAAACTTCAATAGTCAGGGAATCCAGCTGGTCCAACAATGCCCTGGAAGACCGTCCGCCGGAATTGCTCCATCCCCGATGTTCTTGCAGGCTGTCCAACCATTGCAACAGCGTTTCGTTGAATACGTCGGCCCCTTCGAGATTCATTCGCCAGGCGAGGAAAAATCGCAGCCTTGCCACTCGCTTCGCTAGCTCCGGATGAAGACCGCTCGACTTGAGAAACACATCCATAATCCGGTCTGCGACATAGGCTGAGTTGATCTGCCTGACAGACCATTGCAGGGAAACGGATCGGATGACACGCGTAACCGGCTCATCGCGCTGCTCAGTCCAGCAAGACAGAAGCAACGGTGCCCAGTCGCTGATCGATTCTTTTTCAAGCTTGCCAACAGGGTATGGCAGGTCCGGCACCCGGATTCCCGAGAGAACATCACTTATGCGTGTGGAAAGCTGCTCCTGAGGCATTTTCTCTCGCTTTGTTTTGCTGCCTTCCTGCATCCATTCTCCGCGCGTTGGAATCGTTGAAAAGGTGGGGCAAATGACGCAGTATAACCACCTCGCCGGGGTTTACTGCAACACTCGCTGGCTGAGTTTCGTTTTTTTGCTACAGGGCGATCACTACCACGTCTTCGCGATGTAGGAATTAATAAGAATCAGGGACAACTGAAGCATGTCGGGCACGAAATTAGAGAATCTGAATGTGGCGAGTCAGGAAAAATTGATTACCCCTGAAGCGCTGAAACAGGAAATGCCGTTATCCGAACAGGCCGCTGCCACAGTCGAAAAAGGTCGACAGGCAATCTACGACATCATGGATGGTAAAGACCATCGCCTGTTCGTCGTCGTTGGGCCCTGTTCCATTCACGATGTTGAAGCTGCCCGGGAATATGCAAACAAGCTGAAAGTCCTTGCCGACGAACTGAGCGACACTCTACTTATCGTCATGCGGGTCTATTTTGAAAAGCCGCGGACCACTGTCGGCTGGAAAGGTCTTATCAACGACCCGCACCTGAACGATACGTTTGACATCGAACAGGGGCTGCACATAGGGCGTCGACTATTGCTTGATATCGCAGAACTCGGATTACCGGCGGCGACCGAAGCACTCGACCCCATTTCTCCACAGTACCTGCAGGATACCATTGCCTGGTCAGCCATCGGTGCCCGGACGACCGAGTCGCAGACTCATCGGGAGATGAGCAGCGGGCTGTCGATGGCCATCGGCTTCAAAAACGGAACCGACGGCAGTCTTGACGTTGCTGTAAACGCCATGAAGTCCGTGTCTCACCCTCACAGTTTCCTGGGCATTGATCAGAAAGGTCAGGTGGCGGTCATTCGCACCCGGGGCAATAACTACGGTCACGTTGTTCTCAGAGGCGGGGGTGGAAAACCTAACTACGACTCCGTCAGCGTAGCTCTGTGCGAACAGGCGCTTGAGAAAGCCAATCTGCGCAAGTCCATTATGGTGGATTGCAGCCACGCGAACTCCAGCAAAGACCCGGCCATTCAACCTCTGGTTATCCAGGACATTGCCCACCAGATCATGGAAGGCAACAAGTCGATTCAGGGGCTGATGGTGGAAAGCCACCTGAACTGGGGCAACCAGTCCATCCCTGAAAACCTCGCCGATCTCAAATACGGCGTATCGGTTACGGATGCCTGCATAGACTGGGAGACCACCGAGAAGGCTCTGCGAGAAATGCGGGACAAGTTGAAAGACGTATTGCCCAACCGATTCAGTTAAAAATCCGACGCACATAAAAAGGGGAGCCTGCTGGCTCCCCTTTTCTGTTTCTGCCTCAAGCAAAAGTCGCATTCCGGGCAGTGAATCGGCTGAAAATGTTTCCTAAATCTCGACAGAGTCGGGCAAACCGGCCACCCAGTCCAGCCGGTCTCTCAGTGCTACAACCTGTCCTATGATCACCAGCGTCGGCGGCGTTACAGCCTCTGCTCCAACTCTCTCAACGATATTCGACAGGTCGCCTACAACGACTTTCTGACTGGGTGTTGTTCCTTTGGACACCAGCGCAACAGGCATATCCTCAGCCATACCATGTGCAACGAGTTGTTTGGCAATGATTGGCAACCCTACCAGCCCCATGTAAAAAACCAGCGTCTGATTGTTTTGAACAAAGTCCCTCCAGGGCAGATCGCAGGTGTCATTTTTCAGGTGCCCGGTGACAAACCGCACCGACTGGGCATAATCACGATGGGTCAGAGGGATTCCAGAATAGGCGGCGCAACCGGAGGCAGCGGTAATTCCCGGCACAACCTGAAACCGAACTCCGGCCGCAGCCAACGTTTCAATTTCTTCGCCTCCACGGCCAAAAATAAAGGGATCCCCACCCTTCAGCCGGACGACCTTATACCCTTCCTGCGCAAGCTCCACGAGGCGCGCGTTAATCTGGTCCTGAGGAAGTGTATGTTCTGATCGTTTTTTACCGACGTGGATCTTTTGGGCTGACTCTGGAATCAGCGCCATGATCTCATCAGAGACCAGACGATCATACAGAACAACCTCTGCACTCTGGATGAGCCGCCAGGCTTTCAACGTCAGCAATTCCGGGTCACCGGGGCCTGCACCGACCAGAGCCACTTCGCCGGCAGAGCTGTTGGGATTGTCGGTTACCGGGTTTGCGCGATACCGGACCGGCGCAGGCTTGGCACCAACACCTGTCCATGGCGCGCTTTCGTTTCCATCAGTCATTGGATCTTGTCGATGCCTCCCATGTAAGGCTTCAGCACGTCCGGAACGCGAATACTTCCGTCGGCTTCCTGGTAGTTTTCCAGCACGGCGATCAACGCGCGGCCTACGGCCAGACCTGAGCCATTGAGGGTATGAACCGGCTCCGGCTTCTTGGTCTCCGGGTTACGCCACCGGGCGTGCATACGTCGCGCCTGGAAGTCCCGCGTGTTTGAACAAGATGAAATTTCACGATACTTGCCCTGGCCTGGGAGCCAAACCTCCAGATCGTAAGTCCGTGCCGCAGAAAAGCCCATGTCACCGCCGCAAAGATCGACCACACGATACGGCAGTTCCAGAAGCTGAAGCACTTTCTCGGCGTGACCGGTGAGCTCTTCAAGCGCTGCCTCGGACTCTTCCGGCCGAACGATGTGAATCAATTCGACCTTGTCGAACTGGTGCTGACGAATCATACCCCGCGTGTCGCGCCCATAGGACCCAGCCTCGCTTCTGAAACAGGGTGTGTGACAGACCATTTTCAACGGCAGCTCCTGGTCAGCCAGAATGGAATCGCTCACCAGATTGGTTGCTGGCACCTCCGCCGTTGGAATCAGGTAGAGCGGATTCTCACCCTCCATGCGAAACAGATCTTCCTCGAACTTCGGCAGCTGACCCGTGCCATAGAGCGTGTCTGCATTCACCAGGTAGGGCAAATAGGTTTCTGTATAGCCGTGCTCACCGGTATGAAGGTTGAGCATGAATTGCGCCAGAGCCC
>CAZWEP010000001.1:0-77972 GCA_964632565.1 uncultured Marinobacter sp. | reverse complement strand
ATGTCCTCACCCGCTGCTTTTGCTTTCCCGATAGACTTCGACCGGCGATTCTGTTCACTTTGAAGCGTTTCTGTCTTCACCTGAAGTTCTCTGCGCCTTTCTTCTAACTGCTCGAAAGCAGCCTTATCAAACTGAAAACCTTTCACAGTCAGGCGACGGGCGATCTCTTCGGTTTGTGAGCGGACACGTTTAGGGTCGAGCATGGCTATCCTGCATTGGTCGATTCTTGAGTTGACTGTCTCTGTCATTAAGCGAGCAACTGCGCATTATACCTGCGACATTGCCTATGGCTACACCGTCATTGGCGCTTTCAGCCATTACACTCAATCAGAGCTGGAGGGGTATCTCTTCTGATCGCTGGTGCGATTGATCTGGTCGAGGCGTTCACGCTTTTCGGCCAATTTGATTTCTAGCCCCCGGTTTACGGGCTCGTAGTACCGCCGCTGGTGAATGGCTTCCGGCAAATAGGCTTCGCCGGCCGCAAACGCGTCCGGTTCGCTGTGGGCGTAGCGATATTCCTCGCCATGCCCCATGCTTTTCATCAGTTTTGTTGGCGCGTTGCGCAGATGCACAGGCACTTCGTAATCCGGGTCCTGCTGGACGTCGGCCATACACTTGTTGAAGGCGCTGTAAACGGCATTGCTTTTGGGTGCCAGCGCAAGATACGTGACCGCCTGCGCCAGTGCGAGCTCACCTTCCGGTGTCCCAAGCCTCTCCTGTGCCTGCCAGGCATCCATGGACAATTGCAGCGCACGTGGATCCGCGTTGCCGATATCCTCGCTGGCAATGCGCACCAGACGTCGGGCGACGTACAAGGGATCGCAGCCACCGTCCAACATCCGGCACATCCAGTACAGGGCACCATCCGGGTCCGAGCCCCGCACTGACTTGTGTAAAGCGGAAATCTGGTCATAAAACACATCACCGCCCTTGTCGAAGCGCCTCAGACTGGTCTGAAGCACCTGCTCAAGATGGTCGTCGGTGATTTCAGCGACGCTCTCTTCGCCGGGTTCCGCGAGATCGCTGGCCACTTCGAGAATATTCAGTGCGCGCCGGGCATCCCCACCAGATGCTGCCGCCATAAGCTCTAAAACCGTATCGCTCACCCTGAATTCACCCGCCAGTCCGTGTTCGGATGTCAGTGCCCTTTTGAGCAGCTCAAGCAGGTCTGATTCGGCGAGGTTTTTCAGAACATAGACGCGAGTTCGCGACAAAAGCGCGCTGTTCAGTTCAAAAGAGGGGTTTTCTGTGGTTGCCCCGACAAATATGAAGGTGCCGTCTTCAATGTGGGGTAGAAAAGCGTCCTGCTGGCTTTTATTAAACCGATGCACCTCGTCCACGAACAGTAGCGTGTCTCGGCCTTCCAGGCTTTTCCGCTCTTTGGCACGCTCAACGACGGTACGGATATCTTTGACGCCGCTCAGAACGGCGGAGAGAGTCTCAAAACTGAGTTCACTGAGATTGGCAAGCAGGCGCGCGAAGGTCGTCTTTCCCACGCCCGGGGGGCCCCAGAGAATCATGGAGTGCAGTTGATGCTGCTCTACCGCTCTCCTGAGCGGTTTACCAGGCCCGACAAGGTGAGATTGTCCAACATACTGATCCAGACCCTCGGGGCGCATTCTTGCAGCCAGTGGCTGAAACCCATCCGAAGCCTGAAACAGACTCTCCTGCATCAGGCGCCGTCCCGAATCACATCCACGGTATCTGGGTAGTCCAGGCGGAAGACACTGTCACTGACATTGCCATTGACCTGAATGTTATGGAAGCTCAGTACGCTCAGTTGGGACAACGAATCCCTCATCCGCATTTCCTGAAGCGTTCCGTCTGAGAACTTCAGTTTCAGGGAAACGAACAGTGAATCTTCATCAAGCGGTGTCAGCGTATACTCACGAGTATCACCGGCCAGCGCCTTTCCCGACACCTCGTAGTTGTCTTTCAGGTTTCCGACCTCTCCACTGAGCAACAACGCTGGCGTGGTCGCTACCCGCTCATCCAGATTGTGTACGGTCACCTGCTCCAGGTCCGGGTCGTAGACCTCCACCGTTTTTCCATCACTGACGATAAACTGCGGAAGCGGAGTCGAGGTTTCCCAGTAAAACAATCCAGGACGTTTGGCTTTCAGTTCGCCCCGGGTTTCCTGAACGCGCTGGTTATTTCCGTTCACAACAATTTGAATGAACGACGCTTCGAAAGACTTGTAGCCAGCCAGCAGGTCAGACAGCTCGGCTGCGGCAGATTCTGACTCTTCGGCTGCGGTCGCAGGACCAGCCATGCCGACTGTCAGAAGAAGAGTCATCATTAGATAAGCGAGTTTGCGAATAACCACTGGCATCACTCCTAGTCTCTTGGGGGTGGCGGAGCCAGCACTTCTCGCGCGCCGTTATGGCCCGCAGCGCTAACTACGCCAGAGGCTTCCATCGCTTCCACCAGGTTGGCGGCGCGGTTGTAGCCGATTTTGAATTTTCGTTGCACCGAAGAAATCGAAACACGGCGCCCTTCTGTTACAAACGCGACCGCTTCATCGAACAGCGCGTCGCCCTCACTGTCGCCGCCTCCCTCCGACAGGGTCGGTACACCCGGGAGATGCTCTCCCTCTGCGCCGTTCAGAACATCATCTACATACACAGGCTCGCCACGGGCCTTCCAGGCACTGACGACCCGATGGACTTCATCGTCGTCGACAAAGGCGCCATGTACCCGCACTGGCAATCCAGAGCCCGGAGGCAGATACAGCATATCGCCGTGGCCAAGCAACTGCTCGGCGCCGCCTTGATCGAGGACCGTCCGGGAATCTATCTTCGACGAGACCTGAAACGACATTCGAGTGGGAATGTTGGCCTTGATCAGGCCAGTGATGACATCCACCGATGGCCTCTGAGTGGCGAGAACCAGGTGAATGCCGGCCGCCCTCGCCTTCTGGGCGATACGAGCAATCAATTCTTCCACTTTCTTACCGACAATCATCATCATGTCGGCGAATTCGTCGATCACCACCACGATGAATGGCAGGGTTTCCAGTTCCGGTCGCTCCTGTTCATCGTCTGCAAGGTATTCGTCTGGTTTCCAGGTGGGGTCCAGGATCGGCTCACCCGCAGCCGCCGCATCTTTCACTTTACGGTTGTAACCTGCGATGTTGCGAACGCCCAGACTGGCCAGCAACCGATAACGCCGCTCCATTTCAGCCACACACCAGCGCAATGCATTGGCGGCATCCTTCATATCCGTGACGACCGGTGCCAGCAGGTGGGGAATCCCATCGTAGATACTTAATTCAAGCATCTTGGGGTCGACCATAATGAAGCGCACTTCTTCTGGCGTTGCTTTCAGAAGCATGCTCAAAAGCATGGCGTTCACACCAACGGACTTACCTGAGCCGGTTGTACCCGCAACAAGCAGATGCGGCATCTTGGCAAGGTTTGCCACCATCGGGTTACCGCCGATGTCATTACCCAGAGCCAGGGTCAGCGCTGAGGATGACTCCTGAAAAACATCGGCGGTCAGCACTTCACTAAGCCGGACCATTTCCCGCTCTTCGTTGGGTATTTCAATACCGACAACGGACTTGCCGGGAATCACCTCAACAACACGGACACTCAGCACGGCCAGCGAGCGGGCAAGGTCTTTGGCAAGGTTTGAAATCTTGCTGACCTTCACACCAGCCGCAGGTTTGATTTCAAACCGGGTGATGACAGGGCCGGGGTTAACTTCGACGACCTCAACGGAGACACCAAAATCGGCCAGCTTCTCTTCAAGAAGCTGAGACATGTGTTGTAGGGACTCCTCGGAATAGCCCTTTTCCTTGTGCTCCTCCGGCGGATCAAGCAAAGAAATGGGCGGCACCGAACTCTCGATGTCCTCAAGCAAAGACCCCTGCTTTTCGCCGCCCTTCTTGTCCGGCTTGTGCTGATCCCGTTTAAACGGCTCGATCTTGAGAGACTTGGAGGTCACGGCCTGATTGTTGGACCCGGAATTACCCGATGACTTCTTCGGCACAGGTTTCTCATCCCGGGAGCTAAAGCTTTCCAATCGAGCAGGCTCGTCTGCGAAGGCAGCAGACATGCCTTCCAGTCCCGGCTCAATTCGCTCGGACGGCCGAACACTCTTTTTCGGCTTTTTCTTTGGCAGCAGTCTTTTCCACCATGCCAGCTTCCGCTCATGACCATGCTTCTCGTGACCATGCATCGTCACTTCGTCGCGAACGATCGGCGGCTCTTTCTCTTTTCGTGCCGGCGCTTCGTTTGCCTTAGTGTTCGCTTTGGTTTTATCCGGGCTGCTTACTTTTTTGAAAAACTCTGCTATCCCATTCCCCAGTCTCATTGTCGCAGCGCCTAACTGATCCATCAGCCAAAACCAGGAGAGACCGGTACTCACGGTGAGAGCGAAGAGAAAAATGGCGATAAGCAAGAGCGTGGTAGCCGGCAAATTAAAAAAGCGGACCATGGATTCAGACACAGCGGCCCCCAGGACGCCGCCAGAGGACACGCCGAGTCCAAACACCGAATACAGCGACAGCAGACTCGTTGCAGAAAGCAGAATAAGCAGGAAACCGCCAAACCGAACCATAAACAAGGGTAAATGGGGGTCAATCGGCTCATTTCGCAACCGGATCAGCATGAGAGCATAGCCGGCGACCATCACGGGAAACAGAAACGCTACGTGGCCAAAGAAATCACGGAGAAGACTGGCAATCCAGGCACCCGTCCGGCCCGCGTGATTCTGCACGGTCACTTCGTGGCCAATGGATGCCCAGCCCGGATCGGAGGCGCTGAAAGTCACCAGCGCCATTCCAAGATAAATACAGAGGGCGACCAGGGCAATCACCGCACCTTCGCGGGCACCCTGGGCGACAAAACGCCGGAACTTTATTTGTTTGTCGGAAAGCTCCGGCTTTTTCTTTGCTTTATCACTCGCAGCCATGAATCGTTAGACGTTTCCCTGACGGTGGTTTTTCAAAGCCTCAAAACCACGCTGTAAATCAGTCTTGAGATCAGACACTGCTTCAATACCAACGGAGATTCTTACCAGATTTTCGGTAATACCCGCCTGCTCCTTGTCTTCAGGTGATAGCCGACCATGTGTCGTGGTTGCGGGATGGGTGATCGTCGTTTTCACATCACCCAGGTTGGCGGTGATGGAGATCATTCTGGTGGCATCAATGAATGTCCAGGCCTCTTCTCTGCCACCTTTCAATCTGAACGACAATACGCCTCCAAATCCACTCTGCTGTTTGCGAGCCAACTCATGCTGTGGATGGCTGCTCAAACCGGCATAAAAAACGGTTTCGATAGCATCCTGCGTTTGTAGCCATGTCGCCAACTCTAACGCATTGTCGCAATGTGCGCGCATACGGATTGGTAAGGTTTCCAGCCCCTTCTGAAACACCCAGGCGTTAAACGGGCTCATGGTCGGGCCCGCCGAGCGAAGAAATCCAAAAACCTCTTCCATCAGGACGTTCGGCCCTACGACAACACCGCCGACACAACGGCCCTGACCGTCCAGATATTTGGTTGCCGAGTGGATGATGATATCCGCGCCCTGCTCCAGCGGTCGCTGAAGCACAGGGGTGCAGAAACAGTTATCGACCACGAAATACGCGTCGCTATCACGGGACAATTGGGCTAGAGCCTCCATGTCCGCCACTTCACAAAGTGGATTCGACGGCGTTTCGATAAAAATCATGCGGGTTTCAGGGCGAATCGCCTGACGCCACTCATCCAGATCGGTGAGCTTGACGAACGTCGTTTCAACACCAAATCTCGCCATATACTTCTGCAAAAGCACGTTCGTTGTGCCGAACACGCCCCTGGAGCAGATGATATGGTCCCCTGACTTCAGCAGCGCCATGCAGGTCGCAAGGATGGCAGACATGCCAGACGCCGTTGCAACCGCCCGCTCACCGCCTTCCATCGCGGCAATTCTTGCTTCAAAGGCCTGCACCGTGGGGTTGGTAAACCGGCTGTAGATATTGCCCGCCTCTTCACCGCCAAAACGGGCCGCAGCCTGGGCCGCACTGCCGTATACAAAACTGGACGTCGGAAAAATCGCGTCACTGTGTTCCAGCTGGCCCGTGCGGATCTGTCCCGCACGAACGGCGAGCGTATCTACGGACATGCCCTCAAGATCCGACTCCGGGATCAAGATGTGCTCATCGCGACTGTGGGTCATGGCCTGCTCCTGCTCAAAATTCGCTGTTCAATCTTCGTCGTTGTATAGGTCAATGATGCCGTTATCACCGGACTCATTGCTGCCGGATTTGAATCGCTGTTCGTCGTTACGTGCAGCCTCCAGTTTCTGCAGATAGGCCTCATCGACGTCACCAGTGATGTAGTTACCGTCGAAGACCGAGCACTCCCAGCCCTCAATTTCTGGATTCACATCATTGACACAGGTAATCAGATCGTCGAGATCCTGATAAAGCAGCCAATCTGCACCGATCAGTTCGCCAATTTCCTGAACCGAACGGTCGTGAGCGATGAGTTCATTAACGGACGGCATATCAATGCCGTACACATTCGGATAACGCACGGGGGGCGCAGCAGACGCAAAATAAACCTTCTCGGCACCCGCGTCCCGGGCCATCTGCACAATTTCTTTACAGGTGGTGCCCCGCACGATGGAGTCATCCACCAGCATGACGTTCTTGCCTTTGAACTCGAGGTCGATCGGGTTGAGTTTCTGGCGCACGGACTTTTTCCGCATTTTCTGTCCGGGCATGATAAAGGTACGCCCGATGTAGCGGTTCTTGATAAAGCCTTCCCGGAATTTCACTCCAAGACGATGCGCCATCTGCATGGCTGATGTTCGGCTGGTATCCGGAATTGGCATGACAACGTCGATGTCGTGGTCCGGATGTTCCCGCAATACTTTCTCTGCCAGGGTCTCCCCCATCCGCAGGCGCGCCTTATAGACGGACACTTTATCGATAATGGAGTCCGGACGTGCAAAGTACACATGCTCGAAGATGCAGGGATAGAGGTGCGGTTCCTCTGCACACTGCTGGGTGTAAAGGGTGCCATCCGTCTCGATGTAAACCGCTTCACCAGGGCTGATATCGCGGACCAGTTTAAAACCTGCCGCGTTCAGGGCCACGCTCTCTGACGAGATCATATACTCGTCGCCCTCATCGGTATGGCGAACGCCGTAACAGGCTGGACGAATGCCATTAGGATCACGGAAACCGACAATGCCGTAACCGGTGATCATTGCGATGACTGCGTAAGCTCCGCGACAACGCTTGTGTACGGCCTTCACAGCCGCAAAAATATCGTCTTTGGTCGGGTCCAACTTGCCCAGTTTCTGCAACTCGTGCGCAAAAACGTTCAGCAGCACCTCCGAGTCCGAATTCGTATTGATATGGCGCAAATCCGTCCTGAACAGATCCCGACTCAAGTCATCCGCATTAGTCAGGTTGCCATTGTGGGCCAGGGTAATCCCATAGGGGCTGTTGACGTAGAACGGCTGTGCTTCCGCGGAACTTGAGCTGCCTGCGGTTGGGTATCTGACATGTCCGATACCCACGTTACCCACGAGCCTTCTCATGTGTCGGGTTCTGAACACATCACGGACCAGACCGTTATCCTTTCTCAGATAGAACCGCTCGTCCTGAAACGTGACGATGCCCGCAGCGTCCTGCCCCCGGTGTTGTAGAACTGTCAGCCCATCGTAAAGGGACTGATTGACATTTGAGGTACTGACTATGCCGACAATGCCACACATGGATACGGTAATCTCCGAAGCGTTTAGACTGAATGTTAACGGGACGCGGACGCAGGTTCCACGGTTTCGCTGTTCTGTATTTCGGCGGGCATTTCCGTATCCCCTCCTTCGGCCGGGCCGAGAAAACGAGCAAACTCATCACCCAGCGTACGACGAGACCAGTCCTCGACCACCGCAAGCCGGTCAATCATGATTGATGTTCGCCACCAGGTGTCTTGCGCTAGCGGTGTGTATCGCGTGAACGCAATGCCGACAATCACGACCACCAGCCCCCGGAGCAGGCCGAAACCCATACCGAGCACCCTATCGGTGGCCGACAAGCCAGTCGCCCGGACCAGGTGTCCAATCATGTTATTCACAACGGCACCGACAATCAGGGTGCTGAAAAAAAGAATGGCGAATGCCGCAACCAGTCGGACCAAAGGTGTCTCAACTGTGCTTTCCAGCAAGGATTGCATCTGCGGGTGAAAGGTTCGCGCGATGATGAAGGCGCCTACCCAGGTGACCAGTGACAATGCTTCTTTTACAAAGCCGCGTTTCAGACTGATCAGAGTAGAAACAGCTATCAGAGCAATGATGACCCAGTCGATCCAGATCAGCGCGTCCATGGAATACCCGGTGCGAAAACAGAAGCGCGAATTCTATCAGGAAACGCTACCCGACCAAACCGCACAACGCTGCCCGATCGATTGTAATTTGTGGGTTATTTGCCACCGGAAGTAACCAGACTGTTGAGGCCAAAGGCCTTGTCCAAAGCCTGCTTGGCTTTTTCGGCCTCTGCTTTTTCAGCGAACGGGCCGCTGAAAACCCGCGTCAGCTGCGCATCACCACGGGTAATTTCCTGAAGGTGGGTACTGTATCCTTTTTCCCGGGCCTTTTGCTGCAACCGTGTCGCATTTTCCTCGCTGCCAAAGCTACCGAGCTGAACGACCCAAGCGCCTTCGAGAGACCGGGTGAACTCGGCGGAGGAGGCCTCTTCATTGGCCGCCGCCTGGGTTTGTTCTGGCGCGGGCTCCGGTTCCGGCTCGGGCTCCGCAGCCGGCTGACTCTGCTCAGGCTTTGGCTCTGGAGCTGGCTGAGTCTGTGCTTCAGTCTCAACCCCCGTGTCGGTCGATTCAGCGGCCGGAGAAGCCTTGGCGTCCTGCTGAGATTCCTCAATACGATACTGAGGCGCTTCCTGCGGCGCTTCATCCGGCATTTCCACTTCCGGGAAAGGCGGCTCTTCAGGGATTTCAATGGTGGTCGTCTGGCGCTCGGAGTGCGGCTCGTCAAACATCATGGGGACAAAAATCACGGCCAGCGAAACCAGCACCAAAGCTCCTACAATGCGTTGTTTGAGGCCATCCACGTTGCTTCGTCTCCTCTGTGCTGGCGAGCACCATTGATCGATTCAGATTAGGCCGATACTAACCGGCGATGACGGATAACTCAAAACTTAACGGTAGCAATGACGAAGATTTAAGATCCGTCGGCCGGAGGCGCCACCAACAGACGCCTGGCTTCAGCAACCGTGAAAAATGAACCAAACACGATGATGGTGTCGTCTTCAGCGGCATCATTAAGAGCGGTCTCTACAGCGGAAGTGACGCTTTCAAAGGACAGAACACGATCGCGCTCGAGCTGCGCCGCTGCCCTTCCTTCGAGAGCTTCCGTGGAGAGCCCCCTTGGGACATCAAGACCCGCAAGGTACCACTGGTCTACCACCGACGCCATTTGAGCGAGCACACCGTCAATGTCCTTGTCGCCCAGAGCCGCATACACAGCAATGACCTTTGCCTGAGGCGACCGAATGGAACCCAGCCGTTCAGCCAGCCAGTGCGCTGCGTGAGGATTGTGACCAACGTCGACCACGACACTCGGAGCGGTCCTTAGCTGCTCAAACCGTCCGGACAACGTCAGTCGCTTCAAGCTCTGGGCAATTGCCGTAGACGACACATCGGGTTCAAGGTGACGAACCGCAACCGCGGCGGCTGCAAGACTGTTCACCGGCAATCCATTCAGTGGCAATTCGATGGTTTCAACCTGCCCCTCGATACTGAGCCAACATTGATCCGAACCGGGACCCGAATGTTCAAGAGCATAACCGTGGCCGGGTCTTAGCAGTTTTACTTTCTGGGCACTCGCCTGCTGAAGCACCGATGCTGGTGGAGAGGTATCCCCGAAAACGGCGGTCATGCCAGGACGGAGAATACCCGCCTTTTCAAAGCCAATGGTTTCTCGGTCGTTGCCCAGAAAAGCAACGTGATCAATGTCGACAGAGGTGATGATGGCAAAATCGGCATCCAGCACATTGACCGCATCCAGGCGACCGCCAAGGCCAACCTCCAGAATCCAATCATCAAGCTGGGCCGCTTCAAGAACCAGAAACGCAGCGAGCGTGCCAAATTCAAAATAAGTTAGTGACGTATCACCCCGCGCGGCTTCAACGGCCTCAAACGCCTTGACCAGTTGGGCATCGCTCGCTTCGACACCTCTGATTTTGACGCGCTCATTGTACTTTTCGAGGTGTGGAGAGGTGTAGGTCCCGGTGCGACGGCCGGCATCCCGAAGGATCTTGTCGATAGCAGCAACCGCACTCCCTTTGCCATTTGTACCGCCGACGGTAATGATCCTCGAGGCGGGATTCCTGCGAAACAAGCGTCTGAAAACGATCAGGACACGATCCAGGCCAAGCTCTATTTCGGTGGGGTGAATCGCTTCGAGGTAGCTCAGCCATTCATTCAACTGGGCGCTTTTGCCCGGCGCCTTGGGCGGCCGGGCGACAGGATTATTCGGCTGGGGCATCGGACTCCGGTCTCTCCGAGACCTCGAACTCTATAGGTTCTTCTTTCGCAGTCTGCTCGAGACCAGTGAACTTGGCCAGTAGCGCGGCGATACGCTCCCGCATCTGATGACGATGCAAAATCATGTCGATGGCACCATGCTCCAGAAGAAATTCGCTCCGCTGGAAACCCTCGGGCAGCTTTTCCCGCACGGTCTGTTCGATGACCCGTGGTCCGGCGAAGCCAATCAGCGCGTAAGGCTCTGCAATGTTGAGATCACCCAGCATGGCTAAACTGGCGGATACACCACCGAAGACAGGATCCGTCATCACAGAGATGTAAGGAATCCCCTCCTGTTTCATACGTTCCAGCACCGCGGCAGTCTTTGACATTTGCATCAGCGACAAGATGGCCTCTTGCATCCGCGCGCCGCCACTGGCCGAGAAACACACCAACGGTATCCGCTCCTCCAGGCATACGTTTGCGGCCTGAACGAAGCGTTCGCCAACCACCTGGCCCATGGATCCGCCAAGGAAATTGAACTCGAAAGCGACGGCCACAAGAGGAATGCCAAGTGTCCTTCCGCGCATGGCCACCAGAGCGTCCTTTTCACCGGTCGACTTCTGGTTCTGGCTCAGGCGGTCCTTGTAGCGCTTGCTGTCCTTGAACTTGAGGCGATCCCACGGTTCAAGATCGGCGGCAATTTCTTCGCGGCCTTCCCGATCCAGAAACACATCCAGCCTGCGACGGGCCGTAATTCGGAGGTGATGATTGCATTTTGGGCAAACATCGAGGTTTTTATCCAGTTCAGGTTTGTAGAGGAAGGCGCCACATTTCGGGCATTTTTTCCACAGCCCCTCCGGTACACCCATTCGCTGCTTGGATTCCGAGCGAATTTTGCTCGGCATGATCTTGTCCAGCCAGTTACTCATGATGTCATCCTATCCGTCGATCCCGGCTCCGGATTCTGTCAGGAGTCCAGGTTGTCCAACGCCTCTCGCATCGGGTGAAGCAGATCTGTGAGCGCCTTTTGAAGCTGCTCCGGATCTTTCTGATTACGGGCTATTGTATCGACCAGAACGCTACCAACAATTACACCATCGGATACCCGGCCAACCGCAGCCGCGGTTTCAGCGTCCCGAATACCAAAGCCAACGCCAACCGGCAGCGCTGTCAATTCGTGAATGTGGGACACTTTTGAGGCCACTTCCTCAACATCAATGGTGCCGGAACCGGTCACACCCTTGAATGAAACATAGTACACATAGCCTGATGAGTGTTCGCTAATGGCCCGAATCCGGTCATCTGTCGTTGTCGGCGCCAGCAAAAATATGGCATCGAGATTCCGCTCAGTGAAAAGCGGAGCAACTTCATCAGCCTCTTCTGGTGGCAGATCCACTGTCAGGATGCCGTCAACACCGGCTTCCTTTGCAGTGTCCGCAAACGTTTCGTACCCCATAGCTTCCATGGGGTTCAAATAACCCATGAGGACGATGGGAGTCTCGTGATCAGTTTCGCGGAACGTTTTGACCATGCCGATTACCTGCCGCAGGGATGTTCCGTGTACCAGCGCGCGCTCGCAAGCCTGCTGGATAACCGGGCCGTCCGCCATGGGGTCAGAAAATGGCACGCCTAATTCAATGATGTCTGCACCGGCCGCAACCAGCGTATGCATCAGGTCCACCGTTTGATCAGGGTGTGGGTCCCCAGCGGTGATATAAGGGATCAACGCCTTCCGTCCCTCTGCTTTCAGGGACTTAAGCACCCCTTCAATTCGACTCATGCATGCTCCTGTCTTAATTCCCGGCTATCAACCCGTCCGGTTTGTTCCCATCTGAAAGGAATCGAGTCACATCTCGATGCCATCCAGTTTCGCAATAGTCTGGATATCTTTATCGCCACGCCCTGACACATTGATCACCACAACCTGATCCTTGTCCATCGTCGCAGCCAGCTTCACCGCATAGGCAACGGCGTGAGCCGTTTCCAGCGCGGGCATGATGCCCTCCACCCGGGTCAGTTTCCGGAATCCGTCCAGCGCTTCCTCGTCGGTCACTGACACATAATGAGCCCGACCAATATCTTTCAACCAGCTATGCTCCGGCCCAACACCTGGATAATCCAAACCGGCGCTCACCGAGTGGGTTCCAGCAATCTGACCGTTCTCATCTTCCATCAGGTATGTGCGGTTACCGTGCAATACTCCGGGGCGCCCTGCACTAAGAGGCGCAGCGTGCTGGCCGGTATCGATGCCAAGACCGCCGGCCTCAACGCCGTAAAGTTGAACGGATTCGTCAGTCAGGAACGGGTAGAACATACCAATAGCATTGGATCCGCCACCCACGCAGGCCACCAGTGCGTCCGGCAGTTTGCCCGCCTGCTTTAGCGACTGCTCCTTGGTTTCCCGGCCGATGACCGACTGGAAATCCCGCACCAGCAGCGGATAGGGATGCGGGCCCGCTACGGTGCCGATGATGTAAAAGGTGTCGTCGACGTTCGCGACCCAGTCGCGCATCGCGTCGTTCATGGCGTCTTTCAACGTTTTCGTGCCGCTCTGAACCGCGTGGACCTCGGCGCCCAGCAATTTCATCCTGTAAACGTTCAGAGACTGACGCTGAACATCCTCGGCACCCATGAATACGTGACATTCCAGTCCCAGGCGCGCACAAACTGTGGCAGTAGCGACGCCATGCTGTCCCGCACCGGTTTCCGCGATCACACGTTTCTTGCCCAGAAAACTGGCCAGCAGAGCCTGGCCGATGGTGTTGTTTACCTTGTGGGCACCGGTGTGATTCAGGTCTTCTCTCTTGAGCCAGATCTGGGCGCCACCGGTTTCGCGGGTAAGCCGCTCGGCAAAATACAGTGGCGACGGACGCCCCACATAATCTGCAAGATCTTTATCGAACTTAGCCTGAAACTCAGGATCGTTCTTCAGCCGCTTATACTCTTTTTCGAGCGTCATCAGAGAGTCAAAAAGCGTCTCTGACACAAAACGACCGCCGTAGGCACCGAAGTGACCCCGCGCATCAGGGAGCGCGCTTAACATTTCTTCAGTCAGTTTCATCGACACGACGTACCTCGTTTATAAAATCAGTCAATTTTTCGGTGCTTTTGATGCCTTTGCTCTGCTCGACACCACCACTGACATCTACGCCCCAGGGCCGGACCCGCTTTACGGCGCCGGCTACGTTATCAGAAGCCAGACCACCGGCCAATATGAGCGGCATTGGACGTATGGAGGGGATCAGGTTCCAGTTAAATGACTGCCCTGTTCCTCCATACTGATCCGGCACCCAGGCATCTACAAGCAGTCCTGACGCCCGATGATAATCGTGAAAGGCCTGCTCGATATCCTGTTCAGACTTCACCCGAATCGCTTTCATCCAACGGGATGCAAAGCCCTGACAGAACTGCGGCGTCTCATCTCCGTGAAACTGCAGGAGATCCAGAGGCACCCGGGACAAAACTTTTTCCACAAATTCCTTCGTTGGATTCACGAACAGCCCGGTGGCAACCACGAACGGCGGCACGTTTTTCAGCAATTCTTCAGCGAGTTCTAAAGAGACATTCCTTGGACTTGGCTCATAAAATACAAAACCAAGTGCATCCGCGCCTGCCTCTGCGGCGGCAACCACATCCTGAGGCCTCGTTAAACCACAGATTTTTACCCGCGTTCTCATAACTCTGGATGCCGATCTTTGCGATGAATGTGAGTAGGTTCAATGGGTTGATTATCCTCAGGACTGAACCAGGGGTTCAGGAAGCCCGGTCCACAACTGGCCTGAGGAATACCAAACTCCAACGGATAACCCACATCTACCAGATAAAGCCCGTGAGGAGGCGCTGTAACGCCTGCTTTTCGACGATCTCTGGCATCAAGTATGTCACGAATCCAATCTGCCTGTCTGTCGCCTTTGCCAACAGCCATCAAAGCACCCGCGATATTTCTCACCATGTGATGAAGGAATGCGTTTGCTTGTACGTCGATAACGACGAACTGGCCTTTCCTAACAACCGTGATCGCCTCCAAAAACCGAATGGGCGTGTTGGACTGACAGCCTGCCGCCCTGAAGGAGGAAAAATCATGCTCGCCGACAAGGTGTTGCGCCGCCAAGTGCATTTGCTCAGCGTCAAGACTGTGATAGATCCAGGAAACCTGCCCATTCAGAAGGCCCGGACGAACGGCGTTATTGTATATAACGTACCTGTACCGTCGATAGGTCGCTGAAAAGCGGGCATGGAAGTCTCCCCGTCCGTGCCCTGCCCAATGGACTGCAATATCGCTGGGTAGGGCCGTGTTGATGCCCATGACCCAGGAACGCAGATTTCTGATGGCTGCGGTTTCAAAATGAGCGATCTGATAGCTCGCATGCACACCAGCGTCTGTGCGACCGGCACAGACAAGCTCCACAGGCTGGTCCGCAACCTTTGAGGCGGCGTTTGCAAGCTCGCCCTCGACTGTTCGGACACCGGATTTCTGGTACTGCCAGCCGTGAAATTTACGACCGTCGTACTCGAAGGCAAGCGCCACTCGACCATCACCGATGTCCTGATCTGTCGTTAGGGCTTGTAAGTTCTGAAACAAGAGAAGACCTGGGTTGAGTAATAAGCCTTTATCACGAGAAACGCCGGCTAAGCGCCCTTTATCAGGGGCCAAGCCGGCGCTCTCAATTGCGACGCTCGATTATAACGTATCAGGACAGATTTTTTAGCAAATCCTGAGCTTCTGCTTTTTGCTCGTCGTTGCCCTCGAGGGCCACTTCCTCAAGGATGTCCCGGGCACCATCGACGTCACCCATTTCAACGTAAGCTCTTGCCAGATCCAGCTTTGTCGCAGCCTCATCAGTTCCGGCAAGGAAGTCAAAGTCATCGTCATCACCGAGGTCAGACTCATCAATATCGGCGCCAGATGTGGAAGAACCTGCACCAGAGGGCGTTGCGACAGGGGGCAAGGTATCGTCGTCGGTGTCTGAGACCTCTTCAGCTGGCTGCCCGGCTTCTTCAGTCGGCAACTCGTCGACTTTCTCGGCCGCTTCCACTTCCTGTTCAGGACTGGCAGGCTCCTCACCAGAGAGAGCATCTTCCAGACCAAGCTCGTCCTCCAAAGACGCATCGTCGGTCTTGTCCGGCTCGACTGTATCGTCGTCTGACTCCGAGAACTCTTCCATCAAAGCAAGGTCTTCGTCGGACACATCCAGTTCGAGGTCATCCAGCTCGCCAGCGCCGGATTCTTCAGCCTGCGCATCATCGCTTGCAACCTTGTCCAGTTCAGCGTCCAGATCGTCAAGGAATGACTCGTCCAACTCGTCCGCCGAAACGTCCTCACTCTCCTTCGGCTCCTCAGCTGGCTCTTCCGGCAGATCGATAGAAAGATCTTCCTCAAGAGACTCTTCCAGCGATTCTGCGTCCGTAGAGCCAGACTCATCGCTTTCCTCCAGACCCAGATCCGAAGTGTCGAAGTCGATGTTCAGGTCGTCTTCTTCAGTGTCCGCTTTGGCCGAGTCTGGCGATTCTTCATCCAGCGAGAAGTCGAAGTCTTCATTAGCTTCGGCCTCGGCATCACCGTCATCGGTACCTGTTTCCAGGTCGACGCTTTCAGTATCCGCATCCTCGAAGCCTGAGAAGTCATATTCGATTGAGCCATCCGAAGCTTCTTCATCGGCTTCAGCAGTTTCAGAGCGCTGTTCATCGGACTCTGGTAACTCCAGATCCATATCTTCGAAATCGGTACTGAAGTCTACGCTTTCCTCTTCGGAAGCTGCCTCCTGCTCGGGCTCAGCAAAGTCTGCGGAGAAGTCGATTTCGTCAGATTCTTGCGTCTGTTGCGCCTCTTCTGTCTCCGAGGCGTCAGAGCCACCCGTGAGCAGCTGCGATTCCAGATCATCAATGCTCGGCATCGACTCGGCTTCTTCAAGATTCGCCCGCAGCGCTGTTGCTTCTTCCAGAGCCGCCTCATCATCCAATGCTTCGATTTCGCCAAACTGCTTGTCGAACGAACTCCGATCCTGAACTTCGGCATAAACGCCCAGAAGCTTCAGTCGCAGATCAGTCCTGCTCGGCTCTCTCGAAATCGCCGTTTCCAGAACCTGAGCTGCCTGATCATTGCGCCCATAGGCGATGTAAGCGTCTGCCTCGGCGATCGCATCGTCGTCTTTCGCGGCACCGCCGTGATCTTCTTCATCGAACGAGAGGTCAAAAGAATCCGCTTCTTCGTCTGACTCTCCGTTCAACTGATCGTAAAACGCCTTTTCGCGATTGGCATTGCGACGAGCCAAAGCCAGCAGTGCCAGCAAAAGAACAATGAGGCCCCCGCCGAGGGCGACCTGGTAGAGAATATTATTGGAAATGGCATCAATGATGTTTCCCGGGAATGGCTTTTCCGCAGGCTTCGCCGGCTCAGGAGCAGCTTCCGCGGCTTTCACGGGGCTTTCCTGCTCAGCAGGCATCTCTGGTTCCGGAGACTGAGCTCCTTCCGTCATCTCTGCATCGTTAGCCGCTTCGTCCGGCAAAGCTTCGTCAGACGCGGCTTCCGTGGATTCGCCATCAGTTGCTTCAGGCATTTCCATACCTGGCTCTGCATCCGAAGGTTGACCAGTGACGCTTTCCTCTCCAGTCATGCCGTCCGATCCCATAGCGGACTCGTCCTGACTGTCTGTCTCAGATTCTCCTTCCGCCGCCATTTCTGCGTCGGCGCCTTCGTCAACTGGAAGCTCCCCGTCGGCTGCCGCAGCATCAGCAGGCATCTCGGATTCTGTTTCAGCATTCTGCATCTCTGCCAGCTGCGAGTTCTTCAGCTCCAGCAAGCGCTGCAGTGTCTCAACCTGGTCTTGAAGGTCGTCTACACGACCGGTAAGTTCCTCATTCTCACGCCGAGCACTTTCCAACTGTTCCATGGCCACAGCCTGACCCGCATCGACTCCGCCGGGCAGATCACTGTCGCCACCTGCAGAACCACCATCTTGCGTGTCACGGCTTCCGGCATCCTCAGCAGCAACAAGTCTTAACTGATCACCACCAGACTCGGATGATCGCGATGATCCAGCACTGGTCTCGCTGGCTGTGGCGTCTACGGTTGGCTGGGGTGATGAGAACGCTCGGTTCTGAACAGCCACTTCTCGATTTGCGTCGGCCCGGGTTCGACTCTGAATCTGCTCAGTGTCCGGGATGCGCAGAATTTCACCGCGTTTGAGTCTGTTGATGTTGCCATCGATAAACGCGTCCGGGTTCAAGTCCTGAATCGCAAGCATGGTTTGCTGCATGGAAACGCTGTCATTGGGGCGTATTTGTGCAGCAATGTTCCAAAGGGTATCCGCAGCGTTGGTTGGGCCAAGGGTACGAGTGCCCGAGGAACGAGTGCTAGTAGACGTACTGCGAGTAGGCTGACTTGGCGCAGATTGACGCACCTGCGGTTGGGTTGTGGTCGGCTGTGTCGTGGGCGCTGCAACCTGCTCCTCGACGCCGGAGTCTTCGGCATAGACAGGAGGATCCACAAGTACCGCGTATTCGCGCATCAATCGGCCATTCGGCCAGGTGACCTCGAGAAGGAAATTCAGGTAAGGCTCGCGGAGAGGCTCACGGGAAGAAACGTTGACAACTAGATTACCATCGGGCGCGGTTATAACCTGAAAATTGAGTTTGGTAAGGAAATAAGATCTGTCGATACCCACTCGATCGTAGGCTGTCTGGGGAGCAATATTGACGAAAACGTCATTTGGAGCCACCCCCGTGCTTTTACGCAGATCAATTTCCGCGTTCAAAGGCTCGTTCAGATAGGACTGTAATTCAATCTCCCCCAAACCCAGGGCCTGAGCGACACCTGAGCCAAGTCCTCCCGCCAGAGCCAGAGCAACCGCAAGCTTGCGTACCTTCATGCTTTTTCCTTACCAGTCTCCGTTATTCGTTACTGATCTGCAGATCAGAATCGGACGAGGTTGGATGACTTTCGCCGAAATTTCTATCGTTATTATGTAATCTTTTTAACAATCAGTCCGGCAAGTATTGTTGATAAAACCTCTTTTATCAATCAATCAGCCGCATTCCTTGTACCATTTTTTCATATATGGAGGGGAACATATTGTTACCGAACGATGATCCAATCTGCTCCACCATCCGAAATCGGAGTCTTTTTATTCCGTCTCCATTTAAAGAACCCAGAAAATAACAGGGGCGAAGACATATTTCAGCCTTCGCCCCTTTTGGACTCACAGAAATCAAACGCAGTTGGCATAACGGCCTTCTGCGCCGCCGTGCTAACGCTCCTGCAAAATGCGCAGCATTCTGCGAAGTGGCTCTGCCGCACCCCAAAGTAGCTGATCGCCAACTGTGAATGCAGAGATGTAATCCGGCCCCATGGAGAGCTTTCGAATACGGCCAATCGGAACACTGAGTGTGCCAGTAACTTTCGCAGGCGTGAGCTCCTGAATGGTGGCATCCCGCTCATTCGGAATGACTTTCACCCAGTCGTTGGCTTTTGCAAGAATGGATTCGATTTCTGCAACCGGCAGATCCTTCTTGAGTTTTATGGTCAAAGCCTGACTGTGAGAACGCATCGCCCCGATACGGACGCAAATTCCATCGATCGGAATCGGGCTGTCGCTGCGACCGAGAATCTTGTTGGTTTCAACGCCGGCTTTCCATTCTTCTTTGCTCATGCCGTTATCGAGCTGTTTATCGATAAACGGAATGAGACTGCCGGCCAGCGGAACCTCAAAATGCTCGGTCGGGAAATCACCGGAACGCATGGTTTCGGTAACCTTGCGATCGATATCAAGAATGGCGGACGAAGGGTCCGCCAGCTCCTCGCTGACATTACCCTGTAGCTGCCCCATCTGGTTCAGCAATTCACGCATATTCTGTGCACCGGAGCCCGATGCCGCCTGATAGGTCATCGGAGACACCCACTCGATCAGATCCTGTTCTAGCAAACCGCCAAGCGCAAGCATCATCAAGCTGACGGTGCAGTTACCGCCGACGTAATCTTTAACGCCCTTGTTAAGCGCGTCGTCGATTACGTTGCGGTTTACCGGATCCAGCACAATGACAGAGTGATCCACCATACGCAGCGTGGACGCTGCATCAATCCAGTAGCCCTGCCAGCCGGCATCTCTAAGCTTTTGATAGACGGCACTGGTGTAGTCGCCGCCCTGGCAGGTCACGATCACATCCAACGCTTTCAGAGCGTCGATGTCATAAGCGTCCTGCAGGGGCGGAACGCCCTCTTTTCCAACATCTGGTGCAGGCTTGCCTGTCTGAGAAGTGGAGAAAAAGACCGGATCAATGTCCGCAAAGTCGTTTTCTTCGCGCATGCGCTGCATGAGGACTGAGCCCACCATGCCGCGCCAACCAATAAGTCCAACTCGCTTCATGTGCGACCTTTGAACCTCGTTTTATGCCCGCCCGAAGGCTTTGTCGCTGCCGGGGACGGGATGGATTAACCCGCAACGGCCGCATCGCGCCATTGTCGGGTATCGAAATTGGATAACTTTTTACCGGCCTGTCAGAGCGCCGCGAGCACTGCGTCACCCATTTCACGGGTGGAAACCTGCTTGCCATCCGACGACATGATATCGGCTGTCCGCAAGCCCTGATCCAATACGCGGCTGACAGCAGATTCGATTGCTTCTGCTGCCGCTTCCTCGTTCAAGCTGTAGCGAAGCATCATGGCGGCACTGAGTATGGTCGCCAGCGGATTCGCGATGCCCTGACCTGCGATATCCGGTGCCGAGCCATGGCAAGGCTCATACATGCCCTGTTTCTCTGAATTCAGTGAAGCCGAGGGCAGCATCCCGATTGAGCCAGTCAGCATCGCTGCTTCGTCCGAAAGAATATCACCAAACATATTGCCGGTCACAATCACATCGAATTGCTTCGGCGCACGAACCAGCTGCATCGCAGCGTTGTCCACATACATATGGGAAAGCTCCACATCGGGATACTCCCTGCGAAGGTCTTCCATGATTTCGCGCCACAGCACAGTCACTTCCAGAACGTTTGCCTTGTCGACAGAACAGAGCTTTTTGCCTCGTTGCTGCGCTGCCTCAAAAGCCACCCGACCAATCCGGCGAATTTCGGATTCGGTGTAGGCATAGGTGTTGTATCCCTGACGATCACCGTTTTCCAATTCACGCACGCCGCGGGGCTGACCAAAATAGATGCCGCCGGTCAACTCCCGGACAATCATGATATCCAGACCGGAAACGACTTCCGGTTTCAGCGAGGATGCTGAAGCCAACTGTGGATAGAGAATCGCGGGTCGCAGGTTGGCAAAAAGCTCGAGATTGGACCGCAAACCCAGAAGCCCTTTTTCCGGGCGGCCGGCCATCGGACGACTATCCCACTTGGGCCCTCCAACGGCGCCCAACAAAATAGCGTCGGCGGCTTTCGCTTTGTTCAGGGTTTCCTCAGGCAAAGGCGTATCGGCTTCATCAATAGCAGCGCCGCCGACCAGGGCCGATTCAAACTGCAGGCCAAGGCTGAAAGTGTCATTCACCTTGTGAAGCACTTTTTCCGCTTCAGCCACTATTTCCGGCCCGATGCCATCGCCGGGCAACAAGAGTACATTTCTGGACATTATCTATCCTTGTTCGATCATTTGATTTCTGAAATTTGTTAATGCCGGACCTCAGGCATCGGCCCGGAACAACCATGGCGCCGTTTTACGTCGACTGTCTTCGTAGCTTTGAATCAGCTCCGCATCTTCAAGCGTAACGCCAATGTCATCGAGGCCGTTGAGCAGGCAGTGTCGACGGAAATTATCCACCTCAAACTCGAAGGTCTGGCCGGACGGCGTGGTCACCGTTTGCGCTTCGAGATCCACTGAAAGTTCATAACCCTCGCTCGCCTCTACCTCTTTGAACAACTGATCAACAATTTCTTCATCCAAGACGATGGGCAGCAGACCGTTCTTGAAACAGTTGTTATAAAAAATATCGGCAAAGCTTGGGGCGATGATTGCCCTGAACCCAAAATCGTCCAATGCCCAGGGAGCGTGTTCACGACTGGAGCCACAGCCAAAATTGCGCCTCGCCAGCAGGACACTGGAATTGCGATAACGCTGCTGATTCAACACGAAATCCGGGTTGATTGGACGTTGCGAACAATCCTGATCCGGCTTGCCTTCGTCCAGGTAACGCAGTTCATCAAACAGGTTCGGACCAAAACCGGAGCGTTTAATCGATTTAAGAAACTGCTTGGGAATGATCATGTCAGTATCGACATTGGATCGATCCATCGGCGCGACGACGCCAGTGTGCTGAGTAAAAGCTCTCATCAATTTTCTCCGGGGAATCAGTTCATCATGTCGCGAACGTCAACGAAATGACCGTTGATCGCGGCTGCAGCGGCCATCGCAGGGCTGACCAGATGCGTTCGGCCACCAAAGCCCTGACGACCTTCAAAATTCCTGTTAGACGTGGAGGCACAGTGCTCTCCCTGCCCTAACTTATCGGCATTCATCGCCAGACACATGGAGCATCCAGGATCGCGCCACTCCAGGCCCGCTTCGAGGAAGATCTTGTCCAGTCCCTCCTGCTCCGCCTGTGCTTTCACAAGCCCTGAGCCGGGAACCACCATGGCCTGCTTCAGTGTGGGAGACACTTTGCGCCCTTTGACCACAGCCGCCGCTTCCCGGAGGTCTTCAATCCGGCTGTTGGTGCATGAACCGATAAATACGCGATCCAGCTTGATCTCTGTAATCGGCATATTGGGCTGCAGCCCCATGTATTTCAGAGCACGGACGATGCCTTCACGCTTGATCGGATCGGCTTCGGCGTCGGGATCGGGAACCATGCCTTCCACTCCGGACACCATTTCCGGTGAGGTACCCCAGCTCACCTGAGGCTGGATTTCAGCCCCCTCAAGTTCGACCACTTTATCGAACACCGCATCGGAGTCACTGTGAAGGGTGCGCCAGTAATTGACCGCGTCCTCCCACATATCGCCCCGAGGCGCGAACGGTCGGTTTTCTACGTACTGGATTGTGGTGTCGTCCACCGCAACCATGCCTACGCGAGCACCGGCCTCGATGGACATGTTGCAGATGGTCATTCGTCCCTCCATGGACAGGCCGCGAATGGCCTCACCACCAAATTCGATGGCGTAACCGGTGCCACCGGCTGTGCCGATCTTTCCGATAATGGCGAGCACCACATCTTTACCAGTCACTCCGGGACCCAGCTTGCCGTTAACTTTGACCAGCATGTTCTTCATTTTTTTCTGGACCAGGCACTGGGTTGCCAGCACATGCTCAACCTCAGAAGTGCCAATACCATGCGCAAGACAGCCGAAGGCACCGTGGGTCGAGGTGTGGGAATCCCCGCAAACAATGGACATACCGGGCAGCGTGGCCCCCTGCTCTGGTCCGATGACGTGAACAATACCCTGGCGCTGGTCCTTGATTTTGAACTCAAGGATGCCGAATTCGTCGCAGTTCTTATCCAGCGTTTCGACCTGAATCTTGGAAACCGGGTCGACAATGCCATCCACGCCGCGGTCGCGGTCGGTCGTTGGCACGTTGTGGTCAGGTGTTGCAAGGTTCGCATCCAGACGCCACGGCTTGCGCCCTGCCAATCGCAGGCCCTCGAAGGCCTGTGGCGACGTCACTTCATGAAGCAACTGACGATCGATATAAATCAACGCTGATCCATCATCTCTTTGCTTGACCAGATGGTCGTCCCACAACTTGTCGTATAACGTTTTGCCCGCCATGGTTCTCTCTCGCTCTCACATGGGTCATTTGATACCCATTGTACCGCCCCACTCTGAATAACTACAATTCATCTTTCTTATGCATTGCATTCCATTTTAGAATGCTAACTGACAATTCTACTTTGGGATCTACAAAAGGGAGTCGGAACCTTGGACGCTCACCTGCTTCGCGCCTTTGTCAGTATTGTGGATCAGGGCTCTTTTTCGGAGGCCGCTGAACAACTCCACATCACCCAGCCGGCGATTAGCAAAAGACTCGCTGCACTGGAGAATGAGACCGGTACACAGCTGATTGATCGAAGTCACCGCTCTGTTCGTCTCACCGATTCAGGCGCTCGACTTCTGCCCCATGCCCGCCGCATCATCGACGAGGTCCACAATGCCCGGCTGTCGCTGTCCTCGGAGGAAGGACGGGTTTCCGGGCAGTTATCGGTCATTGCCAGCCACCATATAGGATTGCACCACCTGCCCGACTGGCTCAGGCGCCTGAACCGTGAATTCCCGGAGGTGACGCTGCGCCTCCAGTTCATGGATTCCGAGTCGGCCTTGGACGCACTGGAAAAGCGAGCGGCAGAACTGGCATTCGTTACTTTGAATGAAAGCATGGGACACGCATTTCAGGTGGTCACTCGCTGGGAGGACCCGATGGCGTTTGTCGTATCACCGGATCATCCGCTGGCACAGCTCGACAAACCACGGTTGCAGGACCTCGCCAATTACGACGCGCTGCTACCGGAAGCGGGAACCGCTACCTATCGTGCAATCAGCCGGCTGTTTCTGAACGAAGGCCTGACATTGCGTCTTCAGATGCCAACCAACTACCTGGAAACAATCAAGGTCATGGCCGGTGTAGGACTGGGCTGGAGCGTACTCCCCCTGAGCATGGTGGATACCACACTGATCCAACTGCCAATCAAGCATGGAGTTACCCGCCTTCTTGGCGGCGTTGGGCTCACGGGAAGAACCCTCAGTCCCCAGGCGAAAGCTCTGACGGGTATTGCAGATGAGCTTCAGTAGGTCAAACAGCGGGGTTTGAACGCCTATGCGTGACTGTGCGGTGGCGGACGCAGGTAGAGCGCTGTGATGAAGATGGCGATCGCCATTGCACCTGCTCCACCCCAGAAAGCGGCAGATGTGCTGAAGCCATCCACCAGGAAACCAGACAGCCAGGCGCCAATGGCACCACCCGCGCCGAATGTCAGCCCGCTGTACAGCGCCTGTCCCTGCCCATGGTGATGCTTACCAAAGAACCCCTGAATGTACTGAACAGAGATTGCGTGCAGCGCGCCATACGAAGCTGCGTGCAACAGCTGGGCAAAAATAAGCACTAGCACTATCGACGTGAGTTCAGCGATCAGAACCCAGCGGAGCATGGTGAGGGCCAACGCCGCAATAACCACCTGGCGGACTGTAAATCGGCGGGTCAGATGGTGCATCACCAGGAACAAGCCAATTTCCGCGAGCACGCCAAGAGACCACAGCAGGCCGATCGCCAACTTGCCATACCCGTGCTGCTCCAGATGGATACTGAAGAAGGTGTAGTAAGCCCCGTGCGACACCTGCAGCAGGAAGTTCATCAGGAAAAAGGTAATAACTGCGGGGTGAGTCACTATTGCTTTCAGGCTTCCTGCCGGCGCTGACTCCTTACGCTCCCCTCTCTCGGAAGGGACCAGGAAGGCCGAAACCGCAATACCGGCGAACACTGGCAGCAAGAGCCACGGCAGGGTGTCCACCGGAACCATGTCCAGAATCGCACCAACCAGAGCCACCGCACCAATAAAGCCGACAGAGCCCCATAGCCTGACGCGACCGTATTTTTCTTTCTGAGCGCCGAGCGTCCTGAGGGTAATAACCTCATACAGCGGAAGAATCGCATTCCAGAAAAAAGTGAATGCCAGCATCACAAATAGCAGGCCGTAAAAGCCCGGTTCCATGAAGACTCCGGCGAAAAACAGGGAGCCGACAATCGCACCGAATCGAACCAACCTCACCCGCTGGCCGGTTCGATCGCCCAACCAGCCCCAGACACTTGGCGCCACTATTTTTGTCAACTGGATGGTCGCCATGAGCGTGGCGATTTGGAGATAAGAAAAGCCCTGCCCCTCCAGGTAGAGCGACCAGTAGGGAAGCAGTCCGCCCAACAGTGCGAAGAACCAGAAGTAGAGGTTGGATAGCCGCCAGTAGATGCCTGTTCCTCCGTGGGCCTTGATCGATCAGGCCTGCCCGATATCCGGAGTGGACACGCTGACATCCGCATTCTGCCCGCGATGACGGAGGTAATGGTCCATCAGCACAATCGCCATCATGGCCTCGGCAATTGGAGTCGCCCGGATGCCAACACAGGGGTCATGTCGTCCCGTGGTGATGACCTCGACGGGGTTTCCATCAACATCAATGCTGCGTCCGGGCAGCCTCAGACTCGATGTCGGCTTGAGCGCGATGCTCGCCAATATCGGCTGACCAGACGAGATGCCACCCAGAACACCTCCAGCCTGATTGGACAGAAAACCATCCGGGGTCAACTCGTCCCGGTGCTCCGTCCCTTTCTGTGCGACGCAGTCAAATCCGGCACCGATCTCCACCCCTTTTACGGCATTAATACTCATCAGGGCGTGGGCGAGATCTGCATCCAGACGGTCGAAAATTGGTTCACCGAGTCCGGGTGGAACGCCTTCAGCGACAACGTTGATCCTCGCGCCAATGGAATCGCCCTCTTTGCGAAGAGCGTCCATGTATTGTTCCATTTCAGCCACTTTGTCCGGATCCGGGCAAAAGAACGGGTTCTGGTTCACCTGATCCCACTCGATCTTATCGATTGTGATCGGCCCCAGTTGCGACAGGTACCCTCGAATTTTGATGCCCAGCCGCTGCTCCAGATATTTTCGAGCAACGGCGCCAGCGGCGACACGCATCGCGGTTTCCCGGGCAGAGGAACGACCGCCGCCACGGTAATCCCGAAAACCGTATTTGTGCATGTAGGTATAGTCGGCGTGGGCTGGACGAAATTGCGTCGCAATTTTCGAATAATCTTTCGAGCGTTGATCGGTGTTCTCAATGATCAACCCAATGGGCGTCCCCGTTGTCTTGCCCTCGAAGACACCCGAGAGAATACGCACTTCGTCCGCTTCCCGGCGCTGGGTGGTATGGCGTGAGGTGCCCGGTTTGCGACGATCCAGATCGCCCTGAAGGTCTGCTTCGGATAACTCCAGGCCCGGGGGACACCCGTCAATGATGCATCCCAGGGCTGCCCCGTGGCTCTCGCCAAACGAAGTCACTGTGAAAAGTTTTCCGAAACTATTTCCTGACATATTTTAGTATCTTATCTAACAATTAGAGAATTTGGATTAATAAATCAATGCGGCTGTTTGAGATCTTCCGCGGTGATCAGAAAAACACCATCGCCGCCGTTCTCAAATTCCAGCCAGGTAAATGGAAGGTCTGGATAGGCCTCCTGTAACGCGGGCCAACTGTTACCCACTTCCACAATCAGGAGTCCACCTGGATTCAAGTGGTCTGCCGCTCCCGCAAGAATCCTGTGAGCGATATCCAGTCCGTCCTCTCCCGCAACCAGGCCAAGTTCAGGCTCGTGCCTGAACTCACGCGGCATGTCCGCAATGTCCTCTGCATCCACATACGGCGGATTGCTAACGATCAGATCGTAGCGTTCTTCGATATTGTCAAAAACATCGGACTTAATCGTCCGGACCCGATCCCCCAACTCATGATAGGCCACATTCACGTCGGCGACTGCCAGAGCATCCGCAGACAGATCTGAAAGGTCTACAAGTGCCTCCTCAAAAATTGAGGCAGCGCCAATACCAATGCAACCGCTTCCTGTGCACAGATCTAGAATGCGACCGGGCTCTGAGTCGCCCAACCAGGGCTGAACACCGTTTTGCAGCAGCTCGCCCAGCGGTGAACGTGGTACCAGAACCCTCTCATCGACGAAAAATGGCATACCCATAAACCAGGCTTCACCCAGCAAATAGGGCAAGGGTATCCGGTCATTGATGCGCCGCTCAATCCGATCCAGGATCATCCGGCGCTCGCCCATGGTCAGCGTGGCGTCCAGAAAAACCGTGTTGTTATCCATCGGCAGATGCAGGCTTCTCATGACGAGTTGAACAGCTTCGTCCCAGACGTTATCCGTCCCGTGACCGTAAAAAAGCGATGAATCAGCGAAACGAGAACAGGCGTACCGCAGATAATCGCGAACACTTTGAAGGTCATTGATGGGTTCGGACAAAGTACAGCCCCGCCAGATAATAAGTGAGGGGCGGATTATACGCCCTTTTTGGTCGGGATTTCAGCCGATAAAGCCAAATCTTGGCTCGGCCCAATGGACCAGGCTAAATCGCCAATGGTCCAGAGCTGTTGCGGTCTTTTTCGTAGCGATTCAACGCTGCGTCCATTCTGTCGCGGCCTATCTGAATCAACTCGGGCGCTCGGTGATAGTCATAGCTTCGACCGGAGTTTTTAGGCACATTGACCAGGAGATCCGGCGGATAGCCGGCAATTTTGTACTGAACCAGTGCACTCTGCATGGTTTCGATCGTCAGGTTCATCACATCGAACTTGCCAATACCCAGTTTGTCCCAATCCACGGTTTCATGCTCGTCGCGGGTTTTCTCCGACGCTTTTTTATCACCGGTCTTTTTTTCCTGCGTTTTTTTGGCGATGGCTTGCGCTATCTTCGATTCCGGTGAGGGATTCCCCGAGGCACCCTTCTCGTTTTTGGCAGAGAAGGTTTTCAGTGTGTCCCAGTCGAACCAGCGGGAGGCTTTGTCCCTGATCGTTTCAAGCCACTCTTCGATATCTGAACCTTCCTCCTGCTGCTCTCGAAAAGCCGCATCGGGAATCCTCTCCGTCTTTCGATCGTCCTCACCGCTCAGGTTTACCGCAACGATCATGTCCGCGTGGGAAGAAATCGTCGGAATAATCGGCAATGGATTCAAGGCCGCACCATCGACCAATACCCGGCCATTCAGCACCAGCGGCGTGACGACACTTGGAATGGCAACAGAGGCTCTGATGGCCTGATCAAGAGGACCTTCCTGAAACCAGATCTCTTTGTGGGCAAGAAGATCCGTAGCGACGGCTGTGTACGCGATTGGCAGGTCTTCGATTCTGATGTCACCGATCATGTCCCGGACAACGGAGAAAATCTTTTCACCCCGAATCGCACCCATGGAATTGAAAGTGACGTCCAGCAGTTTTAACACATCGAATTGCCCGAGGCCGGTGACCCAGTCCTTGTAATCCTTCATTTTGCCCGCAGCATAGACACCGCCAATCAAGGCGCCCATCGAACAGCCGGATATGGCGACAATCTCATAACCGCGTTCCATCAAAACTTCGATCGCACCAATGTGTGCGTAGCCCCGGGCGCCGCCACTGCCAAGTGTCAGCGCGACTGTCTTACCTGCACCGGTTTTGCCGGGTTTGTTCGATTCCGATTCAGGCACCTGTGCAGAGCCCCTGGCTGCGCCGGGCCCGGCACCACCATCCTGAGCAGTGATGGAGGCCTGAAACTCTTCGTCTTTATCGCTCACCTGCTCACCTGTGAATTACCATGACTTCAACTCTATTTCCCTGCCGATCCGGATCGGGAATAACCACCACCGGGCCCACGGGAATGATGTCCTGCTGATCCGCCCCTACACCGCTCTTTTCGAGGACTCGCGACAAAGACTGCGCAGCACGGTTGGCACGCTTGGTGGATTCCTCCAGTGATTCATTTTTACCCAGCTCACTGTACCCAACAAGAACCACTCTGGCGCCCTCTTCTTCGGCCCAATCGTTCACTAGCCTACGGTCGGACGCCGTCCAATCGAAGCTGTGGGTGATAGAACCTTCCCAGGGCACGATTACTGGCCCTTTAATACGAGAGCTGGCGACTCCCAGGCCCGGTATACTGGTCCCAGCGGGCACCTCCAAATACTCCACCCAGACATACTCACGCTGGTTGGCTCGCGTAACGGTATAAACGAGTGTCAACCAAGGTGCGCCGTTCTCATCGACTGAGCCTGCGATCAGATAATCCTGGTTTCCATCGCGCCCATACAGAGTCGCCTGCTCGAACACCTGATTTGCCCAGACATTGCTACGCCCGCATCCACGCCCGGAGCACTCGAACAGGATCTGCGCGCCACGAGCCTGAATCTCTTTGAGGTAATGGTCCCTGGCCTCTTCACGATTTGCACCTTCCAAAACACGGTAGAGCTGCCCGGTACCTTTGACCGGCAAGCGCGCTTTGGAAGCCGAGCGTATTTCATTGTTCACTTCCCGTACCGGACTGAAAAGAATAAGACGCCCGGGCGAGGAAATGCTGACGGAGTCCTCTAGTACGGATTCAGGGAACGGTTTGGGCGGCACGCCAGCGGCCATGGCCCCCTGGTTAGCTGCGAATAACACCGCCAGAGTGCTAAAGAAGACAATCAACCATTTATTCATTATTCAAAAATGTCCTCACCGAATTAATAACGGGCTCAACATCGCCCTCGAGATGACAGTGGTGGCCACCGGGGACAGAGACAAGATCCAATCCGGCAATGGCTCGCGTTCGCGCATTCAATTCCGGGCGTGTTGCGAGCAGCCCCTTTTCGGCCCGCAAAAATCGGGTTGGCGTCTTAACCGCGGCCAGGCAAGCCGTGACCTGACGCTCATCCATCATCAGCATGCTTGGGTGCCTCAATTTGGCGTCGGTCGACCAGGTGTATCCACCATCTACAGCCTTTAGGTTTCGCGGAATCAACGTCATTGCGGCCTTGTGGGACAACGGAATAAACCCCTTCTCCCTGGCCTTTGCCGCAGATTCTACTGTGGGGTATACGGCGGGTTTACCTGAGCCGACCATCCGTTTTTCGATGGCTTTGCGAACCTGAGGGATGATGTCTTCCGGAGTTTTTGTGACCGGTCCAAGACTATCAATCATGACAAGTTTGCGTA
Organism: uncultured Marinobacter sp.; assembly: GCA_964632565.1. Lineage (GTDB taxonomy): Bacteria > Pseudomonadota > Gammaproteobacteria > Pseudomonadales > Oleiphilaceae > Marinobacter. The sequence goes on along the minus strand of CAZWEP010000001.1, from coordinate 47,841 downwards.
CTTTTTCAGGGAACGCTGCTGCGTAGAGCACTGCCACTATCCCGCCAAGGGAATGGCCTACAAGGTCGATTTTCTCGACGCCATTGTCAGGAAGCAAATGCTCTTGAATCAGCTCGGCCAGATCAGCGACATACTCCAGTAAAGGGTAACCCTGACCGGGCGAACGGTGTCCAGACTGGCCGTGCCCGGCAAGGTCCATTGCGAAGACAGACCGCTCTTCAGACAATGACGGTCCAATACGGGCAAATGACAGGGCATTGTCCAACCAACCGTGAATCATGAGCACAGGTGTTTTAGCAATCGGCGCCTTGCAGGGCCATGACACACCCGACAACTCAATGTGCTTGAGCCGCCAGGTTAGTTCCTGGATAGCACTTTCACTGGTAACAGGACGTCCGTCGGCAACCTCATTCATGAAGCGCCTTACATTGTGTGTGTGGGACGATCAGACGAGAGTGAACCCGCCAGGTAAGATTCGATTTTGGTCCGCGCCGTTTCATCATCGCCATTGAATTGGACGCCAATGCCAGCTGCGCGATTTCCCTGGGCGCCCTTGGGGGTGATCCAGATGACCTTACCGGCCACCGGAATCTTCTCCGGCTCGTCCATCAGGTTCAGCAGAAGAAAGACTTCGTCACCCAACTGGTATTGCTTTTGAGTCGGAATGAAAAGCCCTCCTTGCCGAATGTAGGGCATGTAAGCTGCGTACAGGACTGCTTTGTCTTTGATTGTGAGAGTAAGAATACCGCTGCGCGCGCCAAAACCGGGACCCATAGCTTACACCTGTGAATCGTCTTTCCGTAAGTAAGGTAAAACCTTTGATATTTCGCAATCATAGCAGCAGATCTTAACGGCTGCCTAGAACCGCTCCCAAATGCCACTTTCTGTCAGGATGTCACCGGCCGCTTCGAAGGCATTAACCGCTGCCACGCGATCAGCAATCGGCCAATTTCCAACTCCACGTTCGTATTGTTCACGATGCCTGCTCTTCCATCCCGAACCAGATCGAGCAAGTCGTGGGCGCGCCAGGCTTCATTGTGCCTGGCCAGAAAGCTCAGCATCTCCGCTGCTTCATCATCTCGGGCATCGCAGCCAGCGGTGAGCCTCGCTAAGTCCGCCGCCCAATTTTCAAACAAGCTCAGGGATGCTTCTATTCCCAGATCTTTAAATGGCTTTGCAGCTTCTCCGACCGTGAGATGTCCTTTCATAAATCGACGAAAAGCATCAAACGCCCTGTCCCTCTCAGCGAGCACTCCGGTTTGCAAAAAACCGAGCGCTCGCATCGGAGCATTCGATGCTATTCGGAGCGCCTTTCGCTGTTGCTCGACCGTGGGAGCGGTCTCCTCTGCAGAGCCGCCCAATTGGCTTGCCAGCCACTCCGCCGCCTGATTTTCGTCCGGGGTATTGACACCTACGCACTGACACCGTGATCTCACCGTAGGCAATATCGGGCGACCAGTTTCCTGCAGCAAAATCAACACAACGTCTTCTGCGGGCTCTTCAAGAGTCTTCAGAAGCGCATTGGCGGAATTGATGTTCAACTGATCAGCACGATCAATGATGGCTATTTTGCGTTTCGCCACTTGCGGTGAACTCACAGCAAAAGAACCGAGCTCACGAATCTGGCCGATACGAATCATCCTTGAGTTTTCAGGGGCGTAGGATCGGATGTCAGGATGCGTCCCTGCCGACGACAACTCACATTGTTTGCACTGTCGACAGGCCTGGCCAACCGATAGATCCGGCTGCTCGCAGACTAGCAATTCCGCCAACCGATCCGCGAAATGCCGCTTTCCAACGCCATCCTCTGCAGTGATGAGTATCGCGTGCGGAAACGAGTTTTCCCGAAGTTGGCGTGTCATCTGGTCCCATTGTGGTGAGAGCCAGGGCAGACTGTTAATTGCGTCGTTCAACTGACGATTCCTGTTTATCGGTCTCTTTTTTAAGCTGTTTGCTAAGTGTGGCCAGCAACCGTTGCAAGCGAGCGCGCTCTTTTGCCGGATCAGCTCCTGAAGCGTCTGCATAGTAATAGCTGTTCACGACCTGGGCAAAAGCGCGTGCAGAGCCAGCAGCAGAAGGCTTGGCCTCCCCGAGTCTGGCTGCGAGTTGCGTCGGTGTTTCACCGTGCCTGACAGGCACCCCCGCCCTTTCACACAAAGCATACCAGCGATTTAAAAGTTTTTTGAAAGGATCTCTAGTCCGCACCCCCGACCAGTTAACGAAGGCCGCGAAAACGCCGGCGATAAGAAGAGCACCGCCCACAATTGAGGCAGTGACATAGCCGAGATCACGGAGACTGAACCCTCCGGGCAGCCGGGACATCAAATCCATTTGCGATTGTCCCTGGTAGCCGACCACCCACCGCTGCCACTGGTAATTGATCTGATCAAGACGCAGCGAGGCCCACTGCAGCAACGCCATATCGCCATAGCGCTGCGGGGACGTCCATTCGTTTTCGAGGAAAGAGCCCTCCTCCCGAACCGCTTCTCGAAGTCCAGACTCGATACGCTCAGGCGAGATCGCTGCGGTCGGATCGAAACGCGTCCATCCCCGACCTGGCAACCAGGCCTCGACCCAGGCATGGGCATCGTATTGCCTGACAATGAGATACTCATCATTGACACCAGACTCCCCACCCTGATACCCGACAACGATCCTCGCCGGAATGCCAGCGGCTCTCAGAACAAAGGTCATGGCCCCCGCATAATGGGCGCAGAATCCTCTTTTCGCATCAAACAATAGTGCGTCAATGCCATCCTCGGGCATTTTGGGCGGTCGGAGGGTATAGAAATACTCCTGACTGCGGAAACGCTCCAATAGTGCCCGTGCGATCTGAACTGGCGCAGCAATTTGTGCCCGCAAATCGTCAGCCAATGCCCGCGCCCGAGGATTCCCGGAAACGGGAAGTTGAAGATACTGACGGGGATTACCCAGCTGCTCCTCTGGTCGCGAGGCCTCGTCCACTAATTCGAGTCGATACCGCACCGCACTGTCTGCAGGGCGCTTGAAGCGGAACAGACCGTCGGGGTTTCTCTCGACATTATCAGACACAGCTATGGAGCTCTCCAGAGCAAACGCCCATATCTGGTCTGTTGGTTCCATTAAGACATCGTATTCGTTCGGTTTCAGCGGCCCCACGCCGCCATCCACGGCAACACGGGAGGGACGTCGAAACCTGCTGGCCGTACTTTGTCGCCAAGTCTCGCCATCAAGTCGGTCCAGGTAGAGCCCTCGCCAATATCGATCTCGCGGTTCCGGTAACGCTCCGCCAAAGCTGACCCTGAATGCACGCTCACTGTTCTGGGCAAGATTAGAGATATCTCCAGGGGTCATGGTGTCGCTTATGCCTGTCCGGGCCTCACCCGAAACCAACGGCACGCTCCACAGAGGCGCCACGCGAGGAAAGAAGATAAATAGCAGCACCACAACCGGTAGCGTTTTCAAGAGCATTCCGCCCAGGCGCTTCCATCCGGATAATACGGCCCGCGGCGCTGCTGGAGCATTGAGCACCTGCAAGCCTACAAACAGAAGCAACACACCGAAAAGGTTTACCAGCGTCCAATGGATTTCCTGATGAAACAGAAAGTTCACGGAAGCAAGGTAAACGAGGATAAAGAAAAGCACGTAAAAGTCCCGCGAGCTACGGGTTTCCAGCCACTTCAAACCGACGGCAAGCACAAAGAACGACGACGCTGTTTCAACAGTAAAGCGACCTTCTACCGTTGCAACATACACCACAACGAGTAACGCCATCAGACCGCCCCTAAGCCACCGCCCCGGCAACCGCCAATGACCGAGCTGGGCAATCCAGCGCCAAGCTGCCAGCAAAACGCACGCAACCATCAGCCAAACTGGCAAACGATCCCATTGCGGTAACAACAGAACCGCAAAGCTGATCATCAGCCATTGCAGTGCGTTTCCCGGAACCATTGCCTCGGGCTCACCCGAATTACTCATTCGGCGGAAAGGAATCTTCATAGGCGCCTGCCCTCGGTCTCGGTCGTTTGGGAGGCAATTGGATGGTCGGTAAAACGGGTGCCGTGGATCGATTGATCTGCCTCGCGAGGTGGCGATTTGCCGAACACAGCCAGAGCTTTAAGGCATCGGCTGCCGTGAGCCTGCCCCACATCAGGCTCAATCACGTGTCCAGGAAGGTTCAAACCAAAAAGCTGACCGCTTTTGGATCTTTCGAGGACTTGATAGGCGAGATAGCTCAGACGCAACTCCTGGTCAGCGCCCGGGAAAGCATCGTAATCGAGCCAGTAAGGGCTTCCTTGTTCGCCCTCCCAGTCTGCGATAACCATCTCGCCGGTCCGCGCAAAACGCTTCCAGAGCACACGCTGACTCAGATCGCCTTCGCGCCATGGCCGAATTTCGGCGTGATCGCTCCCTTCTACCGTTCTTGCCTCGCTCACCTCGCCGTCATCCTGAACCGTAGTGTGACGATCTGGCGCCGTCACTGGAACGGGATAGACAATACCGGCGGTCACTGGCCGGATCCAGGACCACGCTGTCAGCAGACCAAATGGAAATCGCGACTCAACTCGAACACGGTCCAAACGGAGGTAGCCCCGGGAGCCTGCGCGAACGGGAAGCAAAATGTCCGTCGAATTGTCGACAAGAACGTGCTGCTGGTCGACAGAAATACCTTCATACTGAAGCGACAGGCCCAACGCTTCCCGTTCACCGGCTCGTGCACGAATGCGGAAAAGGATTGTCTCGCCTGGAAACCCTTCGCCGCCCTGAACCACCGCAAGCTCCAGCCCCGCGAGGTTACGGTGGGTTTGATGCATCGCTGCCACAAAAACGGCGCCCAGCAGAAACGTGAGGACATAGATCAGACTGTTCTGATAGTTGATACCGGTGATCAACATGATCAGCAACAGTAAGCCGAACACCACACCGGCACCAGAGGGCAATATAAAAATATTTCTCTGATTCAATACATGGTGATCTTTTCTGGGAATCCTCAGATTTATCCAGCGTCGCCATTGTTTTTGAACTGGGTTCATTATTCTGTTCCGAAAATTTCCCTTTGCGTCTGATCACAAACCCGCACCGACGAGCTTGAATTACGCAGTTGACAGACGAATACTACGGTATAGAGCCGCAATCTGATTGTAGTAACGTTTCAGAGAGGGCACTTCAATGACTGCAGGATGAATAAAGGCATTGTTATGAACACTCGAATCGTTCGTAAAGGCTCTTCTATTACACTTATCAGCGCAAGCTGCCTTTTAAGTACATCACTGGCTGCTGGCGTGAAAACCCTGTCTTCGGACGAGATGGTAGACACCTACGTTGAGGATTCAGCGCTGATCATCATTCCCAGAGACAGGGATCAGCAACAAATCAAAGAGGATCGTGAGCGTGTATTGAAAGCCCTGACGATCTCCCCTGGTGAACCAGTGCTGACGGAGGCAGAAGAAGAGGCCTATCGGGAAGCGCTGGCCAGGCTTGAGCGTGAAGGCAAAGGTGATGCTCTCGACAGTGCGGAAGAAGAGTTTCTCCGGCGCGCATTGTTACTGCCCCTTGACGAACTTGCTCAAGTCCAGCCACCTCAGGACTTCACGCCACAAATTCCACCGATTATCTTCGGTCAACAGGCCCAGATACCAGATGAGCCCTTCACCCAGAATTTTCTCAACAATCAATTGGGTATCAATTTCGACGGGCAAAATCTGAATTTTGGCATTGGTACGCCCCCAGGCATCGACAATATTCAGGTGCCAAGATCCATTAACGAGGGTCCGGTCACGCTGACACCAAGGCCAGGCGGTGGTTTCGATCTTTCCATTGCAGTGCCTGACCGTTAACGCCAGATACGGCAGGCCGGGATTCATGCAACCTTGCGGGAAATCCTGAGCACTAAGGCGTGAGAGTAACGATCGTATCGGAAATTTGGAGGTTATCGAGCGTCATCTGTCCCAGGCTGGACTGGCCCACCGTGAGATTCTGGACACCAATATCGGCCGCAAATCCTGAAACTCCGATCTGTAACGTGCTATTAGGTGTTCCAGCCTCAGCAGCGGACACGGTGTAAACCGAATACTCTGCAGCTGCAAAGCCTGCGCGAAGGTCGTCCATAGTGGTGGTCGAACGACCTCTCGGGGATTGCCCCCACTCCGGTATCTGATCTGTCAGGTCCATGGCATCCAGCGAATTGCCCATAAAATCCGGGCTTTTGACATATCCACCATTGATACCGATTGTTTTTGGAGCGTTAGAAGAAGAAAGATCTTCGAGTGTAAATGCAGCATAGTGATATATGGCACTGCGACCCAAGCCAGTCTCAGAAGCCGGCAAAACACTTTGCTGTGCTGTTCGGAGCAAACCCCAACCCTGAAGACCATTAAAAATTGGGTCCGCAGGTCCGGTACTACCAGCCCGAACGGCCACGCGACCAGCTTCGAAGCCGTAATCGATGGTGCCTCCGTCCATTCCCTGCCACATAATATCGAGACCTCCATCGGAGGCAACGTCAAGCGTTAATCTGGCATTATCAAAATTCAGACCGTAACCGGCAGTGCTGCCTGAATCTGTAATTCCAGCGCCACCCGTTCGGATATTATCCACAACATAAGCGCCCGAATCTTCGTATCGGAATTCCCCCATGGCCATCAAACCGCTGTAGTCGATAGTCAAACCGCCCTTGGCAGTCACATTAGCCATCTCCCCATCTGAAATCGACTTCATTTCAGCGTTAGCCGTCGAGACCAGACTTATCATCAGCGCAAATGGTACAACTCTGTTGTAACTAGCCATATCGACTCCGGGAACCCAGGATGAAAACCATACCAATTCAACGAAAAAAGGCGCCCCAAGCGGGCTGGGACGCCTTTCATCATGCTATATCACGGAAACGATTAGTGACCGTAGATATCCATGTTGGCTGTAACAGCCAGGTCAGTCATGTAAACACTACCGATAGACGGTGAAGCACCGAAGGTAATGTTAGTCAGGTCGAGGTCACCGGAGAAATCAGTAACTTCAACACCCAGACCGTTGGTAGACGGGGTGATGTTGACCTGAGCGTGCGCGAAGCTGGTAGTGCCAGCGGCGCTAGATACGATTGCAGTGCTCGCACCACGACGGTTGTGCAGCTCGAAGCCCAGAGTGGTGTTCATGAACGGCATGGTCAACTGACCAGCAGCGTTGAAGAACGCGTTGATGTTCATGTTGTCAGACTGGCCGTCAACTACGATATCGACCGGACCGATCGCACCACCAATTCCCAGGTTAGAAACCAGAACGGTGCCTTTGTTCGCAGAAGCGGCAAAGTTGCCCAGCTCAGCGGCATCAGCTTCAGCGTTCAGAGAGATTTCGCCGATTGCCAAACCGAAGTCGACCGGAGCGCCAGACTGCGAACGCAGAGCGATAACCAGATCGCCATCATCAACGGCAACGTCGGTAGAGTTAACTGAACCCATGTCAGCGCCAGCAGCGGCCAGGTAAGACGTGGCCTGAGCTGCGATACCGAGATCGCCACCAGCAGTACCAACAACGTCGATGGTCAGACGAATGTCATCCAGAGCAGTAGTGCCCGGGCCGCCGACGATACCGGAACCACCCAGAGCAACGCCGGACATCGCGATGAAACCGCCGTCCTTATAGGCGATCTCAGCGATAGATACGTTGGCTTCAAGATCGATGGTCACACCAGCCTGACCAGTAACGCTGCCCATGGCAGTGTCGTCAAGCGCTTTCAGTTCAGCGTTAGCTGCGAATGGCGCCAGAGCCACTGCAGAACACAATGCAATTTTTTTCAGGCCTTTCATTGGTTTTCTCCTTGAAGGATATTTCTATTTTTGTGTCGCGTCCTTTCCGGAACGCGAAATCAGTTTCCCAGAGCTTCAGGCCCGTTTCTGAGATTTCGTGCACACAAATTGACGGAATTTGTACAAAACGTAACAATTTGAACCAGTCGACATTTCCCTGAATAATTGTTCTAAATCAGGGATTTGAAACATTCTTCACGCCCTCTGTAAAAATGCGAGGCTCATATTGGCGGTGTCCTGATGTTGTGTATTCGATTCCGTCGTCACTCTGTTCGTAACGGGTACCGATCACCTCGGCGTACCCGTTCAGGTATTCCAGTTCAACGTTTACCTGCGGCCCACCGTCGCCGTTGTCGCTGGACGAATTCTCGTATTGATAAACCACCGCAGAGGCGAGGATTCGCCCGGTCGCTGCCTGAGTCGCAAGCGCCTTGCGGACCGTGTTAAGAACCAATACCGGGTTAACTCCCTCGATTGATTCCCCTGGTTTTACAGCCCACACAAACTTCACCTCGCCGTCAGCGAAAAGGCCGGCACCAAATGGCGCAAATTGGCCATAGGCATCGATGATGGCCTTCGCTTTTTTCAGGGCGTTCGCTGCCAGATATTTGGTGTTGGCCTGAGCCTCCTGCTTTACCGCCTCTGGCGTGGGTGCCTTGGTTGATTCATCGCTCTCAGCCGCCTGCACAGCGGGAAAAAAACAACCTATCAAGGCGGCAAATACGAACGTTCTTATTGGCATAGTGTTACCTCTTTCCTTATGTTCGGCTCTAAAATTGAACCGGCGTGCCCCAAATACGGTAAAATCCACCGGGCGCTCGAACGGCTTTCGGCGGAAGGCCTGACATTAGAGCAACTGCCATAAGGTTCCTACAACGGCAGTTTTGTGGCCGAATTATCATTCTTCCGATTTTTTCGAGGGCAATTTGAGTTTCTCCACAACCGAACTCATCAATCGCAGCGAGTATTACCGATTATTGGGGCATGCCTGTCTTGAAGAAGATTTCGTATACCTGGGTAGCACGGGCTCAGGTGTCGGGAGAGGCTCACACGCCGCATTTTCCGCTCAGGCTTCCGATCGATTCGCCGCTCCAAAAACTGAAAATGAGGCTGTGGACCCTGCTTCGCTGGCAGAATCGATGGAGGCCGCTCTAGGAGAGCAGATTGAGAGTGGGCACGACTTGCCGGAAAACGCAGCGATGCCCGGTGGTTGGATTGGGTTCATTGGCTATGAATTCGGCTACGAGACCGAATCAAAACTGGAAGTATTACGGCAGCAAACGTCGGTGCGCCCTCCACTGTTATCGGCGGGCCTGTATCATTGGATGGCAAGCTACGCGCGCAAGGCAGACGCCTATTTCCTGTGGTTCCACAAAGACTGCCCCGACTACATTGAACGTCAGGTTCGCACCTGGCTTAATTCCGAAGTTTCGACCTCAGATCCAAAGCCTTTTCGGATCACGTCACCTTTTAATCCCCGCCAAACCAGGGACGCGTTTACTCGCAGTGTTGAGCAAATTCGCGACTATATAAACGCGGGCGACTGCTATCAGGTAAACCTGTCTCAGGAGTTCGTTGGCACATTCAGTGGAAGCCCATGGCTTGCGTTTCAGGCCCTGTCTGACGCCCACCCAACTCCTCACAGCGCCTTTATCAGAGCGCCGGGCCTGGATGTGCTGTCTATTTCACCAGAGCGTTTTCTGAAAATCAGCGGTCAAGAGGTCGGCACCAGCCCCATAAAAGGTACCCGGAAAAGAGGACAAGACGCGCGCGAAGATGCAAAGCTCGCGGCTGAACTGGAAGCCTCCGAGAAGGATCGTGCTGAAAACCTCATGATCGTAGATCTGCTTCGAAATGACCTGAGCAGGCACGCTCTGGCCGGTTCCGTTCTCGTGGACAAACTGTTTGAGCTTGAGAGCTATCGCAATGTCCATCACCTGGTTAGTCACATCCGATGCACGTTAAAGCCCGGAGTCTCTCCCCTGACTGCTCTGTTTGATGCGTTTCCCGGCGGCTCAATCACCGGCGCACCCAAGATTCGCGCAATGGAAATTATCCGGGAACTGGAACCTCATGTGCGAGGCCCCTATTGTGGCTCGGTTTTTCACCGTCGTTTCGATGGATCTCTGGAGAGCAATATCGCCATCCGAACGTTGTATTGCTCCGAAAAAGGAGAGATACACTGCTGCGGAGGCGGAGGCGTGGTTGCAGACTCCGAGCCTCTGAACGAGTATCAGGAAACCCTCACCAAAGTTAAGCCCTTGATGGATTTTCTCGAGAGCCTGTAGGCGACCGGAATACGCTTTTAGAGCGCCCGGCCGCCGGAAGTCGAGAGTCCGCCTCAGCCCTGGTGAATGCTGCTGGCCTTGAGGAATTCGGCCTTCAATTCATCAAAGGTGTGAACCGCCGGGAACTGGGGAAACTCCTCGATGACGTTCTGGGGCGCATGAAAGAGAATGCCCGCTTCCGCCTGCCCCAACATCGTGGTGTCGTTGTATGAGTCTCCGGCGGCGACAACGCGATAATTCAGCAGTTGGAACGCCCTGACCGACTGGCGCTTGGGGTCACGCTGCCGTAGGAGGTAGTTCGTGATGCGGCCGGATTCATTGACCTCAAGCTTGTGGCACAGCAGTGCGGGGTAACCAAGTTTCGCCATCAATGGCATGGCAAACTCATAAAAAGTGTCAGACAGGATGACCACCTGAAAACGGTTTCTGAGCCAGTCCAGAAACTCGCGGGCACCCGGCAGCGGATCCAACTCGCCGATGACTTCCTGAATTTGCGGAAGCCCATAGCCGTGCTCGTCCAGAATTCGCAGGCGCTGCTGCATGAGTACGTCGTAATCGGGAATGTCGCGGGTGGTCGCCTTGAGCTCCTCAATACCGGTTTTTTCTGCAAATGCGATCCAGATTTCAGGGATTAAGACGCCTTCAAGGTCAAGACAAGCCAGTTCCACGGTTTTCTCCTATCGGATGGGTAATCATTCCCGGCCTGCAAAGGCCAGAGCAGCGAATCTGCGCCGGTATGATATTAAAGACGGTGAAAAAATGCATCGTTCAACCTCTGGCTATAAGGTTATACAGTTGCATTCCTTCTTCACAAAGAGGGTTAATGGTAGATTAATCACACATTTATATTGGCGAGTTAACAAATCGATGACGGACGTACCAGAACTTCTCGAAGAACTTCATGGACAGAGCCCACGCGCGATCCTGAAGAAAGCATTTTCGACCTTTGACAACATCGCGATTTCCTTCAGCGGTGCAGAAGATGTGGCTCTCATCGAACTGGCGCACAAGCTCACGGATAACCTTCAGGTATTTTCGCTTGATACCGGTCGTCTGCACCCGGAAACCTACCAGTTTTTTGAAAAAGTCAGGAAGCACTACGGCATTCAGATCGAGTTTCTGTTCCCGGATGCCCAGGAAGTCGAAGATCTGGTCACACGCAAAGGAATGTTCAGTTTTTATGAGGACGGGCACTCGGAATGCTGCGGTATCCGCAAAGTGAACCCGCTTCGTCGCAAACTCGCTACCGTGGACGCCTGGATCACGGGTCAACGAAAAGACCAGAGCCCGGGTACTCGCAATGAAGTGCCTGTGGTTCAGTTGGACGATGCCTTTTCCACACCTGAAAAACCCCTCGTCAAGTTCAACCCGCTTGCAGAGTGGACGTCAAAAGAGGTGTGGGATTACATTCGAATGACAGAGGCGCCCTACAACGAGCTTCACAACAAAGGCTTTATCAGTATTGGTTGCGAACCCTGCACACGGCCGGTACTACCCGGGCAGCATGAGCGGGAAGGCCGCTGGTGGTGGGAAGAAGCGACTCAGAAGGAATGCGGACTGCACGCTGGCAATGTTATCGCCAGCGACGAGTCCTGAGTCATCAGTAAGTTGGCAAGTTCACGTCCGAAAAGAGGGCCTCTATCTCAGAGCGACTGCCCTGGTGACTTACCGCCTCATCAACACGATCTCTGGTCAGGTGAGGCGCGAACCGCTGAATAAAGTCATACATGTAACCCCGCAGGAAGGTTCCCTTCCGGAATCCAATCCGCGTGACACTTGGTCGGAACAGCTTTTGCGCGTCCAATGCCACCAGGTCAGGATCGGATGCTTCGTCAAAAGCCATGCTGGCAATGATTCCCACGCCAAGCCCCAACCGAACGTAGGTCTTGATAACGTCCGCGTCGGCAGCGGTAAACACCACTTTGGGCGTCAGCCCCTGTGCCTGGAACGCCTCGTCCAGCTTGGACCGACCCGTGAAACCAAACACATAGGTCACCAGCGGATACTTTGCCAATTCTTTGAGTGACAACTCGGAGGCCTGGGCCAAAGGATGTGATTTCGGAACGATGATGCTTCGATTCCAGCGATAGCACGGCATCATGATCAGATCGTTAAAAAGCTCCATCGCTTCCGTCGCGATGGCAAAATCAACTGCTCCATTCGCCGCCATTTCAGAGATTTGCATTGGCGTGCCTTGATGCATATGCAGCGATACATCCGGATAGGCATCGATAAATCCGCTAATGATCGGAGGCAGCGCATAGCGAGCCTGGGTGTGAGTGGTGGCAATACTCAAGTCACCTTTGCGCTGATTGCTGAATTCCTGAGCAATCTTCTTGATGCCCTCCACCCGCCGCAGGATCTCGCCCGCTTCACGAATGATGATTTCGCCACCGGGAGTAATACGAGTGAGATGCTTGCCACTTCGGGCAAAAACCTCGAGTCCCAATTCGTCTTCAAGGAGCCTTATCTGCTTCGATATGCCCGGCTGGGACGTAAACAGGCTCTGCGCTGTGGCCGACACATTCAGATCATGATGAGCCACTTCCCAGATATAACGTAATTGCTGTAGTTTCATGGACTACGCCGCTCCCATCCCAGTCATTATCGTGCCGGGGGCCTGCTGTGAGATTTGATCAGAGAGAGTTTACGTATAAAAAAGTTTGTTTTCATTCTTATTGAGTATACAACGCTTTCATTTTCAGTTTAGACCAAATTAATAGAAACGCAGTACGTCAGGCATGATTCGAAAACGCCCTGGAGACTCTAGCGCCCTTGACTTGGCCGTGACAAAGCACACAATCCGAGTTTGAAAGCAAAATCAAAGCCGAACAGGCATTCAAGGATCCGATGCTCTTAACCACCAAATTTCTGAGACCAACCGCCGACGCGCGTTCTGTTCTGCGCCAGCGGCTGTCTTCGCTTCTGGAGTCGTCAGATCAAAAAAGGCTGAACATGGTGGTGGCACCGGCAGGTTTCGGTAAGACCACTCTGGTTTGCCAGTGGTGCGCGCGATCACCCTCCCCCACTGCCTGGCTGTCTCTCGACGAACAGGACGACGAACCACGGCGTTTCTGGCAGTACATCGTCGGCGCGTTTTCCCACAATGGCTTGAAAGGGTTGGAAGAATGCCGCCAGCAACTCAGCCATTGCTCCATTCAGGAACTGGATGGTCCGATCACTGCGCTGATCAATGCCTTAACAGAAGATCAGGCCCCGTGGTCCCTTGTCCTGGATGATTATCACTTTATTCACGACCAGACCATCCACCGCCAGGTGTCCTATTTCGTTGACTATTTACCCCCTGGCGTCACCGTTACCCTTGCTTCCCGCACAGAGCCACCGCTCCCGCTAGCCCGCTGGAGAGTCCGCCGGTGGGTCGAGGACATTCACCCAGGACTTCTCGCATTTTCAGAAGAAGAATGCCGCCACTTTTTTCATGACACCATGGGCCTGGCGCTGGACGAATCCGAAATACGCCGAATCTGCGCCAAGACCGAAGGCTGGGTTGCGGCCATGCAGCTTTCCGCATTGTCCGGCGGGGGCCTGGGACAGACGGATCTCACCAAAGATAACCGACCACAACTGGACATCGACGAACGCCGCATCAGCGATTACGTGCTCTCGGAAGTTCTTGAACAGCAACCAGCGCCAATACGGTCGTTTTTGTTGGAAACAGCGCACTGTCCGCGTCTCTGCGGCTCTCTATGTGACGCCGTCCGAGGCGAATCCAACAGCCAGGTTCTGCTTGAGCAACTGCTTCGAGAGAACTTGTTCCTGATACCACTAGACACCCGAAACGAGTGGTTTCGCTACCACGACCTTTTCCGCGAGGCTTTGTTGCAACGGGCCAGGCAACTCAATCCTGAACAAACAGAAAACCATTGGCAGCGGGCCGTGGAGTGGCTGCTCGAACACGGTCATGTTCAGGAAGGCATTGGACAGATTGTTCACTACGGAGACTGGCCGTGGCTTGCTCGGGTGTTAGCCGAGCATGGCAACAACCTGATACATGCCGGCTTTCACCTGCAGGTGCTGGATTGGCTGGAATTCCTGCCAGCCAATGAACTGGGAGACAGCCCGCAGCTGCTCATGTTGAGGGTCTGGGCCCTGTTTTTCGCAAATCGCGTGGAGCTCCTGGCACCATTGCTTACAGAGCTTGAGGACATGCTTGATCAGCGGGTAGCTGACTCTCACCCGGACGCCGAGGGCGCCCTTGGATTACAAAGCGAGATCTCACTGATTCGCTCTTACCTCGCTCGTTCAAAAAGCGACGACAAAAGTGCAAGTGACCTGACACAACAGGTACTCAGGGACATCGACCACACTCGTATCCCTCTGAAATCCGTGACTTATTACGGTCTGGGCCTCGACTATTACGGCCGTGGCGAACTTGCGGAAGCTGAAGACGCTCTGAAATCCTCGATTCGCTACGGTGAAGTCGAAAGAAAGCCCAGCACTGTCCTGTCGAGCGGTGGCCTGTTAGCGTGGATCCAGTACAACCGCGGTGACATCGATACCGCTCTTGAGACCTGTACTAACGTCCGCCAGTGGGTTGATCAACACCACAGCGACCCCAGGCAGCCCATGTTGATTTCCTGCTGGCAGAACAGTGCATTGATCGAAATCTACCGAGAGCGCAACCAACCTCAACTGGCCAAGAGCTATCTGGCGCCCCTACTCGACCACGTCAATTCAGGAACAGAGCCCGGCCAGCATGTGATTATCCAATTTGTTCGCGGCCACCTTGCGTTCAGCGAGCAACGATATTCGGAAGCCATTGAGGTTCTTGAAGATGCTGTAAGCGTCGCTCGGCGTAAGCGAGAGCACATCCTCTTCGAGCCACCAGCCTGCTCCGCCCTGCTTGCTCGCTGCTATCTCGCCCTTGGACACATGGAACGGGCAAGGGAATGCGTTGAACAAATTACTTCAGAAAGATTCACTAACCCACTGAATAAAGAACAAAACAAGATCAGCGTCGCCAGGATTCAAGTGGCTCTTGGGCAACCGGAGGAGGCGACAGCCACTCTGGTTCCGCTGCGCATCTCTGCGGAAAAAGATCAGCACTACAGGCACCTAGTAGAGATTCAGCTTGTGTACAGTGAAGCGCTAAAAGCAGAGGGAAAACACAAGGAGGCTGAAAAAATGCTGACGTTAGCCGTACAGAGGGCTGCCGAAGCTGGCTTCTTGCGCCTCCTTGCCGAGGAAAGTCACACCATTCGACAAATGTGTCTCTCCCTACCAACGCTGCGAGCCCCAGGACGCTGGAACAAGCGCGTTATCGAAATGCTCGAATCTCAGGACGACCATCTGCCTTCCAACGCGGAAGTCGCCAAACAATCCCAAGCCCAAAAGCCCTCCGCCGGAGAATCTCTGGGAAATGATCAATTGGCTGAGCCCTTGAGCCAACGGGAAATTGAAGTCCTTGAATTGATCAATCTTGGCCTCGCAAACAAGGACATTGCCAGCCGAATGAAGGTGGCGCCGACAACCGTCAAAGCGCACATACGTAACCTCTACGGCAAGCTTGCGGTTGGGTCCCGAACAGAAGCGTTGGCGCGAGCACGGACTCTTGGTTTGCTGGAGTAGTCGCGGCCCTCAATGTATCCAGGTACGCTCAGCCGTCGCAGACATCAATATGTGATGCAGGTCACATTTTTGCGCCTTTTTTAGACTCCTCTACGCCCTTTGGACGATCCGGATACGCCCCCTACTCCCTTATGATTCATCCAACGCTGAGGGAAACCTCAGGAAAGAATTCTGGAATTCAGGCCTTCAGTCTTCTTGTTCGCGTTGTTTCGACGCCCGGGTTCAGATCGAACCCTTTTGATAAGAGCCAACCCCTCTGGGCTGGCTCTTTTTTTTGGTCAGTCTCAGGGCTCGATGATTCGACGAAAGGGCGGCAGCGCGTCAAGGAGCAGTTGGCCATACCGCCGGGCTACTATCCGACGATCCAGAATAGTGACGCGCCCAGTGTCTGACTCGGTTCGCAACAGTCGACCCACCGCCTGAACCAGTTTGATGGACGCATCCGGGACGGTTATCTCCATAAACGGATTCCCTCCGCGGAGCGTGACCCATTCCGCCAGACTGGCCTCAATCGGGTCATCCGGTACGGAAAACGGGAGCCGCGTGATAACGACATGGCTAAGGTAGTGGCCTGGCAGATCAATCCCCTCTGCGAAGCTGGCGACGCCGAACAGTACGCTTGGCTCACCGTCATCGACTCGCGCACAGTGCTTTCGGAGCACTTCCGCCTTGGACATATCATCCTGTGTCGTGATCAAACCGGGATAGTCCGGACTCAACGCATCCCTGACCGCCTGCATCTGGCGGCGCGAGGTGAACAGCACCAGCGTTGCACGTTCTCCAGCCCAGAGATCTGGCAGACGCTTGACCAGCGCTTCCGTGAATCCCTCATCCGTCGGCATTACCGAAAGCGCCGGAACCTCGACCGTGGCCATATCTGCGTAGCGGAAAGAACTGGGTACGACCACGAACCGACTCTCCTCCGGCAGTCCTGCACGGGATTTAAGGCGGTCAAAACGTCCCAGCGCGGTCAGGGTGGCACTGGTCAGCACGGCACCATAGGCTCGCGACCACAGGCGGGTATTCAAAAGGTTGTTGGCAAGTACGGGGCTGCTGTAGAGAGTTATGTCTTCGCTATGTTCCCAGCGCTGGAAAACGGCCCAGCGAGCGGGAGGCGGACCAGCATGGCGACTCTTGGCATTTGCCTTCGGGTCCTCCTCAGTTGAATCAGGGAACTTCGTTGGTTCGCCCCACGCTGCCCACAATCGAGACTGATCCTCGGCGCGGCTGTGGAAGGATCCGACAACCGGATACCAGGCTTCCGCTGTTTCTCGGTCCAGGTCACTCTCTTTGCGCTCATCAAAACCTGCCTGCAGCTCATCGACCAAGACGCCAAGCGATCTGACGAGGGTCGCTGTTGCGATCCGGGTTTCAGCAGCAAGATCGGCAAGTTCATCCGGCAACTCTCCTTCGGGGTAACGCCACTGAGCTGAACGACGTTCATCGTTAAACTCCCAGTCGGTAGAGTTGGCCACAAGCTCATAAAGTTTTGACAGTTCCAGATCCAGATCCCGAGACGCTGTACTGATTTTATCGATGGATTTGGCCGCCGTACTGCCAGCCGGGAAAAAGGGCTGCATCTTAACCACGGCCTGAGCCAGCTGCTTCAACCACTGTCGTGTTCCGTTTAGTGGTACCGACGCTGCAAAGTGATTCAATGCCTTTTCTGGCAGGTGGTGAGCCTCATCGAATATAAAGAGGGCATTTTCCGGTTCCGGGAGAATCGCACCGCCTCCAAGGGCCAGGTCCGCCAACACCAGATCATGGTTTGCCACCACGATATCGGCGTCTTCCAGCTCTCTGCGGGCATCGAAGAATGCACAGCTGTCAAAATAAGAGCAGTGGCGATTGGTGCATTGCCGGTGATCGGTTGTCACCTGCCGCCAGATGTCATCGGGTATTTGGTCGGGCCAGTGATCCCGGTCACCATCCCACTTCCGTGAGCCATAACTGGCAAGCATTTCCTCGAAAAAGGCCCGAGATCCAGCCTCATCCGAGGTTTTTTCATCGACAAACAGCAGGGGCATCGTATCGCTGTCGCCCTGCCCCTCGTCGTGGAGCCGCGATTCCAGGCGAGACAGGCACAGGTAGCGCCCACGCCCCTTTGCCAGCGTCCAGTTAAAATCGAGGTTGCTGTGCTTGCGGAGATCCGGCAAATCCTTGTTGACGATCTGATCCTGGAGGGCCACGGTCGCTGTGGAGATCACCAGGGTCTTTCCCAGCGACTGTGCCACGGGAATGGCGGATATCAGGTAGGCCAGGGTTTTGCCCGTCCCGGTGCCCGCCTCGACCACACAGGTGCTTGAAGCGGATGTCCGTTGCCCATCATTTGCTGTGATTTCGCCCATGTAACGAGCGATCTCTGCAATCATCAGTCTCTGCCCATACCGGGCGCGTATGTCTTTACCCGCCAGCACGTCCCTGTAGGCCTGCTGAATCGTCGTCTTGGTTTCCTCAGTCAGCGCCATATCAGTCCGGACTCACCCAATTTCGAACGCTTCCTACCCGGAAACTTTGTCCATCCTTGCTGAGTACAACGCCCTCTTCGGTGATCCGCTCAACACGAATGCCCGAGAATGTCTCGCCGGTACGCAGATAATGACCATTGATCATTACCCGGCGTGAGGCAGGATCAGACGCATAGATGTGACTGTTGAACACGAGATCCGGAATCGATTTCTGATAGGCCAGTGGCATTTCAACGAGATGCCGCACAGACCCGGGATCTGAAGACGGAGCGGTTTCAGCATAACTGTTCGATTGCCGGGCTGAGGGCACAATGATGGTCGGCTTTTCCTTCGACGGCGCCTGTGCCGATGCCTGGGTCGGCTTTTCCGTCGGCTTGGAATCCGATTGCAAAGGTGCTGACACCTTCGACTTCTCAACGGATTCCGTCGGGGCCGTGGAAGTTACAGTCGCTTCTGCTTCCTCGGGTTCTGCCGGCTTTGCAGGTGCTTCCTTTTCCGGGCTCTCCTGCACCACGGGCGGTTCGCTCGTGGCAGCTTGGGAGGATATTGAACGTTCTGAGGCTGGTTTGTCCCGCTGTATTTCCGGCCAGAACACAAAGGCCAGAACTGCCGCATTCAGAGCCAAAGCAAGACCGACCCAGACAAGCGCTGAACGGGGCGTCTTCCTGGGCTTATGGATCAACTGAACCTGATGCCCCAACTCAGGAACCTTACCCTGCCGTCGTTCGGATTCAGATTTGCGCAGGGCATCCAGGATGTAAGACATCTTAACCCTCCCTATCCGCAGCGGTGAGGCGCGGTACGCGGGCATTCAGGTCATTATTCATCTGGATGATTGTGTTTGAGCCGGCAATACCATCGACGACGAGGCCTTTTTTCGACTGATACCATCGTATCTGTTCGTCAGTGCTCATGCGCATCACCCGGTTTTCTTCCGTGCGGGAGGCGGATTGCTGCCCTGCCAGCTCCATCAACCGAGCACTCATCCAGATTTCTTCATCTGCAAGGCCATCGGTCTGGGCTGTTTGGCCCACAGAACCGTAACGTGGACGCTGCCAGAGGAGCGTGTACTGGCCATGCCAGTAGGCCTCGACGCTATCGAATGCCACCTCACTGCGGCCATTGGCGCCAATAATCACTGCTTGCTGCCCCTGCAACTCTTCGAGTACCAGAAAACCTTTTTCGCCCGCATCGTTCCTCAGTTCGAGTATGGCGGGTCGGTTCTGAAACAGAAGACCACTCCTCGAACCACGATTTTCGAGGCACGCCAACCCCTGCGCGCTTGCAAATTCGCAAGCCATCGGCGAATCAGAAACCGAATATTGAAAGCCCCAAATGTCGAACAGTGACTGGAATGCATCCGCCAGCGACGTAAATCGGTTCTCAAATTGAAAAGAGAGTGATGTCGGCTCGGGCTCAGGGGGGGCGGCCTCTTCAACGACCCGCTGGACGTTACCGACAAACTTATCGTTGCCCATAAAGACAGCAGCGTCGGCGTCTGCAACCGTCGGCGGAATACTTGCCTGCCACCACTGAACCATCACAATGGCGGCGATGATTACCGCGGCACCGAAAAGCGCCCACTGAGGAAGGCTTCGCAGCGCCTGGCGCTTTGGCTTTGGCTCGCCGGCCACCTCTCGCGCGGCAGTACGGATATGCCTGGCGCTGATATGATGTTCATTCTCCGCATAGGCGCCGAGCAGCGCCCGGTCACTAATCAAGTTAATGAGCCGAGGGATACCCTCACTGTGCCGGTACAAAGCACGTACGGCCGAATCTGAAAATATTTCGCCCCTCAGTCCGGCGACACTCAGGCGGTAGCGAATATAAGCCTCGATTTCCCCACGACCCAGGCCCTCCAGGTGATACCGGGCCGTGACTCGCTGATTCAACTGCCGCAGTTGGGGCAAACCAAGCATCTCCTGAAGTTCCGGCTGGCCGAGGAGAACAATCTGAAGCAGTTTCTTCTCTGTGGTTTCCAGATTGGTAAGGAGCCTCAGCTGCTCGAGCACATCCGCCGAGAGGTTCTGTGCCTCATCAATCATCAGGACTTTGTGTCGTCCCGCAGCGTAGGCGTTCAGCAAGTCTTCGTTAATCAGGCCCACTAACTGTTTGATGGTTGCACCATCTGGATGCGGGATTTTCAGTTCATCGCAAATCGAGGAGAGAAGCTCCCGGGCCGAAAGCCTGGGATTCAGAATCAGCGCAATGTCTGCATGCTCCGGCGCGTTTTCGATGAAACACCGGCTCACGGTCGTCTTGCCCGTACCCACCTCACCAGTGATCACAATAAAGCCACCCTGCCCCTGAACCCCATACATCAGGTGCGCAAGCGCTTCTTTATGGCGATCGCTCAAATACAGATACCGCGGATCCGGGGCGATCGAAAATGGGGGCTCTTTAAAGCCGAAGAAATCGTAGTACATGCAATTCCAGTGAGCAGCCTGTGCAAGGGCCTCAACCGGCGACGAAACCCACCGGCGACAGCCGGCTATGATACCGCCCGATTTCAGGCGCTGTCATCTCAGGATTTCGCCTTGTCGGATCGAGTAACCAGGCGCAAATTGGTAGTGGTGCCCGCCTGCTCGCTCTTCAAGCGCCGGATACACCGTTCAAGTGTTTTGGAGATTCGAGCATGGGACCGAATCATGGAGATTTTAGGCCAGGTCGCACGCTCGCCCTGCAGAATCATTTCTCGCACCCACTCCGGATCAGGATTGGACAGCATTCGCCGATAATCCTTGAGACGGTAAGAAGGCGCAATCGTGACGTCGCCAGTGTAGCGCTGACCAAGGATCGAATAGATCTGTCCCGACATCTGGCGCAGGAACTCCGGCTGAACCCTCTTTCGCAGATAGTCAAACACACCCTGCCCGTGAAACTGCACCTCGGATTTCAACAGGTGCATTGGAATGTTACGAAGGCTCAGTTTTTCGTCCCGGCCCAGGCGATTAAGAAATGGAACTACATGCGGGTTGGTCTGACTGACAATCGTGAAATTGACATCGTAGAGATGCATCAGGCGCTCAATTGGCAAATCGCTGACCACTGATCCATCCACGAAACGCAGCCGCGACATGTAGGGAAGAATATTGCCCTCAATGTCCTTTTTCATCAGCGTCACCGGAGGGAATATACCCGGCACCGCCGCACTGGCCAGGACAGCGCTCCACACCAACAGATACGGAGACGTGTACCCGCACAGCAACCGAGCCTGCTGATGGGTCTGCACCGGGGACACACTGACGTTAATCGACCGGCCAGACTTCTGAAACGCCTCTTCAAAGGTGTATTCGCCGATGTTGGCTCGCAGGCACTCTTTGAGCTGCTGCTGGTCCATTAACCCGTCACCGCGGATCGCGCTGAACAGCCCTCGCCATTTCCAAGCTCTGAGATCGTGATTTTCCGGTACCAGCATTTCTGGAATCTCGGCATCACTGTGAACGCCAAGTATTCCGGCAATTATGGCGCCGACACTGGAGCCCGCCACTACCTGGGGCAACAGCCCCTTCTCCCAAAGCGCCTTGATCACGCCAAAATGGAACATGCCGAGTGTGGCACCGCCGCTTAACAACAGTGTTGGCCGTCCGAAACTGGTCAGGGTGTCGCGAAAGAACTGCAGCTTTTCACGATTGGAAAAGTCTGGACTGGGGGTATCGCAGAGGTAATCGAGGGACTCGCAAACCTGGGTTATGTATTCTTCAATCAGGTGCTTGGTGCCGACCCTGGACTGGGTATAGAGCGCCGGGTTACCCATGTTACCGAGGTCATGGTGTAAGCCCTCGCGCAGGGCTCGTTTGAGCCTCTCCGCGTCGTTCTGCTGACGATAATGCCGTAGATTGCTAAGGCGGTCGTAGATCAATTCGTAATGATAGAGATCAGACGCGAAGTCCTCTTTCCAATCAACATTGCCTTCGAGAAAATCCAGCTCCAAGGCCGCCGCTTTCCAAGCCTCATAGTTCGGCGCTTCCGCCAGCATTTTTCGAAATTTGCGAATGCGACTATCTACCATGTCTGCAATCTCCTCTCGTAAAACCGATCGCCAGACTCAGAAATCCTCCAGCATCAAATCTTCACCCTCATCATCTGCAAACGGATCATCGACAGTCTTGCCATCATTGATCAAGAATTCCCTGCGCTGCAGGAAGGCGTTTCTGACAAAGATGTATTCGTCCCCGGAAATGAAGCTTTCTGCAGGAATAAGATCGGCTCTCTTGTCGACGATTTGCAACGCTCTTAAAGCATAGACCTCGGGTTCTTCCGCAAGATCCCAGAAAGAAGGCAAAAGCAGATTATCGGTCATGAAACCACCGAAATCTCGGGGATTCGACGGCCCCATCAGCGGCAACATAAGGTACGGGCCTGAACTGACGCCCCAATACCCCAGAGTCTGCCCAAAGTCTTCTGGACGTTCAGGCAGATCAAAAGCGGTAGCGACGTCAAAAAGCCCGCCAAGACCGAATACCGTGTTGTAGGTAAACCTTCCGGTCGCAACAACCGCCGACTCCCCCTTCAGCTGGAACACGCTGTTGGCGAAATTGCGAATCTCAGTCAGGTTGTTAAAAAAATTGGTGACCGCCCTGTCAGCGAACCCGGGCATGACGAAGCGGTAGGCTTTGGCAACCGGGCGCAGAAACCAGGTGTCGATGGTTTCATTGAAACGGTAGACCTTGCGATTCCAGTTTTCGTATGGGTCCCGTTCTGCGGTGTCTGCGCCTGCGTATGCGCCCTGGGTCGATTCATCAGCAGGCTGCACGTTCTGTGCACTAACCGTAGCCGAAAGGGCCAGAAAGAGGAGGACGGCTGGAAGCGCCGAAAGCCGGTTAACAAAGTCTGTCATCATAGCGCCTGAGGTTGTTAAATCCGTTTTTTTTGACAAAAATACCGGCACTTCCAGATCACCCAGCCCCTTTCAGGAGCCAATCCATGTCCGTACCCGGGAATCTCGTTCACACTTTATCCATGCCGCTACGTTGGGGCGACATGGACGCTTATGGCCACGCCAACAATACAGTCTACTTCCGCTTCTTTGAAGAAGCGCGGATTACCTGGTTGGCATCTTTAGAGCTGGGCGAGTCAGAAAAGCCTGACGGACCGGTTATCATTAAAACCAGCGCCACCTTTCTGAAAGAGCTCAGTCACCCAGCCACCGTTGAAGTCAAAACATACGCGGGCAAGGCGGGTAATACCAGTCTCGATACTTACCATACGCTAATCGATGCGACGACGGGTGATCTTTACGCGGAAGGTTACGCGAAAATTGTCTGGTTTGATCGCCAGAAAAGAACATCGATGGGCTTGCCAGAGTCGCTAAGGTCCCTGGCAAGCGAATCGACAGTCTAGCGACGTCTCACCGCTACGCTTCCGATGGAATAACCGGCACCAAAGGAACAAATCACGCCCAATTCGCCCTGGGCAAAATCGGCCTTGTTCTGGTGGAAGGCAATGATTGAGCCCGCGGAGCTGGTGTTGGCGTATTCATCCAGAATCACTGGCGCTTCTTCAGTAGAAGCGTCGCGACCCAGTACCTTACGAGCGATAAGCTGGTTCATGTTCAGGTTGGCTTGATGCAGCCACATACGTTTGATATCGCCAGTGCTCAGCCCCAAGCCATCCAGTTGTTTCAGAATGGTGTCTGCCACCAGTGGCGAAACCTCTTTGAACACCTTTCTTCCCTGCTGAACAAACAGTTTGTCGGGCTTATTGATGCCTGCTTCGTCTGCACGATTCAGAAAACCGAAATTGTTGCGGATGCTGTTAGAAAACTTGGTTAAGAGCTTTGTGCCCAGAATGTCGAACCCCTGATCGCTGGCGACACGATCACTCCGCTCCACAAGAATCGCCGTGCAGGCGTCTCCGAAGATAAAATGACTGTCCCGGTCGCGGAAATTCAGGTGACCAGAGCAGATCTCGGGGCTGACCACCAGGACCGCATCGGCCGTACCGTTTTCAACGGCATTGACCGCAGCCTGCAAACCAAACGTGGCGGAACTGCAGGCCACATTCATGTCGTAGGCAAATCCGTTTATGCCAAGGGCATCCTGAACTTCAACCGACACCGCGGGATAGGCTCGTTGAAGGTTGGAACAGGCGACAATGACGGCATCGACATCATCGGTCGTTTTGCCGGCCTGCTCTAACGCCTCCTTGCACGCAACCATCGCCATCTCGCATTGCACCGAGGGCTCGTCATTCGATCGATCGGGAATATAGGGACACATACGGTCAGGATCAAGGATTCCTTCCTTATCAATCACGTGCCTGCGCTTGATGCCAGAGGCTTTCTCGATGAATGCAGAGGAGGAAGGCTGCAACGCATCCCGTTCTCCATTCGCAATCTCATCAGCGTGTTCGGCATTGTATTTTTCGACGAAAGTGTTGAACGCTTCAACCAATTCATCATTCGAAATCGTTGCTGGCGGTGTGTACAACCCGGTTCCGCTTATAACGGCTTTAATCACGCTACCCCCACATCAGATTGGCAGATACGAATATCCCGACGAATATGCACCAAATACTAACACAGTCCTGGCTTTTTGCCCCCGGCGACAATGGTCTTAAACACGGGTCTTTTCCCACTGACGGTCGAGTCTTTTTACCGACACCGGCATGGCCGTGCCCAATTGTTGTGCGAAAAACGAAACTCGGAATTCTTCCAGCATCCAACGGTAGATCGTCAACTCAGGGTCCCTGATGCCCTGCCTGGCCTGCTCATCCCGCTTGCTGGCGTAGCGCTCCCAGAGAGGTTCGATGGTGTGAAGGAATTCCCGCTCTTTGCCCATCTCCCGTTTCATCTTTTCATAACGGACAGACGCGGCCTCGAAATAGCGACCAAAACAGGCGAGCCATTCCGTTGGAGTTGCCACCAGGAATCCCGGATACACCAACTGCTCCATCTGGAATTTCAAATCCGCCATGCTCGCTGCCACGGCGAGGTCAATTTTCCCCTTGAGCTGTTTCATCACCGAATGGTAGCCCTTCATGGCCCCGTGGAGCCGCTGATCTGCCGCTTCAAGCGCAGGAATGAAATCCCCCCGGCGCTGATTGAACAGTGCTTCAAAGGACGCATGATCTCGGGGCAAATCGTCGCCAAGAAAGTGTTCAATCGTCGTAGCCAGCAAGAGATCGTCCATTAGAACCTTTGATTGGCCGACAGGAGCAAACATCAACGCCGATTCTTTGAACCATTTTAACTTCCGGTCGAGGTCATCCAGCGTGTTACCAAAGCGGATGATGATCAACCGAGCAATGGCCTTCCGGGTCTCGTCCTCCGCTGTGAGCCGATCCAGAAACTGTGTTGACTCGACCGCATCACCGGCGTCCTGCAGCGCCGGATAGACCGTCACTTCCATCCCTCCCTTTTCGGTGACCACGGAGGATTCCAGTCGCCCGAATTGCCAATCTCTGGCCTTGATGGTTTCGGACTGTTTTTTCTGGCTGGCCGCGCTTCCTGATAATGCCTGCTCTGCCTGACCTTCGAGCTCTTCCTGAAGTCTGGTGGTGTCCCTTCCCTCAGCAATGGGCTTGCCTGCATCATCCACGACGCGCAGATTCATTCGCAGGTGCCCAGGGAGATCGCTTTCATTCCAGGCATCCGCAGGAATCCTGACGCCCGTCATCTTGCGCAACTGCTCTGCCAGTTGAGCCGTCAGAGGCTCGTTGGACGGATGTAGATTGTCGACGGCAGCATCAACGAAATCCGGGACAGGCACGAAGTTTCTCCGAAGCGCTTTTGGCAGCCCCTTGACCAGGGCAATGCATTTCTCTCGCAACAACCCGGGGACCAGCCATTCCAGACGCCTGGCTGGCAACTGTTTAAGCGCCATCAGCGGTGCCTGCAGAGTGACGCCGTCTCTCTCACTCGTTGGTTCGAACTCGTAGCTCAGCGGGTACCGTACGCCTTCCCATTCAAGGACATCCGGGTATAGCGTATCTGCGCTCTGGTCCAGGGGACGTTGGAGGATGTCTTCCTCTTTCAGTTCCAGCGCTTTCAGATCTTCCGATTGGAGGCTCTTCCACCAGGCGTCAAAATGGCGGCCACTGATGACTTCAGTGGGCAGACGCTGATCGTAGAATTCGAACAGTGTTTCGTCGTCCACCAGCAAATCCCGCCGACGGGTTTTCTTTTCAAGATTTTCGACTGTTTCAAGCAAGTCACGATTGCGATCGATAAATGGCGCCTTCGAATCGAAATCACCCTCGACCAGAGCCCGCCGGATAAACAGATTGCGACATTCAACCGGGTCGACCTTGGCGTAGGTAATTTTGCGCCGCGGAATCACGTCCAGGCCATACAGTGACACTTTTTCAAAGCCCATCACCTGAGCGCGCTTGCGCTCCCAGTGTGGTTCGAAGAAATGACGTTTCACCACATGCCCGGCCAGTGGCTCTATCCAGTCAGGCTCGATTCTGGCGACCATTCGCGCAAACACCCGACTGGTTTCTACGATTTCTGCCGCTACGATCCATTTAGGCCCGGATTTGGCAACTTTCGAGCCGGGAAAGATCAGCACCTTTCTGTTTCGGGTTGCCAGGTATTCTTTTTTCTCGATCTTCACGGCAATCTGACCCAGCAACCCCGACAAAATCGCCTGGTGCAGAGCGCTGTAGTTGGCAGCATCCCGATTGACCGTTAACTTCTGCTCTTTGCAGATCAGCGTGAGTTGACGATGAATATCCCGCCATTCCCGCATTCGCATCCAGGACAGAAAGCTCTTCTGACACACCTTTTTCAACTGATTCTGAGAAAGCTCCTGCCGCTGCTCCTCGTAAAAATTCCAGACGTTCAGCAGTGTTAAAAAGTCCGATTCTTTATCGTTGAACGGAGCGTGAGCCTGATCCGCGGCCTGTTGTTTATCCTGCGGGCGCTCCCTCGGATCCTGGATGCTGAGTCCAGCGATGATGATCAGGGTCTCGGCAAGGCTGCCCAGTTCCGACGATGACACCAGCATTCGAGCCAGACGAGGATCCAGCGGCAGCCTGGACATGGTTCTGCCCAACCGTGTAACCCGTCGTTTTGCGTCTACTGCGCCGAGTTCTTCAAGCAGTTTGTAACCATCATTGATCAGCCTGCGGTCAGGCGCTTCCAGGAAGGGAAATTTCCGGATATCGCCCAGTCCCGAAGTCGTCATCTGCAAAATAACGGACGCCAGGTTGGTTCTCAGGATTTCCGGATCCGTGTATTCCGGACGGTTTAGAAAGTCCGTTTCATCGTAAAGCCTGAAACAGATACCGGGAGCCACCCGCCCGCAGCGGCCCGCCCTTTGATTCGCGCTTGCCTGAGACACCGGCTCGATGGGGAGACGCTGAATCTTCGAGCGCACGCTGTAACGACTGATTCTGGCGACACCGGTGTCTATGACATACCGGATGCCGGGCACCGTCAGAGAGGTTTCGGCGACATTGGTGGACAGGACAATCCTCCGCCCAGAATGTCCCTGGAATACACGGTTCTGTTCCTGATTGCTTAGGCGTGAATACAACGGCAGTATTTCAGTATGTCGCAACTCCGCATGACGCAAAGACTTGCTGAGCCCCCGAATTTCCCGTTCTCCGGGTAAAAAGATCAACACATCTCCCGGAGGTTGACTGGCGGATCGCTCGTGCTGCTCAATCTCTTCTAACGCCTCCAGCACGCCATCCGTCCAGCTCTGATCCCGGTCATCCTCATCGCCGACCAAGGGGCGATAACGAACATCCACCGGAAAGGTGCGACCGCTGACTTCGATGACGGGCGCCGAACCGAAAAATTCGCTGAAGCGATCCACCTCAATGGTTGCCGAGGTAATGATCACTTTCAGATCCGGGCGCTTGGGCAGCAACTGCTTGAGATACCCCAGTAGAAAATCAATGTTCAGGCTCCGCTCGTGGGCCTCATCGATGATCAGCGTGTCGTATCGATCCAGGTAACGGTCATGCTGAATCTCGGCAAGCAGGATACCGTCGGTCATCACCTTGACCCGGCTCTGTTCCGAGGTGGTGTCGGTGAATCGAACCTGATAGCCAATCTGCTGGCCGGTCCTCTCCCCTATTTCTTCAGCGATTCGGTTGGCAACAGACCGTGCTGCGATCCGCCGCGGCTGAGTGTGGCCAATCAAACCCCGGGTGCCTCGACCATTGTTGAGACAGATCTTTGGAATCTGGGTGGTTTTTCCCGAGCCTGTTTCGCCGGCAATGATGACCACCTGATGATCCGAGATCGCTTTCTGAATATCCTCCACACGCTCGGATACCGGCAACGAGGGCGGGAATTCCAGGGATTTATGGAGCGCTTGTCGCTGTTGCACGGTAGCCATACCCTGCTCAAGCCAGCCTGCCATTTTCTGCAGATCCTTCTGTCCCAATTTGCCTTTCTTGCGGCCGAGAAGACGCCGGATTCGGGCGGACTGGACCTGATTGCAATGCTCCAGTTGACTCAGAATGGACTGAACCGAAGGAGTCTTTTCAGGTGTGTCGAATCTGCTTTCGGTGGAGCTGTCAGTCATTGATCGGGATCGGTGTTGATGAATCGATAAGCGTCGATGTACAAAGTCGGCTGTCAGTTTAACGGCTAAGCGCATCCCTTGAAACGAGAAAACCCCGCCTGGGCGGGGTTTACAGGGATACACATCCCGAATCGGGACGCTTCGCGCTTATTTGGCGTTTGCTTCGTCCCGAAGTTCACGACGCAGAATCTTGCCTACGTTGGTCTTCGGCAGTTCTTCGCGGAACTCAAAGGTCTTGGGTACCTTATACGCGGTCAGGCGCTCACGGCAGAATTCCTTCAGCTCGTTTTCGCTCAGACTGTCGTCACTGGCAACCAGGAACACCTTGACGGCCTCACCACTCTTGGCGTCAGGTACACCCACAGCGGCGCACTCAATCACTTTCGGGTGGCTGCTAACCACGTCCTCGATTTCATTCGGGAAGACGTTGAAGCCGGAGACAATGATCATGTCTTTTTTCCGGTCGACGATACGGATGTAACCGTCTTCCTGAATCAACGCGACGTCGCCGGTTTTCAGGAAGCCGTCTTCGGTAAAGGACTTCTGGGTGTCCTCCGGGCGCTGCCAGTATCCGCGCATCACCTGTGGTCCCTTGACACACAACTCGCCCGGCTCTCCGATGCCTGTCTCATTGCCATCGTCATCAATAGTCTTGATTTCTGTGCTGGCTATTGGAAGCCCAATGGTGCCGAGTTGAATGGCGCTGCTCGGGTTAAAGGTGACCACCGGGGAGGTCTCGGTCATGCCGTAACCTTCACTGATTTCACA
Source organism: uncultured Marinobacter sp. (assembly GCA_964632565.1). Taxonomy (GTDB): domain Bacteria; phylum Pseudomonadota; class Gammaproteobacteria; order Pseudomonadales; family Oleiphilaceae; genus Marinobacter. Next base: position 18,466 of record CAZWEP010000001.1, on the reverse strand, counting down.
TCCGGTAACCCGCTGCCACATTTTTGCAGTATCGCTGGTCAGCGCCATACCGCCAGACGATGTCAGCTTGAGGCCACTGAAATCCAGGGCTTTGAAGTCTTCGTTGTTGCACAGAGCAACGAACAGCGTATTCAGGCCCAGGAATGCCGTGAATTTGTGCTTCTGGAGTTCTTTTACGAAGCCAGGAATGTCCCTCGGGTTGGGGATCAGAACGTTGTGGGCGCCAGCCTCAAGCATAACGGCGCAGTTCAACGTGAATGAGTAGATGTGGTACAGCGGGAGTGGCGCGATAACCACTTCCTTACCTTCGGAAACGGAGTCCTGCATCATCGGGCGCACCTGCAGCAGGTTCGCAACCAGATTGCCGTGAGTGAGCATCGCACCTTTGGCGACGCCTGTTGTGCCACCGGTGTACTGTAGAACGGCAATATCGTCCTGTTTGCATTCAACGGCGGTGAACTTCTCTTTGCTACCTTCACTCAGCACAGCCGGCAGCTTATGAGCCTGCGGAATGTTAAACGGCGGAACCATTTTCTTGAGGTGTTTAACGGCCGCATTCATCAGCGTGCGTTTGAGCGGAGAGTGCATGTCCGCCAACTCCGTGACGATCACATGTTCAATGCCAGTCTGGGGCAGAACCTGCTCCGCGTTGTGCGCCATATTCGCCAGGACAACCAGAGCCTTGGCTCCGGAATCGTTGAACTGGTGTTCCATTTCACGAGTGGTGTAGAGCGGGTTCGTATTGACAACAATCAGGCCCGCACGCATGGCGCCGAATACAACAACCGGGTATTGCGAGACGTTCGGCATCTGGACAGCGATGCGATCACCTGGCTTCAGATCGGTTCTGTTCTGCAACCAGGCCGCGAAATTCCGGCTCTGAGTGTCCAGGTCCCGGTAGGTCAAGGTGGCACCGACAGCGCTGAAAGCAGGCTTGTCAGCGAACTTTTTCACCGCTTGCTCAAACACGTCGACCATGCTTTTGTATTTGCTGAGGTCAACGGTGCGAGGAACCCCTGTCGGGTATTTGTCCTGATAGAACTGCTCGAAATCCATCACTATCTCCTGTTCGACACTCGGTCAAATCTTTAACCGATAATTGTTATTTGCAAATCAACGCGACGAAGGTATAAGCGTAAAAAATCCGGGAGAGAATAGCAGTTTTGTGAACGATGAGGTAGTTTTCGGGCTACATACCAGAGCCCAGAATTCTGAACGACAGATTGCGGAGCCAACGATGAATGACGCCCTCGACATACTCGAAAACATCACCTACGACGAACTCCAGGAGGGAGACTCAGCGACCTATGCAAAAACGCTGACCGAGGATGAACTGGTGCTTTTCGCGGCGGTTTCAGGCGACGTCAATCCCGTACATCTGGATTCCGAATTCGCAGCTGAATCGATGTTCAAGGAACGAATCGCTCATGGAATGTGGAGCGGGTCCCTCATTTCGGCGGCACTTGCCACCGTCATGCCGGGCCCTGGAAGCATTTACCTGGAACAAAGCCTTGAGTTCAAAAGACCGGTAAAACTGGACGATACTCTCACTGTCCACCTGACCGTGCTGCGCAAGGAAAGCAAAAATCGAGTCGTGTTTTCGTGCGATGTTCGCAATCAGAATGACGATCAGGTGGTGATCGGCGAAGCGACAGTCATTGCACCGAAGAAGAAGCAATCCTTCACCAGGCCTGTCCTGCCAAAGATCACCATCGAGCGTTGAACCCCGTTCTCGCCCGGCGACACGCTAGCCGGGCAGAAAATCCAGCGGGAATGTCAGTTCTCGCTGTTCAACGTCTGCAGAACCAAAGTTGAACAGCCGGACTCGCATAGCGATTCGTTGTTCAAGTTTTGAATGCTGCAATTCAGACTCTACCACCTCACATTTGGAGACCGACCCATCTGGCTCGATCACCAGCTTAAGCGTAATCCTTCCCTGCAACGTTGGGTCCTGTCGAAGCTCTCGGCGGTAAAGGGAATCCAGGGCTGTCTTGTTCGCGTCGAATATTCGTCGGATGTTGCTCATAGCACGGGTGCCGGCCCCTGAAGAAGATGGCTCGGCGGTGGCAGCCTTTGCGACCGTCGGCTCCGCCGCCACTTCAACGTTTCTGACCTCGTGATTGGCAACAGCAACCTCCCGGGTTGGGCCCTGTTCGCGCTTCACACCGCCACTTCCCGACAGTGTCTCCGCCTTAGCTTGAGAGGAAGCGCTCTGCGACGTCGCAACGCTGGATGTGTCCACGTTTGCTTGCAGGGTCGGCGTTGCAACAGATTCCATGCTGCGCATGCTTGCCAGCGTATCTTTCATTGCCATCAGTCCGGACCGAGATGCTTTTTCCCTCGCCTGCTCGACCGTTTGTTTTGGCTTGGCTGTTGGCTTGGGAACCTCGGCGACTTCCGGAGGCTGCTTTTTCTCCGGTTTTGCCGTTTCTTTCTCGGGTTCAGGTTCCGGTTTTGGCTCAGGTTTGATCGGAATAACCGGCTCAGGTGGCTTCTTCTGCTCGATCAAGCGAGCCAGCTGAGGCGGAACCTTTTCCACCTCACGGCGATCAGGCTCTGGTAGATCCATGGAAGGGATCAACAATGCTGGCGGCAGGAAAAAAATGAACACCATTGCGAGCGCCACATAAAAGCGCTGGTTTTCGCCTTGCTCGGCATTCCAAGGTAATCCTGACAACGCCTGATTCGCATTAGCCATTGGTCACCTCTTTTCTGGATTCAACCGCAAGCCGAACCTGACGGTAATCTTCGTCAACGCAGGTCTGCATAATTTTTCGCAGCAATCGGTAGTTGGTCTCGCTGCCCGCCATAATGGTGACCTTATGCCCCAGTTCCGGGATAACACCCTGGCGTTCGCGCTGATAGGCAAGCTCTTCAGCCAACCCACCGATTGTCGGGTCACCCTGTTCAATACTGCTGACACGTGCCACTTCCCTGCCCTGGACCAGAATGGCCTGTCCGACGACCTGAACTGTCAGCGTTTCGTCTGCCTGTTTTGTCGCTGAGGACTTCGGCAATGGTACGTCGGCATTGTTCTGCATCACTTTTACATCGGAGGAATTCACCATCAGGAAAAACACCAGAATGGTGAAGATGTCCATCAGCGACACCAGGTTCAGTCCACCGGAACGGTGCATCCTGCCATAGTGCCGCTTCATCCTGCTGGCTCTACGGGAAGCTTTCATGCGCCCTCCCTCGTCGGCGACAGTGTTCGACCCGCCGGGGTATCCGCCAGAGATATGTCTGGGAACAACTCGCCCTCCACCACGCTGGCAGCGACAACAGCCGGGTAGGAACGAACCGTATCCATGACGGTGACCAGTGTCTGGTAATCCACATCGGGGCTGACCTTGAGAATGACGTCGGTCTTGTCGGGCACGCGCTTCTTGATCTGCTGAAGGGTATGTCGCAGGCCGTTAATATCCTGACTTCCCTCGGAAAGCGGAAGAACGCGAATAACACCCCGCTCGCTGTCGAGGATCTCGATTCCCTCCGGAATAAGGAGAACGACGAGTTCAAGCTCTTCAGCTGCTGGTGCTTCACCGGCATCCATACCGGGGAAATTCAGTTCAATCATGCGAATTTGACTGAAAACCATTCCCAGCAGTAACACGGGCACCAGCACGATCATGAGATTCATGAACGGCGTTATGTCCAGATCTGTGCTGGAATTCAGTTTCCGATGCTTACGTCTCATGGGTCAGCGTCCGAATCAGGCTGCAGCCGAGGCAGGGACTGGAGGCTTCTCCGAGATAATGTTCAGGAGTTTGACCCCTGCCATCTCAAAGGTGTCGACAATCTCATTGGTACGGGTCTGAAGAACGGCATGAAACATCAACAATGGAATGGCTGACATCAGTCCAAAGGCGGTCGTGTTCATGGCCACTGAAATACTTTCAGACAACAGCGATGCTTTCTGCGAAGGATCAGCCGCTGCCACAGCAGTGAACGCGGCAATCAGGCCGATGATGGTGCCAAGCAACCCGAGCAAAGTGGCAACATTAGCCAGTGTCGACAGATACTGGGTTCGCTTTTCCAATCGAGGAAGCACTTCCATGAGCCCTTCTTCCATGGCGTACTCAATATCCTCACGACGATGATTGTTCAGCAAGCGCGTGAGCCCTGCACTCATAATCGACGCGATCGCACTGTCCGAAGCACTTGCCGCTTTCATCGCCCGCTGATAATCGCGCTTTCTGAGCATGGGAAGGATCCCCTTTTCGAACGCGACGCGGTTACGGCGACGTACCGCAGATAGGTACACAAAACGCTCGATAGTGATCGCGAGTCCGAGCACCAGAACGATGGCAATCGGATACATGAAGGCTCCGCCTTCCTGAAAAAACCGGGTAACTGTCTCCAGCATGGTCTACTCCTGGTACTACCTTGTTGTATTCGATGAACTCGATCTTGGATTCATGGAATGTTGAAAATTGCGATGGCGCTGAAACACCGTTGGATCAAGAGGTTCACGCAGTTCGGGTGCGTCGCTGTCCAATGCTTCCCGAGTACGGCGAGGTAATGTTGGCGGTTGCCAGGGCAAAATATAAAGCACCCCCGGGTTGTCCTCCGTGGAACCATCAGTAATGCCCCGGACATTAATCGCGACAACCTCATCGCCCGTTGGCTGATCTGATCGAGCGTCAGATTTCCCGACCGCCTGACCCCCTTCCGCAGTAACCGAAATCATCAGACACCAACCTCCGATCACTGGCACTAACCACCGCATCAGTTGGTCCTCCGTTCCAGATCTGCGATCCAGCCCGCAACCTGTTGCTCATCCTCTTTCGTAATCGCCTGATACGCTTTGTAGTGCTCCAGCGCCGTCCTGAGATCCAGCAGGTAAAGCTCTGCGATCACGGCCAAGTTGTAATGCAATTCAGCTGTACCTGGAGAATACTCAAGCCCCTCTTTCAGCACGGCTACCGCTTCCTTGAACCGGCCTTTTTCACGCAACAGCAGTGAGAGATTGTTCGCAGACACTGCGTCCTGGGGATTGAGATCGAACGCTTTTCGATAAGACGATAAAGCAAGATCCGAGTTACCTTGCTGTCGTGAAATCCAGCCCAGGTTGGCATGGATTTCAGAATGGTTGGGGCGCACGGAACGCAGGCTCTGGAACAATCTGCTGGCCTGTTCCCATTGACCGGACGCCATTGCAGCCTCTGCCCTGGCCATTGTCTGTTCCTGCTCTGCCGTCAAGGGCTCCGACTGAACCGCCTGTCGTTTCTGCTGCGCCTGCTGTGCGTCTGGCAAGCTGGTCTTCGGGGCAGAGGCACACCCGACGAGTAAAAGGCCAAGAGCCACAGCAACGAATACCAGACTATTCCGTTGTATCTTGCATAACTTTCTTATTAGCAAGGATTTATGCGCCATCACTCACTCCCTCATTCCAGCTCATCCAGCGCACAGCACGGTCATACCGACCTGGGTGCAAACGCGCCAAAACCTGAAGACTTTTCTCGACCCACGGATCCAATCCAATGTCGGTTACACGCTGATGGTTCTGCTCGTGGAGAACGATTGCCTTTTCTTCGAACGGAAAAGCCTCTTCTTCCAGCAGCATTTGATACTGCATGGCCTCCATCTCGTTCAGTTCGGCAGGCGGCTCGGAAGACATCAATGCCTGAGCCATTGCCCTGAAGAGTTCGGCCCGGCGGAAGGTGGTCTGGGATACCAACGCTTCGCCTCCCAATTGCTCGGCCTGGGTATAACGTTGACGAGCGGACTCCATGAACCTGCGCTTCTTCTCCAATGAAGTGGCAAGAGGTGCTCGCAACTCAACCGCCGAGAATCTGTTTGCCTGAATCTCACCAAGATAGATTGCAGCCTGCCCGGACCAGAGCAGCGTCTCATCAGAATGCCACTGACTGGCCAGTTCGGACGCAATCAGTTCCTCGCGATATCTGTTTTCAGAAATGCCACTCTCGATCAAACGGTGGCGAATTGTCTGAATTTCAACATGTGCAGCGGCTGTTTCTGGAGTCAGCTTCTCGTTGGCCTGATCGAGGTAGGCGATGTAGATGTCATTCCGCTTCTGGAGCGCCCCTGCTTCGTGATACAGGCGGGCTGCGCGAAGCTCTTGATCAAACGCTCCGCCTTGAGGCGCAGAGCTGTTCATCAACTCATCAGCCGCTCTCTCGGGCTTTTCAGCAGAGATATAGGCATAGACGAGCTTCTCGCTGATGGTTTTAGTCAACTCGTTGGTCGGGAAATCCTGACGGAATCGGGACAACTCATTAATGGCAGATAACCAGCGCTCGCCGACCAGCAGGGTGTTGGCCGCGTCAAATCGCCCTTTGATGGCAATCTCCGACCCTGGGAGAACGCTATCAATCCTCTGAAAATGAGCCACCGCAATATCAATCTTGCCGCTGTCCGACGCTGTCCGGCCCTGATCGTAAATGCTGGTCGCTAACTGCTTTCGGATCGCCGCAATGTCTTCATCGGTGGCATCAGAAACTTCGCTCGAATTGGCAAGTGCCAGTGCCTTGCGCCAGGTATTCTCTGCGAGTCCAAACGACTGGTTTGCAACATGATTCTCACCCACAACCAGCAAAGAACCATAGATTTCCGTCTGACTGGCTGCCGGGTGCGCAAGGGCTACACCGGCAAATCGCGCGGCCCTCTCGTATTCGCGGTCCCGCAACAGACGATTGGCAATATCCAGACTGATCTGGGGAATTCGGCGGTCATCCGGAAAAGCCGACGTCCATTTGTCGACAGAGGCTGCCAGGTCCCCCAGCGAGCCAGGCAGATCAATCTTGCCATCTACGGCGTCCCGCTCAATCAACAGGGCCGCCCAGCCTGAATCGGCGGCAGCCTCATAGCCGGCAGCCTGGAAAGCCGCCTGTTCATAGAAATCCAGAGCCCTGGCATGCCTATTCGCCTGCAATGATGCATCACCTGCCAAACGCAGCGTCTCACCCGGCTGATTCTCCCGTTCTGCCAACTGGGCGTAATAGCCTGCCGCTTCGGCAAACCGCTGTTCTCTCTCCGAACCCGACGCCGATTCGCCCCGGTCGTAGTGGTAATCCGCTAGCTTACGGGCAACATTCCGCCATTCCGCCTGATCGTCAGACGCCATGGCAGTAAAACGCGATTCGCTGCTAAAAGCCGCGACAAAATCAGCCCTCGCAGACCAGACCTTGTCCGGCCGACCAGCCATTTGCCAGACATCGATGGCCTGAGCAAAAAAGGCAGGCACGATCGGATGTTCCGGACGCTTCTCAATAAAAGCCAGACTCACAGCAACACTGCGTTCGTATTCCGCACGGGTAGCATAGAGATCGGCCAGACGATCAAACAGCAGCTCACTGAAGCTGTCCAGGTGGTTTACGCCACGGGTGTTCTGGGCCCAGGTTGTTACCGAACGTACGCCATCGGCCTCAGCCGCCATCAGCGCGACGATGCGGAAAGTGTCTTCAACAAGATTGGCGTCTGCTTTGGCAACCTTTTGAAATCCGTCGGTTGTCTGGCTCAGTCCATCAAGCACCGTCAGAAAAGATTTCGCTGCGCGGCCCCACGCCACTGGACCCTGTTTGTACTGACTCCACCCGAGCATGTAACGCGCTTTAGTTTTCAAGGCGTTGCCGCCCTCGCCGGATATGAGTCGAGTGTATTCCACCTCTGCCGCTTCGTAGTCGCCCGCAGAAAAAGAGGCTTCTGCGATACGGAAACGCGCCTCTGGCACAAGCTCTGAGCTGGGGTAAAGACCAACGAGCTGTTTGAGCCTATCGGTGGAGGCGTCTACCTGGCCAATAAAGGCGTGGGCCTTTGCCATTTGGTACAGGAGCTCATCCAGTTTGCCGTGATAGGATCCCCGATTAATAACCGCGTCGTAGCTATCGATCGCTTCACGGTAGATTCGCTGTTCGTCTTCCTGGCTGATACTGACGTCCTGGTCAGTGAATCGCTGGATGTTGGAAAGTCTGGCCAGTGCGTCAATACGAACTTCGGGCTCACCGGAGCTGTCGAACAGTTTCCTGTAGCGACGTGCAACCTCCACTGGCGAAATCGCTGGCATGGGCTGGGTTTTGAATTCCAGGAACACCGGGCGCATGTCGCCGATCGTTTCTCCGTCACGCCCCAATTCCACCCGGAACGACTCCTGAGCGGCTGACAACGTCGCAATCGAAGCGAGGACACAACTGATGGCGACACTTCGATATACACTCATGGTGTCGTCCCCCGGCTTAAGTTCTGCAGAGCCAGATACTCGTATAGATGCGCAATCTGCTGGTTTGCCTTTTCAAGGGCAGCCACCATGCGTTGACTCTCGTCTTCAACGAAAGCCAATACTGTCTGATCCAGTGCCGTGTTTGCCTCTACCAACGTGTTTTCGATCCTGACTTCTGCTCGATCAAGAGCCACCAATGCTTCGGCAATCTTCTTTTTCAGGGCTTTGAGTCGCTGGTTTCGTGAAGAAAGGCGCGAGGATAATTTGCTCTCAGACGTCGCAAGGTCTTTGATGGTTTGCATGGCTGATCGCAAAGCTGCCGATTCTGACCGACTGGTTGAGCCTCGCTCCATCCGAGAAGAGACTCTTTCTGCGAGCACTTTCAGTTTCTGGCCGTAGTTCGACGGTAACCCGGCAAGTGGAGAAGTCGTCGATTTCAGCCGCTCGTCAATGACGTCCTGAAACACAACGAAGTCGTGACGCAACGCGTTCAGGGTCTTCACCAGCGCTTCGAGCTTACGCACCCGCACTACGGATTTCTGGGAATCTGGGTCCTCCATGAATCGCAGCAAATAGGCACTGATCGGCTGAGTGAGCATTCGATTATCAGCCAGATACCATTCCGCGTCAGACTCTCCCGTGTCGATAATCAGAGCTTTGTAGGCACTCTCCTTTTTCACCATCTCGGCCATCTTTCTGAGAGTAACGCGCTCACTCTCGTAGGAGGCACTGGCGGCAAGGTAAGCTTCTCCTGCCTGCCCAAGATAGCCGGCCAGGTCATAGCCGCGCCCGGTGCCTAACCAAGCCTCAGCAACACCAGGATGCGCAAGCGGAAACTTTTTGGCCCGGTGCCACGACTGCATCGCGCCTCGCTGATCGCCCTTGGCCGACAGAGCCAGACCATGAAGATAGAGGCCTTGAGGGGTGCTGTAATCCTCCAGAGGAATCTTCTCGAGGAACCCGATTGCCTTATCGAACTCCTCGTACTCATATGCCAGATGCCCGGCTCTTACGAGTAAGCGGCTATTCAATTCGGCCGCACGTTCTTCATCCGGATCCTCTTCGGCCATGGCCATGGCAACTCGCAGCGCGACCAGCGCTCTGGAAGGCGTTCGGTCTTGGCTGGCATATTCTGCAGCAATGTTCATGTAACCAAGGGCTGCCCAATAGCCGGGATCCATCCTTGCCAGAATCTGTCCGGCCCGGTCTGGCTCGCCAGCCACGCGCGCCGCCTCAGCCCGTTTGAATAACGCACTCTGCTTCGCATCACCATGGCCTTTAGCAGCAGCCAGCTCTAGCAGATCGGCGTATTTTTCTGACTCCGGCCCAAGTATCTCAGCCTTCAATAACGCAGCCTGACCTCGAAAGTAATCGCCATCGATCAGCCGCTCCAGGCTTGAAAGGGCCTGCTTCGCTCGGCCGGTGTCCCTTAGCGCATGGGACCGGATCAACAGGGCCTGCTCGCTGTCTAAATCCTGCGTGTATGCCAGCGCTTCTGCGGGGCGCCCGGTATCCAGCGCAAATTGGGCTAACCCTTCATCAAGCTTCTGGATGCCGGTGATCCCGGCCCAGGCTTGCAACGGCAGAATCCAGGATAGTGCAAGAGAAAAGGCGACGGCTCTGCCGGCCTGCGTGTTTCGAATCCTCACCGATACAGGCATAGATTCACCTATTTCCATTCCTGGAATGACACGACAGGTTCGTAATCCGGGGCTGCGGCCCCGAGGGACATCTGAATCCGGGTTTCGCCGGGACGTTTTTGGAATTCATGATGCAATTCCCGACGGATGAAGCGCTCGTTTGCTGAGCTGGCCGTGATCACCGCTTTGATTTGATGGCTGCCATGACGCAAATTGCCGGTGTAAAGCCTCTGGACACCTCCCTTGCGAAGCGACGCTCGTTCCTGGACGGTATAGAGATGCGACGCAACTGGAGTGCCATCAACGAAGAGTTCAATGGAATCCAGTTCCAATCCATCTTTGTCTTCGAGTGTCAGGAATACCGCGGTTTGCGTATCCGCCGGATGAAGAATGGATTCTTCTAATTCAAACAAAGTTTGACTAAGTGCAGCTACCTCTGACTGGATGTTCGCAATGTCGCGGTCAAGCGGGCCCTGCTCAGCGGTAAAGGAGACAGAGGCGGAAAACATCAAGGCCAGAGCGGCGATCGCTCTTAGCTGCCAGCTCGCAAGTTTGATACCGACCATGGAGAAACCACTCCCTGAAAACTTCTGTAACCAAATTCGAGCTGAGAGTAACACTTGGTAACAGCCAAGAACGGTATCCAGATCACCAAATGAACATTCGATAGTGTCGGTTTTTTTGACACAACGCCTTGAAAGGAAACGGCGTTTGATCTTTCAGAAACAACCGGGAATCTTTAACTAGCTGTTTTTATGGCGATTATTCCAAGTGGCCCCGGAATTGCTCCGGTAGGGATGCGGGACTGATTCATCAATCCCGTTTGATATGCCGAGCTTCGCCGACGCCCTCAACGCGTCGGCTTTTTTTATTTTGTCAGCTGTTTCATCGCGGACTCGAGACCTTCCAGGGTCAATGGGTACATATGGTCATTCACCAACTGGCGGGTCATGCCAAGCGATCCACCCGAACCCCAATAGCTCTCGGGAAGAGGATTCAACCAGACTACCTTTTTAAAATGATCGGTGATTCGCTGAAACCAGGTCGCTCCAGATTCCTCATTCCAGTGCTCAATAGAGCCTCCCGGATGAGAAATTTCATAGGGAGCCATGCTGGCATCACCCACAAAAATCACTTTGTAGTCCGGCGTGTATTTGTGAAGGATATCGTAGGTGTCGGTGGTTTCATTCATCCGACGGATGTTGTTCTTCCAGACACTTTCATAAACGAAATTATGGAAGTAAAAATATTCCATATGCTTGAATTCCAGCCTTGCAGCTGAAAACAACTCTTCACAGACTTTGACGTGAGGGTCCATGGAGCCGCCAACGTCAAAGAAGATCAGCACTTTGACCGCGTTGTGGCGCTCCGGAACCATTTTGAGATCCAAATAGCCTGCGTTACGGGCCGTTGATCGGATGGTGTCATCCATATCCAACTGATCAGCAGCGCCCTGACGCGCAAACTTTCTCAATCGGCGAAGAGCGACCTTGATGTTACGAATACCCAGAGTCAGGCTATCGTCCAGGTCCCGGAACTCTCTCTTTTCCCAGACTTTGACAGCGCGACCATGCCGCCCCTTTTTCTGGCCAATGCGAAATCCCTCTGGATTGTAGCCATTCGCACCGAAAGGCGAAGTGCCACCCGTCCCTATCCACTTATTACCGCCCTCATGACGCTCTTCCTGCTCCTCCATTCGCTTCTTGAAGGTTTCAATCAGCTCTTCCAGGCCGCCCAGCGATTCAATTTTCGCCATGTCCTCTTCAGAAAGCTGCTTTTCAAACTCAGCCCGAAGCCAATCGTCGGGAATAAGCGCTTCCATCAAATCATCAAGGTGCTGGATGCCTTCGAAATAGGACTCGAAAGCCCGATCGAACTTATCGAAATGACGCTCATCTTTAACCAGACACACGCGCGCCAGATAGTAAAACTCTTCCATATCGGCAAAGGCAAGCCGATTCTGCAACGCTTCCAGCAGATCCAGGAATTCCCGCAGGCTCGCCGGTACTTTGGCGCGTCTGACTTCCAGAAAAAAATCAATCAACATAAGGCGTAGCTCTCGCTGGATTTCAGCTGCGGCGGCGGGCCATGAACGCCAGCTTCTGCAACAGATGCACATCCTGCTCATTCTTCACCAGCGCTCCGTAGAGAGGCGGCAGCGCGGTGCTACTGTCTTTCTCCTGGAGCAGTTTGGCGGACAGCTCATCGGCCATCAGCAGTTTCAGCCAATCGATCAGTTCAGACGTAGACGGCTTCTTTTTAAGTCCCGGCACCTTGCGCACGTCGAAGAACACTTCCAACGCATCACGGACAACCTGTTGCTGAATACCCGGGAAGTGCACGTCCACGATGTTCTTCATGGTGTCGTGGTCCGGGAAACTGATGTAGTGGAAAAAGCAGCGGCGCAGGAAGGCATCCGGCAGCTCTTTCTCGTTATTACTGGTGATAACAACGATGGGACGTTTTTTCGCGCGGACGAATTCCTGCGTCTCGTAAACGAAAAACTCCATGCGATCGAGTTCGAGAAGCAGGTCATTCGGAAATTCGATGTCCGCCTTATCGATCTCGTCAATCAGCAGAACGACCTGCTCATCCGCCTCGAACGCTTCCCAGAGCTTGCCTTTGACGATGTAGTTGGCAATGTCCTTGACCTTCTCATCACCAAGCTGTGAGTCACGCAGACGAGAAACCGCATCGTATTCATAGAGGCCCTGCTGGGCCTTTGTGGTCGATTTAATGTGCCAGGGTATCAGTCGCATACCCAGCGCTTCCGCCATTTCTTCAGCCAACAGAGTCTTGCCAGTGCCAGGCTCACCCTTGATCAGTAGCGGTCGCTGGAGTGCGATGGCCGCGTTGACAGCCATCTGGAGGTCATCTGTTGCAACGTATTTGTCGGTGCCGGTGAACTTCATTCGACGGATTTCCTATGAGGTTAACTGTTAAAACGTCTGTTTGAAAATTACTCTGAGTATAAAGAAGTCAATGCGCTCTGATAAGCATTGCGGTCACCCATCATCTTTTTTCGGCCTGTCTTGCCCATCGTCGGCTTCCTGTTCATCGCTCTGCGCCTCTCTGCTTTCCTCGGGCAAATCGTCGAATTCAGACAGGTCAAAATCCTCAAGACCAAACTCGTCGTCATCCGCTTCTGGCTGCTCGCCGTCGTCTGGAATATCTGAGTCTTTTTCGGTCTCCGGTTCGGGTGTTTCTAATTCAGGGATTTCGGCTTCGCTGCTTTCTTCCACCTCGGCCGGAGCCGCGTCCTCCACGGCTGGAATCTCCGAGACTTCTTCCTCTTCGCCGTCTGATACGAGAACCGGTACCTCAGTGCTGTCGCCGGCGTCCTCAGGCGTCGTTTGCGTTTCCACTGCTGCAGATGATGCCGTTTTATTTGCGTCGGCACGACGACGGACCCAAAGCCAGCCGGCCAGGACCACCACGAACAAGCCGGCTCCTGCTGCCGCCGCCCACATCCAGAGTGGGATTGACGAGCTCTGCTCGGGATCCTCCTCTGCGGGCTCGGGCGGCGTGTCGGAGTCGGCCGGCTTTTCGATCACTGGCTGCTCAGGGACCTCTACCTGGCTGATATCGATGGGTCCGTCGTCCTCTGGATTTGCCGGAGAAACCTCTGGAACAACAAAACGTGTTACGCCTGAGAACTGTCGGGAAAAGGTTTTACCATCCGCCACCAACTCAATTTGATAGTCCCCGGCAACAGGCAAACTAGAAATCTGGTCGGTGTATACACCATCCTCAGGCGGCGGCCCTTCAGACAGAATTTTTGACCCACTGCGGCCGTCACTGCTGGTTATACGAAGCTCTACGCTCAGGACGTTCAGAAAGTCCGGATTTTCGAGTCGCGTCTTGTCCTCGAAGAAGGCCACTTTGAGATCGATTGGGGTTTCTGCGGTGAACGTCACGGGAACTGGACTGACCACCATCCTGAGATCGCTGACAACCGTCACTCGGCTGCCCTCTCCCAGCTCGCCATTGATCCGCCACTGGCCGGGCGTTGGATCCGTCACTGTGATCAGGTCATACCCGGTTTCTGCTGCCCAACGCATGTTGTCCGCTACAGTGCTTTTCGACGAGCGCGTATCGTTCGGCGAAATCAGCTCGAGCGTTCTTGTATCCGACGTCTCGTTTTCGCCCCAGAAAATCAACGCGGTGAACTCTTCGACGCCGTCATCCACCGAGAAGCCCTCTTCGTCCAGAGGAATCTGCTCCTGTGGCGCCGCTGCATTAAGGGCTTTAAGGAAGGCACGATTCAGTCCCTCGGCTGACGACGCCAGGGAAAAATGGCCCCCACTTTCGCTCGCCAGAGACTCCAGCAACTTGATATCCGCCTGATCAGACAGAGCCACAGTATGAATTGTTGCGCCGCGATCGATAAGGCTGGTCAGCAAGGGCCCAACAATGTCCTGTCGCGCCTGTTCGTTCTCAGAATCAACGTCAGATACATCGACCTTGCCGTCCGTCAGAAGAATGAAATCAGTGGTATCGAGATTCTCGCCGCCCAGGTAAGGGTCGCTGGCGACCCTGATCGCCTCGCCTAGATTTGTCCTTAATGCGACTGAGTTGATTTCACGGGATTGACTGACTGCCGACTCGCGCCACGAGGCATCAACCTCGCCGTGCGCGACCAACATGTTGACCCATTGTCCGAAAGTCCATACTCCCGCTGTCGAGCCTGCGGGGATCATTCTGGCAAGGAGTCTGACCGCGGGCTGGCGCAGGTTGTTGGGATCGTTTTGTTTCATCGAACCGGATATGTCGACAATAATCCGAATATCGGCATCCGGCGGTAGTTGCAAAGCCTGATCTTGTTCAGCAACTGAGACGACCGGCATTGCGAGCAGAAGGAGAACCAGAAACGCTTTCATTGAGTGAATAACAGGTCTACCTGAGCAACGCGAGGCATCCATGACAGTCCGCCTTGCTTTAACGATTGACGAGTCGATAACGAACCAGATCCAGAATCCAGATCAACAACATAACCAGGGCCGCAATGCCGAGGTTGAAAAGGGCTCGTCCGGCTTCGTCGGCCTGTCCCAGCACAGTCTCATATCCGCCATGTAACCATGCCGGCATCCACCAACCGGCGACATCAGTGGACTCAACGGGCGTTAAGAAGATGACCACCAGGGCGGCCTGCAGAAGTGTCCGGACACCATAGAACGGAACGATCCGAAGAACACGGGAGGAGAGGTAGAAAAATACGACAAATGCGATCGCGTAAAGCGCCCAGAACAGGCCATACGCAAAATTGGTATCAGCGTCCATCATTTAGAGAATCCAGTGAATTATGTGTTCTTCCCAATCTTCTTCGGGAACCTTTGCCTCAGAGATCACCCTGTGCCGAACTGAAACACCCGCGCTGTGAACGGTATCAGGATTCCCCGACCGAAGCGGATGCCAATCTGCAAGCGCCCTTCCCTCCGCCAATGTCCGATAGGCGCAGGTGTAAGGAAGCCAATGAAAATCAGCCAGGTTATTCGGAGTCAGTACCGTGCAGGCGGGCACTTTCTCCAGCCGATTGGCGTAAACCGTGCAGCGACAACTGTCCTGATCCATGTATCGGCAAACCAGATCAGTGTAGTAAACCTCATCCGTGTCTTCGTCTTCCAGTTTTGCAAGGCAGCATTTACCGCAGCCATCGCACAAAGACTCCCACTCCTGGGCCGTCATTTCGTCTAGCCGCTTTCTCTGCCAGAAAGGGATTTCAGCAATCATTCTGCACTCTGCGAGGGTTTCTTTCTGAAATCCACGACGTAGCCGCTCGCTTCCTCGGCCATCTGCAGGTAAAAACCTTTCTCTTCAATCGCATCGAGCACCTGCTTGCCCGTCGTTCGCGCGAGCTTGCGCTCTGGAGTCAACACCAGATCCATTGAATGCACCCCTGCTCCAAAAATGGTCCTCAGACTCTCCGGCAGATCATCCCAAACCTGTCCACGTTTGATAAAAAGGTAGGTGTCCGGTTTTTTGCTGCTCCTGAAAACAGAAACAAATGCTTTCTCACTCATTTTCCAGTAATTCCTCTATCCGATCCTGAACCGGCGCAATTGCATTCTTTCGCCAACCTACCGAGAAAAACCCAGAAGACACATCCCGCTGTCGAATCACCGTTTCCAGTCGTTTTCGAGGTGCAAGCAACTCAATCGGAACACCACTCTCATCGGCGGCTTCGTTCATCAGTCGTTTTAGCTGTTTGTAGGAAGCCTGATCAGACCGGGCGAGAGGTGGCGAGATGGCCGCTATGGCCGAGTGGTCCTGAGATTTAGCCTCAGCCACCAAGTCCACAATGTCGCTGCCGTATCGGCGGATGGCGGCGGGAGGAAATCCTTTCACGCGGGCGAGCTCTTTTGTCGAACCGGGTAAAAGGTCAGCAATAGCAATCAGTAGCGCATCCGCTACCACGCGACTTCGCGGCCGATTTCGCTCACGCGCTTCCTTTTCTCGCCATTGTACAAGTGCTTTGAGCACTCCTTGCTGTTGCTTGCTTAGAGCCCATCCACCGCGCAGCTTGAGGTAGTGGGTGGAAGGATCATCCTGTGCGGCAAGGTCATCCGCAAATCGCTGGCTCTCTTCTATCAGCGCGTCGCTGAGACCGTTTTTGCTCAAAGCCTTCATCACCCAATGATAAGTAGGCTCCAGGAACCGGATATCGTCCGTCGCATAACGCTCCTGAGCCTCGGAGAGTGGCCTTGCTAACCAGTCTGACCTTGTCGCTGACTTATCGAGTGTTTCATTAAAGAGCTGCTCAACCAGACGTGCGTAGCCGACCGAAAATCCGGCGCCCGCCATCGCGGCTCCGATTTGAAGGTCGATCAAACCTGCCGGCTCCAGCTTCAACCAATGGCGTAATAGCTCGAGATCCTCACTCATGGCATAGAGCAGTTTTAGCCTGGCGGGATCCGCCAGCTGCTGGCGAAACACTTCACTCGATTCTGCGACAGATGGCTCCACCAGGCGGAACTCACGTCCCTGCCCCAACTGAACAAGACCGGGAATGGGATAAAAGGTGCTGACGCGCTCAAATTCGGTATCGACCGCCAGCGGCTGTGTCGGGTATTCCAGGAGCCAGTTGTTCAGCTCTTCAACATTGCTGATCCACTTAGCTCTTGTGGGTCCCACGGGGTTGGTAACATCCATAAATGTCTCTTGGAGGATCATTCAGCCAGAGGCTTGCGACCTCGGAAGGCGTGACTGAGGGTAAAGCCGTCCACGTATCCGAGTTCACCGCCAACGGGGATCCCGTGAGCCAGACGAGTGATCAGAATATTGCGGCCATCGAGGCGATCCGCGATGTAATGGGCTGTCGCTTCTCCTTCGACCGTTGGATTGGTCGCCAGGATGAGTTCTGTCACGCCCTCATCGTTGATTCGTTTGAGAAGCCTCTCGATGCCAATTTCCTCAGGCCCGACACCATCTATCGGAGACAGGTGCCCCATCAGCACAAAATAGCTGCCCGGGTAATCTCCTGCCTGCTCGATGGCCAGCAGATCTGAGGGACTCTCGACAACACACAGAGTGCCGTTGCGGCGTTCGGGGGTTTCACAAATTCCGCAGATTTCTGTGTCAGCGAAATTCTGGCAACTCTCACAGCGCCTAACCCCGGACATGGCGCGCTCAAGGGCTTCCGATAAACGACTGCCACCGGACCGACCACGCTCTAAAAGGTGAAACGCCATTCTCTGCGCCGTTTTCTGACCAACACCGGGCAAGCAGCGCAACGATTCAACCAGTTCATCCACCAGTGGACTGAAAGCCATGGAGATTCCTCGTTAAAACGGCATCTTAAAACCGGGCGGCATTCCCATACCGGACATCATCCCAGCCATTTTTTCTTTCTGGTTCTCTTCGACTCGACGAACCGCGTCGTTAATGGCCGCAGCCAGAAGATCTTCCAGGATATCCTTTTCCTCACTCAGCAGGGACGGATCGATATCGACTTTCCGCACATCGTGGCGCCCATTCATGGTCACTTTAACCAGACCGGCGCCTGATTCTCCGGTCACTTCTGCTTTCGCGGCCTCTTCCTGAGCCTTTTGCATTTCTTCCTGCATCTTCTGGGCCTTCTTCATTAAATCGCCCATGTTGTTCATCGCGGATTCTCCTAAACCATTCTGTCCAACGCCCCAGGGTACGTTTACTGATCACGCCCCTTTGATCGGCTGGACACTACCTTCTACGATTCTCGCCTCAAACCGCTCAACGATGGATTTTACAGCGGGATCACTCTT
The DNA here is from genome assembly GCA_964632565.1 of uncultured Marinobacter sp. Taxonomy (GTDB): domain Bacteria; phylum Pseudomonadota; class Gammaproteobacteria; order Pseudomonadales; family Oleiphilaceae; genus Marinobacter. The sequence continues at coordinate 407 of CAZWEP010000001.1, read as the reverse complement.
AATTGCGGCTTCCGCGGCCGCTTGCCTGGCCACGCGTTGACGCTCTTCCCAGGCTGCCGGGGTCTGGCCCCCGGTGTCACCTTCCTTTACTACCAATTGTATGGTGGCGCCGAATCGATTCCTCAATGCCTCAAGGATACGTTCTTCGTGACGAGCGTTTAAAAGGCGCGCGTGGCCCTCATCCAGGGTCAGCTGAATCTCCTGACCATTCTGAACCATGGCGGCATTGCTCGCGAGGTTGCCGGGCATGCCTACAATCCCGAGGCTGCGAAAATCCCGAACCCAATCAAATTCGTTGTTCGCTGGCTCTGCAACAACCTGCTCTTCCAAACTTGGCTCGGGTTCAGCAAGGACTGGCTCTGGCTCTGGCTCTGGCTCTGGCTCTGGCTCTGGCTCTGGCTCTGGCT